>CAYPWF010000036.1:0-38496 GCA_964414345.1 uncultured Desulfarculaceae bacterium
TATCGGTCGTAGTCCAGCTCCTTGAGCACCACATTGGCCCCAGGCCTCCCGGACAAAAGGAGCTCCAGCCATGCATCCACGCCGTGTCCGTGCCGGGCCGAGACCGCCATCACCCGCCGGTCTGGAAACCTTTCCCCGAGACCCTCGAGGAGCCTCTCCTTCTCCTGGTGGGAGATGAGGTCCACCTTGTTCAGCAGTATAACGTCCGCCTCCTCCAACTGCTTCTGGAAGAGGTAGGCCACCTCCTCAGGGAAAAGGGTCTCCGTTTCCTTCAAAAGGAGTTCCTTCACCCTGTTGGGATCACACATGATGGAAAACGGGGCGAATTTGAATGCGCCCTTGTAATGGATCTTTATGGGGTTGGCTACTGCAGCCACGAAGTCCGTGCAACTACCCACCGGCTCTCCCATGATCACGTCCGGGTCATAGGCCAGGACCTTCTCCACCCCTTCTATGAGCTCCTCGAACTTGCAACAGAAGCATCCTTTTACCACCTCCTCCACAGGCACCCCGAGCTGGCTCAGCATCTCCCTAACAATGGCCGTGTCCACAAGGTTATCCGTCTGATCGTTGGTGATAAAGCCCACCCGCAGGCCCCGCTGGATCAGCCGCTTTGCCAGGGCCGCCAGGGCGGTGGTCTTGCCGGAGCCTAGAAATCCCCCGGCGAAGATGAGCTTGACCGGTTTTGTTGTACTGAGTCGCTTTGGCGCGTTCATGTCAACTCCTCTTCCGGCCAATGGTTTTCACATCGGCCCTTACCGGGAACACCTTTCTCGCCTCATGGAGGAAGCGCCCTATCCATTTGCCGTGGACCCTCAAAGTTTGAAGCCAATATGCCAGACACTCTTTGCCATCCCGGGTGAGATAGTATCTCCTCTTGGCAGGACCGGGATCTCGAGTGTCCCACTGCGTTCGCAAGACCCCTCTCTGCTCCATGCTCTTCAGGTGCCGATAGATCCCAGCCATGTTCAAGGAGAAGTCCAGATCCTCAAAACGGCTCTGGAGGATCTTGTTGATCTCGTATCCGTACACACCCTCCTGTTTGTACACCGTGAGAAGGATCCATGGGGCCACATTGCGCCTCATGGACTTGCCCGAACAGGGACATTCCTGGAAACGGATCCCCATCTGTTCTCCTTTACATCCTCGATTATTCTACAATGTAGAATAGGCTACCCAAGACCGTGGGGCCATCGTCCAGAGGATGATTCTTGGGCCTGAAACGGATGATTTTCTTTGGGTCGATCGAGATCCCTGCCTGTTCGTGGACTTCTGCGACCTGGCTCGGGACAATGGAACCAAATTTCCCGCACAAAAATGCGTTTACTAAGCGGTTGTCTTCATGGGGTCCCAGGTGGACTCCTTGGAGAAGAGTGGGAATCTCTCTGACAAGGCCTCGAGTTGCGGCATCACCTCTGGTGGGGCGATGAAGACCAGGCGGTTGAGCAGCTCCACGCGTTCAGGCGGCAGTGCACGCTCCTCTAAAGCCCACTTCCCCATCACCAGGCTGAACAGATATGTCCCCTTCCCCTCTCCCAAAAAACCCTTTGCCCGGACGACCGCCTTGGGCAGCTGGGTGGCCAGTTGCTTGAATGCCTCCAGCCCCAGGCCCTGCCACCTGTAGACCGCGGAGACCAGTAGGTCAGGAGGTGTCACCTCCCTGTTGGGGTCAGCCAGGAGTTCATCTATGGCCTCTTCCAACTCTTCTGCCGAGAGAAGGCCTGCGCCCTGTCCCTTCAACGCGGCGGGCTCCCCCGCAGGCCTTCTGGAGAGCCCCCCGAAGAACATCTCCAGAGGGATGTCAGCATAGGTTGCCTCAAAGAATCTGGGAGTCGGGTTGTGCCTTGAGATGAGTTCTTTGACCCGTGCAATCTGCCCGGGTGAGGCCAGATCCGTCTTGTTTATTATGAACGCGGTGGATGATGCAATCTGTTTTTCCACCGAGGAGAAGGTCTCGTAGGCCTCCTCGAAGTTGGCGGCATCCACGATGCAGACCTGCTCCACGAGGTGAAAGCGGTCCTGGAAAAAGGGCAGCTTCAGGTCCCTCTTCAGATCGCTTGGATTAGCCACACCGGTAGACTCTATCAGTAGCACATCGGGCTGGATCTTCTGGGCTATCTCGTGCATCCCCCTGATGAAATCAGTCTTCACGCACACACAGAAGATGGAGCCTTTGCTGATCTCGAGGATATCCAGGTCCTCGCCTTCTATGAGGGTGCCGTCGATGCCGACTTCTCCGAACTCGTTCATGAGGATCATGAGCTTTCGATCCCCCGGGAAAGATGCAATAACGCGATTGAGGAAGGTGGTCTTGCCGCTCCCCAGAAATCCGGTAATCAAGAAGACCTCGGTTCTTTGACCCATGGCCCGCCCTGCCTAGCCCTGCTCCTCTGCCTTGAGCTTGGGCTTGAGTATTTCAAGGACCTGTTCTGTTGTGAGGACCCTGGCCGTGGAGACCACCTCACCATTTATGACAAGCCCCGGGGTGGTGAACACGCCCATCTTTAAGAAATATTGCGGCTCCTTGATTTTCTCCACCTGAACTTGATCCTTCAAGCCCGCTATTTCCAATGCCTTTATCACGTTTTGGTACAGAACCTCACAATTCCTGCATCCAGGTCCGAGGACCTCTATCTTCATCTCCATTTCCTCCCCTTGACCCGGGATTCTCAGGCGCCCCAGTTCAAGAATCCCCACCCAGGCCTACTGCTCCTTTTCCCTGTTCGAGCCGAAGCACCTGGCGGCAGAACTTGCAAAGCACCAATTCCCCCTCCCCGGCAAACTCCTGCCAAGCTTGGTGATATTCCCAAGGCGCAGCATCCAATTCGGAGGGCTCCTCCAATCTATGGATCCGATCAGACTTGCCGCAGTAAGGACAAACCACCCCGAAATAGGCCATCTCATGACGCGGCAGTCCCATCTCCGTGACCAGGCTTCGAAGCCGCTCTATCCGTTCCCAAAGCTCCATCTCTCTTGCCCTCAACAGCACTTGTACAACCGCAGCAGTCGCTCATCCATGAGAAAATAGAACTTCATGAAGGAGGAGCCGTCAATCCGGGTCCTGACTCCGTGGACGGTATTGGCCAGCTCTATGGTGCTGCGCAGATGGGTGATCATTATGAGCTGGGTTTTCTTGGCAAGCATTTTCAGGAGTGTTTGCATGGACTTGTGGTTGGTGTAGTCGAGGGAAGGCTCCACCTCGTCCAAAAGATAGAGAGGAGCGCCCAGTTGCTCGAAGAGCGCCAGTTTCAAAGCCAGACTGGTGACCGCCTTCTGGCCCCCAGAGAGTTGATGAGCCCTTCGTACTAACTCCTTTCTCAGGGCCAGTTCGATCTCTAGACCTGGTTTCCCGTCTTCTCCATAGATAATGATTCCGGCCTCTGCCTCTGGAAAAAGCAAAGAAAGATACTCCTGGAAGCAGGGGGCGACCTCTTTTTTCAAACATCGCATTGTGTCTTCAGAGCTATAAAATCCAAGCAGCTCCTGAACCCAGGAAAACCTTTGGGGGGGCTCCAGGGAAATCATGTCATTGATCTGTTCCTGCCTTACGATTGTCTTCAAGCTGTTGCCCAGCCCGAGCCCCATCAGTTCTCTCTCGTACTCCCACCGCCCGACCTTCTCCCCCTTTATCCAGTAATGCTCCACGCCCTCCCTGCTCTTTTCCCTGGCCAGGATCGTAACGGGAGATGTTTTTTCAGGGCCTTGTTTGAACTTGAGCTCCACTTTGAGCCGGGCTGCCGCAGGGTAGCTCCTGCTGCCTGAGAAGAACAGATCTTCCTCCCTCTGACACCTCAGTTTGCCCAGGTCATCCTCTCCCATGGCCCAAACAATAGCATCCAGGATATTTGATTTCCCCACCCCGTTATTCCCGATGATCACCCCGATGCCGGGTTCAAAACCCATGCTGGTGGGCTCGGAGAAGGATTTGAAACCCTCCACGATTAATCCTTCCAGGTACATTGCAAAGCCTCATTAGATGTCTTGATACCGGTTCCCACTGCGCGCCAGTATCTCCCTGATCAATTCCTCCTGGCCTGGAATAAGAGCCTCGAAAACCAGTTCTTCGTTTAGTGCCAGACTGGGCAAGGATCTCACATTCAACTCCTTGAAGCGCAGAAAACCCTCCAGGGTGCGCATGTCCCATTCCCGGACTTCTATCAGCTGCTGAATTTCACTCGGCAAGGACCTTACCGACTCCGCCATATAGACGCAGGCCATTCATTGGCGGAAGTCGGTGAGAAGCACATCCACCCTCACCTTTCGATCCATGGACATCCGGAAACCTCCCTTGAGGCTCTTATTCTGAGTCAGCCAGAAGTTGATCCAGCCGCTCCCTCAATTCCTCCACGCTAGGCGTGGATTCGAAGGCCAGGCTCCCATTGATGAAGATGGAAGGCACCGGGGCCGGACGGCCCAGAGCCCGGGAGAGCTCCATGCACCTCATTGCCCCCCGAAGCTCCTTGGTGATCACCTTCTCCCAGAGAAGGGCTCCACCGTATCCCTGTGCCACCGCCTCGACCACCCGGGTCATGTAATCACAGGGGATTCAGTGCTCCCCCTCGTGCAGGATCTCCAAATGAACCGATCTCATCTCGGGTCCCCCTGGGTGTATCCTGCTAATTTCTCCAAGGCCTCCTGAATGGCCTCCTCCAGTTCATCTCTTGTGGGGATCATATCGAAGACCAACTCACCTTCTATGAAAAGAGAAGGAACAGGGGCAAGCCGCAGGTGTTTCAGGACCCCTTCCTCACCATAGAGAGACCTGGAAAGCTCCAGGAAACGCTTTCCCCCTTCTTGGGTCATAAAGAACACCCGCCTGTAATCCACCTTTTCCCCGTACTGCGGTAAGACTTCTCTAACTGCCTCGTCCATGTAATAACAAAGCAGGCAGTAGTCTGCCTTATACATAACCTCTATGAGGATCTTTTCTTTGTCCTGCAGCGCGCAAAGCGCTTCTCCTGTTCCAGGCATCCCCGGTTCCTCCCCATCCTCCGAGAGGATTCTCCCTGCAGGGGAGGCCAGGATGGGATCCTAGAACCTGGATCCCCATCCCGGCCTTCTTGTCAAAAGCCCAACACACTCATGCGATGCTGGAATCGGATCTGGTAAACCGACCTGCTCCAGCCCGTTGCAGGTTCTCCTGGATCTTGTCGAACTCGAAGCCCTTCTCCCTCAGGGACAAAATCTTGTCCTTCATGGCGGGAGTAGGGGCCCTCTTGGCCATCTCGTCGATGAGCTCCTCGTACTGGGGAATGATGCTCTCGAAGACAAGATCCCGTTCGATACAGATTGTGGGCAGGACCCTGCCCTTCAACTCCAGGAACTTGCCGATCCCGTCCTTGTTCTTAATGGACCATTCCCTGTACTCGATCATGTCCTGGACCTCGGTGGGCATGGCAGCTATGGACTCCATCATGTAACCGCATGCCGCACATTGCACGCTGTCCAAGGTGAGCACATCGATATGGATCTTTTCTTGAGACATTTGCACCCTCCTTGTCAGACGTGATTACCAGGACTCCGGGTACTTGGTGTAATACTGATAGTACCAATCCCTCGCCTCGTATGCCTGGTCCATATGTTCCACCGGAACATCGTAGGGCATGTCTCACCCAGGGGCGAAGGTGAACCCAGTGTTGCCCCCTGCAGCCAGGCTCACGATGGCGTCCTCCCTGGGGGAAAGGAGCCCTAGGCTCAAGGCCAGGGTGAGCTTCAGGTTCCCCCCGAAGCCAACCTTGTACTTCATGGCCATGTCCCTGACGAACACCATGTTGAGCTGCTCGTCTATGGCGAAGCCGTGGGTTCCCACCTTGCAGACCTCCTCCAGCACCTTTGTGCAGTCACCGCAGATAAAAAAGGAGGAGGTCTTGCCCGCATCGTGGATCGCCTTGATGGCCGGCTGGGCATTTGGGGTCACGTATTCCCTGAAGGTCTCGGGCTTTATCTGGGAAGCCACTGGGTCAACCACACAGATGATGTCGCAACCCATCTCCGCGTAAAACCGGGCGGAGCAGGCTCCCACCTCTCCGGCAAACTTGATCACCTGGTGGGCGAAGTCCTTCTTCTTGTAAACGTCCGTGAAGATCCGGACCCCTGCCAGATGGGAGGCCAGGGTCAAGGGACCGCACAGCAATCCCATCATGACGCAATCCAGCTCGTCCAGCTGGGGCTTGGCAATCCTGGCCGCCTCAAAGATAACCGGCCACCGGCCCGACTCCTTGGTGGGAAGCTTGAGCCCTGCCTCGGACGGGGTCTTGTCCGAACACGGATGCGTGACCACCGAAGGCACGTTGTCCCCCCACCACTTGAGCTCGCAGCCGACGGCGTTGGCCTCTACCGACAGGTCGAAGAGCAAAGGGATCCCATCGGCATGGTAACGCTTAGCAGCGTTGACCACCCCTTTGGCCAAGATTTGGGGGTCCTTGAGGAACTTGTCGGCAGGCTCGTTGATGAGAAAGGCGCTGTGGACCCCTGAATAGGGGACCCAGGGGGGGATGTCCGTCCTCTTTCCCCTGTACGCATCTATCAACCTCTGTTTGGCCATGTGATACCTCCTTGTTTCCAGGTAAGGTCCTCATCGACATGAGCCATCTTCAGTTCTCTCAGTCAGTTTCCATCACCTCCTCTCTGGTGGATGCCTAACCCTCTGATGGAGCCAAGTCCGCGAGAGCTTTGGCTAGGCCTATGCCAGATGCGCCCTGAATCTAGGCGCAGAGACATTCCTTGAGCCGCGCTTTGATGTTCTCTGGGTCCACCTTCCATCCCACGAAGGCCAAGCGAGTTCCGCCCGGCCCCTCGAGATCCACCCACTCGGTCCTGCCCCCAACGTGGTTGATGAAATGAAGCCCATCCTCCAGGAGCGCAAAACCCTTCACACGGTAAAGCTCGTAGGGAAGCTCGTTGAGAAATCTCTGGAAACAACCCTTTTGCAAGGGCGCCTCTTCCTCGAAGGCAAAGCTCACGAAGCCCAAGTCGTTGGCGTCTTCATGGGAGTCAGCCTCGTGGGAATCATGGAGCTGGGTGTCCAGTCTGGCCCTCGAAACACCCCAGAGAACCTGCGGGTCGACCCGGCAGTGGTGAGTGGGGATGGCCGCCGCCTCTGGATTGCTCTCCTGGATCTGGCGCAGGCAGCGGGGGACCTCCTCCGGTGCCAGGAGATCCACCTTGTTGAGAAGCACCAGGTCAGCCGCTAGGATCTGGTTGAAGAAAAGAGGCCCGAGATACTGGCGGTTCTCCCAGAAATCAGCATCCACAACGGTCACCACCTTGTGCACCACCAGTGCCTCGGAAAACTCATCCTGGCGCAGAACAGCCAGCACCTCCAGAGGGTCAGCCACACCCGTGGCCTCGATGAGCAGATGCGTGGGCCGAAAGCGTGCTAGGATCTCCCTGAGGGTCTTGAGGAGATCGCCCTGAATCGTGCAGCATATGCACCCGTTGGTCAGTTCCACAACTGGAGTGCCCGCCCCTTTCAGCAGCTCACCATCGATGCCTATCTGCCCGAACTCGTTGACGAGGATCGCGGTGGAGGACAGGTCCCCAGGCCAGCCCAGGATGTGCCTCAGGAGAGTCGTCTTCCCGGCTCCCAGGAACCCCGCTATCAGGGTGACCCGGCATGGGGGTGCACTTGCGGCAGGCATGCCCGACCTCTCACTCCACCAAAATGAGGCCATAGTAGTTGAAAAGATCCTTCCTCCCCTTGGCCAGGCGAGGCCTGATTCCCAGGTTCCGAAGGGTTCCAAACAGGTCTATGGAGAAGGACTCCACGGAAGGCCTTTTCTCCTGGGGGAAACGGCAATCCCCAGGGTAGGCGCATTCCTTGCACAGCCCACAGGTTTCCCCTACCAGTCCGAAAGCCTTGTAATATCCCTCGAGGAACAGGGCCCTCTCCAGGCTCACCGTTCCCTTCCAGCATCGCACCTGTCTGGCGCGCTTGCGGCCGTTGTCCAAGTAGAAATCAGGACAGTCCTGGGTCCCCACCAGAAGAAGAGCCTGGTGGAACTCCCCGAGGATGGCCCTGACCCTGTCCGGGCCCGGGGTGGCAGGGGGGCAACACCAGTTGGTGTTATACTGCCTGCAGCCGTAACGACACTTGAGGTTCACCCACTGGGCCACCACGATCTGCTCCGTGGAGAAGGGCAACACCACCTCCAGGCCATGGCGCCTAGCCTGGTTGGCGAGGGACCCCAAGAGCTTCTCGGGAATACCTCTTTCTCCCTTCAGTGGAAGCATCTTCCCCTGCGCCATCACCTTCATTTCAGGGCCCTGTCCTTTCCTGGTGGATCCTGGCCCTGGGCCACCCCCACAGATTCCGGAGGACGGAAGGAGATCCTCACGTCACGGGGGAGGGCCATCTCGAGGGCCACTTCCGCTGCCTTAAGCACCGCCACAGGCACTGGACAAGAGGCATGGCAATGCGCCTGCTCTGCAGCCAGCAGCACCGGGTTGCGGGTCATGGGGGCGAACAGGCCTCTTACCGTGACCACTGGGATCAGATCCGAAAACCTCTGGATATGTTCGCACTGCGACTGGACCTGAAGCCCGGCAGCCCATCTCCCCACCCTTCTCGCCTCTATGGAACACTCAAACCCGCAGATCCCTGGATCTACGACCACCCAAATCAATTTACCCATGGGCTTTGGCCCATTGGCCTCTCCTTTGCCTAGTGAGACCTACCTCTGGTGAAGGATCTCCGGCCTGACCACCCCTTCCAGGTGCGGGTACCTGTCCTTCATGTGAGGTATCTGCATGCACTCCATGAACTGTTGCTGGAAATCCTTCTCCACGGTGAGCTCTATATACTCCACGTTCCTTGCCACCCAGTTGGCCTCCACCCTCTTCTCGCGGTTCAGCAGGCAGGCCCTGGCTCCATCCCCTGCGGCATTTCCCACAGAGACGATCTTGTCGATCTCGCAGTCAGGGAAAAGGCCCATGACCAGGGCCTTGGTCCTGTCCACGTGGGTCCCGAAGGCCCCGGCTATCTTCACGCTGTCCACGTGCTCGATGCCCATGCGCCTCATCATGAGCTTGCAGCCCGCGTGCAGGGCGCCTTTGGCCAACTGGATCTGGCGCACATCCCGCTGGGTGATCACTATGTCCTTGCCGATACTGGTCTCTTCTGCCCAAGCCAGCACGAACTCGGGCTGGTTGTTCTCGGCGTTTCTGCGGAAACGCCTTGACTTCTGCTCCTTGTTGAAAACACCGCTCTTGGTGATCACCCCCGATGCATAAAGCTCGGCCAGCACATCCAGTATTCCGGAGCCGCAGATCCCCTTGGCCTTCATTTCCTTGGGCTCCGAGTAACTCCTCCAGGCATCCCGGCCGATCACCTTGTAGTCCACCTCGTGAGTATCGGGATCGATCTTGATCCGCTCTATGGCCCCCGGGGCTGCGCGCATTCCGAACAGTATCTGGGCCCCCTCCAGGGCCGGGCCCGTGGCGCAGGAGGAGGAGATCATCTTGTGCCTGTTGCCCAAGACCAGCTCCCCGTTGGTCCCTATATCGATGATCAGGGCCATCTCGTCTTTCTTGTACGGCTCCTCTGCCACGAGCACCCCAACATTGTCTGCACCCACAAATCCTGCCTCGTTGGGAAGCACGTGGACATAGGCCGAGGGGTTCACCCTGATGCCCAGATCCCTGGCCTTGATGTCCAGGCTGTGGTGGATAACAGGGGGGAAAGGCGCCAGTCCCACAAACTGGGGATCCAGCTGGAGGAAGATATGGTGCATGGCTGTGTTGCCAACGATGGTCACATCCTCCACATCCTCCCTTGAGAGCCTTAGATAGGTCTTGCCCTCCTCCGGGACCTCCACCCACTCCTCCGGGCCTTCTTCTCCCTTGGGCTTCTTGAGTTTCTTCTTGGGGGGATGGGTCCCCTGCACAGCCTGATCGATGATCCAGTTGAGCCCCTCAACAATATCGTCGCTCATGCGCCTGAGGCCGTCCTCTGTGGTCATGTGGAAGGTGATGCGCGACATCACATCTTCCCCGTACTTGCATTGCGGGTTCATTAGGGAGACCGTGTCGAGCACCTCCATTGTATCCAGGTTGCAGAAATAGCCGGCCACGGTGGTTGTGCCGATGTCTATGGCTATCCCGTAGTGGGCCGCACACTTACCGGGCCTCACGCGGATGATCTCTTTGTCCATCCAGACGCTTACCGTGACCTTCCAGTCTCCTTGTCTTAAGATCCCCGGGAGTTGTCTGAGGGTCAGAAGGTCGATCCCCAGATTGGTCAAGCCGTATTGCCTCTCCAGCTCCCGGCACACCCGTTCGAAGTCAGCGGTTGGTTCCTCGAAGGTGGGAGGCTCCACCTCCACGTAATAGATCTTCACTGCCGGGTTGTGTTCTATCTCAATGGCCCTGGCAGCCTTGCTCACCACCTGTTTGCCCGCCCGGGACTCCTCTGGCACAAAGACCAGGAGATCCCCCTGCACCTTGGCGCAACAGGCCAGTCTATACCCGGCCTCCTTCTGCTCAGGGTTGATAAACTTCTCCTCCTCCTCTTGCCATGGACTCGCGTTTTCACGACTGGAATGAATACCGAATTTCTGGAAGAACCCCTCCTCTATCCGGACCTTGCACTTCCCGCATACCTTCTTCTCCCCGCACAGGGTCTCTATGTCCACACCCAGGAGCCTGGAGGCCTCTATCAGGGTGATGTCACTCTTCACAGGACCCCTTCGGCCCGAGGGCTGAAAGATGACCATGGCCTTATCCTCGTCCATCACCACCTCCCCTTCGCCTCAACCAAGAATTGCTCCACATCCTGTCCTCCTCTAGGGGTCGTCCAGCATACAGCCCTATTCTTCGGGCAATTGCTGACACCAGGCCTGTCTGATTCCCCCACTCTCGCAGTGCAGCCCAGGGAGCTCCCTAGACTTGGCCCGCCGCCCTCATCTCCCTGAGCCTGCTGATCATCTTGATGGCCTCTTCCACAGCGTTTCCGGCCGATTCGGCGTAGCCGTCCGCCCCAAAGAGCTTGGCCACGTCCTTGGTCACAGGAGCCCCACCCAGCATGATGGCAACGTTGGGGTTTTTCTCTTTGATCATCTGGATGACCTTGCGCATCCCGAGCATGGTGGTGGTCATCATGGCGGACATGGCCACGATCTCGGCATCTGTCCTGAGTTGCTCTTTGACGAAGTTCTCCAGGGGCACATCTCTCCCCAAGTCATGAACCGTGAAGCCAGCCACGTCGAACATCATTTTTACCAGGTTCTTCCCTATGTCGTGGACATCTCCCTGCACCGAGCCTATGACCACCTGTGCCTTGCTCTCCCCTTCCTTCTTGGGCACGTGCGGCCTGAGAATTCCAAGTCCCGCATAGAGGGCATCCGCGCACATCAAGACCTCGGGCACGAAGTACTCGTTGCGCTCGTAAAGGCCTCCCACTATCTCCATGCCGTGGGCCAGCCCATCCATGATGGCTTCCAGGGGGTCGTGGCCGTTGTCCACCACAGCCTGAGCCGCTTCCCTGACCTGGTCCTCGTTGTAGTTCACGACCCCGTCGCTCAATGCCTTGAGCAGCTCTTCCTTGCTCGCCATGTCCCCTCTCCTCCTTGTGTGGGTAATATGTTTCTCGTGGTGTCCCGACACCCCGGACTACCGGTTTTCCCATTGCCTCCCATGCTCCGGGACAGGCTCAGTGGAGCCGGCCCACAGCAGGGCTCGGTCTGGCCCCGCCATATTCCCTCGTGGTTTTCACAATGGCCAGCATGTTCTCCTCTTTTATGTCAGGCCACAGGTCGCAGCCTGGCATCACCGCATCCACCCCGGAATCGATGTTCACTTTTATGGCTTCGACTGCTTGCTCCACCGTGGTCTCAGCCTTGCAAGGCAACGCAAACACGTCGAAGTTTCCGAAAAGCAGCACGTCGTTGCCGAGTTTCTTCCTGGTCTCCACCAAGTTGTTCTTGATGTCAACGCTTATGGCGTCTGCCCCGCACTCGTTCATCATCTCCACAAGAGGGTCGGTCTGCCCGCAAATGTGAAGGATCTTGGGAGACTTCCATGCAGCCAGGATCCTTGTCAGACGGGGCTTTATCATCTCGCGGAAGGTCTTGGGGCTGAGCAGGTCAGCCGCAACCCCTGGCTCCCTCAAGGTGATGTAGTCCGCCCCTGCAGCCTGCAGGGCCTGCCCGATCTTGATGATCATGTCCGTGAGTTTGTCCAGGAGTTGCTCCACCTTCTCCCTCTGTTTGAAAACAGCCTTCAGGATCATGTCCAGTTCCAGGATCTGGCCTGCCTGGGTGAAAGGTCCCAGCTGCCAGGCCCCGACCGGATACTCTGGGGCTTCCTGCTTGATGATCTGGATGGCCTTGGGGATGAGAGGCATTCTGCCCAACTCCATGATGTTCTCGGGGATTTTCACCTCGTCCATGCTCTTCCAGCGTTTCTCCGGTATGGTGGGGTAAAGGATGTCCTCCGAATCCTCGTAGAGGCTTATCTTGTTTCCCATGGCCTCAGACTCCCAGCACATGTCGTAAGGGACCACGATGGAGTCAAACCCCATAAGCTTGCTGGACCAAATGGCTGACTGAGCCAGGCGGTTGGCGTCGGTGTGTACCTGGGCAAAGTGGTATCCCAGCTTCTTGATGGCGGGCATCACAACCATGCCCATCCCGCTGAAAAAGGGCATGGTGTCAAGAGGTTCTCTCCTGAAAAGCCGCATGATCCTCTCCTTGGGTGTGAACTGGTTCATGAAAACTCTCCTTTCTCTCGCTACGAGATCCTCGGGCAGAACAACTCCCGGGCCAGACGGATTGGCTTGCCTCAGGATCCGTCACACCGCCACGGTGGCCACGTAATAGCAGCGAAGACATCGCTCGGCCTCGGCCACAGCCTCCTGAACCGTGAAGGAACCCTCCACCTCCTCCCATGAGGATCGACGTGACTCTGGGGAAAGCCTCACAGGCTGTCTCCTCTGAGATGGCTCCACCTTTGGAATCACCTCTTTGGGGTCGTAGGGCTTCGCCTTCCTGAAGAGCATCTCAAAGCCAGCCTCTTGATCCTGCTCCAGGGGCAAGCCGTTGATCATGCGATCTATGCTCTGGGCCGCACGAAGCCCACCTGCACAGGCTGCCACAAATGTGTCCGGCCCTGTCTGACAGTCCCCGCCGGCAAAAATCTTGGGACGACTCGTCTGGCAGGTGGCCTCATCCACCCTCACGGCGTGCCATGGATTGTTTGCCAGCCCTTGGATTCCCTCCAAGGCTGAGGGATCTACGGCCTGCCCCACTGCAGTAATCACCATGTCACAATCGATGAAAAACTCTGATCCTGGGATAGGCAAAGGATGCGGCCTTCCATCTCGGTCCGGCTCCCCCAACTCCATCCGAATGCACTTCAGCCCGACCACAGTGCCCCCCTCGGCAAGAATCTTCAACGGCAGGCTGAGATAGCGGAAATCCACCCCTTCTTCCTCGGCATCTCGGATCTCTTCCGGGTCGGCCGGCATTTCCTTGGGGCTTCTTCGATACACCACAGAGACCTGCTCCTTCCCCAACCTCACGCAAGAACGGGCGCAATCAATGGCCACGTTGCCTCCACCTATGACCGCCACTCTCTTACCCTCGGGATACGGGTCCCTTCCTTGGTTGATCTCCCTCAGAAAATCCAATCCTTGAAATACTCCTTTGTAGCCTTCGGCTTCGCCCTCTATCTTCATGGGAATGCTTTTTTGAGCTCCAACAGCCAGGAAAACCGCGTCAAACTCTTCCTCAAGCTGCAAAAGGCTGATGTCTTCTCCAAGGCTCCTGCCGTAAAGGAACTGGACACCCAATCTCTCCAGGGTCTGTATCTCCAGGGAAAGCACCTGGCGGGGGAGCCTGTAGGAAGGGATCCCCATAACCCCCATCCCACCAGGTCCCTTCAATTTTTCGAAAACCGTCACCCGATGTCCCCTCTTGGCTAGGTGATAGGCACACGTGATACCAGCAGGACCGGCCCCCACCACGGCCACCTTGCCCGTTCTGGGAGAGGGGAGCACCACCAGATCGCAACTATCTCCAGGTTTCAAAGCCTGGTCCGCTGCAAAGCGTTTCAAAGCCTTTATGGAAATAGCTTTGTCCACATTGGCCCGCCGGCAATGGCTCTCGCAGGGACGGAAACAGACCCGGCCCAGAACACCCGGCAGGGGCAGTTTCTCCGTGATCACCCGGAGGGAGTCGACAAACTTGGCCTCCTTGATCCGCTCCACGTACCTTGGCACATCCAGGTGAATGGGACAGGCCTCCATGCAAGGGGCCGTGAGGCGGGAAAAGTATGTCCCTCGCCTTACTTGCCTCTCACCCGTGATGGTTGCCAAGAACTCCTCTCGGAAGAACTTCAAGGCATGGAGCAACGGAATGGGGCCAGCCTTGCCTATGCTGCACTTGCCGGCCTCCCGGATGGCCTCGGCCGCTGATTCCAGGAACTCCAGGTCCTCCTCGGTGGCCTCTCCCTTGAGGATGTCTTGAAAAACATCCAACAGCTCGTTGTATCCGGTGCTGCAGTAATTGCACTTGTCACACTTCTTGGATTCCCCCCGGACCGCCTCCAGGTGCGCGCGACACAGATCTATGATGTCCACATCCTGGGAGCGAACCAGGATACCCCCCCACCCAGCCAGGGCCTTCCGCTCCTCCCCTTCTCTGAAAGTCTGGGGCAGGCTCACCCCTTCGACGGATTCGTAAGCCCCTGGGGCTTTCCCCCGGTTGTCCACCACGGATCCACCCCAGGAGCAAAAGAGAATCTTGGAGCTGTTCATGCTACCGCTCCACCTTCTTGAGCTCTGCGGCCTTGTCCCAGCGCACCCTGAGCTGCTCTGCAAAATCAGGCCAGAGTTTAAACAGGGGATGGTTGGGCTCCTTGGGAAGTTCCTTGGTCTCGTCAAAGACCGCGGCAGCCAAAAAAGCATCGGCTGCTGCCACTGCTGGAACCACCCGAGGTGCGCCAGCCATGGGGCCTGTGAAGACCAAGTCATGGAAGAAGAAGGCAGCCAGACCCTCCACCACAGCGTCGATGGCCGCCCATCCCTTGAAGCCCCACATCTCGTCACGAAAGCGCTTCATCTCCATGTAGGAGCCGTTGCTGGGGGCGCTGGCCGTGGCATAACCCCATTTCTCCTTGATGAGGCGGTTGGCCATTCCACAGAGGGCAGTGGCCGGAGCGTTGAGCACAGAGGTATCCACCATGATGCTTTCGAACCTGGCCCCAGCCGCCTCTATGGCGTCGAGGAGTTTCTGTGCCCCTGTTATCCTGCCTGTGGGCATCTGGTCGTTCTGGTCAAATGCCACCAGAAGAACGTGTTTCACCCCTATTTGGGCCATCTCCTTAACCTCGGTCACAAGGTCGTCTGCCCAAACCGTGATGCTGTTATAGAACATGCGATCCAGCAGCCCCTTCTCCGCGCAATAGGCCGCCCCATCCAGCTTGGTCTTCATCATGATGGCGTCAACACAGAATGGCATGTCGCTTATGGATGTAACAAAGTCTATGTACTTGTTGAACTTCTCCCCCGGGCTAGCCACGATGTCGGCCATCACTGGAACACCGGTCTCCCTGGAGAACTTGTCTGCGGTCCTCAGGAGCTCCTCAGCCCTTTTCTCGTTGAAACCTTTTCTCCTGGCTCCCTTGTCAAAGACCCGATCACTCTCCTGGAAAATGGAGAAACAGCAAACCGTTGCATACTCACCTGGTTGACCTCCCACCTTCACCCCCCCGATGTCACACACCTTCTGTTCAGTCTGGAAACGAAACATGTCTCCTCCTTCTGGGCACAGGTACCCTTTCGCGGAAACCCATCCCGCACCCCGGTAATGGTTGGGAGATTAGCTCAGGCCGAATATACAGAAACCTGGGGAATTAAGGGAATCGTCCAAAAGACGATTTCGGCCTCATTTAAGGAGGATTTCTTGAGCTTCTCAGGGGGATTTCTCACTCAGGAGCCACCAGCCCCAGCTGAATGGCGAAACGAACTAGCTGGGCGTTGGTGCGGATACCCAGTTTCTCCATGATGTTGATCCGATGGGTCTTGACCGTGCTCACGCTCACACAGAGCAGGTCTGCCACCTCCTTGGTGGAGTGCCCCTCGGCAAGGAGCTGGAAGACCTCCCTCTCCCTGTTGGACAGGTCATTGTACCTTTGTTCTTTGGGAGAGCTCTTCCGCGGAGAAAGGTAGCTGTCCACTAGCAGCTTGGAGATGGAGGGACTCAGGTATGCCTCGTCCTTCATGGCTGACCGAATGGCCATGGTGATGTCTCGCCCGCTGGACTCCTTGAGCAGGTAGCCAGACACCCCGGTCTGGAGAAGCTCGTGGATATGGTTCTCCTGGGCGTACATGGACAGGATCAGTATCTTGACCTTTGGCAAATGCTTCTTGATCCTCTTGGCAGCCTCTATGCCGTTTAGAAAGGGCATGGCAATGTCCATGATGACCACGTCGGGTTTGAGTTCCAAGGCCTTCTCCACGGCGACCCTGCCGTTTTCGGCCTCGCCCACGACTCTAAGTCCTGGCTGGTCCTCCAGCAGGCGGGCTAGGCCTTGACGCACAATGGTGTGATCATCAGCCAGCAAAATTTTGATCGGCTCTCCTACTGCCATGGCCTTCCTCATAAGGGATCTCGATGCGGATGCGAGTGCCCTTGCCCGGAGCTGTTCTCAGGGAAAAGCTCCCGCCCAAGAGAGAGGCTCTCTCTCTCATGCCCAGCAATCCCAGGCTCCTCTTGTTGAGCCCGGATATCTGGCCGTCAAAACCGCAGCCGTCGTCCTCGGCCTGAAATATGATCTTGGGGTAGCTCCTGATGATGGATAGGCGGAATCGCTTGGCCCTGGCATGTTTGAGGGTATTGGTCAATGCTTCCTGGCTGAATCTGTAAAGAACCGTTTCCATCTCGGGTGGAAGCCTTCGATCAAAGCCCACCATCCGGAACTCCACATCCAGGCTTGAGTGCCTGACCACTTCCTTGAGATATAACTCCAAAGCCGGCTCCAAACCTAGGTCGATCAGAAGCGTGGGGTGCAAGCGGTAGGAGAGCCTCCTGATCTCCGATGTGGTGCGGGTCAGCATGGAGCGGATATCCCTTATCCTCTCCTTGATAAGGCCCTTTTCCCCACTGAGGGCCTGCTCCAGGCTGTCCAGGCTGAGCTTCACGGCTGTCAGGGCCTGGCCAGCCTCGTCATGAAGCTCCCTTGCTATGCGCCTTCGCTCCTCCTCCTGGTTCTGGAAGAGCCTCTCGGTCAGTCTGCGCAGTTCCTGGCGATGCCTTCGGATGGTCTCCATGAGCTGGCTGTTCTCCAGAGCCCCTCCCAGGAAATTGCAGAGGTAGCTCAAGAGGGTCACCTCATGGGGGCTCAAGAGCCTGGAGCCCGGCACATCCAGCCCGATGAACCCCAGGGCGTTCCCCTTGGAGGTTATGAGGTAGCATGTCAGCCATGGCACGGTTTCTCCCCCCTCTGCCACGTACGTGACCTTGAAGGGGGGGAAGCTGGGACTGGGGATCAGGGAGTCCTTGTTCTCCAGAAGGGATCTCTCCAGCAATGCGTCCTTGAAAACCAGGCCACCGGCCTGGTCGGGGTCCTGGGAGGGGAGACCGAATATGGCATGGGGTTCGGCCGTCTTCCTGGACCGATCTATGAGGAAGATGGCCCCTTTCTTGAGTTTCAGCAGCTTCAGGACATTGGAGAGGATGACCTTGAGCACATGATCCATGTCCATGGTGAGGTTCAAAGCAAAGGCGATGGTGGCTATGATGGATAGTTCCCGATTCCTCTCCCTCAGGGCATCCTCGGCCATCTTGCGCTGGGTGATGTCCTTGATGATCCCCTCAAACTGCACCTCCCCGGTCTCAGGGTCCTCGTAGCGACGGCTTGATATGAGCACGTGGATGGGGGTTCCGTCCTTTCTCTTGAAGTCCACTCCAAAATCCTTTACATACCCTTCCTCTTTCATGAGCTGGATGAATCTGTCCCGGTCCCTGGGCCTCTTGTACAACTTTCTCGCTGACCCAATGCTAAGCATCTCTTCTTTGCTTTCGTAACCCAGCATCTGGACCCCAGCCTGGTTAACGTCCAGAATCCGGCCGTTCAGGTTGGTGGTGTAGATCATGTCGTGACTACCTTCAAAAATCCTTCTGTACTTCTTCTCCCTCCTCCCCACCTCCTCCTGGAGTCTCTTGAACTCCGTCATATCCTTGAAGATCTCTATGCCCCCGGTGATCCTCCCGTCCCTGTCCCGGAAAACCGAGGTGGAACACATGATGGGGACCCTCTCCCCATGGATGTTGGTGATCACGTACTCCCTGTTGTGGATGTCCTGACCCTCTGCCACCGCTCGCTTGAGCGCGCAGTCCGCCTCGCAGATGGTGTTCTTGAATACGTCCTTGCAGTACATCCCCACCGCATCGTAGGCTGAGAAACCGGTTATTTTCTCGGCCGCTGGGTTGAAATAGGTGATACGCCACTCCCGGTCTGTGGTAAATAGCCCGTCCGGGATGCGGTTTAGGATCTCCACGAAGCTCTCTTCCTTCTGGTAGATCTGTTCCAGGGCCTTGAAGTTGTACCTTCTCACCTGTTCGGCCACAAAGTGGTGCCAGCCTCTGGGATCAGTCTCCCCCTTGCTCCTGAAGAAGGGACAGGTGAGGCAGCTGGAGAGCTTCTGGAGGAAATCCTCTACAATGTAGTTGGTACAGTGGGTCTCGGGAATGAGCCAGCAGGTGACCCCCCGCTTCCCGTGAGCCGGGCAGAGGACCTTGGAGCAGTCCAGTGACTCCCAGCACTCCTGGGCTTGGAGTCTGGCCCTGTTATGGAGGACCAAATCCAGGGTTTTTTCGCGCAACGAACTCACAGTAAGGGTCTCCCTTGGCCCGGCAAAAGGGCTCTTCAGCCAGGAAGGCGAAACACCCCTCCGGGTACTGGCCCCCGTAAAGCAAATCCATGAAAGCAGCTGTCACTCCTCTTAGCATGTAGCATTTCCCGGAATCCGCCAGGCCATACCCCTGCAGGTAGCCCGTGGCCTCGTAGGAATCGTTTACTCTGATGACCAGTTTCTCTTCGGGAACCAGCTCCTTCACATCCAGGTCGCCCCAACCAAAGGCCACCGCCACTGCGGTGAAGCCCATGATCTGATCCTCTTTACTCTCTATCATGGGCTGGACGATCTCTTCCCACTCCCAGGAATTGCGGATTCCCTGGAACGTGGCATACCCGCACTCCTGGGCTGCCTCGATGAGGAGCCGGGCTGACTCATCCCGGCGAGTCTTGCCCATCTTTTTCTCGAACTCGAAGGAGAGCCGGTTGTAATACTGCACGAAGAAAAGGCAGAGGTATACCCCGAAGATGGGTATTATGCCCTTGGCGTCGCGAATTCGGCTTCCCTCCATCACGGCCTGCACTATCTTGTGCCCGTCTATGGCCATCTAACGCTCCCTTACCTCGAAAACACACTTGGGTTGACGCGCCATCTTGCAGGCCAGCTCCTCCACAACGTAGGAGCCGAGGGACTTACCATAGATGGCCTCCATGACCCCAGCTATCCATCCACGGGAGAAATGACAGCCCGGGCTTTGGCGGCCCCCGTGCTTGGCCAGCCATCCCGTGACATGATGGCTGGAGGGGCTCTCGATGATGCCCCCTTTGGGCCCGATCTGCTGGAAATGGATGATCCCCATCCCGCAGTTCTGGTACACGGTGGAGGCCAGCTCCAGCTTGGACTTAACGGTGCGTATCTTGGGATATTGTCTGAGTATAGAGCGAAACCCGAGCAAGCTCGCCTCCTCCGCGGCCCGAAAGAGCAAGCCCACCCCCTCGCTGTCGAGGGTGTCCTCCAGCATCCTCTGCAGGTTGATGCTGTAATGATGGCAGTGCATGGCGATGGGCAGGCCGGATAAGATGACCCGGTGCCCGTCTCGAGTGAGCGCGCTACGCCAGTCCAGGGGCATTGGGGGTCCCCCTTACAAAAAGGCCCGGTTGAAGCCTGAGCATCCAGGCCTCAAGCCGTTCAGAAAAACTCACGCCTACACTCTACGGCAACAGGAGCAGGTTCAGCTGCGGCTTTCGCAGGGTAGATAGATATAAAAACTTTTTTAGTTTTCCAAGGAACATTCTTATGATAACCGCCATTTTCAGGATCAGTCAAGCCATGGCCTCAGAAATCGGTGCCTCTGATTGGGACTCCCAGGACCTCGTGGTGGTGTTTCTGAGAGACCATCTCGGTCACGGTGTCAGCCGCCTCCACAATGGCCGGGGTGGCCCCCCTTCCAGTCAAGACCAGGTGAAGCTCCTCAGGTTTTTCCCGGATCAGGCCCAAGACGTCCTCCTCTTCCAAGAGTCCGGCCTGCACCGCAAAGAGGACCTCATCCAGGATGAGCATCTGGCAATCCCCCGAAAGCATGGCCTTGCGGGCCTCCCCCAGGGCCACTCTGGCCTTCTCCCGGTGTTCCTCCAAGCTGTGCGGGCTGTTCAGAAGCATTCCCAGGCCCAGTGAGCGCACATGGATCCCCTCGATCCGCTCCAGGGCCCTGTGCTCCCCGTACAGGTTCCCTCCCTTGACGAACTGCAGCAAGAGCACCTTGAGGCCCTGGCCCGCTGCCCTCAGGGCCATGCCAAGGGCAGAGGTGGTCTTGCCCTTCCCGTCACCCGTTAGAACTATCACCAGTCCCTTTCCCATGCCCTTTCAACCTCCCCTTAGTGCAAAAGCTCCGCTTCACATTGGGGGATGTTAGCCTGAAGCCTGGTCTTGCTTCAAGCCAGTCCAAAAGCTTGACAAAAGCCGGCAATTGATCTTTATTGACAAAATCCATACCAAGAAAGGGAGGTGTGCATGAAGCGCAGGGAATTCCTCAAGAAGGCGGCTGTGGGTGGGGCGGCAGCAGCCACCACCGCCGGGATCGGGGCCCCCACCATATGGGCCCAGGGCAAGGCCATCCAATGGAAAATGGTTACCACCTGGCCCCCTGGGCTGCCTATTCTTCAGACAGGGGCCGACAGGTTCGCCAAAAGGGTGGAGGAACTAAGCGGCGGGAGGCTGAAAATTACCGTCTACGCCGGGGGGGAGCTGGTGCCACCCCTGAACACCTTCGACGCGGTTTCCCAGGGAACTGTGGAGGTGGGAAGCAGCGCAGCTTACTATTGGGCCGGGAAAACCCCGGCCTCCCAGTGGTTCTGTGCCGTGCCCTTTGGATTGAACGCCCAAGGTATGTACACCTGGATCGTCTCTGGGGGCGGCCAGAAGCTTTGGGAGGAGACCTATGCCCCCTTCAACGTTATCCCTAGGCTGGGGGGTAGCACAGGGGTCCAGATGGGAGGCTGGTTCAAGAAGAAGATAGAGACCATCGATGACTACAAGGGGCTCAAGTTCCGCATACCTGGCCTGGGAGGGAAAGTCATAGCCAAAGCCGGGGCCACTGTGGTGCTTCTGGCAGGTGGGGAGATTTACACCTCCTTGGAGAGGGGAGCTATTGACGGAACCGAGTGGGTGGGCCCCCTCCACGACATGCGCATGGGTTTCCACCAGGCAGCCAAATACTATTACTACCCCGGCTGGCACGAGCCTGGAAGCGTGCTGGAGTATTTATTCAACAAGAAGGCCTATGAGTCACTTCCGGCCGATCTTAAAGCCATAGTGGACGGGGCCTGCGCCGAGAGCACGGTGTGGATGCTGACCGAGTTCGAGGCTCAAAATGGAGCTGCCCTGGAAGAATTGGTCAAGAAGCACAAGGTGGAGGTCATCCGCTTCCCTGAAACTGTCATGAAGGCCCTTAAGAAATTAGCAGCGGAAGCCCTGGAGGAGGAGGCCTCCAAGGAGCCACAGGCCAAGAAAGTACATGAGGCCTTCAAGGCCTTCCAGAAGACCTATGGAGAGTGGTCGGAGATCTCCGAGCGCACCTACTACGATCTCATAGCAGGGATCAAAGTCTGAGATCCATTGGGGCCACGGGAAAAGAGTTTCCCGATTCCGAGGAGCCATTCCCGTGGCCTTTTTTGTTTCCTGCCTTGAGGATCACCCGAAGACCACCCTGGGCAGCCAGGTGGCCAACTGGGGGAAAAAGACCACCACCAGAAGCCCTATCAACTGCAATGCAACAAAGGGGATTATCCCCCTGTAGATATGCCCTGTAGTGATCTGGGGTGGGCAGACCCCTTTTAGGTAAAACAGGGCGAAACCAAAAGGTGGGGTGAGAAAGGAGGTCTGGAGATTCACGGCAAAAAGAATCCCAAACCAGAGAGGATCAAAGCCCAAAAGCTTCATGATGGGGGCAAGAACCGGAATGTGGATAAAGGTTATCTCAATGAAATCCAGGAAAAAACCTATTATGAAAATGAGTCCCATGACTATGGCCAGGACCCCCCATTTCCCGTACGGGATGTGCTGGATGAACTCCCTCACCACACGGTCCCCCTCCAAACCCCTAAACACAAGCCCGAAAGCGCTGGCCCCAACAAGTATTATGAAAACCATGCTGGTAAGCCTGGTGGTTGTCTCCATCACCTCTTTGAGGACCCGCGCGTTGAACTTCCTTTTGAGAGCAGCCATTATGGTGGCCCCAGCGGCCCCCACCCCTGCGGCCTCAGTGGGGGTGGCGATACCGGCAAAGATGGATCCCAAAACCGCTATCATGAGGATCAAGGGAGCTAAAAGTGCCCTTGCCACTCTGCGGCCGAAGCCGGGCCCCATCATCTCCCTCCACTTCTCTTTGGGTATTAGAGGTGCCCAGGCAGGTTTGAAACTAACAGCAATAGTGATGTATATGATGTAGAGAACTACCAGTACGATCCCCGGTATCACAGCTCCTATGAAGAGGTCCCCCACCGAAACCCCTATTATGTCCCCCAGGAGCACCAGGACTATGCTGGGGGGAATTATCTGACCCAGGGTGCCTGAGGCAGCTATGGTGCCTGTGGCCAGCTCTGCCCTGTAGTTGTGGCGTAACATGGTGGGCAGGGACAAGAGCCCCATGGTCACAACAGTGGCCCCCACGATCCCTGTGGAGGCCCCCAAAAGGGCTCCCACGATCACCACCGAGGTAGCCAAGCCTCCCCTGATTCTCCCAAAGAGCACAGCCATGGTCTCCAACAGCTCTTCGGCGATACCCGAGCGCTCTAACATCACACCCATGAACACAAAAAGAGGCACGGCTATGAGGGTGAAATTGGTCATGACTCCCCAGATACGCAGGGGCAGCAGATCGAAGAAACCCCAGCCGAAGCCTATAAGGCCAAAGCAAAGAGCAGTGCCCAAGAGAGTGAAAGCAACGGGGAATCCCACCATGAGAAGGATGGTTAGCACCAGGAACATTATCCCGGGAAGTGCATCGTGCATCAGTGGCCTCCTTTGCGCTGGATCTCAGGCATAGGCCTTCCCAATAGGGTCATGAGGCTCTTGAGCCCCATGGAAATCCCCTGAAAGGCTATAAGCACAAAGGCCACAGCCACCACGGCCTTTAGCAGATAGCGCCCCGGGAGCCCTCCAGGATCGGCCGAGGCCTCCCTTATGAGCCAGGAGGTCCAAGCAAATTTGGATGAGGTCTTAATGACAAGGTAACAGCCAGGAAGCAGGAAAAGCAGAACCCCCAGCAAGTTGATCCAAGCCTGAAGCCTGGCAGACATCTTTTGGTAAAAGATATCCACCCTCACGTGGGAGTCCCTGAAAAGCGTGTACCCGCCCCCGATCAGAAAGAAGACGGCAAAGATATGCCACTCCGCCTCCTGGACAGCCACGAAGCTTTTCTTGAACACGTACCTCATGACTACGTCAAATACCACAAGCAAAAGCAGGCTGAAGCTAAGCCATGATACAGCCTTGCCCACCTTGAGATTCACTGAGTCTATGAACCGAACCAGGCTTTCTGCCCACCTCACCTCTCACCCCCCAAAAATAATGAATTCCCGATATGAAGCTCGCCAAACGGACCAGACCAGGGAACCCTTATGTTCAGGCGAGCCTTTTTCGAGATGAGGCTTAAATATAGAAGTCCAGGGCGAATCTGTCAAGAAACCTAAAAAGTTCCAAGGTCTTTACACCCTTTGCGTGAACCCCAGGGGGCAAGCTTCAGGTCTTGATCGTATCCACGCCTCCCTATAATTCTTGGGGCGGTATAAGATGATGATCTGGCTTTTTTTGGGGAGAATGATTCTCCAACAGGAGGTGGCCTGTGAAGGAGCTTCAGCTTCGCAAATGGCATCGTCGAGCAGGGATTGCTTTGGCCCTTTTCCTTTTCCTCCAGGCGGGCACAGGGATATTTCTCAGCTTGGAAGAGCTTCCCCTCTCAAAGGGAGAAGCTCACACGGTTCAGGGAGCCCTGGTTGCGGTTGAACCATTGGAAGGGGCCACTTGGGATCCTGCTGGCTCCCTCCACCACGGGGGAGGAGTTCTTGGGGCGCTTTACAGATTGGCCTTGGGGGGCCTGACCCTTTGGATGGCCTCATCCGGGGTTTGGATCTATTGGAAGATCAGGGCACGATCCGCTGGCCGCAAGGGATGAGGGCACCGGCCGGGGGGAAAAAAGGAGAGATCCAGTGAGGCTTGTGGTCTTGAGTATGGCCTTGTTTACGTGGTGCATTGCAGGAACCCTGACCTTTGAATTCATGAGCGAGCCTCAGGTAGGAGTCATTGCTCCTCCTGGAGATTTTCTTTTGGCCCAGGCAAGCCAAACCAACAACTCGGCCTACAGGATTTGCTCCCCAGGGGGTCTTCTGGAACCCAGGGGTTGGGTTCGAAAGGAGCTTCACACCCTGATAGCCGGGTCGCCTCGGCCCAGTGTGACGGAAATCCGAAGACACTTGAGAAAGAGCATGGAGGCCCTTGGGGGCAGGATTCTTTTTGAGGGCCGTTGCGTGGAAATGGATTCCCTGGGGGACTCCAAGGCAAATCATGTGATCTTGACCGCTCTTGTGCCCACGCCCTGGGGAGACCTGCATGTAGAGGTCTGGCCCTGGGAAGAGGGGGAGGCCCTCCACTGTCAGATAACTTTCATCCTGGGGGATCCCATGCCTCCCCCTTGAGATGTGTTGAGACGCAAGCGGGCTCCCTTACCGAAGGATCAGGGCTAGCCCGCATTATTCACGATCAGTGGATAATGCGGGCTAGCTTGATGACATGTTTGGACAAACCGGTCCATACTCAAAAGCACCCTGGTTTTCCGTTTCAGATTCGGTCCTGCCTTGAGTCGGTATATGTAAAAGTCTATTGGGAAGTTGGGGACTTAGCCCCCGAACTCACTGGCTTTGCAGAATCACCCGGGCTATATACCTTTGTCCCTTATGCCCCTGTCGTGCAATAGCCTCTCCCTTATGCCCTTTCCCACCTGATATGTGCGGCTGAACTCGCTCCAGAACTCCTTGTCCTTTTCCTTCCAACCAGGGCCGAACCTCTCATCGAAGTATTCTCCCAGTTTCTCGAAGAGAAGCTTCCAGGTGGGCTCCCCTCTCTCATTGGCCGCCAGGAGCTCGTTGAGCATGGCATCCAGGTCGGCCAGTCTCTCCTTGGGCAGATAGGAAATGGCCCCTTTGCGTATGGAGGCCATGAGGGCTTCTGGATTGATGGCATGAGCCGTCAGCATCACGGCCGGGATCCCTTTCTCAACGGCCTCCTCAAGGAGCTTCAAGCCGTCCACCCCCATTATGTCTAAGATGGCCAGGTCGTATCCCCCTTCCTTGAGCTTTCGGGAGGCCGTCTCGTAGTCCTTGGCCCTCTCCACCCGACTCTCATCCAGAATATCCTCGATGGTCTCAAGCACATCCTCCTCGTCGTCCACGGCCAGGATCCTCTTGCCTTTCAGATAAGATTTCCCCGACATTTGTTACCTCCCTGCGTTCTATTCAACCCTCCCGAGGAGCTTTCTGCCCTGTTTGCTCCAGGTTCATGGGGACCACCAGTCTGAAAACAGCGCCTCTGCCCCGCTCGCTTCTGACCTCCAGACCTCCCCCCAGTGCCTGAGCCAGGATCTTGGCCCCGGCCAGGCCAAGCCCGTGCCCACGCCGGGACAGACCCTCGGGGGCCTCCAGCTGGGCATATCTCCTGAATATCAGCTCCTGATGCTCTGGATGGATCCCTGGACCGTCGTCGCTCACCTCCACTGCCAAAGCCTCTCCTTGACGGGCCACACGCACCTCCACCTTGCTCTGGCGATGGTGGAGGGCATTCTTGACCAGGTTCCCCACTATCTGGCAGAACTTGGCCTGGTCCTGGCACATTACCTCCTCGTCCAGGGATGGATCCATCTGCACCTTCACCCCGCATCTGGCCAGTACCGCGGGAGTCATCTCCCCGTCTGCCAGCTCCTCCTGGGCAGCAGAGTCCATGGTCTCCACTGCCTCCAGGATAACCCCATAGAGGGTCTGGGACACCGGGAACCTCTCGCAGGAAAAGCAGCCCGCCTCTGAGCGGCCCACCTCCAGCAGGCCATGGAGCATTGCCCTTGCCTTGCGGGCCGCCCTCAGGCTCCTTTGGATGGTCCTTTCCTGCTTGCGGGAAAGCCCTCCGTAGCTTTCCTGCTTTTCCAAAAGCATTCGCAGCCCGGTCTCTATCACGGCCAAAGGATCCTTGAGCTCGTGGATTAGAAACTCCACCCTCAGCTCCTTGAAGAAGCCCTGCCTCTCCTCTCCTGCCCCGTCTATCTGGGAACCTGAGAGCTTCATTCCGACTTCACTCCTGTTGATCTATGACCTCACCGCAAGTAAACCTGCCTTACCCGGAGCCCACGGAACCCCCCCCCCACCTGTGCCTCGGCCACGGGAAACTCCAAGATGACTCTGGTGCCCCCTGAGGCCAGGCAGTCCTGTGGGCTCTGGCAATGGGGGCAACGACCTATGTCTCCAGGGCAAAGATCCTGCTCCCTGGGTATGTACACGCATCTCTTGGACTCCATCCGGATGGTGAAGCCATATCTCTCGGAGAAAACCTTGGCCCGGAACAGATCCAGTCCCTTCCCTCCGGCGTTGAAGTCATAAGGTCTTCTGGAGGAGTAGTGGAGAGTCTCCTGGGTGGTGAAGGGCCCCTTGAAGATGAGGGGCTGGCTCTCAGGGGTGATGCCCACCCCCCAGTCCCTCACTTCCAGGACCACCCTCGAACCACCAGGACTCAGGCTCAACTCCACCCTGCCCCCGTCAGGGGTGTTCTCTATGGCGTTACGCAAGATCCCCTCCACCACCTTTCTCAGGACCTCCGGCGGGAGAAAAACGGCCGGGGCTCGGGGATCCAGCCTGGCTCGCACCTCCACCTTCCTGTGGGAGAACTTGGGCCTTAGCTCCTCAAGCAAACCCTCCAGGAACCCTTTGAGCTGAATCCTCTCTCTGGGAAAGGATACCAGCCCAAAGGTCTCCTGGATGCGCTTTCGGATCCTGTCTGTGAGCTTCTCCCCCCCTGTCTCCAGGGCCACTAAGGCCTCCAGCTCGTCCGCGCAGACCTCCAGCAGCCCCATGAGCATGCCCTGGACCCGAAAGTCCCTCTCGCGCATTATGTCCTCGATCTGGTATTGGATCTCCAGTATGCGGGAGAGGTTTCTCTGCGCCCTCTCCAGTGCCTTGTGCCAGGACATGTCATCATTGTGCAGCTCTCTCCTGGCCAGAAGGGCCAGGGATGCGGAGAGCACCGAAACAGGGGTCTTCAGCTCGTGGGAAAGGTGGTGGATTACCCTGTCCTTGGCCCGGTTGAGGTTCTGCACCTCCTCGTACGAGCGCTTGAGTTGCTCTGCTATTCGGGCATTCTCAATGGGGAAGGCCACGGTGCTGGCCACCGCACTTAGCAGCTCTACATCCTTCTGGTCGAAGGCTCCATCCTTTTTATTCACGGCGCACAGGACCCCTATGATTCTATCCTCTGTGCGGATGGGCACATCCAGCATGTTACGGGTCTCATACTCGGCCTGCTCGTCCACCCTCCTGAAGAAATGGGGGTCCTTGGAGGTGTCCGGCACTATGATGGGCTCCCCTGTGCGCAAGACCTCGCCTGCCACACCCTTCTCTGCCGGGAAACGGATCTCGGTCATCCTGCGACCCGTCTCGGGATCGTCATACGAGGCCACCGGGAAGTAGAACTCCCTCTTTTCCTGGTCCAGGAGGATCACCGAGGCCCCTTCCACCCCCATGAGTTCCTTGACCTCTCGGATGATATACTCCAGCCTCTCCTCCAGTTTCCAGAAACGCGGGAGGGCCATGCTTATGCGGAAGAGAGTCTGATTGGTGCGGGCCACGCGTTTTTCCTCGGTCACGTCCCTGAGGATCACCACCTGCCCCGAGGGCTCTCCCTCCTCGTCATAGAACAAGGCCCCACCCAGGACCACCTCCCTTAGCCTACCGTCCTTTGTGAGTCTCTGGGTCTCGAAACCCTGGACCACCTTCTCCCTGAGAAGCCTCTTTAGCCCCTCTCTGGTCTCCTGGAGGAGTCCCGGGGGCACGAATGGGAGATGCCTGCCCTCCAGCTCCTGAAGGCTCCAGCCGAATACGCTGACAAAGGCAGGGTTCACGTAGGAGACAGTGTTGTCCATATTGAATACCGCCACAGGATCAGGCATGAAGTCTAGGAGCGTTCTGTAGCGCCTCTCCGCCCTTCGGCTGGCCAAGGATTGCTGGTGGGCCCTCTTTTCCGACTCCCTCAGGGCAAGCTCTGCCTTGTGTCTGTCGGTTATGTCCCTGGCTATGCCCCTAAAACCTATCCTCTCCCCCTGATCGTCCCTCATGAGGCTAGCGGATACCTCCAGGACCCTCCTCTCCCCATCCTTTCGTTGGATCTCCCAGACCAGGTCGGTCACGCCCTGACCGGTCCTGTAGATCCTGTTGAAATTCTCAAAAACGAACTGGGCGTTTCGCTCGTCCATGAAGGATCGGTAGTTGCGGCCCTGGATCTCGTTGCGGGGGTAGCCAAAGATGCGACACAAGGCATCATTGAAAAAGGTGAAGTTGCCCCTTAAGTCCACCTCGTAGAAGCCGTCGGCCACCTCTTCTATGAAGACCCTATATCTCTCCCTGTGAAGGCGCATTTCCTCTTCTGAAGGTGCCCTCTGGCTGACCTCCCCCACATCCACCAGGAGGGGATTGCCGGCCTCCACCATGGCGATAACCAAGCTCCTCTCACCCGCAATGGATTCTCCAGCATCAACATAACCGAAGGTGCAACGGCCTTCAAGCAAAAAAAGCTTGACAAAGGGTCTTGTGGGAATGTATACACAGGCCACGCTCTATAGAACTTGTGGCAAGAAACAGTTGGGATCGACTCCCGGGGAAGGCAATATGCTGGTATGAAGGGAGGTGATGGCAGCACACTGGCATCCCGAAGAAATGGGAAGGTTCTAGCTAGATGACATGGGGGAAGGCACGGTCTCTGAAGGAGTCTTGCCCCCCGGGAGAGGCTGTTGCGTCCTGGACAGGGCTCGCCGCCACAAGGCGAGGTCCAAACCGAGAGGTGAAGGCAGTTCACCGAAAGGAGGAGGCGCCCATGGATTTCAGGAGAAAATGGAAGGTTTTGGCTGGGGTACTGGTGGGTGTGATCTTCTTTGCCGGGCAGTCCCTGGCCCAGCAGAAGGACCCCTTGGAGGCCTGGAAGCCCAAGTTTGACCCATCCGGGGCCAAGTACAAGTTTACTGTTTCCAATGTCTCCAATCCCGTGCTAAAGGGCGTGTATGCTGGTTTTCTCATCAGGGACAAGCTCTGGGAGCGCACAAAGGGGCAGATGTACTTGGACTACAAGCCCTTCTCCATCCTGGGTGGGGAGGTGGAGGTGTTGAACCAGCTTCAGATGGGCACAATCCAGGGAATGGCGGTAAGCTCTGTGGCATCCACCAACCTGGGGCCCCGCTTCGGGATCGTGAACCTTCCCTTCTTGGTGGACTCCTTCGAGAAGCTTGACAAGTTCGTGGGAAGCGGCAAGCTCTTCGAGCATTTTCTGATGGCTATGGACCACCAGGGGATCATGGCCCTGGACATCACCGGGTACGGCAATTACGGCTGGGCCAGCCGAGAGCCCATAAAGACCATCGCGGATCTCAGGAAGACCAAGATCCGCATAGCCGAGGCGGCCGTCAATAAGCTTACTTACGAGTCTTGGGGGGTGAAGCCGGTGGTCATGCCCTGGCCGGATGTGCACGTGGCCCTCAAGCAGGGTGTGATAGACGCCCTGGATCACACTGCCATGGTTTGCAATATCACCAAGAAATTCGAAGTGGTCAAGAACTACACCCAGATCAACTATGCCCAGGGTCTTTTCATCTGGACCTTCAACAAGAAGTGGTTCGAGTCCCTCCCGACGGATCTCCAGAAGACCTTCAAAGAGGTGGTGCACGAGGCCTGCGCCCAGATCCGGAAGGAAACTGTGGCCCAGGAGGGTGAGGAGATCATGAAGGCCAAGAAGGACGGGGTGCAGTTCTTCAAGCTCTCGGCCGAGGAGATGGAGACCCTGAGAAAGCTAAGCAACAAAGTACACGAGAAGTACGCAGAGGAGATCAACAAGCTCTATCCCGGAGACAAATACAAGTTCGACAACTATCTCAAGGAAGTTCAGGATCTTATGGGTTACAAGAGACCGTGAGGTGGCCCGGGCAGGGGGGGGAGAACTCCCCCCCGCCCATTTTTTCGGCGGCCCAGTTCTCTAAGGGGATGGTTCCATGCACAAGTTGGCGGATTGGCTTGACAAGATCTTGGGGTTTTTCGAGGAGTGGTCACTTTTCCTGGTGACCTTCGTGTGCCTCATCGCCCTTTTCTTCAACGTGATTCTGCGCTACGGCTTCAATTACACTCTTTCATGGTCCGAGGAGTTCGTGAGGGAGGTGATAATCTATACCACCTTCATCGGGTGCAGTGCCGCCATCAAGAACCGCTCCATGATCAAGATAGACGCCCTCATTCAGTTTGTGCCCTGGCTCAAGGCCCCCCTGACGTTTTTCAGCCACGCGGCCACGGTGGCCTTCTCGGTGATCATGATGTTCCTGGGCTGGGAAGTGATGCTCCAGCAAGCCCAGACCCGGCAGACCACCCTCATCTTGGAGATACCCCTGGAGGCGCTCTTCGCCGTGATGCCCCTCATGGGCCTCATGATGCTTCTTAGGACCCTTCTGGCCATCCGGGAGGACATCCTCCAGCTCAGACGGGGCTGAGGGGGGCGATACAGTGGCCTTGCATTTCACTTACTTTTCCGGAGAGTTGCCATGGAGACGAGTCACCTGGTGATCCTGGCCATCGTGCTGGGTGGGATGGCCGCTTTGGTTCCTGTGTTCATGTGCCTTTTCTTCGCTGCTGTGGTGGGCTTCGTCCTGTATACTGATCTACCTCTTGCCACCCTCGTGCAGACCATGTTCCGGAGCATGGACAATTTTTCTCTAGTGGTGGTCCTCTTTTTCATCCTTTGCGGGAACATCATGACCTCCGGCTCCCTTGTGGACAAACTGATCCGGGCAGCCAACGCCATGGTTAGCTGGCTCCCCGGGGGTCTTGGCATGGCAGGGGTCCTGGGTTGCGCCATGTTCGGGGCCATCTCAGGCTCCACGGTGGCAACAGTGGTGGCCCTGGGAGGCTTCATGATCCCGGCACTGATCCAGTACCATTATCAGGAAAAGTACGCCATAGGGCTCATGGCGACATCGGGGAATCTGGGGATAATCATCCCGCCCAGTATCAGCATGATCCTCTGGTCCATGATCACCAACGTCTCTGTGGAGGGGCTTTTCCTGACAGGGTTCATCCCTGGGGTCCTCATAACCGTCGGGACGTGTTTTTACACCTATTTCTATTACAGGAACAGGGCGGATTACATAAGGCCCCCGGTGCCCAGCTTCAGGGAGTTCTGGGGAATAATGAGGGAGTGCATCTGGGCCCTGATGCTCCCCGTGGTCATCTTTGCCGGGATCTTCACCGGGATCTTCACCGCCAACGAGGCCGCGGTGGTGGCCTGCGTGTATGCCTTCATAGTGGAGATCTTCATTCACAAGTCAATGAAATTCAAAGAGGTGAAAAAGGTCATAGTGAACTCGGCTGTCACCTCTGCCACCCTCCTCATCATAGTGGCCGGGGCCACATGCTTTGGCCGTTACCTGAGCCTGCAGAACATCCCCAACCAGGTGGCAGAGGCGGTGCTCTCCGTGGTGCACTCCCCCTTCATGTTCCTTCTGGTGGCCAACCTGCTCCTGTTCGTGGTGGGAATGTTCATGGACGTGATATCTGCAACTTTGATCCTGGGGCCCATTTTCATCCCCATGCTGAGGGTCTTTGACATAGACATGATGCATTTTGGGCTTCTTTTCACCCTTAACCTGGCCATAGGCTACTGCACCCCGCCCGTGGGGGTAAGCCTTTACATAGTGGGGGCCATAGCCAAGAGGGATCTTATCTATGTGACCAAGTCGGTTGTGCCATTTCTCATAATACAGATGGCGGTCCTGTTCCTGCTGACTTACTGGCAGGACCTTGCTCTTTGGCTTCCCAAGATAACGGGTTACTGGCATCCGGCGCCCGTGGTGCCGGCCACTTGAGAAAGGTTCACCAAGAAAGTGCGTTCTTGTCCCACTCGGGGAATGGGAGAAAAACCCTCGCCCTTTTGGCTGAGTCTCGGGCGGGATTCATCCCGCCCGCAAAAACCTTTGAGTCCCGAGGCTTGGGAGAAGGGTGTCCTTTTTTTTTCACCCAGTCCTGGGCGCGGATTATTCTGTTTGAGAATTGCTTAAAACCTCTTGCCCTCTTCTTTGTTCCGTCTTCTGTAAATGAGCATCAGGTTTCTGATGTAAATGAAGGAGCCTGTTGACTGGCCCAGCACGAATACCAGATCCTGCCTGTAAAGTGCGTATGCTAGCAGAATCAGGCTCCCTCCCAGGCTCAGGTACCAGAAGGCGACGGGTATCACGCTCTCCTTCCTCTTCTCAGAGACGATCCACTGCACCAGGAACCTCAAGGAGAAGAGCAGCTGGCCCGAGAGGCCCAGGATCACCCACGGGTTGGATAGCTCCGAGAGAAGCTTCATCTTCCCCGCTCCACCACCTGGTAGCTTAGCCTTCTTTTCTTGAGCCAGCGCACCCCAAGCAGGTCTAGCATGCCCCTGAAGAGTCTGTTTCGGATGTTGTACTTGGATACCCCGTGGCGCCTGGGATGGTGGGGCACAGGCACCTCCCTGACCCTGAAGCCTCTCATGCGGAAGAGGGTTGGCAGGAACCTGTGAAGCCCATCAAAAGGGACCACGGCTTCCAGGCACTCCCTCCTGAATGCCTTGAAGCCGCATCCAGTGTCCCTTATCTGCTCCATGGTGACTATGTCCCGCACGAAGTTGGCAACCCTTGTGGAGACCCTCTTGAGCCAGGGGTCCTGTCTCTTTTGTCTCCAGCCCGTTACAACCTCGCACCCCTCCAGGTTTTTCAGCAGAAGGGGGATGTCGTGGGGATCGTTCTGGAGGTCTCCGTCCATGGTTATGATGACCTGCCCCCGCGCCTCTTTGAGCCCAGCCCAAAGGGCTGTGGACTGGCCTGAGTTGGCATCCAGCCGCAGGTAGCCCACCCTGGGATCCTCTTGGTGCAGACTTCGAAGGATCTCGTGGGACTGATCCTGGCTCCCGTCGTCCACAAATATGAGTTCGAAGTCCCCCCCCAAGGACTCAAGGGTCTCCCTCACCCCCCGGGCCAGGGGCCTTAGATTCTCCTGCTCGTTGAAAACCGGGATCACAACGCTGTAAAAAGGGCCCTGCATCTGGTTCACTGATTGCTTCACCCCCAAATCCAAGCCTTGGGTTTGCACGCCCCAAAGGGGATTCCAGTTTCTTATGGGGCGCTTAAACCTCCGAGTGCTGCTTCGCGCAGTTGACTATGGATTCCATCCTGGCCGGATCGTACCCCACCAGCACGTCCGCCCCACAGGTTATCACCGGCACGCTCCTCACCCCCGATACCCTCACCAGCTCCTCCAGGGCCTTGGGGTCCCTGGTCACATCCAGCTCCGTGTAACTCACCCCTGCCTGCGAAAGAAACTCCTTCGCCTTCTTGCACCAGGGTCAAGTGGGTGTTGTATAGATCTTAACCTCCATGGTCTCACCTCCTCTTGCAGGATTTTTGGATCCAGGCCCCCTCCTTTCGGGCCGACCGGAAGGGAAAGGCCAGCCGGGCCTCAAAGATAGAATACCAGCAACCACACATTGCAGATACCCACGCTTATAAGCATGTATAGAAAACCGAACTTCATGAATCTGGCAAAGTTTGTGGGGTAGCCGGCTGAGCTGGCTATCCCCATGGCCACCATGTTGGCAGATCCTCCTATGAGGGTGCCGTTCCCCCCCAGGGAGACCCCCAAGGCCAAGGCCCACCACAGCACATGAGGATGTAATTCAGGCAAACCAGCCTGAAGATGAGCCGCAACAGGCAACATGGCTGCCGTAAAGGGCAAATTGTCCACAAAGGCTGCGCTCAAAGCGCCTGCCCAAAGCAAAAGAGAGACACCCGCCCCTGGGCTGACCGAGAAAACCGGACGAATGGCCTCCACCAGGAAGGATAGTGCCCCCACCTCCTTTAGAGTTCCTACAAGGATGAAAAGGAAGATAAGGAAAAGCAACGTTGGCCACTCCATCTCCTTTTCCAGAAAGTCCATCATCTTTATCTTGCGGCTCAAGACCCCGTAAGCGAACAGGACCGAAGCGCCGGCCAGCATGGGCACGCTGGCCTCCATTCTCCAGTATCTCTGGGTGAAAAGCAGTAGGATCACCGGTACCAAGACCCCCAAACCCACGGCCAAAAGAACCGGATCCTCTATTGTGCCACGAGCTTCAAAACTTGGATTTTCCCCTGTATTTGTTGCAGGAGCACGGTAATCTTTTCGGTACCAGAGCCCGCTCATCAACAGTAAAGCCATTAACCCCAAGCCGCACACAGGACCTAGGTTTTCCAGGAAATCCGTGAAACTTAGCCCCCCTCGCGAGCCTATCATCATGTTGGATATGTCCCCCACCAAGGTGGCCGTGCCTCCCAGATTGGCTGCCATTACCTGGGGCAGAAGCAAAGCCAGGGGATTCATGCGTAGACCCTGAGCCAGGACAAGGGTTGCAGGGGTCAAAACCACCATGGTGGCGGCATTGTCTACCAGGGTGGAAATCCCTGCCGAAATGAAGATCAGAAGCACAGCCAGGGTCATCTTCCTGCCCCGGCTAAGCAGAAAACACTTCCAAACAGCCCATTGAAAAACTCCGCTTTGGCGCAGGATCCCCACCATGACCATGGAGGCCAGAAGCAGGAGCACGACGTTCATGTCCACATACTCCACTGCCGCATGGAATGTGATGATCCTGTAGTCCGCATCCAAGTTGCCAGCAGTGTATGTAATCAGAAGCAAGGCAGCTGTCCCCAGCATGGCGGCCACCAGACGGTGCATGAGCTCGAAGGCCATGAGAAAATACACGGCCGCGAAAACCGAAACAGCTATCCAAAGAGCCGGACTCCCCTTCCTGGGGAGGGACACATCTTTTCGAAAGTAAAAGGAATCCCCTTTGGACGCGAAGTCCGACATCTCCAGTGGAATTCGCATGGTCATAAAGCAGGGCTTGCTCACCTCCACCTCAACCTTGCTCTTCTCCCCGAGGGGAACTTTGGGGTCCAACTCCAAAATGTAAGAGCCATCCGAGGCGGAACTTACCTCCAAGACTTCCCTGCCGGCCTGTATGAGAGGCTGCGGCTGACCCTCTAAGGAAACCCGAACCACCGCATCTTTTACAGGGGACAACTGGGAATCCAGGATCAGCCCTGATATGAATAGCCGAGGCTGGCCCTGGGCTTGCTCTTTTGCCCAGGGTTGCCCCTCCCAAGCACCTAAAAAACAAATCAAAAGCCCCAATAGAGCCAGGAAGCTACGAGCCGTTCTCACTTGCGACCTCTTGAGTCTTCTTTCTCCAAGCACGACAATCCCCGGTTTCCTGTCCCCCTTGGACCCCATTGCCGGGACCAAGGGAATTTGTTTCTTGTACCACAGCCTTGCGGCCTTAACAAGGATCCGGCGCTTTTCTTTAGCGGCTTGCAGTGCTTTTTTTGATCTTGGAGAGACATAAAGCAGCTCCCCCCTTCTTCGGAAGCCTCATGATCTGGTAGAATTTGTTCATGCAGGTGGCTGTCATATCCGATGTGCATGGGAACCTGGAGGCGCTTCAGGCAGTGCTTTTGGACGTAGAGTCCTGCAAGGCCCAGGAGATGGTCTGCTTGGGGGACAGCGTTGGATACGGGGCTGACCCGGAGGCCGTGGTAGCCGAGCTCAGGGAAAGGCAAGTCCCGTCCATCCTTGGAAACCATGAGTTGGGTTTGAGGGATCCTTCCATGCTGGAATGGTTCAACCCCCCCACCATGAAATCCCTTTTGATAACCAGGCAGCTTCTCTCTGCAGAGACCATGGAGTACATCGAGGGACTGGAACCTACCATGGTTTGGAGGGAAGCCCTCTTGGTGCATGGCTCACCTCCCGACTCTGTGACCACCTATCTATTTGAATTGAGTAGACGGGAGTTGATGGGAATTATGGGATCCATGGAGCAGCAGCTCTGTTTCACTGGCCACACACACCAGCTCGAGATAATAAGGTTCGACGGAATCCACCTTGAGATCCAGCCCTTGCAGAAGGGCCCTTGTCTCCTTCGGCGCGACTGCAAGTACATCGTAAATGTGGGAAGTGTTGGTCAGCCGCGGGACGGGGACAACAGGGCCAAGTACGTACTTTGGGACCCTGAGGAGGGAGTTATCGAGGCGCGTTTTGTGCCTTACGATATAGCTTCTGCCGCAGCCAAGATACTGGAGAAAGGCTTCCCTTCCATCAATGCCACGCGCCTTTGGTGAGAGGCGCTCAGGAGCCGAGCCATGGCCACAACCAGAGCAACAGTGACCGAGGTGACGTGCCCGGCCTGCGGAGCCCGTTACCAACTCTCCCAGTGGGGACTTCTCAAGATGCTTCGCAAGCCAAAGTGCCAGCGTTGCGGGGCGGATCTCACGGAGCTGTTGCGCTCCAGGTTGCAGCAAAGGCTCCCGGGGGTTGCTGGAGGGCAGGTGACCTGTCCCCGCTGCGGCCAGAGCCAAGAGCCAGCGCCTTCTTGCAAGTGGTGCGGGAACCCATTCCCGCAAGGCTCCCCCCCTCCGACCCAGACACCGGGTGAGCCCAAACCAACTGTGAGTTTCCCATGGTTTAGAATACTCTCTACGGGTTTGGTGCTCCTAGTGCTGGTAATGATGCCGGTACTGCAGGAAATGCAAGTCCCCCAAGCTTATGAGGTTTCCAAAACATTCTTGAGCGAGGATTCCCTTCTGGCCTCCAATTTGGGCGGGGAACTTCAGTGGGGACCTTTGCCTTTTTTCTTTTGGAGGAGCCAGGAATCCACCTCCGGGCCTTGGAAAGGAAGCTTTTACTTCCTGGCCAGGGGAGGCAAGGCCACGGTGGTGGTGGTAGTAGCCTTGGAAAAACCTGGGCGTTCCAAGGGGGTTTGGAAAGTCGTAGAGGGCGGTTATTTATTGGATATGGAAGGGAATCGAAAACCTCTCAGAGGGCCTTCCAAGCCGAAACCCCCTGTGCAGGGCCTTAGTTTCAACAGATCCTCGGCAACTGCTCCCCCAGGGGAAGCTGCACCAAGCGGCTTCCCCCTATGGCGGTTCTCAACAGGACATGCCCAGGAGGCTTTTCCAGTATCCGGCCGATGAGCCTGGCCTGCTCACCCAGAGGATGAGCTCTTAGGAGCTCCAAGGCCTCCTGCGCTCGCTCTTGGGCCACCACCGCAACACACCTCCCCTCACAGGCCACGTAAAGGGGATCCAGGCCCAAAAGCTCGCACACAGAACGCACCTCTTCTCTGACCGGTATCTGGCTCTCTTGGAGTTCCACTCCCTTGCCCGTGATGCGGGCCAACTCCGTCAGAACCGAGGCCAATCCCCCCCTGGTGGGATCCCTAAGAAAACTAACCCCACTAGAGAGGCTTAGAAGCCCTTCCACCAATCCCCACAAGGGAGCCACGTCGCTTTCAAGGAGGCTTTCCATTCTCAAGCCTTCCCTTTGAATCATTACGGCCACCCCGTGATCCCCTATGGGACCGCTTACAAGAATAACATCCCCCACAGCAACCTTTTCACCTGAAGTGTCTATGCCCGGGGCAACTATGCCGATTCCCGAAGTATTGATAAAAATTCCGTCGGCCTCGCCTTTTCTGACCACCTTGGTATCTCCTGTAACCACTGAGACTCCGGCTTCTTTGGCAGTATCCCTCACGGATCTTAGTATCCTGACCAGATCCTCCATGGGAAACCCCTCCTCCAGGATTATCCCAAGACTCAGGGCCAAAGGTCTGGCCCCTTCCATGGCCAGATCGTTCACGGTCCCGCTTACAGCAAGCCGGCCAATATCCCCACCTGGGAAAAAGATGGGGGATATGACATAGGAGTCGGTGGTAAAGGCAAGACGCTCACCCCCCTCAATCTGGAGCACGGCCGAGTCACCTAGCCTGCGCAGGATTTCATTGTCCAGTATAGGAAGCAGGGTCTCCCGGATGAGGGGGGGGGGGGGGGGGGGGGGGGGGGGGGGGGGGGGGGGGGGGGGGGG
>CAYPWF010000037.1:0-36644 GCA_964414345.1 uncultured Desulfarculaceae bacterium
CGGCCAATGCGGAAGAGAGCGCCTCGGCCTCAGAGGAGCTCCAGGCCCAGGCCCAAGCCATGAGGGAACTGGTGGGGGAGCTTGTGGCACTGGTTGAGGGGGCCAGGAAAGGCAGTCTGCGATCGGCAACAGCTAATGGGGAAGTTGGAAGCCTTGATGAAACATATGAGATCTCGAGGAGCAAGGGCGGTTCGGATTTACAGGCAAGCAAGAGAAAACTTCTTTTCCCACCTACCTCCAAAGACCAGAGAGGAAACGGCCGCACAAGACCCTCAAGAAGGCCTGAAGAGCTTATCCCCTTGGACGAGGAGGAGGCCCATTTCTCCAACTTCTAGAGGCTCTCTCCCCATAGCCACCTAAGAAGACTACTGATCTCCCAAGAGGCGGGCTTCAAGCCCGCCTCCATTTGCCATGCCCCCCAAAAAGCTAGCCCAACTTCCGCACCCCTGACTCAAGAATTCAGTAAACTAAATCCATAGACGTTTTAGGCCGGCACAAAATCCTCCGGCCGGATCTCTTCCAGGACTATGGCCTCACCGGGGCAGCCCGCCGCACAGAGCCCACAGCCCATGCATTTCTCCTGATTCACCACGGCAGTGCCGCCCTCCCCTTCCATGGAAATGGCTTCGAAATAGCACCTCTCCAAACAGGTCTCACAGCTGCTGCAAAGCTCTGGATTCACCTTGGCTGCGAAACGGCTCGGGACCACGAATCTCTTAACCCCGGCCTTCACGGGCGGCCAATTCATGCAGCAGCACTTGCAGCAGTTACAGATCACGTGGTCCACTTCCCGGCGGTTGTCCACTACATGCACAAGCCCGGCCTCCTCGCACTCCCTCAGTATTTGAAGGGTCTCCTCCTTGGAAACAGCCCTGCCCGTGCCCCTGGTGACAGCATACTCAGCGGCCCTGTTCACCTGGATGCATACTTCCTTGGGCTTGTCGCACCTCCCTGCTATTACCCTGCAAGTGCACCTGGTCACGGCCAAGAAACTGGCTTCCTCCACCAGCTTTCTGACATCCTCGAAGGCCAGAATCCTGCTGGAGGCATCCATGGTCACATTCACAGGGATCACCCTGATGGGGGCCTGGGGCACAAAGGCTTCTATTTTCCTTGCATAGTCGGTCCACTCCTGGTCGGTGTAATCCCTCCAGAGATCCAGAAGCTCTTGACTGGCATCCAGGGCTACCGCCGTCGCATCGTGGAGCTGTGGGACGTGTCTGACCCTGTAATACTTTCGGACCCCTTTTCTTTCGGAATAAAAGAGGAGCCCCTTTTGGAAAAGGGCCTGGGCCATCTCTTCCAACCTCTTCATCTCCAGGCCGGTGCGCTCGGCAAGCTGTTCCAAGGTGGCGGGAGGGGAAGCTGCTATGAGCAGACGGGCCTCCTCGGCATCGGCCAAGATTTTGAATATGCGCTCGATTCTCTCTGAGCCCGCGGCCCCAACGCTGGCAGCCAAGGTTTGGTAAAGCTCTTTTTCTTCCACTTTCACCCTCCACAAAAAGTTTGATCCCCTCTCAGCCCAAAATCCCCCTCTCAGCTCCAAACACCCCAAAAACCCATGGTTCATGGGGATCCAAAAGCCTTCCGGCCGGGATTCGGGAAAAGTTGCGCTTTTTGCTTGAGCCTGACCACCTCAGGGGATATGGTTTCTATTAAGACTCACAGTGGAGCAAATGGTAATGGAAACCGCTGCTGCAAATCAACAGGTCCTGCTCGTGGCTCTAGGCGGCAACGCCCTTATTCGCAAAGGACAAGAGGGTACAACCCAAGAGCAGTTTGAGAACCTCCGGGTGCCCCTGGCCCAGATCGCCCGTCTTTCGGATAATTATCGCATAATAATAACCCACGGAAACGGGCCCCAGGTGGGGAACCTGCTCCTGCAACAGGAGTGCTGCCAGTCGCTTCCCAGACTTCCCCTGGAGATCCTGGTGGCTCAAACCCAAGGCCAGATTGGCTACATGATAGAGTCCACCCTGGACTCGGAGCTCATGGCCCTGGGCAGGGACCAGGAGAAGCTCTTGGTCAGCCTCATAAGCTACGTGGTGGTGGATCCTTCGGACCCGGCTTTCCTGGAGCCATCAAAACCCATTGGGCCTGCCTATACTGAGGAAAAAGCCGCACTTCTTCCCTTCCCCACCCAAAAGACCCCCAAAGGCTACAGGCGGGTGGTGGCATCCCCCAGGCCGGTCACCATCGTGGAAAAGAGGGAGATCCGAAGTCTGATCCAGATGGGCTTCATAGTGATCTGCTGCGGAGGGGGCGGCATACCCGTGATCAGGGAGGGCAGGAGCTTCGCAGGGGTGGATGCGGTCATAGACAAAGATCTGGCCAGCGCCAGGCTGGCCCAGGAGGTGGGGGTGGATTTGTTTCTCATAGCCACGGATGTGCCTGGAGTGGCAGTGGGATTCGGGACGCCGGGGGAGCGATTTCTCAGGCGTCTGGGCAGCAGGGAGGCCGGGGAGCTCATGGCCCAAGGGCATTTCCCGCAGGGCTCCATGGGCCCCAAGGTGGAGGCCTGCCTGGAGTTTCTGCAAGGAGGAGGGAAAAGAGCTCTCATCTGTTCCCTGGAGGAGATCCAGGAGGCCCTGGAAGGCAGGGCAGGCACAGAGTTCTTCCTGCAGGGGTGAGGCCACTCACGGGGAGGTGGATCTCTTGGGGTTGGCCATGCTGTAGGCTCTCGCGAACTTTCGCACCTGCTGCCTCACTATTCCCCGGATGTTCTCCAGGGAGAAGTCGAGCCCCACCCCTCCGTCGGACCATGTCACGGCCGGGCCTACAATGCGGGGATCCCTCTGGAGGGCCACCTGCTGGTTGAGCTCCACGCGGATGTAGAAAAGGTATCGCCTGGTCTGTGTGGGAAGCCGAAAAACGTGCAGATACACGTAAAGGTATGGTTCCCCGCTTCCTTGGATCCCCTCTGAGAGGAGAGGCACCCCGCCCGCCTTGAGTTCCTCTCTGGCGTCCTGCTCCAGAGAGCCGCTGGTCAGGCCCTCGGCCTCGATCTCTGGCTTGAGCTCTTCCACGTAGACCCTGACTCCCTCAAGCCCCACCAGGCTGGCCCTGGTCTGAGGCTCGTCTTGGGAACTCGCGACCCCCACAAAACCCGTCACCAGCAAAGCAGTGAGGACCCATCCGGCAAGGGCTCTCATGAGGATCCTCCTTCCCACCCAAGCCCCGTGAGCCCCATCTCAGGCTCCCCCCTTCTGACCAGCCCCCCTGATGAGGGCGGGCTCCACAAGGGGCGGGCTTTCCGGACGCACCAGGGGGTGGTACCTATAGGGAATCCTTCCCAAGACCGGGTACAGGTCCTCCCCCTCGCGCCAATGAGCCGGCTGGACCCCTCCCAACTCTGCCAGGAGCTCCTCTGTCACCAGCACGTACTCTGGTTCAGCAACCCGGTTCTTGAGGAGTCTGTGGGCCACAACCACATCCACCCCGGCTATCTTCTCGAAATCGCGAATCCTGTACACCCCCACCTGCCCCTTATGAAGCACGAACTTGAGCCTCAGCTTCACCAGGCTCTGGCAAACCTGGCAGTCGCACCTCTTAGGGCACCCGAAGGCCTCCACGAACCACCTCTGCACCCCCACAAACCTCTGGAACTGGTGGTTCACCAACCCGAAGAGCTCCCCCATGGATGGGGGGGTCTCCTGGAAGGGGATCCAGCAAAAAAGCGCGTCTCCCTCCACCTCCACCACCTTGAGGCGCAGCGGAGCCTCATCCAACATTGCCGAGAAGAGGTTCATCATGACCATGTTGGCGTGGTCGATCTCGGTTCGTGTCAAAAACTCGGTATAGCCACTTATGTCAGCCAGCCATATGATGCCTCGAGCCTCCATCCGCCCTTCTCCTCTGGCCGCCCGGCCTTTATAGCCCTGTCTCAGATTAACGCCTCTCGATGCCTCTCGGCCAGATCCCGGATCTGGGCGTACCGAAAGCAGCTCAGCTCGTGGTCGTTCACCATGCCAACGGCCTGCATGAAGGAATAGCAGATGGTAGGCCCCACAAACCTGAAACCCACTGCCTTGAGCTCCCGGGCCATGGCCATGCTGTGAGGGGTCCTGTCCGGGATCTGGGCCCAGCTGGCCCAGTTGTTCTGGATGGGCCTCCCGCCCACGAAGCCCCAGAGGAAGGCAGACAGGGAGCCTTCCCTCTCCCGGATCTCCAGGGCGGCGCGGGCGTTTTGGACTGCTGCCTGGATCTTGAGGCGGTTTCGCACTATGCCCGGCTCCCTCAGGAGATGCTCCACTTTCCCCTCGTCGAAAAGCGCGACCTGCCTCAAGTCAAAGCCATGGAAGGCCCTTCTGTATGCCTCCCTTTTCCTCAAGATGGTGAGCCAGCTAAGCCCGGCCTGAGCCCCCTCCAGCACCAGCATCTCGAAGAGCCTGGAGTCCTCGTACACGGGCACCCCCCATTCCTCGTCGTGGTAGGCCAGATAAAGGGGGTCCTCTGTGCACCAACTGCATCGCCTTGCTTGTGCAAACTCCTGTTGCTTTCCCATTTTTTTTGCAAGCCTTTCATATCCAATCCGGGGTCTCTCGGTTAACTCTTTTTGTTCCTGATCCCCAAACCGCCCGAGCCTGACCCAGAAGACGTTTTCTTGGCTCAGCCCATTTCTTCTGACTCAAGGATGCTATCAACCCCATGGAGGTATAGCAAGCTGATAGCTCAGCCCGAAAGCTCCGAGAGCCCCGGTCACTTTTATCCAAGCCCGGCTCGTGTCAAAATAGAACAGACTTGTCACTCAAGAGCATACCAGGAAAAGGGATTAAAGAGAAAACTGATCAGGCCCTGAGAGCTAGGGAGGATTTGTATAGAGATGAAATCCATTGAAGTCCGAATCCCGCAATGGGCAATGAAGCGGGTCGGGGCGGTGGCGGCTTTGATTTTGTTGGCCGGATTTCTTTTCTGCCAGCCGGGTTTGGCCCAGGAGATGTACCAGAGGAGCTGGGCCGTGGTCATAGGCATAGACAGGTACCAGCATTGGCCTCACCTCCAGGCGGCTGTGGCAGACGCCAAAGCCGTTGCACAAAGGCTCAAGGAAATGGGTTTCGAGCCGGTGACTTACTTGGCCGACGGGGAAGCCACCCGAGACAGGATCCTCACCGAGATCGGAACCCGCCTCAGCCGCGACACTGGGCCCAACGACAGGGTGCTCATCTACTTCGCCGGACATGGTTACACCGAGGAGCTGCCCAACGGGGACCAGGTCGGGTACCTGATCCCGGCAGACTGCCCCCAGTCCAACTTCTTCACCTATGCCATCTCCATGCAGCAGATAAGGGAGACCTTCAGCCGCATGAGGGCCAAGCACATCTACTACGTGATAGACGCCTGCTTCTCGGGCTACGGCTTCACCAGGGGGGGCGGCATGGCCCCGGGAGCCCGGGGTTACCTCCAGGTGGTAACGGAAAAGAGGGCCGTGCAGATGATCACCGCAGGCCGCAAGGGTGACATGGCCCACGAGGAGAAGGGCCACGGCATATTCACCCTGTATCTTCTCAGGGGCCTCAAGGGGGAGGCGGACCTCAACTCGGACGGGCTGGTCACGGCCTCGGAGCTGGGAGCCTACGTGCAGCCCAACGTTTACCAGGCCTCCGGTCAGAGGCAGCTCCCCCAGTATGGAAGGCTCGAGGGGGAAGGGGAAGTGGTGTTCCTGGTCGGAGAGGGCCCCCGCCAGAAACAAGCCAGAGAGAGACTCCGTGAGATCGAAAAGGAACTGTCACAGCTGGATGACCAAAGACGGGCTCTGGAGGGCAAGAAGGAACTACTCCTCACCGATATCATGAAGCTGGACGTGGAGATAAGGCAAAACAGGGAGCGAGCCCAGGCCTTGCAGAAGGAGCTGGAGGGCACCAAGGCCTCACTGGAGCCTTCCAGGGCCCAGGCCCCTGTTCAGACAAGACCCTCTGCCCAGGGCAACCCTCTGGAACAAGCCGCAGGAGTCCCTCAACCCCAGCCAGCACCTGCCGGTTCCCGTTTCAGGGACCTGGGCGACGGTACGGTCTTGGACTCCCGCACCGGGCTGCTGTGGGAGAAGGCAGGCTCGGAGAGGCCCCTGCGTTTTGCAGAGGCCCAGGCCCACGTGGAAAGACTCAACCAGCAGAGGCTGGGGGGGTACTCGGATTGGAGAGTGCCCCAGATCCAGGAGCTCAAGACGTTGCTGACGGATGAGCCCTCCGAGGGGCTTAGGCTGGACCCCTCCTTCGACAGGAGGGTCCCAGCCTGCTGGTCCTCCACCCAGTACGCTGTGGGGGCTCAAAAGCATCATGCCGGGCTGGACTTCAGGGATGGGGCTGTTTTGACCAGAAGCGAGCTCACCGAGGGATATTACGTCAAGGCAGTGCGGGGCAAGACACCTTGAAGCTCGCCGGGTCTGGCAGGTTCTCCAGGATGGGAGAGAAAAACCGCCGCGCTCTTCATCCTGTGGGCAGCATGCGGCCGGACCGGAAAAGCAAGACCCCCTGGGGAGTCACCACCCTTACATGGAACTCCAATCTCTGGCCCCGCTTCTGAAGGTTGGGGCGGTATTCCTTCTCATAGTGCTTCTGCTCAGGCGATCCGTGCAGGTGGGTCTTGCCCTGGCAGCCGGGGCTTGTGCCCTGGGCATGCTCTTCAGGCCGGATCCCTTGGGGCTGCTCGGTATCGCATGGGCTTCCCTGACCGAGACACGCTCTTTGATGCTCATGGCCATGGTCAGTCTGATCCTGGTTCTCAGCAGCTCCCTGGAGCGCCTTGGCTTGATGGAGGAACTCCTGGGCGGGATCAGGGAACGCTTCTCATCCAGGCCATGGGCCATGGTGCTCCTGCCTGCCCTAATAGGGCTCTTGCCCATGCCCGGTGGGGCCTACTTCTCCGCACCCATGCTGGACAAGTTCGATCCAGAGACCAGGCTCTCCCCTGCTCTGAAGAGCTTTCTGAACTACTGGTTCCGGCACATCTGGGAATACTGGTGGCCCCTGTTCCCGGCCGTGCTTCTCACCTGCGCCGTGGCCGGCCTGGACATGTGGAAATACAGCCTTGTCAGTTTCCCGTTGACACTGGCGGCCGTGCTGGCAGGGCTCCCAGTCCTGGCAAGGGTGCCCCGTGCTCTCACGGCCGGCTCCAGGGCTCGGGAAATGGAGCAAAGGCCAGGTGCGTTCAGGGGGATCGTGCCGATCCTCATGGCCATATTGCCAGGGATCTTCCTGGCACCGTTGCTCGGCTGGTGGGCAGGGGCCACCAGATTGGGGCATCTGCCCAGGGAGACAGGGCTCGTCTTGGGGCTAGTGGCTGCCATCCTCTGGGCCTGGAGGGAGCCGGCACGGGCCAGGAGTCATCTCTCATCGGTTCTCCTGGATCCAAAGCTCCCAAGGATGTGGCTCACCATCGCAGGGGTGCTGGTCTTCAAAGGGGTGATGGAGGCCAGCGGCGCAGCCCTCCAAGTGAGCGGCTGCCTTGTGGAACTCCAGGTCCCCATGGCAGGGGTCGCCGTGCTGCTTCCCATGATCGTGGGCCTGATCTCAGGGCTCCCCATAGCCTTCGTGGGGACTTGCTTCCCCATTCTCATATCCATGCTGGCCACCACCGGGGTCTTGCACCTCAAGCTCATCTGGATTCTCCTGGCCTTTGTCTCGGGGTTCGTGGGAAGCCTGCTCGCCCCGACCCACCTGTGCCTCATACTCAGCAACGAGTATTTCCAGGCTCCCTGGTCCAAGGTATACGGTTACCTCTGGCTTCCCTGCCTGCTCCTTCTGGCAGGCGGGTTGGCTTACTTCTCCCTGCTTCGAGCTCTGATGCAGTGAGATGGTGCCCCTGGTTGCTCAGGATCCGGATCCCGTCCCGGTCCATCTCATCCATCACATCATGGCGCCCATGCGCCAGGGTACAAACTCCAGATCTCCATAACCCAAAAGCTCGCTCTTACTCTTCTTCCCCGAGGCCACATCCAATATCTCCAGGAAAATCCTTCTCCCTACATCCCTTATTGATTCCAGGCCTTCAAGGACCGTTCCGCAGTCTATGTCCATGTCCTCTTGCATGGCGGCGTAAACACGGCTGTTGGTGGCCAATTTCAAAACAGGCACCGGCTTGCAGCCGAAGGCCGAGCCGCGCCCGGTTGTGAATGCGATCATATTCGCCCCTCCGGCCACCATGCCGGTCACCGAGGCCGGGTCATAGCCAGGGGTATCCATGAAAACAAGCCCCTTTGTTGAAACAGGCTCTGCATACTTGTAGACCTCAACTAGATTGGTTGTGCCGCCTTTTGAGAAAGCCCCCAGGGACTTCTCCAGTATTGTTGTAAGACCCCCGGCCTTGTTCCCGGGAGAAGGGTTGTTGTCCATATCCCCCCGGTTCCTCCTCACGTAATCCTCCCACCATCTGATCCTCTCCAAGAGCTTCAAGGCCACCTCCTCACTGACGGCTCTTTGGGTTAGGAGGTGCTCGGCCCCGTAAATCTCAGGGGTCTCACCCAGCACCACCGTGCCGCCTTGGGAAACCAACAAATCGGCCGCAGCCCCCAGAGCCGGATTGGCAGTGATCCCGGAGTAAGCATCTGACCCCCCGCACTCAACCCCCAAAACCAGGTGCTCCGCCGAAACAGGCACCCGGTTGACTGATCCGGCCTGTTTGAGCATCTCTCTCACCATATTGACCCCGGCCTCCACGCTCTTTCGGGTGCCTCCTTTCTCTTGTATGACAAGGCTCTGCACAGGCTTGTCCTCCTGCCTGCCAAGATCCCTTAGGAGCCCCTCCGCCTGGTTCACCTCGCAGCCCAAGCCAACCAGCAGCACTCCAGCAAAATTTGGGTGTGCCATGTAGCCTCTAAAGACTCTTTGGAAGGCCTCAAACTCCTCACCCGTAACCCCCATGGCGCACCCCTCCCCGTGCACCAGGGCCACAACTCCGTCCACTCCAGGGTTTTCCTCCCCCTTGAAGGCCTCGGCTATGGCCCTTGAGACCGTGGCCGAGCAGTTCACGGTGGACAAGATGCCGATATAGTTGCGGGTGCCCACCTTCCCGCCTTTTCTCAGGATCCCATGAAACACCGCCCTTTCTTGGGAAGAGACGAATTCCGTGGGCCTGGAACGAGATCCAGGGGCATAATCCTTTTGGAAATCTCCTGCGCATAGGTTGTGGGTGTGCACGTAAGCCCCCGGCCGGATGTGGCAAGTGGCCCTGCCTATTACCTGGTCATACTTCCTGATGGGGCTTCCCTCCGGGATAGGACTCGTGGCAAGCTTGTGGCCTGCAGGCACGGCCTCCAAAGAGGTTATCCCCTCTTCCTCAAGAAACTCCCCGGCAGCCAGATCCCTTCTGGCCACCACCACGTTATCCTTTGGGTGCAGTCTTATGACACATGAGAGCTCAGGCATGGATGGAAGTCCTTTCCTTTGGAAGAATTTGCGCTCACCTGGGAGAGGATAAGGGACGGATAAGGGAGCTGCAACGCCTTCGAGGGATGCCCTGGCTCACCCTTTGGGCTTTGGTGAGCAGAGAGCTTTTTCATGGCGGATGTCAAAGAGGTGGATTCTTTCCATGGCGGGGGTGAGCACGAGTTTGTCTCCGGGCCTCACCTGTACATTTCGGCCCACCCCTGCTATGAGGGAAACCCCCCCTGCCTCCACATCCACATAGGTTTCGTTCCCTATGGGTTCCACAACCTCCACAAGCACCTGGAAGGTTCTCCCTGGCACGTGCTCCTGGACCGGCTTTAGGTCTTCAGGCCGGATCCCCACCATGACCTCTTCCTCCCTGTACCCGTCCAGGAAGGCAGCCTTTTCCTGGGGCAGATCTATCCGCAGGGAACCCCTGCAAACAGAAATCGCCCTCCCCTCCCGCTTCAGTTGAGCCTGGAAGAAGTTCATGGAGGGGCTTCCCAGAAACCCGGCCACAAAGGTGTTGGCGGGAAAATTGTAGAGCTCAAGGGGGCTTCCCACCTGCTGGATGAGGCCGTCCTTCATGACCACTATGCGGTCCCCCATGGTCATGGCCTCCACCTGATCGTGGGTCACGTACACGGCGGTGGTGGAGAGGCGACTGTGCAATTTCTTCAGTTCCAGCCGGGTCTGGACCCTCAGCTTGGCATCCAGGTTGGAAAGGGGTTCGTCGAAAAGGAAGACCTGGGGTTTTCGCACTATGGCCCTTCCCAGGGCCACCCTCTGTCTCTGCCCCCCTGAGAGCTGCTTGGGTTTCCTGTGGAGCAGCTCCCCAATGCCCAGAATCTCTGCAGCCTCCTGGACCCTTCTGCGGATCTCCTCCTTGGGGGTCTTTCTCATCTCCAGGCCGAAGGCCATGTTCTCGTACACGGTCATGTGCGGGTACAGGGCGTAGTTCTGAAAGACCATGGCTATGTTGCGATCTCTGGCAGGAATCCGGTTGACCAGCCTGTCCCCTATGAAGATCTTGCCGCTGGTTATATCCTCGAGCCCTGCAATCATGCGAAGGGTGGTGGTCTTGCCGCAACCACTGGGTCCCACCAGGACCACGAATTCCTTGTCCTGGATGGAAAGGTCGAAATCCCTCACAGCCACCACTTCCTCGAATCTCTTGCACACGCTCTCCAGCCTGACCTCAGCCATTTCCGCATCACTCCTTTAGGGCACCTGTCATGCCTGCCACGTAATGCTCCACGAAGAAAGAATAGACGAGGGCCACCGGCACCGAGGCGCAAAGAGCCCCTGCCATGAGAGGCCCCCAGTGATACACATCCCCCCGCACCAGCTCTGTCACAAGCCCTATGGGCACTGTCTTGCTGGAGGTGTCGGAGATGAAAGCCAGGGCGTAAATGTACTCGTTCCAGGAAAGGGTGAAGCAGAAGATCCCGGCCGAGAGGATTCCCGGCAGACAAAGGGGCAGGATGATGGTCCGGAATATACGCACCCTGCTGGCCCCGTCTATCATGGCGCACTCCTCCATCTCCTTGGGGATGGACTTGAAGTAGCCCATGAGAAGCCATGTGCAAAAAGGCACCAGGAAGGTGGGATAAGTCAAAACCAAAGACCAAAGGGAATCCCAAAGTCTCAGTTGGAAGATGACGTGGGCAAGAGGGATGAAAAGGATGGTCTGTGGAATCAGGTAGCTCAGAAATATGGCCACGCCCGTGGGCTGGGAGGTTCTGAAGCGCAGGCGCTGTATGGCGTACGCGGCCAGCAGGCTGGCCCCCAGGGCTATCAAGGTTGAAAGTATGGCCACGAAGAAGGTGTTGGCCATCCATTTGAGGAATATGGTCTTGGTGAAAAGGTGGACGATGTTCTCCAGGGTAGGGCTGTGGATGTAGAAGGGGTTGAGCTCCAGGTTGTACATCTCCTTGTCGGACTTGAAGACCGTGTTCACCATCCAGTAAAAGGGGAACAAGAGAAAAAACAGGTACAGTGCCAGGGGAAGATAGAACTTAAGCGCCTTTGAGGTGGCCCTCTCCCCTACCATCCCCTCAATCCTCCCTTCTCAGGTACTTGAAGCTTATCAGGACGCAAACCACCAGTATGGGCAACATGAAGTTGGAGATGGCGGCCCCCTCGCCGAAATGGCCCCCTGCCATTGCTCTCTGAAAGGAGAGGGTTCCGAACACATGGGTTGCTCCGGCCGGCCCCCCTTTGGTTATGATCCATATGAGCTGAAAGTCGGCGAAGGTCCATATGGTGGAGAAGGCGGTGACCACTGCCAGCAGGGGGGTTATGAGCGGGAGGGTTATCTTTCTGAACTTGGACCATGAGCTCGCCCCGTCCAGATCCGCAGCCTCGTAAAGCTCAGGGCTAATGGTCTGAAGACCTGCCAAGAGCCCTATGGTGAAGAAGGGAATTCCCCGCCACACATTGGCCGCGATCAAAGAGAACCTGGCATTCCAGGGATCCCCCAGGAAGTTGATCATGTTGTCGATGAGCCCCAGTCTCATGAGAACCCAGGAAATGCCGCTGAAGGTGGAATCATAGAGCCACCAAAAGCATATGGCGCTCAAGGCAGTGGGGACTATCCACGGAAGGAGCACGATTGCCCTCACAAGCCCCTTTGCCTTGAAATCCCTGTTCAAGACCACAGCCAGACCTATGCCCAAAACCGCCTTGAGCAGCACGGCCACCACCGTGTAGAGAAACGTGTTGAAGACCGTGAGCCAGAATGCCGAGTCTTCCAGGAGCTCCTGGTAGTTCTCCAACCCTACAAAGGAGCCCTCGCGGCCCACAACCGTATCGGTGAAGCCCAACCAGATCCCCAGGATGAAAGGATAGGCCAGGAAAATAAGCAGTACCAGCTCTGCCGGGGCCACAAACAAGAAACCCAAGACCGTGGGGTTCTCCAGGGCCCTGGAAAGCCTTACCCTGATACCTGCCTGAACTGCCGCAGCCTCTGAAGCCGTCCCCGCCACTTCCCCTCCTGCTGGCTGTAATGGAGAGGCGGTGGGCCGGGGCAGACCCGCCCCGGCCCCTGCAGCACCTGGCCGGTGGGCCAGGCTAGCCCGCTTTCTTGACCTTCACCTTGTAAGCCTTGACTATGGCCTTCTCGGCAATATCAATGGCCTTGTCGGCGGACATGCCCCGCGCACAGTAATTGGCGAAGAGGTCCACCACCACGTACTCGGCCATCACAGCTGCCGAGGCCGGTCCTATGGGGCCCTCATAGCCGTTCCAGAGCATGTTCTTCATGCAATCCCTGTAAACCGTGTGCTTGGGATCCTCTGTCCAGACCGGCAGGTTTCGGTATGCCTTGAGGGAGGGGGTGACATAGCCTCTCATGGCGTTGATCCAGGGCCCGCACTGATCGGCCTCCAGCATGAACATCAGGTAGTGCTTGGCAGCGTTGGGAAATCTGGTGTGCTTGAAGATGAAGGCCGGGTCCATGAGGTGCAACTCCGTGGGCTTTCCCACAGGGCCCTGGGGAGGATACTGGTGATAGGTGTCCTCTGCCACCTTGGGGAACTTCTCCTTGGCCGCATAGTAGATGCTAATCCCGTTGTTGGTGACCGAGATCTCCTCTGCCAGAAAGGCCTTGTTGTTGTGGGGATCCAGCCAGGAGGCGCACCCGGAGATCATGGCGTTGTCGTAGAGGTCCTTCATGGCCTGCAGGGCCATGCGGGTCTCCTTGCTGTTGATGGCGGGCGAGCCGTCCTTGTTGACGGTTTTACCTCCAAAGGCCCACAGAAAGCCGTGGGCCCAGTTGTTCCCATCCCCCACGGCGTGGCCCAGGGCGAATCCCACCGGGTGCCCCTTGGCCTTGAGCTTCTTGCAGCAATCAATGAACTTGTCCATCTGGACTGGCATCACATCATAGCCGACCTCGTTCACCCAGCTCTTTCGGTAACAGATGGCCTGGCCCGGCCCCCCCATGGGGATGTCTATCCAGCGGCCTGTCTTGGGGTAAACGCCGTACTTGACGCACACATCCTCCCAGCCACCGTATTTCTTGCCCAGGTAGTCCGCTATGTCCGTCACGTCCAGGAGCTTGTCCGGGTACAGGAAGGGGTCATCGTGCCAGCCCAACACGATGTCATGGCCCGCTCCCACCGAGGCTTCCATGGCGGCCTTGGGTCTCACATCCTCCCAGGAAAGATACTCTGTGGTGACCTTGCAGCCCGTGGCTTGCTCCCACTTGGCGGTGTTCTTCTCCCACATTTCCTTGTCCGAGCCCACAAAGGGGCTCCACCTGAGCACCTTGAGCTCCGCCCCCTTCTCCACAGAGAGCTTGGGTGGTGAGACCTGAGCCATGGCCTTTCCCGCAAAGGGTCCCAGGGATCCCAGGGCGGCCGCACCGGCCACTCCGGCCCCTGTAGCCTTGATGAAGTCTCTTCTGGAGAGCTTTGAGTCCTCTCTTTCCATGGTCTTGCCTCCTGGGTTTGCGCGCCTCTCAAGAAGCGCATCCTGGATTAGAAATGCAGTTACTTAACCTCATTCCTCACACACCCACCTCTTACCGCTGAAGCTGCAAAGCATGCAGAGCTGCGCAGGGGCCTGACCCCTCCCGGCCGGTCCTGCCTTGCAAGATCACCTCCTTTCCCGTGAGCCTTGGGATCTCCGCAAGAGAGACCTTTTCCCCTTTTCCAGGCCTGTCCAACTCAAAACGACTGCCCGGTTCGGCAAGCAACAGGAGCTTGAGGACTCGCAGCAAACCCTACTGGAAGTTCTGCTTGGAACGCATCGAACATACGGAAAGCTCTTTGTCCTGTCAAGTGTGTGTCAGAAATTCCCCGGCCCCATGGTTTGGGTTGTTAAAACAGTTTCCCTTGTTATACCATCGCTTCATCAGAGCTGGGCTGCAATCCATCTGAAGAGATTTCCCCAGGGGCTTAAGATTTCAAAGAATTTCAAAAATTTGGAAAGGAGACTGCCATGACCTGGAGAAGCAAGACCATCCTGCAAAGGCCTGAGTGGTCTATGCATAGGGCGCTTTACAAGAGCATGGGCTATACCGACTACGACCTGGAGAGGCCCCTCGTGGGGGTGGCCAATTCCTGGAACAGGGTGGTTCCGGGCCATTACAACCTGAGGCTGGTTTCCGAGTACGTGCAGCAGGGCATCCGCCAGGCAGGGGGGACCCCAGTGGAGTTCGGGGTCATTGGGGCCTGCGACGGGATCGCCCAGGGCCATGAGGGTATGCACTACATCCTGCCCACTCGCGATCTAATAGCCAACGACATAGAGATGATGGTGCAGTCCCACAGACTGGACGCCCTGGTCTTGCTCGGCTCCTGCGACAAGATAGTCCCAGGGATGCTGATGGCTGCAGCCAGGCTGGACATTCCCGCCATATTGGTGGTGGGTGGGCCCATGGAAGGAGGCTGCATGTTCGACAACAGAGCCTCCGACACCACCTCTCTCACCGAAGGCCTGGGAATGCTTAAGGCCGGAAAAATAGACCTAGAGACCTACCTGGGGCTTGAGGACTTTGCCGCTCCCACATGCGGCTCCTGCTCTTTTTTCGGGACCGCCAACAGCATGTGCTGCGTGGCCGAGGCCATGGGCATGTGCCTTCCGGGAAGCGCAACCATTCCGGCCACCCACGCCCAAAGACTAAGAAGCGCCCAGGAAGCCGGAAGACAAATTATGGGGCTCCTGGAGAAAGGGATTACTGCCAGAAGCATAATAAACCGAAAGGGGATAGAAAACGCTGTCAGACTGAGCTCTGCTGTGGGGGGCTCCACCAATGTGGCCCTCCACATCCCGGCCATAGCTTACGAGGCGGAGCTGGATTTTGACCTGGAAAGCTTCGATGAGCTCTGCCGCACCACACCTCACCTGGCCCGCATCAACCCTGCCGCCCCTCCCAACACCCCTGACTTCCATGCTGCAGGAGGAGTCCCGGCCGTGATGAAGGAGATCCTGGAGCTCCTAAACAGGGACGCCCTGACAGTAACCGGAAAGAGCGTGGCCGAAAACGTGGCCAAGGCCAAAATACTGAACCCTGAGGTCATAAGACCATTTTCCAATCCCTGGAGCCGGGAGGGGGGCCTCGCCGTCTTGAGGGGGAATTTGGCCCCACGCTCGGCCGTCACAAAGCCGGCGGCCATAGCACCCCAGATGCATCGCTTCACCGGAAGGGCAAGATGCTTTGACTCGGAGGAGGAGGCCAACCAGGCCATCCTGGACGGTCTCGTGCAGGAAGGCGAGGTGGTGGTGATCAGGTACGAGGGCCCAAAGGGCGGGCCAGGCATGCGGGAGATGTACACCGCCATGAAATTGCTTTACGGCCGAGGCCTCGCCCTCAAGACAGCCCTTGTAACAGACGGGAGGTTCTCGGGGACCAACAACGGCTGTTTCGTGGGGCACATCTCCCCTGAGGCTGCTGAGGGGGGTCCATTGGCCCTGGTGAGAGACGGCGACATGATCAGCATAGACATACCGGAGCGCAAGCTGCACCTGCACGTGGAGGATGAGGAGCTGGGAAAGAGGCGCTCCCAGTGGAAAAGGCCTAAGCCCAAGTTCACAAGCGGATACCTGGCCCTTTACTCCAGGCTGGCCGAGTCGGCCGACAAGGGAGCCATCATAAGACATCGCTTCAAAGACGAGTAATGACCAAACAACCAGGGAGGCAGGGATATGTTTCGACCCCAAGGCGTGTACGTGGCCATGATGACCCCTTTTGGAGCAGAGGGTCGTGTACAGGAGGATGTCCTAAGGAGCATGGTGGATTTCCTCATCCAAAAGGGAGTCCACGGCCTCTTCCCCGTTAGCTCGGTGGGAGAAAGCGTGCATTTGAGTATGGAGGAACGCGTGAGGCTCATGAGAATAGTGGCTGATGAGGCCAAGGAAAGAGTTCCTGTGACCCCCGGGGTGGGCACCACCCGCCCGGATCACTCCATAGAATTGGCAAGGCAGGCCGCGGCCTTGGGCTGTACAGCCGTGGTAGCGGCTCCCCCCTATTTCTATCGCCTATCCGAGGGCATGGTGGAAAGCTATTTCCAAACCATAGCCCAAGGGATCCCTCTTCCCATGATCCTTTACAACATTCCTCTTTTCACCCAGCCCATAAGCCCGCAGGTAGTCGGCCGCCTTTCTCTGAGGCAGAACGTGGTGGGACTCAAGGAAAGCAGCGGCAGCATGGTGGAGCTGGTTCACTTCATGGACGAGGTAAGACGGCAAGGGGGGGAGCTTTCATTTCTTTCCGGCCGTGAGGATATGTTCTTTCCCGCCCTGGCAATGGGGGCCAGGGGCTCCATGACGGCCACGGCCTGCATCCTACCCGAGGCCATGGTGGCCATTTACGAGGCCTGGGATAAAGGAGACTGGGCCCAGGCCAGGGAGCTTCAGATGGCAGTGGTGCCCTTGATCAGGGCCTGTTTCTCAATTCCATTCCCCTTGGGCTTCAAGCTGGCCATGGAGTGCCGCGGTTTCCCCATGGGAGAGCCCCTGCAGCCCTTGTCCATCCCGGAAGCCGAGCTTCTCGAGCCGGCCAGGGCCCGCATCGGGGAAATCTTGGACTCCACCCTGAGGGCACTGGAAAGCCGCAAAGCCTCAGGAACCGAATGACCCGGGCCAGAGGGAAAGCTCAGCCCCTGAAGGCCTCCATGTAGGCGAACAGGGCCGGGGACCCGCCCGTGTGCACGAAAAGCAGGTTCTCTTTCTTGGGAAAATAGCCCTTTCGCACCAGATTCAGGAGCCCGGCCATGGCCTTACCCGTGTACACAGGGTCCAGGAGTATGCCCTCGGTGCGGGCGACCAGCTTCACCGCCTCCACCATTGCCTGGGTGGGGATGGAGTAGCCGGGGCCCACGTAGTCCCCGAAGCAGACCACCTCCTCCCTGGGGATCTCCTTGCTGCAGCCGGCCAGAAGGGCTGTTTCCTTTGCCAAGGCCCAGACCAGCTCCTCTTGAGTCTCCTTGGGCCTGCTCACGTTTATCCCCACCACAGGGATACCGCTGTTATTGCCCCAAAAACCCGCAAGCAGTCCTGCCTGGGTGCCGGCGCTGCCGCTGGCGCAGACCACCCTATCTATCCGCAGCCCCTCCTCGAAGGCCTGAGACAGGATCTCCTCGGCGCAGGCCACGTATCCCAGGGCCCCGAGGGCGTTGGAGGCCCCGCCCGGGATGATATAGGGTCTTCGTCCTTTTTGCCTGAGTTCCCCGGCGGTTAACTCCATCTCAGCCTTCATGTCCGACCCCCCGGGCACAACCCGGATGGACTCGGCTCCCATGAGCTGGTAGAGGAAGTGGTTCCCGCTTCCTTGGGCTTTGAAACTGCCCGGGACCCTCTCCTCCAGGACCAAGTGGCACTCGAGCCCCTCTTTTCGGGCCGCGGCCAGCGTGAGCCTGCAGTGGTTGGACTGCACCGCCCCACAGGTAATGAGGGTGTCTGCGCCCTCTTCCAGAGCCTGGGCGACCACAAACTCGAGCTTCCTGACCTTGTTGCCTCCGGCTGCCAGGAGCCCCAGCATGTCATCCCTCTTGCAGTAGATCGTGCTCCCGCCCAGGGCCTCTGTGAGCCTGTCCAACCTTTGGATGGGAGTCCTGCCCACAGAGTATCTTCTCCTCGGAAACTTAGCCAAATTCATGCTCTGCTCCTCCTGAGTTCAACCGATTTTTCCACCCGCGAGCTTGGTGCTACTTAAGCCCACACTCATAAAGGCTCCAATCCGGCTTCGCGTATGGCGGCCCTGGCCAAGGCCACCAGGGGATCCACCAGGGGGACAGGCAACCCATCCGCCTTGAGCACTAAGGGAAGCTCGGTACACCCGGCCACTATCAGATGCGCCCCGCGCCTCACAAGACTCAAGGCCACCTCTTTGGCCAGGGACTCCCCCTTCAAGCGTCTTTCCAGAGCCTGAGAGTCCTTTACAGAGTATATGGCATACATGACCTTTTCCTGGCCCTCCTGGTCCGGGACCAGAACCTCAAGCCCGGCGCGTTCCAGCACGGCCTGAAAGCGCCCCCCGCCGATGGTGCCGGTTGTGCCCATCAGCCCGGCCAGGGCGGCCGAGGGACACACCCTCTTGATCTCATCCGCCGTTGCATCGAAGATGGAAATAATGGGAAGAGGGCTCTCCCGGAGCAACTCCTCCAGGAAAAAATGGGCCGAAACGCAGGGTATCGCTATGAAGTCAGCCCCTGCCCGCTTGAGGGCGTGGGCTCCGCTCAGCAACACCGGCACCGGGGATTCCCCCCCGTGCAAGATGGCCTGGGTGCGATCCGGCACCTTGGGGTTTGAGTCGATGATAACCCTTAAGTGATCTTGGTCCCGCCTGGCCGGGGTGAGACGGATCAGCTTCCCGTAAAAATCCAACGTGGCCTCTGGCCCCATCCCCCCCAACACCCCTATGACCTTCTCTCCCATCCTCTCCCCTTCATTCTTCACTCTTCACTCTTCACTCTTCATTCTTCATTCTTAACTCTTCATTCTTCATTCTTAACTCTTCACTCTTTATCACTTCAGTATCTGACTCAAAAACTCCCTGGTCCTGTCGTGCTTTGGGTTCCTGAAGAACTCCTCCCCGGTGCCGCGCTCAACTATCCTGCCTGCATCCATGAAGATGATCTCGTCGGCCACTTCCCTGGCGAAGCCCATCTCGTGGGTCACAACCAGCATGGTCATCCCCTCCCTGGCCAGGTCCATCATGACCTCCAGCACCTCCTGGATCATCTCAGGGTCCAGGGCCGAGGTGGGCTCGTCAAACATCATGTACTCGGGCTCCATGGCCAGGGCGCGGGCGATGGCAACCCTTTGCTGCTGCCCGCCGGAGAGGTTGGCCGGGTACTCCCCCGCCTTCTCCGGGATGCCCACCCTTTCTAGCAATTCCATGGCTTTCTCTTCTGCCTGCTTCCTTGGGACCCCCTTTACCTTCATAGGGGCCAGGGTGATATTCTTTAAAACCGTCATGTGTGGGTAGAGCTCGAAGCGCTGGAAGACCATCCCGATCTTCTGTCGAAGCTTGTACAGGTTGGTCTTTGGATCACCCACAGAGATCCCGTCCACTATGACCTCCCCCTTCTGGAAGGGCTCCAGGCCGTTGATGCAACGAAGCAGCGTGCTCTTACCCGAACCGCTGGGCCCGCATATCACAACTGTCTGGCCACGCTGAATGACCTCGTTTATGTCGCTCAGGACCTGGAGCCTCCCGTAGCTCTTGCTCAGATTGCGGATCTCTATCATAGCACGTTCGCCCTTCTTCCCTTCTCCTCGTAATGACGGCTGATTCGGGACCCGATGAAACACACAATGAAGAACATGACCGCCACGAAACTATAAAGTTCTATGGAACGCACCTCCATGCTGTCCACGATGGTGGTGCGCCTCACCATTTCCTGCAGCCCGATGACGTATGCCAGGCTGGTGTCCTGAAAGGTGATAATGCTCTGGGTTATCATGCTGGGGAGCATTCTCCTGAAGGCTATGGGCACCAGGATGTACCTGGCCGTCTGCCAGTAGGTGAGCCCGGTGGAATAGGCTGCGCTGACCAGATCCCGGCTTATGGATTGGAAACCGGCGCGGAAGATCTCCCCGAAGTAGGTGGCCTCAAACACGATGAAGGAGACCGCCGCGGAGACGAAAGGGTGAAGGGTCTTTCCCACCAGGATTGGCATCACGAAATAGAACCAGAAAATCACGAGAATGAGCGGGATGTTGCGAAGCACGTTGACATAGACTGTGACCGGCCTGTACACCCAGGCCTTGCTGGAGATCCTTCCCAGTCCCACCAGGATCCCCAAGAATATACCCCCTGCCAAGGCACAGCCGGCCAACTCTAAGTTGGTCAAAAAACCGGCCATCAGAAAGGGGAGGTTCCGTTGGACAGCATCGAACATTCTTATCTACTCACGAGTCCTGGAATGCGGAATCTGGATTCTATGAAGCCCATGAGCTTGACCACCGCGAAGCCAAGCACCAGATACACTGCCATGGCCCCTGTTGTGGCCTCCAGCCCGTGGAAGGTCTCATTGTCTATCTTGTAGCTCACGAAGGTGGTCTCGGCCACGCCTATGGTCATGGCCACGGAGGAGTTCTTGAATATGGTCAAAAACTCGGTGGTCAGAGGAGGGATTATCACCCTGAGGGCATAAGGTATGATCACGTATCTGTACATCTGGAGGTGGGTCATGCCAGTTGAAAGCACGGCCTGATACTGGCCCTGCCCGATGGATGCGAAACCGGCCCTTACATGCTCGGCCACCCGTGATGCCGTGTAAAGGCCTAGCCCGATGATGGCCACGTAATAGTTGAGTCCAGAGATGGCATTGATCTTGAACTGGATTTCCCTCCCGAAGAGCATTGGCCCGGCATAGAACCAGAAAAAAAGCTGGACCAGGAAAGGCACGTTGCGAAACACCTCCACATATAGCGTGCCCAAAAATCTCAGCCATGGTCTCTGAGACACTCGAATGGTCCCCAAGAAGACCCCCAGCAATAGGGCTATGATCCAGGCCACAAAGCCCAGTTGCAGGGTCAGCCATATGCCCCCAAGCAGCCACTCCCCGTAGGGTTGCCTCCAAAGAACGCTCCAGTCGAACTTGTAAGCCAACATGGGCGATTCCCTGCCCTCAAATCAGGAGGGCCTTAACCGAATCCCTCCGGGCCCGAAGCTTCCCCTCGAGGCCGGAGGGATTCAGAAACATGCCAACAAAGTGTGCTGTGGCCGCCACCACGGTGCAGGCCATGGCAAACCCCGCCCCATTGACTCTCACCCCTTCACGGCAGCCCGTGGGGGTGTTTGGGAATCCGCGCGCGAGCCGCCTCAGCGGGCCAGCTTTTGGATCGGGCCATGCCCAGCCCCGGGATGCCTCGAGGGCTCAGACTTCCCGGCCCACCTAGGCTGAGCGGGGCCTGAGGTGCGGCTCACTTCTTCTTCCACCATTCCTCCCCCATGGGGTACACGATCAGTTGCAGGTAATCCTTGTAAGCCTGCGACATGGGAATGGGGGTGTGCCCCTTGGGGCCCATCCACTTCTCGTAGATCTCGTAGAACTTACCTGTCTTGATGGACCACAAAATGGTGTTGTTGACGAAGTCTCTGAAGTCGGAGTTGTTCTCCCTCATCATGTAACCATAGGGCTCGTACGCTATGGCGAAGTCCGTGGTGCGCCAGTTCTCGGGCTTCTCGTCCTTGGAGGCCAGACCCATGAGAAGGCTTCTGTCCGTGGCATAGGCGTCTATTTTCCCTGTCTTTAGGGCCAGGAACCCCTGGGCATGCCCCTCCACGGTCACTATTTCCTTGGGCTTTATCTTCCCTGCCCTGGCCAGGTCCTCCATGGCTTTCAAGTTGGTTGTGCCCTGGGCCCCGCCCAGCCTCTTGCCGTCCAGGTCGGCCAGGGCCTTGATGGGACTGTCCTTGGGCACCAGAAAGGCCGTCTCAGAGAAAAAGAAGATGAGGCTGAAGTCCACCACGTCCTCCCTCTCCTGGGTGTATGTGGTGGAGCCCATCTCCACGTCTATGGTGCCGTTTACCAGCATTGGGATGCGGGTCTTGGTGGTTATGGTCACTGGTTCTATCTCGATCTTCTTGCCAAAACGCTTGGAGAGGTTTTCCACAAGAAGCTGTGCCATGTCCACCGAGAACCCCACATGCTTGCCCACCTTGGGGTCTATGAAGGCAAAGGGAATGGAGTCCTCCCGGAACCCTATGCGTATCTTCCCGCTCTTTTCTATCTTATCCATGGTCTCGCCGGCCCAGACCCACGGACCCACTGCCAAGATCCAGCCCACCGCCAATAATGCGAAAACCCATTTCCCCCGTTTCATGTCGCACCTCCTGCCTTGGGTTTGATAATGGTCCCAGGGTTGTGTGGGCCTATCCCAGGACTCCCAGAGCCACCAAAGAGCCCTGCCCGGCACCCAGGGAGCCGCAAAGCCACAGCGCCCCTCCCCAATGGAATCCGCCTCCATCCAAAGGCCGCCTGCCTTCCCTAGAATTCACCAGGCCGGATACGCTGGCACAAATTATCCCAGGAGCTCCCTCGTGTCAATCTGCCCAAGGGAGTTGCGGTCTTGCTCTCAAAAGCATATCGCACGATGGGCTCAAACTGGGGTAACATATTCTCTGGAGTTCCAAAAAAGGAGCCAGATCAACATGGCCCAAAAACTAGTTTTGGCAATGGTGGGGCTTCCCGCCAGGGGGAAATCCACCATGGCCAGAAAGATAGCCCAGAGCTTCCAGATGGACGGCCTGAGGGTGAAGGTCTTCAACAACGGGGAATTGCGAAGGCGGCTTACCGGTCCTGAGACCTCTCACCCCGACTTTTTTTCCCCCAGCAATCTTCAAGCTGTTGAATTGAGGGAGAGACTGGCACGCACCAATCTGGAGCTGGCAGGAAGATATCTGGAGGGAGAGGGTGATGTGGCCATTGTGGATGCCGCCAATGTGACCGTCTCCCGGCGCAGGATGATACAGGAGTTCTTCAAGGAAAAAGTAGTCCTCTTCTTGGAGTGTGTTAATTCGGATCGAGAAGTCCTAGAGGCAAATCTGGCCAGAAAAGCAGGCTTGGAGGAGTTTCGGAATCTTTCGCCCGGGGAGGCTCTAGAGAGTTTTCGTTCCCGTATCTCCCACTACGAGTCAATATATGAGCCCCTTAAAGAAGAAAAGAATCGCCTGGTGGTGGACTCCTTTGAGTGCTGTATCCTGAAGGAGGAATTCTCAGAGGAAGTACCCTATTACGAAAGGCTGAGGGACGTCATTCTGACCAGGTATGTAAACCACCTCTACCTGGTACGCCACGGAGAAACTCTCTTCAATCTGCAAGACCGCATAGGCGGAGATCCTGAATTGACACCCAGGGGCTGGGAGCAAGCCCGGGCTTTGGCTATGCATTTCAAACCCCAAAGGATTCCCCTTGTATTTACAAGTTCCCTAAAGAGAACACGCCAAACAGCCATACCTGTTGCCCAAAGCCAGGAGGATTGCACCATCATCCCTTTGCCCGAGTTCGACGAGATCCACAGTGGGATATGCGAGGAGATGACCTACCAGGAGATAAGGGACCGTCTCCCACACGTTGCCGAGGCCAGGCGCAGGGACAAATACGGGTACGTGTATCCCGGGGGAGAGGGCTACTCTACCATGGAGGCTCGCATCGAACGCGGTCTGCGCAAAGTCTTCTACTTGAGCCGACCCGAGGACACTATAATGATCGTGGGACACAGGGCCGTAAACCGGATGATCCTCTCCCATTTTGTTTTCAGGCGAAAGGAGGAGGTGCCCTACATCTACATGCCCCAGGACGGCTACTACCATATAGTTGTTACTCCCAACCTAAAGCTATTCGAGCTAAAGAGATTCTGATTTCGAATTGACGCCGGGGGAATGAGGCTTTGCCTTAGGGCATGGGCAAGGCCTTTCCTTGAATGGGGCGAAAGAGCGTTCCCCAAAAACCCCAAACCTGGTCTTCAAAGGGATTAAGGGGGAGGCCACAGGCGCAGAACGGGTTTCTCTTTTATGAGGCCAGCCTTGGCCAACTCCTCAAAAAAACGATTTAAACCTCTTATGTGCCCTTCTTCCAGGCTGAATGTGAGACCCTGGAAATACTCCAAAAGATCCAACTCCAGGCCCCCCAATACCCTCCTTGCCTTTTCCGCACAGGCGTCAAGTTTAGAAAGCCCTGTGTCTCGAGCTCTCAAGAGAGCCCCATGCAGCTTCTTGAGCTGAGTCGCTCTGCTTTGAGCCACCCCTTCCCTTACCAGCCACAAGGCAAACACAAACGGAAGGCCTGTCCAGCGATGCCAAGCCTCCCCCAGATCCCAGATATGTGCCCATTTCCCTGAGGCGGCCTCCCTCAAGGCCCTGTCTCCTATCCGAAGCAGGGCCACAGGCTCTGAGACACAACCCTCCTCCACCAAGCCGACATCTATCCCCCAGTAGTTTCTAAGAAGCAATTGGAGAAGGGCCACAGAGGTTTCCGACTCCATGGGGCACTGGATTGGAGCATTCCCCCACTTTTCCATGGGAGCCTGGGAGAGCAACAAGACACTGCGCACCCTTCCAACGGAGGAGACGCTCAAGTCCCCTAGAATCCTGTACCTGCCTGGGTTCCCGGCGTATTCCACAGAGGAGACAGGGCTCACATCCAAAAGACCTTGCCTCAGCATCTTGTTGAGTCTGGAAGGGGTATCAGAGACTTCCCTGAAGAGAGTTCTGTTTTGTTCCAAGAAAAGGTACACCGGAAGTACGTTAACAAAGCCTATCCGTCCCAACAGAAGGGGTTCACTTGGCCTCGAACCAGATCCTGGACTGAATTCCCCTTCCACTCGTTAGCTCCTTGCCTTTGTGTGTTTAAAACCCCTCCTAAGACTTTCCCATCCCCAAGGAGTGGGGGTCATGGGGATCTTACGAAAGATCGCATCCCCTGTAAATCTGGCTTATGTTCCTGCTTCCTTTCCCCCCGCTCCTGCCTGGCTTTGAAACCAAATGCGGGTAGCCACAACCCGAGGTTGAGGACTTAGCTTGCAATACAAAGTGAGTAGTGGGTCTTGGAGGTGATAGCTCACCAAGCAAGACTCCTCGGCTCCAGACAAGCAAGGTTGACTTGATCCTAGAATCTGATACCTTTTGCAGACGGACCAAGAGCGTGGCATGGCCCTGTACGGAATACTTCAAGACAAATTGCAGCGCCCTGGCAAGACACGATAAGGGTTCTTGAAGACCCCAACCAAGTCCTGGTAAGGGCGCAGGAGGTGCGCCATGACAATAGAGTTCCGTTGTGATTGCGGGGAGCTCTTCCAAGTGGAGGACGAATTAGCCGGCCGCAAGGGCAGATGCCCTACTTGTAAGAGAATAATGGTTGTTCCTGAAAAAGAAGCCGAACCTCTTGAGCTTCAGGAGGAGATCCGGGAGGAACAGGAGCAGGAATACCAGGATATGCACTCTGCAGTAGATGCTCCGCAGCCCGCTTGCGAACCGCCCACTGGTGGAAGGGTGGAGGAAGAAGTTGAGGTCTTGAGGGGCTGGGATGGGCCTGAGCCTGATCTGGAAAGAATGGAAAGTTCTATTTCCAGACCTCCTGCCATATCTTGGATGGGCATTCCCAGGCCTCTTCTTTTGGGCGTCCCGGCTGTTTTGGCAGGTGCCCTTCTTCTATTCTTGCTTGCTCGTCCCTCCAGCCAGCGTTCCGAGCACGCGGCCTTGGAGCGGGCCCCTTCTGCTTCCATGAGCCAAAAGCTCACTGCGTCATCCCAACCTCAGACTCAGCCCACACCCACCACACCGGCTCCTCCCCAGGCTGCCGAGCCGCCCAAGCCAGAGCCACCCCCGAGCCCGTCTGCAGCCTTGCCGAGCCAGCCTGAAAAGTCTGTTCCGGCCAAACCATCCCCAGCCCCAGCCGCCAAAGAGGAGGAAAAACGCCAGGCCGCAGCACCTTCCGGTGCAACCCCGGCCGCCCCTGCCAAGACCTCGGCTCCTCCCAAAGAGACCAAGCCCAAGCAGACTCCGGCCCAACCTCAAGCCGCTTCTGCAACTAGGGCCCCCTCCCCTTCCTCGGAGAACTATACCGTGAATGTGGGAGCCTTCAAGTCGCAAGGCATGGCTGATGCTTATGCCGACGTCTTGAGGAAAAGGGGCCTGGATCCCTTTGTGTGGGCCACTGAGCTGACCAAGGGACAGGGTAAAATGTACAGGGTCTCCATAGGACGCTTCCCCACCAAGAGGCAGGCGGATCTATATGCCAAGGAACTCAAGGAAAAACACGGCCTAAACACATACGTGGCCAAGAAGCCTGGGAGCTGACCGCTCCAGGAGTAACGGGCCGGCAATGAGCAAAGCCATAGGTATCTTTAGCGGTGGCCTGGACAGCATCTTGGCTGTGGAGGTGCTCAGGCGACAGGGGGTGGAAGTCCTGGCTGTCACCTTCGAGACCCCATTTTTTGGGAGCCTAAAGGCGATGGAGTCTGCCAGAAACCTAGGTGTGGATCACAGGGTAATGGACATCACCCAGGAACATCTGCAGATTCTAAGAAACCCTCAATTTGGGCTAGGAAAACACTTGAATCCATGCATGGATTGCCACGCCCTCATGTTCAGAAAGGCCGGGGAAATAATGGTGGAAGAGGGCTATGATTTTCTTTTTTCAGGGGAAGTCTTGGGCCAACGGCCCTTTTCACAGAACCCCAGGGCACTCCAGAAAGTTGCAGAAGCCTCGGGCTTCCCCGAGAGAATCCTGAGGCCCTTGAGCGCTCTTAGGCTTCCTCCCAGCGGACCGGAGAAATCCGGCCTGGTGGAGCGAAGCAGGCTCTTGGGGTTCAAAGGCCGATCCAGAAAACCCCAGATGGAGTTGGCTGCCATGTGGGGAATTTCAACATTTCCCAGCCCGGCAGGAGGATGTCTTCTCACAGACCCGGGCTTTTCGGCCAGACTGAAAGATCTCTGGGAAAAAGAGGAGAGCTGGGATGTCAGGGACTTGAGGCTGCTTGCAGTGGGCAGACATCTGAGGGTAACCCCTTCCAGAAAACTGGTTGTGGGTAGAAACCAATCAGAAAACCAAAAATTGGCCACCATGCTCACCGAGGAAGATGTTCAAATGGAAGCCTTGGATTACCCGAGTCCTCTTTTGGTAATACCCCATGGGGGCCCCAAGGAACTTCTGGAGTTGGCTGCCTCTGTTTGCCTAAGATACAGCGACGCACCGGCCCAAGGCACTCATATTGTCAGAGTAAAGCATGGCGGGCGGGAATGGATGTTGGAAGCAAAACCCTGCAATTCTGATGAAACGGACCAGTGGATCATCTAAATCCCCGAGCCAACCGCCCTGGTGGAGTTTCAGGCATTTTGACTCAAACCTGAGCCGAAAAAGGAGATTCAGGATGGGTTTGACAACATGGCAGCCTATCCTTACTCAAAAACACCCTGGTTTTCGGTTTTGGTTTTGGCCCTGCTTGGACTCCAAATATGCCAAAGTGTAAGCTGGGCTTGGGGCCGCAGCCCCCAAATTCATAGGCTTTGGAGAATTTTCCTGGCTGGAATTCCTTGCCACATAAAAGCGTAAATGGTACAGTTTGATCTGACTGTTTTTTTTGGTGAAATCCCCTTATGCCTGTCTACGAATACAAGGCCCTGGATTCCAAAGGGAAAAAGGTATCTGGCATTTTGGATGCCGACAGTCCCCGCCTGCTCAGAGCCAGGCTCAGGGCGGACGGGCTTTACCCGGTGGAGATTCAATCCGTCACACAGGGGGAGACAACACCGCAAGAGCCCGCCAAGGCCCCAGGGCTCCTTCAGTGGGACAGGCTCCTACGAAGGGTGAAGCCCCAGGATAGGGCTGCCGTGACCAGACAGTTGGCAACTCTGGTAGGGGCCGGGATTCCGGTGGTGTCGGCTTTGGACACCATTATTCAGCAGATGTCCAACAAGGCCTTGAGAAGAGCACTGGTGGACATCCGAGAAGAGGTGATGGGCGGAAGTTCTCTGGCCGAGGCCATGGGCAACCACAAATGGCTCTTTTCAGAGCTTTACGTAAACATGGTTCATGCCGGAGAGTCCAGCGGGGCCTTGGAGGTTGTGCTTCATCGCCTTGCAGATTTGCTGGAGAGAACGGTCAAGCTCCGCAACAGGGTGCAGGCTGCTTTGTTCTATCCGATCACCATGATGGGTATAGGTGTGGTGGTCCTGGCCTTTCTTCTTACCTATGTTGTGCCCATTGTGACCCGTTTGTTTGCCGAAGCCAAGCAGAGGCTGCCAAGGCCCACACTTATCCTCATCAACACAAGCGACTTCTTGATCAACTGGTGGTGGGCATTGCTTCTGGTAGTTGCCATGGGGCTTTTTTTCGTGAACAGAATATTGGCCACACCAGGGGGAAAACTTTGGTGGGACAGGTTGAAGTTGAAACTACCCATGGTGGGACCTCTTTATGGAAGGCTTGTGATAGCCAGGTTTTCCAGAACCCTGGGAGTCTTGCTCCAAGGCGGGCTTCCCCTTACCTCCTCCCTGGCCATTGTTCAACATGTTATAGACAACAGCCACATGGCCCAACACGTGGAAAAGGCGATTCAAGATGTGAACGAAGGGGAAGACCTGACCGTCACTTTAGAGAGAAGCAAGTCCTTTCCCCCTATGGTTATACAAATGATTTCCGCAGGTGAGAGAAGCGGTACAATGGAGGAGATGTTGCTCAGGATAGCAGAGGCATACGAGGATGAGGTGGAAACAAGGGTCGCTGCTCTCACCTCTTTACTGGAACCATTTTTGATTTTGGTAATGGGTTTGATGGTGGGGTTTATAGTTCTGGCTATTTTGCTCCCAATCCTGCAGATGAGCAGGCTTCTGGGCTGATGCAACAGCACAGAAGAGAATTCAAGGAGGTTGGCATGAAGCTCACTACCGCCTGCCCGCTGTTCTTAGGCTTCGAGAGGGAATCACTTGGCCAATACGCCCATAAGCGTATTGAGCGCTGCAGAGGTTTTACCTTGATTGAGCTCATGGTTGTCATAGCCATTTTGGGAATTCTGGCTGCATTGGTGGCCCCTTCCATAATAGGCAGGAAAGAAGATGCCATGAGGGCAGCGGCCAAAACCCAGATCAAGAACTTTGAACAGGCCCTCAAGCTATTTTATGTGGACAACGGCTTTTATCCTTCCACCGAACAAGGGCTGGCCGCTTTGGTGGAAAAGCCCAGCATCGGGAGAATCCCCCCACGCTGGAGAGAGGGGGGTTACCTTGAAAGCAGGAGCGTGCCCAAGGATCCATGGGGGAATCCTTACGTGTACATATCTCCAGGGGTTCACAGCCGGGATTTCGATATAATTTCCTACGGGGCGGATGGACAAGAGGGTGGGGAAGGAAAAGACGCGGATGTTCAGAGCTGGGCCTTGGAGGAAAACTGAGAAGGGATTCACCCTTTTGGAGGTGGCTGTAGTGGCCTCCTTGGCCGCTCTGGTTGTAGTTTTGGCTATGCCCAGACTTCAAGGATTCCTCAGCCCGGACATGGACAGGGATGTAAGGGGTGAGCTGGAGAATCTTTTGACAGCCATCAGACAGGAAGCGATTTTGGGGAGAGTCCCCATGGCGGTTCTTTTTGATTTGAGGGAGAGCACTTACCGTTCGGCGGTTTTGGGACCGGACGGATCCTTGGATCTTCAAAACGATCCTGTGGGCTTGCTGGGAAGGCTGCCCAAGGGTGTCCGCTTCCAAGACATCTCCACCCCAAGGCAGGAACAAGTCCGACAGGGGCAGTGTATTGTCGTGGCATGGCCCACGGGGTGGATCGATCCTGCCACCATACACCTTTTGGATGAGGCCGACAGGTCTTATACCATGCTTATAGAGCCCCTCTCGGGCATTGTGAGGCTGGAGGAAGGATACCTTATGAGGAGGAAGGCTCCCCTGTGAGCCGCACCATTGCTCCCCGCAACGCCAAGTGCTTTCAATGCCGCGAGGGTAAGATTTCAAGCTTCCCCCAAAAACTCGATCTGAAGGCCGGTTTTACTCTCTTGGAGGTAACCCTTGCACTGGCCCTGTTGGCCATAGCCCTGACAGCTCTTTCAACACTGCAAGCCAGGAACCTGACCCTGACCGCCGAGGACAAGCTTCTCACCGAGGCCAGCTTGGCCGCTCGAGACCTTCTGGCCAGGGTTCAGAGCGGCCAGATTCCTTTGCAGGATGGAGAAGGAGACCTGGGAGAAGACCATCCAGGCTGGCGCTGGAATATGCGTTTGGAAGAACTGGCTGCAGGTTTGGCCCGTATGGAGATGCTCTTGTTCAAGCCCGAGATGAGCCCTGAGCGAGCGCAGCGTTTTTGGCTGTTGGTTTACAGGAAGCCTGCACCATGAGACCGACAGATTATAAGATTACACCTGGCCGCAGGATGAGCTTTCCAGCATCCGGTCAAGGGCTTTGGGACAGCCTGGAGATGGGGTCTGGAAGAAAGCTTAAGGAAGGATTCACTCTTCTTGAAGTATTTGTGGCCATGTCTTTGCTCTTTGTGGTTTTGGCCACGGTGTACGGAAGCTTTCAAGTTCATGTTAAGACCATGGAAAGGGCTGTCCAGGTGCATCGGCTAAACCAGGTGGCTAGGGTCAGTCTTTCCATACTGGCAAGAGATCTACAAGGGGTCTTCTGGCCTCTTCTCTCGGCTGAAGAGGCCCAGGAGCTCTCTGAGGAGGAGGAGCAGGAGCCGGATGAGGAGGAGGAAACAATGGGGCCTGTGGCCAAAGAAAAGGTGGAAGACCAGGAGCTTTATTTCTTGGTCCAGCCAATTCAGGAGGCAGGAAGGCCTTGGTACAGAATGATCCTTCTCACCCAGAGCATCCCAGGCGGCCCTCTTTTGGACCAGTACCCATGGGTTCACGCCGTGGAATACCGTTTGGCCAAGGATCAGGACACGGGTAAACCGGTGCTGGTTAGAAGGGAAAACCTCGCCCCCACAAGGGATATTCTTTCCGGAGGTGAGGAGTGGGCTCTCTCAGAGGCTGTGGTGGCCTTCGAAGTTTTGTGCTGGAGCCGAGCGGGAGAGCTGCTTCAAGAGTGGGACTCCCGCATCACACGCTCGTTGCCTGCAGCCGTGTTGGTAAGGCTTTGGGTGCAGGATCCAGCGGACCCTGCCCAAGAGCCGGTTCTCTACAGCCTGAGGGTTTCCATGCCTCCCTCGCCTGAGCTGCCTGAGGAAGAGGGTCCGTGAAGAAAACCCAAGCGCACAGAAACCAGGACTCTGGTGTAGCTTTATTGGTCTGCCTCATGCTTATTCTTTTGCTGGCGGTCCTGGTGCACCGCTTCACCTTCACCAGCAGGGTACAGGTGGCTGCGGCAGGCAACCTGAGGGACCAATTTCAGGCCGAATGTATGGCTCTCTCAGGTCTGGAGGCGGCCCTGGCGGTGCTGGCCACAGACGACACACCAGAGGTGGATCACTTGGGAGAAGCATGGGCTCAGTTTCGCGGAAGTCCTGACATGGCCTCTCTGGAGGCCGAGGAAGGCGGGTTCCTGGTATGGATTCAAGACGAGAACTCAAAAATAGAAATTAACCGCATAGTCAGACAGGATGGGGCCACCACCGACATGTTCATTAGGAGGCAGTTGGACAGACTGTTGGAGCTCTTCGGGGTCTCTTCCGAGCTGCGTGACTCTCTACTGGATTGCCTTGAAGACTGGATAGACTCCGATGATCTTCAGAAACTAAATGGAGCCGAGGAGCAGTACTATATGTCTTTGGAAAGACCTTACCAGACGGCCAACAGGCCGCTTAGGACCCTGGGGGAGCTTTACCTAATAAAGGGCTGGCCTCAAATATTGGAACTCAAACTCCAGGATGGAGCCAGGATAACTGACTTTCTCACCGTGAGCCCCACCGGAGGGCGTATCAATGTCAATACCGCCCCAGGGCTGGTGCTCCAGAGCCTCTCTCCTGAAATAGATGAATCCACAGCATTACAGGTGATGTCCCTGCGTGAAGAAGCTCCATTGGCAGGCCCGCAACTGCTTCCTCCGCCCTTTCGAAGAGGAGGGGTCTCCACACACCTGCAGTTCTCTGGTACCCTGTTTCTGGTTCGAAGCCAAGGCGTTTTTCGCAGGGCTTCCTCAAACGCCCTGATGTTGGTGGCCAGAGTTGATGAGGAGTGGAAGGTCCTGGCCAGGAGGATAGAGTGATGTGGAGCAAGAGGGTCTTGGGAGTTGATCTGGGTACCTCTTCGGCCAAGGTAGTCCAAGTGACGGTGTCTCCCAAAGGGAAGCCTGTTCTGGCAAAAGCAGCTCTGGTTAGGCAAAGGGAAGATCTGGCTGCCTTACTTAAGGATCGGGAGTGGCGAAAGCCCTCGGAGCCGGTTCACGCAGGCTTTCCCTCGGACAAGGTGATTCACAGACCCATCGTTTTGCCCTTCAAGGACCCAGGAAAGCTTCGCCAAGCGCTCCCCTTTGAGCTGGAAGGGGAGGTCCCTTTCGCGGCTGAGGAAATGATTGCAGTCTACCTCCCACAAGGCTCCTTCAAGCCAGAGTCAGGTTTACCTCTTCTGGCCATGGCAGCTCCCAAGCAAGCCGTCCAGTCCCGCCTGGAAGAGTTTAGGGAATTGGGGGTAGACCCTTGTGTCCTGGAGCCTGACGGAGCCGCCTTGGCACGCCTGGTCCCACATCGAGTCTCAGAAGCCCCCGGGCGCTTCGCCGTGCTGGAGGTTGGAGCCTCTAAGACAAATCTGCTCTTCTTCCAGGATGGTTTTCTTCAGGCCCTCAGGTCCATACCCTTGGGGCTTTCGGATCAGGAGGGAGGTCTTCAGCAAGGACTCATACCCGAGTTGGAGCGCACTTTTTTGGCATTTCAGAGCCGGGCACAGGGCCAGAGCCCACAAGACCTTTACCTGTGTGGAGGAGTTCTTGAGGACCAAGAGGCTCTGGTCCGAATAAGGGAGCGCTGGGATTTTTCTGTGATGCCTCTGAATGGTTGGGGGGAGATAAGATCACACGCCTCAATGCCGGATGGTGTGCATCCCGGGAGGTTTTGCACAGCCTTGGGCCTGGCCCTGTACGGACTGGACAAGGCTAGCTTGGGCTCCAATATGCGTTTCGGGGAGTTCCAGTACAGGCCTGGGATAGCTGCCATGAGAGGCAGGATTCTGGCGGCCTCTGTTCTGCTGGTAGCCGCCTTGGGACTGGGAATCGCTGATATTGAAACAAGGGTGAGCATACGGCAGAAACAGTTGCAGGCGCTTCAGCAAGAGACTCGTGGGCTGTTTCGCGAGGCCTTTCCGGAGGTTACTCAGGTTGTAGACCCCGTGCTCCAGATGCAGCGGCTCTTGGAAGAAAGAAAAGGCAGACATCTCACCCTGCTTTCCCAGGATCCCAGAACCACGGTCCTGGAGCTTTTAAGAGAGATAAGCGTAAGAGAGCAGGCCCGCACATTGCGCATCACGGAGCTGGATATCTCTGGGGAGAACGTGAACATAAGGGGTGAGGCCGGAGCATACGACATTATAGAAAAGGCCAAGGACCACTGGTCCGCTTCTCCATTATTGGAAGCCGTGGAGGTAAAAAACGCCAAGAAGAACCCAAAAAGCCAAACGTGGGATTTCCAGTGCACAGCCAGAAGGAAGGTTTCATGATGAACTCCCCCCTGGAGAAGCTAAGCCAAAGGGACAAAAGGGCTCTGGTGGCCGGCTTGAGCCTCTTGGGTGTTGCAATGCTTATCTTTTTGTGGCTGCTCCCAAGCCTGGAGAAAATCCGCAGGCTGGATAGAGCCATAGCCATGGAGGCCAAGAGGCTGGAGCAGGTGCGGGAACTCCACAAGGCGGTTACGGAGCTGAGCGATCGGGAAGCCAAGCTGCAAGAGCAGATAAAGCGAAGAAGCACCGAGAGCTTCTCGGTGGCCTCTGTGGTGGAGAGCTTGGCAAGGGACGCCGGAGTCATGGAGCAGGTGCAGTATCTGAAACCAGAGCAGGGCAAGCTTTCAGACCAATTCCGGGAAGCCCTCGTATCCCTGAAAATCGGAGACATCACTCCAACACAGTTGGTGGACTTCCTTTATCGCCTTGAATCCTCTGAAAGGATTCTGAGGGTGAGAAACCTGCAGCTAAGACCCAGCCCCAAGGAGTCCACCAAATTGGATGCCACCTTAACCATCTTCACCCTCCTGCCCGCAACAGGGCCGGCCAAGCCAACCCAGCAAAGCCAGGAGCCCCAACTCCCCAAAGAGGCCCTTGAGGATTCCAAGCAGCCTGCCCAACCAGAGGGGGATTCAGGGGGCAAAAACCCATGAGCCCTCTAGGCAAGAAGCTCCAGCTTGAACCCGTTTACAACCCCATGAGCCGCACCCTTTTGCAGCCCTAGTAAAGGAGTCCCGGGTAATGATGTTGACATCTCCACTGACTCATTTGCAATGGCTCATGGAGCAGTTCAGGAAGGGCTCTTCTGCCAGTCTTTGCGCCGGGGCCCCGGCTGCCGCTCTTCTTTTTGTACTGAGCGCTTCGGAATTACTTGCCCTGTACCGTGCAGGCAGTAGAAGAGCTGCCGGCCAGAGAGGATCGAGAGCCCTTAGGGATTTTTTGATCAGTTATTTCCCCCGTTTCAACATGAGTGCCAAAGATCCCCAAGGTCATTATTTCAGGGTCCGAATACCTTTGCTGAGAGAACAAGGAAAGGCGGTAAAGAGGTTAAAGCTCCCATCCGCTCTGGTTCACCTTTTTCGATGTGGGGTTGTGGAGGATTTGGTAATCTGTTCAGAACTGCCAGAAGACAGGTGTGTGATCATGGGGCAAGGCAGATGGGGCTTTTTAATACAACCTTACCTCTTTGAACAAGACTTTAGGGATTCAATGACTGCTTTTTTTGCAGAGGTTCAGGAAAACCCTGTTATTCAAGCCAGATTCATGCGCAGGTTCAAGCATCTCCATGGGGATCAGCTTGCATAAGACCTGTACCACAGGGTACCGGGTGCTTGCTCACGGGGCTGATCGCTTGGGACAGCGGATGCATGGAAGCACACTCCTCAAGGTGACTGGTTTTGGCCGGTAATAGAGGTTGACGAAATGGTCATTGCAGTTCTGGGGGCAGGCATACTGGCCATAAGCTGGTCGGCGGTTCTTGTCAGGCTTTGCGAGGCCCCGGCCATGGTGATAGCCTGCTACCGGCTGGGGCTGTCGGTTTTGATTTTGGCTCCATGGTGTCTGCTTGTCGAGCCCAAGTCCAGGCCCGCATACAGCACAGGGAACATGGGATGGCTCATGCTTTCGGGCCTGTGCCTTGCTTTTCATTTCCTGGCCTGGATCGAGGCCATCCAGAGGGCTCCGGTAGCCATAGCAGTGACACTCTCCTCCACACATCCCATAATGGTGGGTTTTTTATCAAGGGTTTTATTGGGGGAGTTTTTTGGGGGATGGAAAGTGCTGGGAGCTCTACTGGCGGTCTTGGGAGCAGCCGGCATGGCTTGGGAGGCCAAAGCAGAAGATGCTTATGGGATCGGGGGATACATTTTGGCACTCGGAGCTGCTTTTTTCTTCTCCGTTTATATGCTGCTGGGCCGAAAGCTTAGGTCTGGCATGCAACTCATGAAATACATTCTTCCCACATACGGTTTTGCAGCCATGTGGCTTCTTGTAGCTACAGGCCTGAGCGGACTGCCCCTCACCGGTTACTCCCCCAAGACATATCTCATGTTTGCACTGCTGGCCTTGATCCCCACGGTCATAGGCCATTCCTCCCTGAATTGGGCACTTGGACATGTCTCAGCCAGCTTGGTGGCCGTAAGCGTTTTGGGAGAGCCTGTTGGAGCATCGCTGTTGGCATGGGCCTTCCTGGGGGAGAAGATGGGGCTTTGGAGAATACTGTTCGGAGGGCTGGTCTTGGGCGGAATCTACGCGGCTGCAAGAGCCGAAACACGGGGAAAAGAGAAGTTTTCTCCCCTTCAGGGGGCAAGATAGGGGCTTGGGGAGCCGGTCAAAAGGCAGAGCCAAAAAAAAGCAGGCCGCTCTTAAAGAATATGTGAAGCCGAAGAGAGGATCTTCACCAAGATCTTTCAAGAGAAGTTCTAACCAAGGAGAGCAAACAGAGATGAAAACACCCATTGTGTCCGTGGTGGGCACCTCTGACAGCGGGAAGACCACTTTATTGGAGCGTTTGATCCCTGAACTGAAGGCCAGGGGTTACAAGGTGGCTGTAGTCAAGCATGATGTACACGGTTTTGAGATGGACAAAGAAGGAAAGGACTCCTGGAGGCTGAAGCGGGCAGGAGCCGATGCCGTGATCGTCTCCTCTCCCACCCGCATAGCCCTGATCCAAGACGTGGAGAAGGACCACAACTTGGAGGAACTCAGAGAAATACTCCCTTTGGATGTGGACCTCATTCTTTCCGAGGGGTACAAGAGGGGAATTCATCCCAAGGTGGAGGTTTATAGAAAGGCTCACCGCCGGGAGCTTCTATGCACAGAGCAGGACAACCTCCTGGCCGTAGCCTCGGATGTGCCCCTTCAGGTTGCGGTGCCTTGCGTGCACATAGACGACCCCAAGGCTTTGGCTGATCTTTTGGAGGAAAGAATCTTAAGGCCGGCCTCAAGTGGATCCGCAGGGCAACAAGAACTACTCTCCAGTTCTACCCGCAAACCAATGCGGTCGGAGAATTCTGACTAAAGTCTTCGCCTGAAGGCGAGGGTTTTTCTCCCACTCCCCGAGTGGGAGAATAATCCTGGCTACGTAGGGGAAAGAGATTCGGAGTTCCATGGGGAAAAGACAGACCAATTTCTTCTGTGGGAGGAGCCTGCGCGCTGCCTTACAGGATTTTACTGAAAAGGCTCTGCTCAGCTTGAGCTCGGGTCTGAGTTCAAAGCTGGCAGAAGAAACGAAGGTGGGAG
>CAYPWF010000038.1:0-18853 GCA_964414345.1 uncultured Desulfarculaceae bacterium
GACCCTCTTGATTCTCTCATATGCCTCGGGAGCCCTTTTCTGGGCAGAGCCAGAGGTCATAGTCGATGCTGCCAGGTATTTCACCCAGGCCAAGCACCTGGAGCTCTACGGCATCGGGTATTTCCTCAGGCAGTGGGGCGGCGAGATCCAGGCCTGGACTGATTTACCGCTTGTTCCCTTCCTTTATGGAATGATCTTCAAATTCTTTGGAGAGTCCAGGATCTACATCCAGGCTTTCACAACGCTGCTGTTTTCCATGGCCGTTCTTCTGACCTACCAAATCGGCAGAAGCCTCTGGAATGAGGAGCTGGGGTTTTGGGCAGGCGCGCTCCTTTTGGGGTTCCCGTACCTGCTCACCCAAGTCCCGAGTATGCTGGTCGACGTGCCCACCATGTTTTTCTTCACCTTGGCCATCTTGGCCTTTATCCGAGCCCTGGATGAGGGGGGCCGGGCAAGGATCGCCTTGGCCTCGGCCGCCCTATTCTTGGCCTTCTTCTCCAAGTACTCCCTCTGGCCTCTGTTGTTGGTCCTATTGCCGATTTGCATCGTCTCCAGACCAAAAAACACCAAGAGGCGCCTCCAGAGCTGCGCATGGATCCTTTTCATCTCAGGCGCGCTTGTCTGTGTGGCCGCGGCAGCCCATCAAGAGGTGTTCTCCCGCCAGATCTCCCTCCTCTTGGGCTATCAAGCGCCCGGATTGCGAAGATGGGGGGAGAGTTTCTTCTCGACCTTCTTGTTCCAAATCCACCCATTCGTGACAGCTGCCGCCCTGTTTTCCATGTTCTTGGCCCTGGGCCGAAAGGACCTGCTCTACCTAATCCCGGTTTCGCCCGTAATCCTTTTTCTAGCCTTCCAGGTCGAGCGCATCCGCTACCTGATTCCCCTTTTCCCCATGCTCTCCTTGATGGCCGCGTACGGGCTGCAGGCTATTTCATCCAAAGAGGTAAGGGCGTTTGCTGCTGCATGTGCCGTGGTTTCATCCTGCCTTCTGGCAGGATATGGATTCCTGCCTTTTCTCAAGAGCATAAGCACCGTAAATCTGAAGCATGCGGGTCAATTTCTGGACAGGATCCCGCAGGAGAGGGTGGAGGCCTTGGTGCTTCCCCAGCCGGATTCTGGCGTGAACCCCGCGGTTTGCGTGCCTATCCTGGATCTCTTCACGAAAAAGCAGGTCATGTACCGGGAGGAGGTGGGCCTTGTACCTGAGAAGGGGCAGATCGAGGACTCCCCGTTGCGATTTACCTGGGAGTACAAAACCCCAGGGTACTACGCGCCCGAAGAAGCAGAAGGCCATAGCGCCTTCGCCGTGATCTCCCGTGAGGTGCACCCCCTGCTTCCCGAGCGTACCCGAAGCAGACTTCAGGGATATCGCCTCACGCGGGTGTTCAAGGAGTTCGATGAGATCTTTCGGTACAGAACCATTGTGGCCGTGTATCAGCCGGATTAGGCATGGCCCCGCAGATCCAGGGGGATGTGCCTGGGTGCTTGGGGAGTCGCTGGAAGACTGGAGCAAAGGGAAATGGACGAAGTGAGCAAGAGAAACAAGGTGTGGGCGTTTCTCATCTTGGGAGCCTTTATGGCCATCAGCGTGGTCTCATACGCCCTCAACGAGCTGTCCATCTATCTTGTGGCCTACATCTGGTTCGGTCTCGTCTACGGGATGTGCCTTCAATACGGACGGTTTTGCTTCTCCTCGGCGTTCAGGGATCTCTTTGCAGTGGGGGTTCCCAGGATGGTCGTTGGAATCATGATCGCCATGGTCCTCTTCGCCTTAATCTCTTCTCTTGTGACGGCGGCCGGGATGAGCGCGTTTCACCCCGCGCCCATAGGCATTCACAGCCTGGTAGCCGGGTTGGTCTTCGGAGTGGGGATGGTCTTCTCAGGGGGATGTGCCTCCGGTTCCCTGTACAAGACCGGAGAGGGCAACGGTGTAGCCGCCCTCGTGGTCTTGTCCATCAGCGTTACTCAGGCCGTCCTAGTGGACATCGGGGGCTGGCTGGACAAGCTGGTGCCAGAATCCTGGCACGCCTCGGCCCTGGCCAAGGGATTGCCTGAATCCATTACCCCCGGAGAGGGGTGGATCGATCAGTACCTGGCCGGATATGTGTGGGACCAGCCCATCATAGCAGTTTCCGAGTTGTTGGGGTGGAGAAACAATTCTTTCAGCGGGGCCTTTCTCGGGAACCTGCTGGTGGGGGTGGTTGTGCCTGCCGCCCTGTTGCTGGGGATCGTTTATGTTTTTTGGTCAAGAAAGAGCTTCCTCAAGAAATGGACCCGGGGAGGAAACCGCAGCAACTGGAAGGCCGATCTAATCGGATTTTGGACAATGCTGGGGGCCTCCAAGAGGACCGCCATAGCCGGCCTGATCCTGGGTGTTGCATGCGGGCTTCACATGTTGGTGATGACGGGGCTCCGGGCCAAGTTCGGCATCCAAAACGCAGGGGAAATCCTCATGGCCTTGGGACAGGATTTCGGCCTCTCTGTGAGAGGCACGGTCTATGACCCAGGGTACTGGTACGTGACCACACAGGAGGCCCAATGGATGGGTTGGGCATTCAACAAGCTGGGCTGGGACAACACCCACAACATCTTCTTCGGGCTCATCAACGGAATCCCCAACCCTCTTTACAACCTGGCGGGATGGATGTCGGTGGCTCTCATTGGCGGGGCTGCCATAATGGCCCTGCTGAACAACGAGTTCAAGTTCAAGAAGCCCACCCGCGAGCTGGCTGCCTGGGCCATCATCGGGGGCTTCCTCATGGGTGTAGGCGCCAGGCTCGGCCTCGGCTGTAACATCGGGGCGTTCTTCGTCAGGACTGCCAACGGGGATCCATCCGGCTGGCTCTTCGGCGTGGGGATGATAGGAGGCGCCTACTTGGGGGTGAGGTTCTTCAGTTGGTGGACAGAAAGGAAGATGAGGCAGGAGATCGGGCTTGGGGCCGATCTCCCAATCTGAAAAAAGGGAGGTATCTGCCATGGCGATGAAGTTCGAGAAAACGGGGGAAGGGTCCTATCTCCTGGATGTGAGGGGCTATGTGTGCCCGCATCCACAGCTTTACACCAAAAGCGCCCTGTCCAAGATGAGCCCGGGGGATACCCTTCGGCTGCTGTTTGACAACGCCTCCTCTGGGGAGTCCATCGCCTCCATGTGCGACAAGACCGGGGACGAGATCCTGGAGCAGGTCAGGGAGAACGGCTCTTTCATCTGGACCATCAAGAAGATGTGAGCGCCCAAAAGAGAACTTGAAGGGGAGGGCCGGACCATTATGAAAACGAGCCTCTGGATCGTGATCGTCCTCGTGTCTTGGATCGTGGGGTTCCTGATGGGCTACAGCGTGTCATCCTACACGGGGACACGGAACATTCGAGAGGCGCAAATCAGGGAGCAGAAGGCGGGATCCCAGCCCGCCGAGGCTGCAGGCGGCTACGGAGCCGACTCGGGCGGTTATGCCGCGGAGAGAAAATCAGCCCCCAAGGTAGCCCCAGCAAGCCGTCCGGCGGAGAAAACAGCAGGGTACTGAGCGGGGGGCAAGCTGCTGTAGTCCCCCATCCTGGTTTCTTAGCCCAGTTCTAGGAAAGGAGGGATTCATGCGACCCAAGACCATGGCGGCAATTCTCTTGGTTGCGCTACCGCTCGGGACATGGGCGGCCCAGCCGGAGACAGTCAAGAAGGCCAAGACCATCGATGAGCTCGCCGGGATGTTCGACTCTGGGAGCTGCAAGCAATGTCATGCAGAGATCTTTGCCCAGTGGGAGAAATCCCACCATGCAAGACCCCTTATGGGTGTGGCCGACGGGCTGATGATGATCCCGGTGGTAAGGTCCAGCGCCTTTCAGGTGAAAGAGCCCAAGGAGGCCACAGTGGCCAAGACCTTCCCCTGCTTCAAGTGCCACCTGCCCCAGGCCGTGACCCAGGCAGAGGACTCGGTGGCGGTTGAGCTTGCAGAGGCCCTCTTCATTGCCTCGGACAAGGACAAGCCGGATAAGGACAAGGCCGCGGCCAAGGCAAAGGTGGCCAAGCTCCAGATCACCTGCATCGTCTGCCACAATGAGAAGGCCATCCTCCACAGGCGCGTGCTGGGGGAGCCGGAAAAGGGCGTGCTCTACGGGTCCAAGGACATACCGGCCCACGGGGACAAGATTTTCACCAAAGTTAAAAAAAGCGTGGTCATGAAGGAGTCTGTCTATTGCGGACAGTGCCACGGCACAGGACCCAACTACGAGTACGACTATCCCTTCCAGTGCGCCACGCTCTACGCCAGTTACCAGAACAATTATCTGGCCAAAGGGGGTTTCCACTCCTGCCAGCAATGTCACATGGGCAAGGTGGATGGGAAAGCCAACCATCTCTTCCCCCCCAATTGGAACGACAAGGAGGCCACCTCGGCGCTTCTGAGCAAGTCCATTTCCCTGGATGTTCAAACCCTTGGGTATCAATGGCTCAGGAAGGCCGGCCAGCTGACCCCCATCATAGTGGTGAATACCAAGATAAGCCACAGGGCTGGCCACAGGATCCCGGATGGGTGACCCTCCCACAACCGAGTGGTCCTGGAAGTGACCGCAAGAAGCGCTGACGGGAAAGAGATTTTCAGGGAGGAGAGGAATTACCACCCTCAGGCCACCAACTGCCTGAACGAGAAGATGGTCTACGGAGCGCAGAACAAGGTGACTTACGTGCGGGACACAAGCCTCCAGCCTTACGAGTCCAAGGATGAGACCTTCGAGATCAAGCTTCCCGAGGGCGTAAGGGCGGCGGATGTGACCCTGGAGCTGAACTATGAACTTCACAACCCGGACTATAAGATCCCCATCCACAAGGTGACCAGGAAGGTGAGCCTTGACCGGTAGCCCTGAGTTGGGGCCCTGGGCCTCGGAGGAGCGAAGGGCGGGATGAAGCGTCTCCAAGATCATGTGCTGGTCTTGGGGGGCGGGCTCGCGGGTCTTTCGGCGGGCTACGCCCTTACCAAGGCCGGAATAGGAGTCCGCGTTCTGGAAAAGGACTCCCAGGTGGGAGGGCTGGCCAAGACCGTGGCGCATGGGCGCTACCGGTTCGACCTTGGGGGGCATAGGTTCGCCGCGCAGGAGAAGGGGGTGGAGGCTCTGGTAACAGCTCTTCTGGGCGAGGAAATCTCCCGGGTGGGCCGAAAGAGCCAGATTCTCCTCAACGGCAGGTTCATCGATTACCCCCTTGGGTTTCCCAACGCCGTGCGTGGACTGGGCGCTTCCACAACTCTCCAAGTGGCCTCGGATCTGGCCCTGGGGAGATTGAGAAGCAAGGCGCCCCACGGGCCTGTTTCCCTTGAGGATTGGGTAGTTGCCCGCTTCGGCCGCAGCTTGTTCGAGATCTATTTCAAAGATTACAGCGAGAAACTCTGGGGGATCCCGTGCCAAGAGATCAGCGCCGCATGGGTGGAGAAACGCATAGAGGGCCTTTCCCCCTGGGTAGTCGTGCGAGATGCCCTTTTCCATGGGAGGGGAAAAACACCCAGGACGCTGGACAGGGAATTCCTTTACCCATCAGGGGGAATCGGACGCATCGCAGAGAGGCTCAGGGAGGAAATTGATAGAGAGAACCGCGTGATGTGCGGGGTGCAGGTGCGAGGTCTTCTTCACGAGGGCTTCAGGGTCAAGGGCGCCGTGGCCTGCCGAGGCCCCCAAACTCTGTTCTTGGATGGGCGCGCTGTTATCTCCACCATTCCCATTGCAGACCTGGTCATGATGCTTGAGCCCCCGGCGCCAGCGGATGTGCTGCAAGCGGCCGCCCAGCTTAGGTTCAGGGATTTGGTGGTGGTCTCCATCATGCTGAACATGGAAAAGGCCACGGACCAGAGCTGGATCTACATCCCCGAGCCTGGGATTCCTTTCGGGAGGATACACGAGCCTGCCAACTGGAGCCGCACGATGGCTCCACCGGGCAAGACCCATCTGGTGGCTGAGTGGTTCTGCTTCGAGGGGGATGAGGTTTGGAGAGCCACCGATTGGCAACTGGGCAGGCAAACAATATCCCATCTGGCCCGCCTGGGATTCATCAAAGAGCGGGATGTGGCGGATTTCGCGGTGACAAGAGTCCCCAAGGCCTATCCTCTTTTCCGGGTCGGATATGAGGTTCATGAGAAGAAGGCAATGGATTACTTGGGGAGGTTCGAAAACCTCTTCATGGCCGGCAGGGGTGGTTTGTTCAGGTATTTCAACATGGATCATGCCATGGCCTCAGGCCGTGAGGCGGCCACCAAGGCCATGGAGGGAACCCTCCAAATGCCAGGAGGCGATGAAGAGGATTCCATAGCAGCGGAGCAAGGCGCATGAGATGCGTCCTGATCATACCCTCCTGGAGCCCGCAGGAGATCTTCCCGTCCAGGACAGCTTGGCTCCAGCTCAACTACTGGCAGCCCTTGGGCACCTTGTACGTGGCTTCCAGCCTCATTCAGGCCGGCCACGAGGTGAGGTTCCTAAACGGGGCCTTGATGACCCACCGGCAGATTCTGGACAGTGTGAAGGTATTCAAGCCCGATTGGGTCGGAATCTACGCCACAACCTTCGGATGGCCCAAGGCCTGCCGGACCGCCCTGGATATAAAGCGCCTAAGCCCGGATACTTTCACGTGCGCCGGAGGGCCGTACCCCATTGCCATGCAGGAAGGCTGCCTGAGCGAGTGCCGGGGGTTCGACGCGGCGGTCACTGGGGAGGGCGAAATCACCGTGGTGGAGCTGCTTGAGAGAAAGGGTCGGGGAGAAACTCTCGAGGGCCTGGAAGGAGTTGTGTTTCGAGATGGGGAGAAGTTGGTCAAGAACCCCCCCAGGCGTCTCATTTCTGATTTGGATGGCCTTGCCTTCCCTAAGAGGGAACTTCTTGGGGATGCCAATCTGTACCTGCCGCCTCCGGCCATGTACAAGAGGAAGCCCGTGGCCGTGCTCCTAACCTCCAGGGGTTGTAACAGAAAGTGCATCTTCTGTTTCCAGATGGACAAGGAAAGGCGCTCGGGGATCCGCTACCGAAGCGTGGAGAACGTCCTGCTGGAGATCGAGCAGTGCCTAAAGCAGGGCTTCAAGGAGATCAAGTTCATAGACGACACCTTTGCGGAGGACTATGAAAGGGCTATGCGTCTGGCCCGGGAGATAAAGGCGAGGCGTTTGGACTTCACCTGGTTTGCCTCAGCCTGCGTGAATCAGGTGGACAGGGATTTGCTCAGAGCCTTCAGGGAAGCAGGGTGTTGGGCCATTCTATTCGGGGTGGAAAGCGGGGTCCAGAAGAACCTCAACACCCTCAGAAAAGGGATCACCCTGGCCCAGGTGCGTGAGGCCGTGGGATGGGCCAAGAAGGCGGGCCTCAAGGTCCAAACATCCTTCATGATAGGAATCCCGGGGGAGACATATGAGGAGGCGCTCCAGACCATCCGGTTTGCCCGCGAGCTTGACCCCGATGTGGCCAGTTTTCACGCCATTGTCCCCTTTCCCGGAACAGAGCTTTACGACTGCGCGGAAAAATACGGGAGTATCTCCGCCCAGCTCACGGATTTCACCTATCAGGGGGCCGCCTTCGTCCCTCACACCATGACCAGGGGGCAGATCTCGGAGCTGCGTCAAAGGGCTTACAGGAGCTTCTACTCCAGGCCTCGGTTTCTTGCCAGAAGGCTGTGGGGACTCAGGAAGCCCAAGGATCTGCGTCTTGCCATCAAGAGCGCCCAGGGGCTCTTCTGGCTGTGGGCCAAGAAGGAGCTCCTGGACATGTCAAGGCCAGGGTAGAAATGCAGGAAGAGCGTTTCATATCGGTGGTGATACCTAACCGCAACGGCGCGGCAACCATAGGGAAGTGTCTCGCAGCTGCCATGGCCTCGGATTACAGAAGATTCGAGCTCGTGGTGGTGGATGACTGCTCAGAGGATGAGTCTGTGGAGATCATCCGGGGCTTTCCCTGTAGGCTGGTACAACTCCCAAAACATATGGGGGTTTCCAAGGCCCGGAACCAAGGGGCCCTCGCAAGCCGAGGGGAGCTGCTTTTTTTTACTGACAACGACTGCCTGTTGGAAAAAGACACCCTCTCCTTGGTGAACAGCAAATATTCGGATTACGAAGGGTCGGTCTTGGGTGGGACGTACACCCCAGTGCCCCACGACAGGGACTTCTTCAGCTTTTTTCAGTCCGTTTTCATCAACCACTTCGAGACCAAGCTCAAGGAGCCAGACTACGTAGCTGCTCACGCCATGGCCATTGATACCAGAGCCTTCAGGAGATCAGGCGGTTTCATAGAGGACTACTTCGTGGGCTTTGCAGCAAGCGTGGAGGACGTGGAGTTCTCGCATCGCCTTCGAAAGGCCGGGTACAGACTGATCATGGAGCCCGAGATACAGGTGCAGCACATCTTCAACTTCTCCCTGAGAAGATCCCTGGGAAATGCAGTAAAGAAATCCAGGTACTGGACCATGTACTCCCTTAGCAACAAGGATCTTCTGCGGGATTCCGGTGCGGCCTCGGTGGAGCTCAAGGCAAACGTTTTTCTCTTCTTCCTCCAGTTTGCCATTCTCATGGGGGCCTTGGGCCTGGAAGCGGGGTGGCTACTCGCCTTGGGTGGGCCCCTTGCTTTGTTCAATCTTTGTCTCAACCGGAGGCTCATCAGGGCCTGGTTTGGAACAGGGGGGGTCGGATTCGGGGCCCTGGCCACCCTCTACTATACGACCCTATACGCCCTGGCCGTGGGAGTAGGAGCCCTGGTGGGTGTCCTGGGATATCTCTGGAGCGTCAAGCTGCTGCGAAGGTACAGGTCATGTACTCAAGGCTTGCCCACTTAGGATCCGTGTTTCTGAAACGGAGGCCGATCCAGCTCACCTTCTTCGTGACGCGCAGATGCAATTTCCGATGTCCCTTTTGTTTTTACCTCAAGGCCGGCAAGCAAGGGCAGCTCGCCCCTGAGCTTTCCCTTCAGGAGATCTCACGTGTGGCGGCCTCCCTGGGGGACCTCTTGTGGGTTCTCTTCTCAGGGGGAGAGGTCTTTCTCAGGGAAGACCTGCCGGATGTGAGTGCCATATTCCATGACCTGAATCATGCAGCCATCCTCACCTATCCCACCAATGGCTCCATGCCTGAGGTGATTACCGAAAAAACCGAAGAGATCCTAAAGAGATGCAAGAAAAGCGTGGTAGTGCTCAAGCTCTCCTTGGACGGGGTGGGGGATGCCCACGATGCCCTGCGGCAGATGCCTGGCAGTTTCGAGAAGCTCATGGCCACCTATGAGAGGCTCGTGGGGCTCCGGGAAAAGCATCCCAACCTGGAGTTGGGTGTAAATACCCTGTTCTGTTCAGAGACCCAGGATCGGCTGGAGGGAGCAGGGGGGCTGATCGAGTTTGTGCGGAGTCTGGAGAAGATCGACTCCCACACCATAACCCTGGTCCGGGGGGACTTGGAGGATCCACACTACAAGCACATAGACCTGGGCAAGTATGAAAGGCTGATTCGCTCCCTGGAAAGCCGGCTGGAAAGTGGGGAGGCGCCCCTACACCGCTTCCCAGGAGGGCGCTTCAAGGCGGTCCAGGATAACCTGCAGAGAAGGCTCATTCACGAGACCATGTCACAGCAGAGAAGGTTGGTGCCCTGTTACGCGGGGCGCCTAAACTTGGTCCTGACCGAAACCGGGGAACTTTACCCCTGCGAGATGTCCAAAGAGTCATTCGGGAACCTGCGGGAGGCAGGCTACGACGTGAGAAGGCTGCTTGGATCCATGCGCGGTAGAGAGATCCTGGAAGGGATCTCCGGTGGAGGATGTTATTGCTCGCACGAGTGCTATTTTCTGACCAACATTCTTTTTAACCCGAGCATGTACCCGGCTCTCCTGCGCGATTACATCAGATCCAGATTCAAACCCTCTAGCACCCGGGCCAGCGGGACAGCTCTCGGGCGAGAAAAGGCTGCAATTTGAAGCGCGGGCTTTCCCACACCCCCCGGGCCCATGTGAGAAAGGAGGTCTTGAGTGACTCCAATATCCTTTCTCCAGCCACCAGTTGCGGTTCTTCAATGGGGCCTGAGCGTTGTGGTGCTCCCCAGGAGTGTTGCTCTCGGTCAAGCGGTTGCGGCTCGCCCCGCAACAGACCTGGTAGAGAGATGACTGAAGAGGTGTGGCTATACGGCTGCGCTGCTCAAGCAACGGTGGAGGCTGTAAGTTCCATTGTTTTCTTCCCGGGCAGGAGCCCAGGGAAAGGGGTGAAAACCACGGGAAGGCATTCGGTCCTCATGGTATCACCTCCAGCCCACATTGCTTGCGATCCGTCCTTCTGGGGAGCGGGAATCAGTTGGACGGTGCGGGTGTACCTACCCATCCCGAGGTCAGGGAGCGTTGCTGAGTGCTGACCAAGCCCCACACCTTAAGTGGAAAAAACGTGGTTGATCACGGGGGGTGATGGCATTTCTCCTGGCTTCAAGTCTTCGGCGCTTGATTTTCCAAAGGATTCGGCCTGCGGGGGACAGGCGACATCCAGGCAAGCCCCTCGAGAAAGGGAATCAGCCTGTGACGCTAACGAAAAAACCGGCAGAAAGGAGGTGCTAGTCATGGTGGAGAAGCTTGGCATTTGCGTGGCCACGAGCAACCAATTAGCACACGTGATCGGGTTGGCAAGGGCGGCTAAAGCCGCAGGTAAGCAGGTGGAGGTTTTCTTCACCGGGGAGGGGGTTCATAACACACAGGATCCGCGTTTCCAGCAATTGCTTGAGCTCGGCAGGGTGGCTGTGTGCGAGGTGAGCTACATTGCCAACGGGTACAAGGGGAAGGAAGTACCGGGCTTGAAAGACAAGGATTTTGTCACGCAGGCGCGAAATGCCGAGATGGTGGAACATTGCCATAGGTACATAGTTCTCTAGTCTTTGGCCCTCCCCTGGGGGCCGGTGGGAGGTGCAGGGTCATGGGCAAGAAGGTGGCCGTCCTGATCAAGGACAAAGATCGGCAATACGAGGGTTTGCGCTCCAGCCTCGGGCTTCTCCTGGAAGACCACGCGGTGAGCATGTTCGTGCTTAACCACGAGGTGGATATGACGGAAGAATACGAGGACAACATGGGATTCATAGACGAGATGGGCGGTGCCCGCTACAGCAATGTGGCGGCCAACGTAGAGAAGTATGGTTTTAAAGAAGTCAAACTAGATGAGCTCCATTTGAGGCTCATGGAAAACGACATCATCATTCCTTTCTAGGGAGGTGTGAGCCGTGAATATCCTTCACATCCTGCGTTCCGAGCCGGACGAGCTGGTGCAAACTCTCATCAAGCGTATCTCGAGAGCCGGGAATGAGGGGAAGGAGGTCTTGCTCTACCAAGGGTCGGTAGACTACGACCGATTGGTGGAAGAGATATTCCAAAGTGACATGGTGATCTGCTGGTGGTGAGGCTCCCCGGTGCCCCTCTGATTTGGGTCTTAGGCATGCCCTCCCGCACTCGCCTCTGATACGGATTATTCCTCTGGGGGATGAAGTGTGCCAAGCAAGCCCGGCGGGCTTGATTTTCCGGGGGGCGTGCTCTATTCTGGGATCACTTCGGGGGGATAAAACAAGGAAACGGGAGTAGGTAAGGCTTGGCTTCAGAAACTCTCTCTCAGGGATTCCTGGAGGCCCAAGAGGGCCCCGAGGATGAGAAATACATGAAGATGGCCCTTCAAGAGGCAGTGGAGGCCCTTCAAGAGGGTGAGGTGCCGGTGGGGGCTGTGTTGGTCATGGGAGGGAGGGTTCTGGCAACGGCCCACAACCGCTGCGAAAAGCTTCGGGACCCCACAGCCCACGCAGAAATGCTGGCTTTGAGGGAGGCCTGTTCCCGGGTAAAGAATTACAGGTTGTTGGGGGGAAGTCTTTACGTTACTGTGGAGCCTTGCCTGATGTGCGCAGGGGCGCTTCACTTGGCCAGGCTGGAGCGGGTGGTTTACGGCTGCGCAGACCCAAAGGCAGGGGCCATGGGCTCAAGATACTCCATACACTCAGACGGGAAACTTAACCACACACTGGAGGTCCGCTCCGGGGTGCTTGAGACTGAGTGCAGCCTTCTGATGAGTTCTTTTTTTAGACAGTTGAGGGAAAGGCCCAAGAAGTTTATGGATACGGAGAGATGGCCGAGTTTGGCTTAAGGCGGCTGATTCGAAATCAGTTGTCCGCCGCGAGGTGGACCGGGGGTTCAAATCCCTCTCTCTCCGCCAGAGCGAAGAAGAGATTTATACGGAGAGATGCCCGAGTTGGCTGAAGGGGCACGATTGGAAATCGTGTGTACATCCAAAAAGGTGTACCGAGGGTTCGAATCCCTCTCTCTCCGCCAGTGTTTGAGAGCAACTGTTGGGGAATCCAAAGACTCTCCCAAAGTTCTCAAAGGTGGGAGTTGGGGGATGCTCCAGGGCCTTGTAAGGCTCTAAAGAGGGCTTCGGGAGAGGACTTGGGTGGCTCCACAAAGCCGTTTGTCCGGCAAGCAGCGGGTGGACAGAGTTGATAGCTGGGTCCTGTGCGACGAGGGGTTACCAACCCCGTCAGGTCCGGAAGGAAGCAGCGGCCGTAATTCCCTCGTGTGCTGCAGGGGTGCCTAGCTATCAACCCTGTTCACCCGTCTCACCTCAGGGGATCCTAAGAGGGGCTCTAAAAGCTTGGGCGGCCGGATCCCGGAAGGTGGAGGCCGATAAACAGGCGGCCACAGGCCCGCGGGTCGTGGCGAGATACCTCAATCACCCGGCAGGCTCTCATAGCCTTTGTTTTGGGCGGGGTGCGTCTCCCACCTGCCTTCCTGTTTAAGGCAAAGTAATGGATAGCGAGGATCGGGGCCATGGCATACGTTGTATTGGCCCGTCGTTGGCGGCCGCAGACCTTCCAGGAGGTAGTCGGGCAGAGCCACGTCACCCGCACTCTCCAGAACGCCATCCGTCAAGAGCGCATAGCCCACGCCTATCTTTTCAGCGGCCCCAGGGGAGTGGGCAAGACCACGGTTGCCAGAATTCTGGCCAAGGCTTTGAACTGTGAGAGCGGGCCCACCCCAGAGCCCTGCGGGAGCTGTGCATCCTGCAAGGAGGTGACCCAGGGGATTTCCATGGACGTGCAGGAGATCGACGGGGCCTCCCACACCAGCGTTGAGAACATAAGAGACATAAGAGAAGGGCTTCGCTACAAGCCCTCCAGGGGCCGTTTCCGGGTGTACATCATAGACGAAGTGCACATGCTTTCCACCCAGGCTTTCAACGCGCTGCTCAAAACCCTGGAAGAGCCTCCGGCCCACGTAGTCTTCATGTTTGCCACAACAGAAGTGCACAAGATCCCGGCCACAATCCTCTCCAGGTGCCAGAGGTTTGATTTCAGGCGCATACCCCTCGGGGAAATGGTGGATCACCTCCAGCATATCTGCAAGGCAGAAGGGATACAGGCCCGGGCCGAGGTGCTCACCACTGTGGCAAGGGAAGCCCAGGGCAGCTTAAGGGACGCCCAGAGCCTGCTGGACCAGCTTGTGGCTTACGCCGGGGAGAAAATAGAGCCGGCTGCGGTGATGGAGGTGCTGGGGGTGCTGGATCGCCGATGGCTTTACCGCACCTCTGAGGCCCTAATAAGGAAAGACCCAAGGGAATGTATTCAGCTTGTGGAGGAACTATTCAACCTGGGCCATTCTTTGCAGCACTTTTACTATGAGCTTGTGGAGCACGTGCGCAATTTACTGGTGGCTAAGGTAACCCCCCAAGTCTCAGGCATCCTGCCCCTGGCGGACTACGAGGCTGCCCAGCTAAAGGAGCAGGCGGCCAGGCTCTCGGCAGAAGACCTCCAGGCCTGGTTCGATATCTTGTGCAGGGCCGAGGAGGAGATGCGCCGCTCGGCTTTCCCCCGTTACGTGCTGGAGATGCTCCTGGTTAGAATGGCCACCCTGGAGCATTTGGCGGACCTGGAGCAAGTGCTGGAGAGTTTGGCCAGATTGGGAGACGAAGCTGCAAGGGGACACCGAGAGGTTCCCCCTTGCCCTGAACCGGTGGAGCAGACCTGCGGCCAAGAGGCTTCGCAGGAGCCACAGGCAGCTTCAAAGCAGATCACCGGGGAGACCTGGGCTGCCTTTCTGGAACATGTGAGAGCCCAAAGGCCTGCACTGGCCTCTGTCCTGGAACAGGCCCGCTTCATGGGCTGCTCTGAAGCCGACCTTGTGCGACTGGGCTTCCCCAGCAGGTTCCACGTGGATACGGTTTCCCAGGGGGAGCAGAGCCGATCTCTGGAGGCCTTTTGCAAGGAGTTCTTCGGCCGAAAAGTGAGGGTTGCGGCTTTGCTGGACGGGCAGCTCCAATGCAGGGAAAATCATGCGCGGCAGCAGATGATGGTGGAGCTGGAAGCCAGGGCCCATCCCTTGGTGCAAAAGGCTGTGGAGGTGCTGGGAGCCAAGGTGGTGGAGGTAAGACAGACCTCTGGCTCGGAAAAGGCCCAATGACGGTGGGTTCAGAGGATAGGAGTTTCCGACCCTATCCTATGGGCCAGGGCTTTTGGGCCGTGGTATACAAGAAGCCTTTTTTGGGGGCAGCGTGAGATTCTGAGAAAAGGGGGCAAATCAGGCCCTCAAGTCCAATAAGCACTAAAAAGGAGAATTTTCGTGAGAGGCTTGGGTGATCTGGGGAAGATAGCCAAAATCCAGTCAGAGATAAACCGAATCCAGGAGGAGCTTCAGTCCAAACGCATCGAAGCCTCCTCAGGGGGAGGGATGGTAACGGCTGTGATGAACGGGCACGGGGAGCTGGTGGAGCTGAGAATAGACCCCCAGGTGGTCAACCCCCAGGAGGTGGAGATGCTCCAAGATTTGATCTTGGCAGCCGTGGGGGAAGCCAAGAACAGGGCCCAGCGGTTGGTGCAGGAAGAGATGAGCAAGATCATCCCCGCAGGCTTGGCGGGCAAAATCCCCGGGCTTTTGGGCTGAGGTCTCAGGAGGGGTAAGAATCCGATGCGTTCCTACGCCAAGCCTGTGGAGAACCTGATCCGCAACCTGACCAGACTTCCGGGTGTGGGGGAGAAGTCGGCCACCAGGTTGGCCCTTTTCATTTTGAGAGCTCCAACAGAGGAAATGGAGTCCTTGGCCAGGGCCATAGTGGAGGTGAAAAGAAAGATCCGCACCTGCTCCCTATGTTTCAACTTTACGGACGAGGACCCTTGCAACATCTGCAAGGAGCCTTCCCGTCAGACAGGGCAGTTGTGCGTTGTGGAAGACCCAGGAGACCTCATGGCCATAGAGGCCAGCCAGGGGTTCAAGGGGCTCTATCATGTGCTTCAAGGGGTGCTATCTCCCCTGGACGGGGTAGGGCCCGAGGAGCTGAGGATAAAAGAACTCCTGGAGCGTGTTCAAAAGGGTGGGATAAGGGAAGTGGTTCTGGCCCTCAACCCTTCGGTGGAAGGGGAGGCCACCTCCCTTTACCTTGCCCAGGTTCTGAAGCCCTTGGGGGTGAGGGTAACGCGCATAGCCTACGGGCTTCCTGCCGGGGGGGATGTGCAGTATGCGGACAGGGTTACCCTTGGTAAGGCATTGGAGAATAGAAGGGATCTTTAGAGTGGAGCCGTGTATTGAGTTTCTGGGGGAATTGGGGAAGGTGTTTTGATGGCCCTGCCTCGCCTTTCAGTGAACCACCTGGTGGGCTCCGCCTTGGGCACCTGCAGGATAGTAAAGGAGCTGGGCAGGGGCAGCATGGGAATCGTTTTCTTGGGCTACCAGACCACTCTCAAGAGGCCTGTGGCGGTGAAGGTGCTGCCCAAAGCCCTGGTGGTGGATCCTGTGGCCGGGGCCAGGTTCAGGCAGGAGGCCGAAACAGCCGCCATTTTAACCCACCCTCACATCATCCCCATTTACGAGGTGGGAGAGACCGAAGAGCTCTACTTCATGGTAATGCAGTTGGTAAAAGGCATGGCTCTCTCCCAAGTCCTGGAGCGGGTGCGTAAACACCCTGTTCCCTCCAGGCGGCTTTTGCCTCTGGGGGAGGGGATCAGGATCCTGCTGCAAGTGCTGGATGGGCTCTCGTACGCTCATGAGGAGGAGGTTGTGCATAGGGACATCAAGCCGGCCAACATTCTCCTGGAAGCCAAGACCAGAAGAGTGCTGCTGTCGGACTTCGGAATAGCCAAAGAGCTGCGCGGGGAAGATCTGGATCAAGGCCGCGCCCTGGGCACCCCTCTTTACATGGCCCCGGAGCAGGCCATGAGCAAAGAGGTGGACGGCCGGGCGGACATTTACGCCGTGGGAGTGATTCTTTTCGAAATGGCGGTGGGGACCCTGCCCATTTACCCGGAGCCGGTTGAGAAGCTGCGGCAGAGAAAAGTCAGCGAGCCCCTGGGCATGTTCAGCAAGAGGCCTTCCCAGTGCCACCCCAGGGTGGACGGGGAGCTGGAGGGTATCATATTGAAGGCCATGTCCTTGAAACCAGAGGATCGCTTCCCAAATTGCGAAGAGTTCGCACGGGCGCTCAGCGAATATCGCTCCAAGAGGCCGGCTCTTCTTGAGGAGAAGGCTTGGCAGACATGATGAAACTAAATCCTCACAGCAGCCCTCAGGCAGGCTTCATGCTGGGTGTGGCGGGCTGGGAAGGCTGAGCCATGAGTGAGAAGTCACAGTCCGGCCAGGCTCTTCCGCCCAATGTGGCGGACCGTGTGGGCAGGGTTTTCAACTTGATGTTCAACCGGGTGAGCATGTACAGCATGGATCACCCGAGCACAAAGGAGACCGTGCAGCTCCTGGCAGAAGCTCTCCAAGAAGGGCTCAGGTTCGTGTCTCCCCTGACTGTGGTGCTTGAAAGGGAGAAGATTTATGTGGAAGAGGAGCCCCTGGATCCGCGAGTGAGCGCCCAGCGGCTGGTCTCCCACATGAAAAAGGCAGGGGTGCAGTCTGTTTCCTTTGAGAGGGGCTTGACCCAGAAGGAGCTGGCTGCCTTTGGGAGGCTTTTCGGGGATCCAAAAACATATCCCACCGCAGAGCACATGAAACAGGGGCTTCTCAAAAGCGGGGTCCAAAACATCCGGGTGAACCATGTCTTCTTCAAGAAGATGACCGCAGACGACGAGGTGGTGGACCGGGAAGAGCTCCTGCGTTCCACAGGAGGGTTCGGCTTGGGTCAAGTCATAATAGACGTGACCGGAGCATCAGGCTCCTCGGCCGAGGCCGCCCAGGAAAAGAAACTCTCGGATGAGGAGAGTCTTTTCGATAGGCTCTTCCAGGACCTCACCCTGGCCCGACTGGTGGAGGATCCATCTTCGGTAATAAAAAGGCTTCTGGGCACCGGGGCTGAGTCATCAGAAGCCCCGCAAGAACCTGATGCCCGTGGCCAAGCCTTGATTCAGGGCATAAGAAAGCTGAAAGCCGAACTGGAAAAACCCAGGCAGGACCTGAAAGACACCCAGGCCATGGGGGCTTTGGTGGAGGCTGTTTTCAAGCTTAGGGAGGAAGTTCAAGAGGGGGTGGAGGCCCGCGCCCAAAAAGGGGAGATCCTGGCCGACCAGAGCGCTCTTAGCCGGGAGATGGACGATCTTACAGACCAGGTCATGGTCCAGCTGGTGAGGGAGGAGTACCGAAAGGGGCAGATCTCGGTAAAAAGGCTCGCCCAGATTCTCAGACGGATGATGCCCGATCTAAGGGAGCTCAAGAGGCTTCTCCCAAAGCTAAAGGAGGCCTTGCTGGCCGACGGGATGCCTCTGGCGGATTATCTGCAGCTTATCCGGGAGCTGGAAAGAGAGCTTCAAAGCGAGAACCTGGCCCTGATCCTGGAAGAGGGAGCCGAGGAGATCGGGCTTTCGGCGGCGGACCTGCTAAGCGAAATGAAAAAAGACCCCAAAGGGGCTGCAGAGCTCATAGCTTTGGCCGCTGAGATCCGTTCCATGGGAAACAGGCAAGATCCAAACATCCTGGCTCGGATACTGGTGGATTACGTGGAGCAAATAAGCGGTGGCCTGGCTTTGGAACAAGCCCAGATGGAAGGGCCCGAGGGGGGTAGGAGACTGGGGGAGATGATCTCCAGGATCCAAGAGGAGCTTGTTTCCAGGCTCAAGGCCAGGCTGGGGGAAAGCTCTGTTGTGAGGAAGGTGGAGCAGGAGGTCAGGCAGAGAAACCAAAAGAGCTTGGATGAGCTCAAGAGGGAGTGGCTCTTTCAGCTCTTTTTGGGAGGGAAAGCCCCCCAAGGCAGGGTGGATGTCCAGACAGTTTTGCAGGCTGTGAACGCTGCTTACCCGGAGCAGGAAGGCCAGGCCGAGGTGCTGGACTCGGTCATGCAAGCTATGGAGGCCAAGGGGTTGGATACGGCTCCACTGAGGGCTGCACTGGCTCAGCGGGCCCGCTTGGGTGCGGGAGAGCCTGATCCTCAGAAACCTCCCAAGGGTGCCTTCAACAGAAACACGATTCTTTTTTGGCTGCGGGAAGAGGTCAAGCGGGGGCACAGGTATCCCTATGTTTTTTCTCTCTTGCTTTTGAGCGTGAAGCGGGCAGTGGCTCTCAGGCCTGTACCCCTTGGGCTGATCAAACCCCACGAGGTAAGAAATGCCCTGGTGCAGGCCCTCATCCCCATGCTGAGGGATGTGGACCTGGTGGGCTGCTTGGAAGAAAACAAGGTTGTGGTGCTGCTTCCTTTTACAGGGAAAAACGGCGTCCAGGTGGTAAGAAGAAGGGTTCTGGAGGCTCTGGAGGGAAAGACCCTGGAGGTCAGAAACGTTCCCATGAGGATCAACCTGACTCTGGCAGATGAAACCTTCCAAAAAGAAAGGGCCAAGAAGGCTCAGCTCCTGGTGGCTCAGCTGGAGGCCAAGCTGGCCGCTGCAATGAAACAGTCGTAGGGGCGGGCTTTATGCCCGCCAGCAATGGGTTTTGGGTAATGTTTTTGTAGGGGGGCATTTTATATGCCCCCTCAAAACGGGCCAGACCC
>CAYPWF010000038.1:18953-36604 GCA_964414345.1 uncultured Desulfarculaceae bacterium
AAACCGATGTAATTTTGGGAGGTTGGGGGACGTAGGGGCGGGCTTTATGCCCGCCCGCAAGCCTGGTTTAGCTTTCCCGCTATTTTTTTGTGGAATGCCGAGGAGTCCACCACCACCCGCTCGTGCTCTGCCTCCCCTATCTTTTCCAGCTCGTCCCAGGCCTCCACCAGAAACTTGAGCCGCCTTCCCTTAATTTCCACCAGCTTGGCCCTTGCCCTCACCTTCATACCGGCGGGGGTGGCCGCCATGTGTCTAAGGCTCACCCAGGTGCCCACGGTCTGCTTGGAGGAAGGCAAGAGCGGCTCCACGGCCAGCCTGGAGGCCTCTTCGCACAAGGCCACCAGCATGGGTGTTCCGAAAACACCGGCCAGGCCGCTTCCCCAATGGCTTGCCAGGTGTTTTTCCTCCACTGTCCAGCTGGCCTCGGCCTCTAAGCCCACTTTGATGCTGGAGAGAGTTTCTTCAGGAGATTCCATAGACGGCTCCATAGGTGCTTTTCAGGTATTCAAGGTACGGCTCAAGCCTCAAGGGGGTGCCCGTGGCCCTTTCCATGAGCTGGGCCGGTTCGAACCTCCGGCCGTGGCAGTGCACTTTGCCGCGCAGCCATTCTAAGAGGCTTCTCATGTTTCCCTGTTCCATCTCCAAAGGTATCTGTGGATTCTCCTCGAGGGCTTTTTGGAACATCTGAGCTGCAGCCAGGTTACCCAAGGTATAGCACTGAAAAGCTCCCCCCACGGTTCCTGCAAACCAGTGCATGTCCTGCAGCACACCCTCTTTATGGTCGGCCGGCTTGACCCCCAAATTCTCTTGGTACTTCTCAGACCAAGCCTCTGGAAGATCCTTTACGGCCAGGGAGCCCTCCAGGAGCTGCATCTCCAGTTCAAACCTGATTATCACATGAAGGTTGTAGGTGACCTCGTCCGCCTCTGTGCGTATACAGCTAGGCTCCACCTTGTGGATTGCCTTGAAGAACTCCTCCAGATCCACCCCTGCCATGGCTTCGGGGAAGGCTTCCCTAAGGCGCGGGTAGAAGAATTTCCAGAAGGGGAGACTCCTGCCCACAAGATTTTCCCACAGCCTGGACTGGCTCTCGTGAATACCCGCCGAGGCTCCCTGGGCCAAGGGGGTGCCCTCCAGCTCCTCGGGGATTCCCTGCTCGTACAAGGCGTGGCCGGCCTCATGAATGGAGCTGAAAAGAGATTCTGCAAGGTAATCCTGGCTGACCCGGGTGGTAATTCTGACATCCCCTCCAGCCACTCGGATCATAAAAGGATGAGGGGCCAGATCCTGTCTCCCCCTCTTCAGGTCATAGCCCATGGCACGAACAAGCTCCAATGTGAATCTCAGCTGGGTTTCTTCAGAAAAAGAGCCTTTAAGGCAGGAATCCTCAGGGGAGGGCCTTTCTCGGATGGCTCGTAGAAGCAAGACCAGTTCCTCCTTGAGCCTTGAGAAAAGAGGGCTCAAGCTGGAGACCCTCTCCCCGGGGTCAGCCATGTCTATGAGAGGATCTGCCGGATGCTCCCAGGCCGGGAAAAAATCCGCCAGCCTTCGGCTCAGCTCCACGGTGCGCTCCAAATAGGGCCTTACCAAGGAGAAATCCTTCTCAGACTTGGCCTCCCTCCAGACCTGGTAGCATTGGGATGCGTGTCTGTTTAGGGTTTCCATGAACTCGGGAGGAATCAGAATGGCCCTTTGATGGTCCCTCCTGGCCACCCTAATCAGGCTGGCCTCCAAGGATTCAAAAGGAAGCCTTTGCTCCATGGCTTTGAGCTGCTCCAGGAGTTCTCCCAAGCCTGGATCCACCCATCTTTGGTGAGCCAGACGGGCAAGGGTGGCCATGTGCCTGGCCCGGGCCTTGGCGCCTCCCATGGGCATATATGTGGATTGATCCCAGTAGAGCAGGGCCCCGGCAGCCTCTATATCCGAAATCTCCTGAAGGCGCATTCTCAGAGCTTCTATTTGGGCTTCCAACTCTTTCCCCCTACAGTTTGAAGCTCAACATGCTTACCAGCCCAAAGCCTGCAATAACGGCCCCTGAGGTCCTGTTGGCCCATCTCAAGCCCTGAGTCCCCAAACGATCTCTGAACAGACCCACAAGCCCCGCCAGGAGTATCCACCAGGCCATGGAGCCCATGAAAACCCCGGCCACAAGCAGGGCCGGCCCCAGCAGTCCGGCTTGGCTCCGGCCTAGGTCCATGGCTGCAAAAAGGGCTGCAAATGAAACTATGGTCAGGGGGTTGGTGAGGGTGAGGAAAAACGTGGAGAAACCGTCTGCCAGGAGACCCCTCGGAGCGCTGTTAAGCTCCTTTCCCTGGGGTTGGGCTGTAAAGGTGCGGTAGCCCAGGTAACACAACAGTGCCCCCCCCAACAAACGAAACCACATCTGGTGGCCCACAAGAGCCTGAGAGATGAAGTGCAGCCCGAAGGCTGCCACTCCCCCGTAAATGGCGTCGGCCATGGCCGCCCCGGCCCCTGAAGCCATACCCGAAAACCTCCCGTAAGCCAGGGTTCTCCTCATGCACAGTACGTTTATGGGGCCTATGGGGACGGCAAGACAAAACCCGACCACAGCACCCTTGAGCAAAAGGGGAAGCTCCATCAAAAAAACTCCAGGAGCTCCTGAGGCCGCCCAATGAGCTTGCGGGCGCCTGAGGAGAGAAGCTCCTCGGCGCTTCTAAAACCCCAGAGGGCTCCCACGGGAAACATCCCTGCAGACACCGCCGTCTTCATATCGGTGTCCGTGTCCCCCAGGTAGAGAAATCTCTCGGGCTGCACTTTCAGGATGGAGGCTATCTCCAGGGCGCCTGCCGGATCAGGCTTTCTGGGCAGGTCTGCTCTTTCCCCCAATACCGGATGGAATTCCCAAGAGCCCAGAAAACTTTTTACCATCTTCTTTGTGAAGTCGTCAGGCTTGTTGGAAAGCACAGCCATGGGAATTGATCTGGCCCGAAGCCCATCCAGAAGCTCCCTCACCCCAGGGTAAGGTTTTGTGCAGAGCGCCCAGGCCTTTGAATACTCTTGGCGCATGGCGGCCACCCCTTTGGCCACCAGGCTAGGGTCCCGCATGTTTTCTGGCAAGGCTCGCCTCACAAGGTTTTCCACACCATCTCCCACAAAACGTTTGTAATCCTCCAGAGCATGGGGGGGAAGCCCCCACTTCTCCAAGACGTGGTTCATGGCATTGGCAAGGTCTTCCAAGGTGTTTAGAAGCGTGCCGTCCAGATCAAAGAGGACCGCCTGATACATGAGAGGCTCTTTCCTGAATCCCTCCCTGAAGCCTTCGAGCCTTCCCTGGAAAGCTTTCAGGGCAGAATCTCTATGGGGGTTCCGTCGGGCACCAGGTTCCAGATCTCCTCCATCTCCTCGTTGGAGACCGCGATGCAGCCGTTGGTCCAGTCCTTCTCCATACGGTACTTGTTCTTGACCCCGTTGGGAAGTCCGTGGATCATCACGTTCCCGCCCGGCTTGCTGCCCATGGAGTGGGCGTTTATGACGTCTATGGGGTCTGGGTAGGATATCTTGAGGGCCAGATGGTAAGCGCTTCTTGGATTTCGGCCTGAGATGACGTACAGGCCCTCCGGTGTTCTGTTGTCACCTTGTCGCATCTTGGGCCCGTTGGGATTCTTTCCCAGGGAAATCTCGTATTCCTTTATGACCTCTCCTGATCTCAAGAGTCGCATGATCCTTTGGCTTTTCAGCACCACAACCCAGTCCGCCTGGAGAGGCTCTGAAACGCTTTTCCCCTGGAACTCCTCCGGCCTTATGGAAGCGATCTGCACCTGTTCGGCCTGGGAAGAGGAATCCTTTTGGGAGCCCGCCTCAGGCCCCGCAGAGGCTTTTTCCTCTTGGGCCGAGGGGAAAGGGGATGGCTTCCAACCCCACATCTCGGGATTTGTACAGGAAACACTCGCTCCAAGAAGAACACTCACCAAGAAGCAAAATCCACCTCTCATCTTTTTGAAATCCCACCTCCCCAGATACATCCTGAGCCCACCAAAAGCTCCTTGGCCGGGCTGGCTCCAAGCCCGGTGACCGGCCACATGATGTCCAAAACCGCCCGGGCCTGTCAAGGCCCGGGAAGCCCACTCAAAGACTTAGGAAGATGTCCCAGAAATATCTTTTGATTCTCATACCTTGATTCACTCAAGTTTCCCCGCGGCTTTATGTCCTGCTGAGTGCCCCAAGATTCACTCCTCAACCCTGCAGGTGCTCTCTCCCCTGTGAAAGGTTATCCTGAGCCGGTCCCCGGCCTTTAAGGCGGAGGAATCCCTCACCACATTTTCCTGCGGCAGGAGCCTCACTATGCTGTAGCCCCTGGCCAGGACCTGAAGGGGGCTTAGAGAATGCAGCAGCCCGCTTTCCCTTTCCAAGCTGGTGCGGTTTTCCTGGAGGGTGAACTTGAAGGAGGCCCAAAGCCTCTGGGAAAGGCCTTTCAGCTCGCTTCGCAATCCGGGCAGCTTACCCCTTGGGTCCAGATAAAAAAGACTCTGGAGCGCGTGTTGCCTGTCCAGTCTTGCTCTTTCCAGGGCCTGCCCCATGCAGTTTTGTAGCCTCAGGTTTAGCTCGTCGAGCCTCATACGTTCCTGGGCCAGGCGTCGGCTCAGCTCCGGGGGCCTTGCGGCCAAGAGCGTTAGATCCTCCCTGAGGTTTTTTATCTGCTTTCTCATGGCCATCAGGAGTTGTGCTGCCAGCTCTCCCAAGCTTCTGCGAAGCTCGGCATGCACCGGGACTATCAATTCAGCTGCTGCCGAGGGGGTGGGAGCCCTAAGATCAGCAGCCAAGTCTGCTATGGTGTAGTCCACCTCATGGCCCACGGCGCTGACTACCGGGATTCTGGAGGAGGCTATGGCGCGGGCCACCTCCTCCTGGTTGAAGGCCCAGAGATCCTCCAGGGATCCGCCCCCCCTGGCCACAACTATGAGCTCCACCCCGGGCCATTCATTCAAATCTCTTATGCCTTGGGATATCTCCTGGGCAGCCCCTTCCCCCTGGACCCTGGCGGGTCTGAGAATCACCTGCAAGTTGGGGAAACGTCTGCCCAGTATCTGAAGCATGTCCCTGATCACCGCCCCGGTGGGAGAAGTCACTATCCCCACGCACCTTGGCAGGAACGGAAGAGGTCTTTTGCGGGAAGCCTCAAAAAGGCCCTCTGCGGCCAGGCGCTCTTTCAGCTGTTCCATGGCCAAAAGAAGGGCCCCAACACCTCTGGGTTCCAGAAAATCAATGTAAAGCTGATACTCCCCCCTGGCCTCGTACACGCCTAGTCTCCCAAGACAAAGCACGTGCATGCCGTCCTCTGGCCGGAAGCTGAGCTGCTTGGCCTGAGCCCGGAACATCACGGCCCTGATTTGGGAGCGCTCATCCTTGAGGGTGAGATACATGTGGCCTGAGGAATGAAGGTGGAAATTTGAGATCTCCCCTTCCACCCAAACCGAAGGGAACTTGCTCTCCAGGATTTGTCTTATTTCCTGGGTGAGCCTGCTTACGGTATATACTTGGGGGGGGGCAGGCTCTGGGCTTTGGGGGAAAACCACTTGGACTCCCTACCTGATGTTCTTCCCGATAGGAAAAAAGAATCCCTGCATTCTGTAATCCGCATTGTGAAACCAAAGGCCTCAAAAAGTCAAGCTGCACAAAGCTTGGACCATGATATACCTATTCTTTGGATGGGGTTTGAAAGTCTTGACAGTCAGAGCCTGCTGGTGTACATATGCTCAACCCGTTTTGTCCCAGAACCGACTCCGACGGACTTGGGGCCTAAGGGGTATGAGGAGGCCCTATGAGCCGATTTATCACGGACGGAGACTCCAGCCTGATCCCTTCGGGGGATTGTTCGCTTCGCTGGTTTGTTGTACAGACCAATCCCAAGGAAGAAGAGAGAGCTTTGGTCCATCTGGCTGAAAAAGGCCTGGAGTTGTTCTTTCCCAAAATCCGGGTTGTGCGTTTCAGGCGGTTCAAGGCCAAGCAGGCCATCCGCCCCCTTTTCCCCTCTTACCTGTTTGCCCGTTTTAATTATCCGGAGGATTACCCTCACGTGGTCTGGACCAGGGGGGTCAGGCGCGTGCTGGGCACAGGGGGGGAGCCCACATCGGTGCCCGACGAGGTGATAGCCACCATCCAGGACCAGATGGACTCCCAAGGCCTGGTAAGAGTGGGGAGGCGTCTTCGCCCCAAGGACAGGGTCAGGATAATCTCGGGTCCTTTCAAGGACTTGCTTGGGATCTTCGAGCGGGATCTGGACGATCAGGGAAGGGTCGAGATTCTGCTGGCTGTGCTTGGGTTTCAAGCCAGGGTGCAGCTTCACGAGTCCCTGATCGAAAGGGTTCCTTGAGCTCTCAGGAGCTTGGGAGGGCGGTGGCTCAGGGTATGAACAAGAATGAGTAGGGTGATCCCTTCAGAGAAAGGGGTCTAAAGGCCTTGGGGCCTGAGGAGGTGGATATGCTGCTTCGCTCCTGTTTTGTCTGCCATCATCACCAGGTGAAGGGGGAAGAGGGCGCAAAACACAGCTTCTGTGCAAAGGAGAACTGCTGGTCACGGTATTCCAGGTGCATTGCCAGAAGAGCAATAGAGAGGTTCTTGGAGCAGGATCGTCTTGAGGTGGTTCGGGAGTTCTCGGCTCTCTCCCATGTTTACGGCAGGGAATAAAAGCCCGCTTCGAAAGGGGGGACCATGGCCTCAAGAGCCCTCTTGGTGGGAGTAAACAAGTACCGCTTGCCGGGCTGTGATCTACAGGGTTGCGTCAACGACATTACCAACATGAGGGATGTGCTGCTTAAGTACCTCGATTTCTCTGCAGAGCAGGTGCGTCTTTTGGCGGATGAGCGGGCCACCAGGCAGGCCGTGTTGGAGAGGCTAAAGTGGCTTGTGGGGGACGCTGCGGCCGGAGACAGGCTCGTTTTTCATTTCTCGGGCCACGGCTCCCAGATAAGGGACAGGGACGGGGACGAGCTTAGGGACCACATGGATGAGGTTTTATGCCCCCACGACATGGACTGGGAAGGGAATTACATATCGGATGACGACTTGAGAGACCTTTGCTCCAGACTGCCTGAAGGGGCGGTGCTGGAAGTGATCCTAGACTGTTGCCATTCGGGCACAGGCACCCGCGAGATGCAGGCCCTGAGCCTTCTGCCCATGGAGCTGGCCATGAGGCCCAGGTTTCTTGCCCCTCCGGCGGACATCCAGGCCCGCGCGGAGGAGGAGCTGCCTGTAAAAAGGCTTCTTGGAGGCAGCAACCCCATGGGCCATGTGCTCTTGGCAGGGTGCAGGGAGAATCAGACCTCTGCAGACGCCTTTATCTCAGGGGGCTTCAACGGGGCCTTCACTTACTATCTTTGCAAGCATCTCAGGGACACAGGGGGTCAGATCACAAGGGCTGAGCTCCTAAGAAGGGTGCGCGCCTCCCTGAGGTTCAACGGCTTCAGCCAGGTGCCCCAGCTGGAGGGCCCCAGATCCTCAAGAAGCAAGAGAATGCTGGAGCTCTCCTAGGAACAGACTCAGGCAGGTCTTGAAAGAGCTGAGGGAAAGAAAAGGCTCATGACCCCTTTTGTTGACCTGGCCACACAGCAAGAGCGGATAAGGGAGTCCCTCCAGGAGAGGCTCCGAAAGGTCCTGGAGCACGGGCAATACATCATGGGTCCTGAGGTGGCCGAGCTTGAGGAGAGACTGGCCTTTTTCGTGGGGGTTCCCCATGCTGTGGCCTGCTCTTCAGGCACCGATGCCCTGCTGATGCTGCTTATGGCCCTGGGGGTAGGGCCCGGCCAAGCGGTCCTCACGACTCCCTTCACCTTTGTGGCCACGGCAGAGGCTGTGGCACTGGCAGGGGCCACCCCTGTGTTCGTGGACATAGATCCAAAGACCTTCAACCTGTCCCCAGAGGGGCTATCCAGGGCGCTTGAGGCTCTGGAGAGGGGGGATTCGAGCCTGCACCCCCTTCCAAGGGGAAAGGCCGCTGAAGGGTGCAGACCCAGCTGCGTCATAGCTGTGGATCTTTTCGGCCTGCCTGCGGATTACGAGGCCATCTGCAGCATCACATCTTCGCGGGGTTTGGTTGTGATCGAGGATGCGGCCCAATCCCTGGGTGCGCAGAGGCTGGGCATAAAGGCCGGGGGGCTGGCGGAGCATGCGGCCACTTCCTTTTTCCCGGCCAAGCCTCTGGGGGCATACGGGGATGGGGGCATGTGTTTTACGAGGGATGGGGCTTTGGCCCAAGCCCTACGTTCCATTCGAAATCACGGCTCAGGGCAGGACAGGTATGAACATCTTAGGTTGGGGTTGACCGGCCGGCTGGACACGCTTCAGGCTGCTGTGCTCCTGGCAAAGCTGGAGGTTTTCGAGCAGGAGCTGGAAGCCCGCCAGGAGGTGGCGGGCCGGTACTTGAGGCTCTTGGCCGGATGTAATGGCTTGGAGCTCCCTCGTGTGCCAGAAGGATCCAGGAGCGCCTGGGCCGTCTTCTCCATCCTGGCCAGGGATAATGGGCAAAGGGAGAGAGTAAGAGAGGGGCTCAGGGAAGCGGGGATACCCAGCATGGTTTATTACCCAAAGCCTCTTCACCTGCAGCCTGTTTTTGCATACTTGGGCTACAAGAAAGGGGATTTTCCCGTAAGCGAGGATGTGGCGGAAAGGATCCTTAGCCTTCCCATGCACCCATACCTTGGCCTGGATTTGCAGGAAAGGGCCGCCGGGGTTATTTGGCGGGCATTGTAACCCACCACCCGGGAAAGCGGGGAGGGGAAGGCTTCAGAGATGGGGGGATGAGAAGATGGGCAATGGGAGGTGGAAAAATGTTCGCGACCCGCCAGGCCAAGCAGACGGAAAAGACCAAATAGACTGAAAAGACGAAACAGACTGAATAGGCAAGACAGACCAAACCAAGGAGGCGTGGAGATGAAGCTGAGGGGAAAGAGGATCTTGTGGGTAGCGGTGCTGTGGGTCTTCGTTTTGGCTTCGGCCCCGGCCTTGGCAGGCACAATAACCTTCAATGTGAGTCACGCCAACGTGGCAGGCTGGGCTGCCTGGGCTGCGGCAAACACCCCAGGACAGACCGACTGGGCTCAGGACATCTACGCCGGGGCGGCCACCCAGCTTGCCGGTATAACAGGGACCGTGAAACTCACCACCACCAGCAACCCGGATAAACTGAAGATCACCGTCAACTTGAGCGGCGTGCCCAAACTTCCGGCCACCATCACAAACTCTGGTTCCACTTACCTGGGCACCCTTGGCCATTCCTACTTCGTGACCTTCATCACGAGGATGCACCGGGCAGGCGATGTGCTTGGAGGCTACACCTTCAACGCCACGTCAGATAGGTGCAATTGGATCGGGTGCCCGGGAGGTACCTGGCTTGTAGGCGGGCTCTGGGTGGATGAGATCCTGGCCTCCAACTCAGGGGCGCTCAAGGCCACCAAGACCCTCAAGGGCACAATGAAGCTCTGGGCCCCCGGCACCACCCCACCATCTCCACCCTACCTGGAGGTGTTGGGCGTGCTCGTGTACGGGGTGCAGGAGGACAACCAGGAAGCCACCCTGATTGCGGCCTCCCCAGCCCCATGATGGAGAGGGGATGGGGCTGCCTGAATGATTGCGAGAGGGGAGGCAGGGGGTGGCCTTAAGGGGCCTACCCTCAAGAAGACTGAGTCGTCTCGACTCCGGGGTGTTTCCATGAAACAGGCTATGGAGTGGAAGTGGGGTATGGGGCTTGGGATTCTCTGCGCCCTGGCCCTGGGGGTCTTGGGGCTGCAAGGCAACTCCCAGGCCTTTCAGGCCGTGGAGATCCCTTTTCAGAACCCTGGGGGGGCTCGTGTGGCCCCTGCCAGTGCCCCAGTATCACAGGGGGGGGCTCCAGGGACTCAGGGCCCTGGGTTTGGGGCGCAGGCAGGTGGGTCCGGCAGCGAGATCCCGGCCGAGATCCTGGAGAAGGCCAGGGAGATGAGAGGGAAGCAGGCTCCCTCCGGGGACGGCTCAGGCATGGAGCCCCTCAAGGGGCCCCAAGGTCCTCTTCCTATGCCCGGCACATCTGATATTGGGGCCGGCTCGGGTGGGCCCGAGTCGGACAAAGCAGGCTCCCCCTTCCGGGAAAAGCCCGACACCTTCGGGGGAAGGGAGCTTCCGGCCCCTGCCCAGAGGTGGGCTTCGGCTCCTACAGAGGAGGTCTCGGCCTTCGAGCAGTATGTGCAGGGGAAACTCCCCCCCGGGGTTGACCGGAAACTCACCCAATTCGGCTACGGTATCTTCTCCAGGCCTCAGGTGTCCCCCTCCATGCCTGTGGAGGCCAGGGTGCCCGAACCCTCTTACAGGATCGGGCCGGGGGACGAGATACAGATCAGGGTCTGGGGGAAGATCCAAGGGGAGTACACCCTGAGAGTGGACAGGGAGGGCAAGATCCACCTGCCCACGGTGGGGGACATCCCTGTGGCGGGCATCCCTTATGGGAGCCTCAAGGCCCACTTGGACCGGGAGATCCAAAAGTACTACTCGGGTTACTCCCTGAGCGTCGGCCTGGGTCAGCTAAGAGGCATAAGGGCCTTTGTGGTGGGCAATGCCAGAGTGCCCGGCACTTACGAGCTCACCAACATGAGCACTATGATGAACGCCCTTTTTGCGGCCCAGGGTCCCTCCAAGACAGGCTCCATGCGGGAGGTGAGGCTGGTGAGAAACGGCCAGGTCGTGGCCCGCATGGACCTGTACGATTTTTTGCTCAGGGGGGATAAGAGCCAGGATAAGTTGCTCCAGGACGGGGACACTGTCTTCATCCCCTATGTGGGGCCCCTTGTGGCGGTTGCGGGCTCTGTGAAGCAGCCCGCCATTTACGAGCTAAAGGGGGAGGGCCGCCTGAGCCAGGTGCTTGCCATGGCGGGCGGGCTTACGGCCACGGCCTACACCCACAGGGTGCAGGTGGAGCGGGTTCACCAGGGAAGAGCCAGGATGGTCCTGGACACAAACCTCTCCGACCTGACAGGGGACCGGGACATACCCCTTCAGGGTGGTGACATAGTGCTCTTGTTCGCCATAAACCCGTCCATCGTCAACGAGGTGAGGCTGGCAGGGCACGTGATGAGGCCCGGGGTTTACGCCTGGAAGGAAGGGCTGAAGGTGAGCGACATCCTGCAGCGGCCAGAGGATCTGATGCCGGAGGCCATCTTCGATTTCGCCATGGTGAGGCGCCTTGTGCCGCCGGACTATCACGAGGAGCTGCGTTCATTCCACCTGGGCAGGGCCCTGGAGAGAGACCCCCAACAAGACCTCCTCTTGCAGCCGCAGGACACTCTTTACGTTTTCAGCAAACAGGAGTTTCACATCCTGCCCACTGTGAGGGTCACGGGGGCGGTATGGCGCGGTGGGGAATACCGCATGAGGGAGAAGATGACCCTCTCGGATCTCATCAAGATGGCAGGGGGGCTTCGTCCCGAGGCATCTGCCACAGGGGAGCTCACACGGGTGCGGATCACCCAAAAGGGGCCTGTGACAGAGCGGTTGATCGTGGACCTGGGGGGGGCCATGCGCCAGGAGCAGGGCAAGGATGTAACCCTGGAGGAGAATGACTATCTGTTTGTGCGCACCGTGCCTGACTGGCAGCTCTACAGGGTAGTGCACCTCACAGGGGAGGTGATGCACCCAGGGGCTTACGCGGTGAAAAAGGGAGAGAGGCTTAGCTCTCTCATCAACCGGGCGGGAGGTTTCACGGAAAAGGCTTACCTCAAAGGGGTCTTCTTTGCCAGGAGATCCATCCAGGAACTGCAACAAAAGCGTCTGGAAGAAACCCTCTCCCGCCTGGAAGCCCAGATGGCCTCCATGAATCTCAGCAAGGCCGCCGGGGCCATGAGCAAGGATGAGGCCGAGATGGAGGCCCTGGCGGGCAGAAGGCGAATGGAGCTTCTGGCCCGGCTCAGGCAGGTGAAGCCCACAGGCAGGCTGGTTCTCCAGGTGGCTCAACCCAGGGCCTTGGAAGGCACACCCTCGGACGTGGAGCTGGAAGACGGGGACACCATCCATGTCCCAGAGCGCACAGAGGTGGTGAACGTGATGGGGGCGGTGTACAACCCCTCGGCCTTTTTGTACGAGCCTGGAAAGACAGTGGGGCATTACATCCAGTTGGCAGGAGGCCCCACCCCTGAGGCTGACACGGGCGAGATATATGTTCTCAAGGTGGACGGGAGAGCGGTGGGCCCCTCTAGGCTCTCGAGCCTTGTAACCTGGAACGCGGATGCGTACCGCTTCCAGGTGAATGATTTCCAGGCCCGCCATCTGGATCCCGGGGACACCATCGTGGTGCCTGAGGACCTGGAGAGGGTTCCTTTCCTAAAAGGCCTGAAGGACGTAACCACGGTACTTTACCAGATAGGTGTTGCAGCAGGGGTGCTGGTGACCCTCCTGTGAAGGGACTAAAGCTTAAAGAGGCTGGCACCCCATGGGTCTGAGAGGATGGCCGGTCTTGTTTGCGATTGCTTGCGCGCTCCGGCTTTCAGCAGGTGAGCAGGTGAAGGCCCAAGACAGGCCCTTTGTCTCACCTTCCAATATAGGGATAACGGGCTTGATGGAGATCCCCACGGCCCGCATCCTGGAGGATGGCAGGATGCGCCTGGGCAGTTCCCACGTGGACCCGTTCCGCACATACTACTTCGGCCTGGGTTTCCTGCCGGGACTGGAGGTCAACGGCCGGGTCACCGAGGTGCTCAACGAGAAGATCACAACACCTGGCTGGGAGGGCTACGGCAACACCAAGATCAGGGAGTTCGACGCCAAGTACCAGATCCTGGCCGAGTCCCGCCTGCTTCCGGCTGTGGCGGTTGGGGCCAACGACCTTTTCGGGGACAACGTGACCTTCTCCACTCAGTATCTGGTGCTAAGCAGGCAGATATACCCCCTGGATTTCACCCTGGGGTACGGCTTTGGAAGGATAAGGGGGCCCTTTGGTGGGGTGGAGCTAAAGCTTTGGAAGGACAGGCTCTCTTTTATGGCCGAGTATAACCCCATAGATTACAACAGGGATCGGCTCACAGGGGGAGTCCGGAATCAGCCTGATTTCCCCAAGGTGGGGTTTTACAATCCAGGGCAGTGGAGCTTTGATCCGGACAGGATCAACCTTGGGGTGCGCTTGAGGCCTCTTAGCTGGCTGTCTCTTGAGGCCTCCTTCCAAAGGGGAGGCAGCTTCGGGCTCAGCCTCAGCACCGATTTCACCCTGGGCAAGCGGATCCTCCCGCCCAAACCCGACGAGCCTTACACCTCCCCTGTGGACAGAAGGCCCTTTGGGGAGAGGGAGCCGGCAGAGGTGGAAGCTCGTGTCATGCAGGCCTTACAGGAGCAAGGTTTTCTGCACGTGGCCGTCTCGGTCAAGGGAAACCAGGTGAGGGTCCAGTACGAGAACTCCAAGTTTCTCTCAGAGGCCCAGGCCATGGGCAGGGTGATGAGGACAGTGGCTGCCCTCTCCCCAGTGGATGTTCCCAAGATCCAAGTTGTGGCCCTGAGAAGAAGCGTGCCTGTCTTGAAGCTGAGCTTCCAGGCCATGGACTTCATGGGGTTTCTGGCAGGCAAGTTGAGCAAACAGGAGTTCCGCCGTCTGGTGGCCATAGAGAAAGCCGGCCCTGCAGACAGCATCAAAAATGTTGCAGCTGCAAGTTCCGGATCCTTGGGCTCTCATCTTGAAAAAGTGGGGCTCAAGCCTGAGATCCTGGATTACGGCATAAAGCCTGCAGCCGAGACATGGCTGGACGATCCATCTGGATTCTTTAAGACACGGGTGGGGGTGGATGCTTGGGGGGCCGCCTCCTTATGGGAGGGCTCGGATTTCTATGCCTGGTTCAACTACCCCTTTTACAACAACATCTCGAGCCGTATCGCCCCCCTTGGGGAGAACCCTGTCCGCTCGGACATAATCCGCTACAAGGAGCGGGATGACCCCAGGTTCAACTCCCTGCTTTTGGACCAGGTGGCAAACCTGGGGTGGGGCACCTTCGGTCGTGTGAGCGTGGGATACTTGGAGACTCAGTACGGGGGTGTGAGCGCCGAGCTGCTTCACCTCATAGGGGAGGGTGCATGGAGTGTGGGGTTGATGGGAGACTGGGTGGTTAAGAGAAGGCCCGACTCACAGTTGGGATTCACGGGCTTTCAGGCCTACACGCTGCTTGCGGGTTTGAATTACCTGCAGCCGGATCTGGGGCTTGCCGGGAAGCTTAGGGTGGGCCGTTTCCTTGCCGGGGATCCGGGAGCCAGGCTGGAGCTGGCCCGCCACTGGGACACTGGGGCCTCCTTCGGGTTCTGGTACACATATACGGATACCTCGGTCTTCAAAGATCCTTTCAACAAGGGTTACCAGGACAAAGGGATCTTCATATCAATACCCATGGCCATGTTCACCCGGGAAGAGACCCCGGTGAGACACAGCTACGCCTTCTCCCCCTGGACTAGGGATGTGGGGCAGACCGTGGCGCACTTTAACCTCTTGTACGAGTTCCTTGAGGATTTGCTCCCGGCCCACTTGGCAGAGCACCTTGAGGAAATGAAAAACTAATGGCCGAGCAGAGGCCTTCTCAAGATTGGGGTTGTGCAGGCCGATCAAAGCTCATGGGCAGACTTTATTTGTGCATATTTTCGTGATAAAAAACCCAGGGGAACTGGGAGCCCCTTTAATAGAGGGGGAAAGAAACATAAGCCAAGGAGGTGTCCTATGAGATCTCTGTTTAGGGTGGTGGGGGTCTTGCTTTTCTCAACACTTCTCATTCCACCTGCTTGGGCCACTGAGCCGGTTTCCTTGACGCTTCCCTCAGGCAACCAGGTACAGGTAACGGCCGGCCAGCTTGCCGCCATAAAGACCCAGCCGGGGATAACCTTTGCGAGCCAAGTCCCAGCCTCCTTGCCTGAGAACATGGTGGCCGTTCCCATCCCCCAGCAGTTGGGAGGAGGGGCTTTGGTGGGCACACCCGGGGCCTTGGCGGCGGCCCTCAACTCATCGGAAGTGACGGTGGGGGCAGTGGCGGCCACCGTGGCCGGCACTGCAGCCCTGGCCGTGGGTGGAGTTGCGGCTGCAGCGGCCACTGCAGCGGGAACTGTGGTGGGGGCCGGTGCAGGCCCGGGCGGAAGCCCGATCCATCACGGGACTCCGGCCCATCACGGCTCCCCGGCTCACCACGGTGCTCCACCACACCACGGTTCCCCCTGAACCACGGGGAAAGGGCAGTCGGATTCCATAGATGCCAGGGAGAAGGATGCTGTCCTTCTGGGAGGGTGTTTTCCTGGGTGAGCCCCGGCTTGGATGGAGTTGATGAAGGAAGAGAGTCTTGAGAGAGAGCAAAAAGGGGCCTCGACTCTCCCAGAGGATGGGTCCCAGCAGGCCTACTGTCCTTTTAGGGGCGGCGATTCCTCCTGGCCGGAAGAGGAAGGGCCGGATCTTCTGGAGTTGTGGCTGGTGCTATGGAATCAGCGCAAGTTTCTGCTGGCTCTTTTCCTGGTCGCCACAATATCCACAGGGTGTCTTAGTCTTTTCGTGTTTCCCAAGATATACCAGGCCAAGGCCTCTCTGATCCCGGTGGAGTCCAGGGAAGGGGGGCTCTCATCTTACCTGTCCATGCTGGGGGGGATCGGGCTCTCATTGCCTGCCGGCAAGGCCGCTCCCTCCCAAACCCTGGTGGCCATACTGGAGAGCCGCACCCTAAAGGAAAAGGTGATTTCAAGGCTGGATCTCCTCAAGATCTTCTCTGAGAAGGAATGGGATCCCCTTCGCAAGGAATGGAAAGACCCGACCAAAGCGCCCAGCTTGGAAGACGGTGTCAAGGCCTTGAGGGGCATCACGCGGGTAAGCGACGAGAGAAGGACCGGGCTTGTGACTATCACAGTGGAGTGGAAAGACCCGGCCCTGGCCTCCGAGATTGCCAATGCCCATATCCTGGAGTTGGAGGGCTTCATCAACGCCAATGCCCTGAGTGTGGCTAAGAAAAAAAGGCTTTTCCTGGAAGCCCAGGTCTCCAAAACCAAGAGAGAGTTGTCAGAGGCCGAGGAGAGGTTCAAGGATTTCCAGCAGGAGAAACGCTTTGTGGCCATGAACGAGCAGGCCGAGGCGGCCATCAGGGGACTTGCGGAACTAAAAGGCATGGTGGCTGCCAAGGAGGTGGAGCTGGACGTCATAAGAACCTATGCAACCTCCTTGAATCCCAAGGTGCAGCTTCTGGAATCCCAGCTGACAGAGCTCAGAAAGCAGCTGGAGCGTCTGGAAGCCAACCACTCCAAAGAAGGGGGAAGCAAGCTCTCCCTGGCAGGGGCCCCAGAGCTAGGCCTCACCTACGGGAGACTTAAAAGAGACGTGGTCTTCCACGAGAAGGTCCTGGAGCTCTTGACCCAGCAGTATGAGCTGGCCCGCATCGAGGAGTCCAAAGAAGACGTTGCCTTCCAGGTGATAGACTGGGCCGTGCCCCCGGTGAAAAAATACAAACCCAAGACCCGCACCAATGTGCTTCTGGCAGGGGTTCTTTCCATCCTACTCGGGACAACTTTGGTGTTCGGATACCGTTATGTGAGAAGGGTCCGCCAGGACCTGCGGGCCAAGCTCAAAGGCTCATGATGCGGGGCAAGGCTTGGCAAGCCGCAGGCCCGCTCAGGGGCTGAAGGGGTCCGGGGGTAGGCTCTTGCGTTGTGGTTCAAAAGCTGATCTCTTCCAATGGGGTGAACCTTGAGAAGGGCCTTGATAACTGGTATCACGGGGCAGGACGGCTCCTATTTGGCCGAGTTTTTGCTGGGTGAAGGGTATGAGGTTCACGGCATAGTAAGGAGGGTGGCCATAGAGGACCCGGAGCAGAGGCTTTGGAGGATCCGGCATCTTTTAGACAGGCTTCATATCCACGCCGGATCGTTGGAGAGCTATGCCAGCATTTTCAAGGTGGTGGAGCGGGTTCAGCCGGATGAGTGTTACCACCTGTCAGCCCAGAGCTTTGTGAGCTACTCATTCGAGGATGAGTTTTCCACCATAAACACCAACATAAACGGCACCCACTTCGTACTGGCAGCCCTCAAAGACGCCTCCCCTGGCTGCAGGTTTTATTTTGCAGGCTCCAGCGAGATGTTCGGCAATGCCACAGAGTCCCCTCAGAGCGAGAAAACCCCTTTTTACCCCCGTTCTCCTTATGGGATCTCCAAGGTGGCGGGCTTCCACCTCACCCGCAACTACAGGGAGGCTTACGGGCTTTTTGCCCTAAGCGGGATTCTTTTCAACCACGAGTCACCCAGGAGGGGCCTGGAGTTTGTAACAAGAAAAGTCACCCGCACAGCCGCCCGCATAAAGCTCGGATTAGCCAAAGAGCTTCGTCTGGGGAACCTGGAGGCCAGAAGGGACTGGGGTTATGCCGGAGATTACGTGAAAGCCATGTGGCTGATGCTCCAGCAGGAGGAACCCTCGGACTATGTGGTGGCAACCGGGGAGACCCACTCTGTGAAAGAGCTGGTGGAGACCTCTTTCTCTTACCTGGACCTGGATTGGAGGGAACATGTGGTGGTGGACGAGGCCCTTTACAGGCCTGCCGAGATCTTTGAGCTGAGGGGGGATTCCAACAGGGCCAGGCGTGTGCTGGGCTGGGAGCCACAGGTGGGTTTCCGGGAACTTGTTCGCATGATGGTGGATGCGGACTTACAAGAGCTGGGGAAGAGTTAAGAGGGAAGAGTGAAGA
>CAYPWF010000039.1:0-36531 GCA_964414345.1 uncultured Desulfarculaceae bacterium
CCCAGGTCCAAATCCTGGAAAATCAAAGCGCCTCCGCCAAGCCGCTCCGAGAAACACCATCACCCTGTGATCGCTTACCATTTTTTCTTCCAAGGGCTAGCCTTTGCTTTCAAAAACCCTGGCGGTCCAGGGAGCGGTACTGGATGGCCTCTGAGACGTGATGGGCTCTTATCTCCCCCGAGCCCTCCAGGTCGGCTATGGTGCGGGCTATCTTGAGGATGCGGCCATAGGCCCTGGCGCTCATGCCCAGGCGATCTACAGCCGTCTCCATGAGTTTTTTTGAGGCCTCATCCACAACACAGAATTTGCGGATGTGTCTGCTTGTCATCTGGGCGTTGCAGTGGATCTTGAGTCTCTCAAATCTGAATCTCTGGACCTCTCTGGCTGCATCCACCCTGCGGCGGATCTCATCCGATCCCTCCCCGGGGTCCTCGCCGGCCAGCTCCTGGTAACTCAAGGCAGGCACCTCCACATGGAGGTCTATGCGGTCCAGCAAAGGCCCGGAAATCCTGCTTCTGTATCGAATCAACTGTGGAAGGCTGCAGGTGCAGCTCCGCTTGGGGTCTCCGTAGTACCCGCAAGGGCAAGGGTTCATGGCCGCCACCAGCATGAAGCGAGCCGGGTAAGTCAGGGAAGATGCCGCCCTGGAGATGGTAACATGCCCGTCCTCCATGGGCTGGCGAAGCACCTCCAGCACGTTTTTCCTGAATTCAGGGAACTCGTCCAGAAAGAGCACCCCGTTGGTGGCCAGGCTCACCTCCCCGGGCTTGGGCACAGCTCCGCCTCCTATGAGGCCGGCATCTGATATGGTGTGGTGAGGCGCCCTGAAAGGCCTCGTGCATACCAAAGCCCTCTTTTCGGGCAAAAAACCCGCCACGCTGTAGACTTTGGTGGTCTCTATGGCCTCCTCGAAAGTCATTTTGGGCAGTATGGTGGGAAGCCTTCTGGCCAGCATGGTCTTACCAGAGCCAGGGGGCCCTACCATGATCACATTGTGCCCCCCTGCCGCGGCTATCTCCAGGGCTCTCTTAACATGCTGCTGGCCTCTCACATCTTGGAAATCCACCTCATACTCTGCCCCCTGCTGGAAAAGAGCCTCAACGTCCACCTCCACGCGATCCAGCTCAACTTCCCGGTTGAGAAACTCCACCACCTCAACCAAATCCTGGGCCCCCAGCACCTCCACCCCCTTCACCACCGCGGCCTCTTGGCCGTTCTCCATGGGTAGTATGAGGCCCCTGATCCCTCTCTCCCTGGCCGCAATGGCCATGGGCAGAGCTCCTTTCACTGGCTTTATGCGCCCGTCCAGGGATAGCTCTCCCAACATGAGGTAATCCCTCAGCCGGCCGAGGCCTACAGTGCCTTGGGCCGCCAAAATCCCCACGGCTATGGGCAGATCGAAACCCGAGCCCTCCTTCTTGATGTCGGCAGGAGCCAGGTTCACAGTTATTCTGTCAGGGGGGAAACGGTAACCTGCGTTTTTTATGGCTGCCTTGACTCGATCCTTGGATTCCTTGACGGCCGCCTCTGGAAGGCCCACTGTGGCAAAAGCGGGAAGTCCCTTTGTGATATCTACTTCAACCTCCACAAGGAAAGCATCTATACCCAGCACAGCGCTGCTTAGCACCTTGGCCAGCATTCGGCCGCCCCCCTCGGGGGCCAGCTCCAAAAAGCCGTCCACCGCCATGGTTCCCCGCAGAGTCAGTTTCTGATTCTCTCTCCAGCCTCTTTGAGCACCCTGAGCCTGCTGGCCTCTGCCAGAAAAGCCTGGTAAGCCCTCCGCTCCTCTTCCTGAAGAGAACTCCTGCTGGGGCCTTGCAGAGCCTCCTCGGCTTCTCTTTGGCATCGCTTCCATCTGGCGGCCAGCCCTTCCACCCTGGTCTTGGTGGCCTCAAGATCCTGCTGAAGCTTCAAGAGCCCCTCCCGCGGTCCGTACCTAGCCCTGTAATCCACAATGAGCATGCGCACCTGGCGCTCCCTCTGGAATTGACCGTTCTTGCGCTGAGCCAGATCCCTGGACACAGAGCGAGCCGCGCGCACAAGGCCTGTCAAAAGCAAAACCAGAGCCAGCCACACGACCGGGTCACTAAGTGCAGCCATCATGGACCTCCAGGCAGGTGATTACCCCCTGTTGGGATTCTTGCGCCTTCTCTTTTTCCGGATGGTCCAAAGGATTTTCTTAGGCGCTTACTATAATCAAGAGGCTCAGTTTGGTCAAGCAAACATCTTCCAAAAACGGACTCCATTGGCAAAAAATTACACAACTCCTTGTTGGTATGAGGCAGTCGGTCTTGGGAGCTTCCCGGGGAGAACAACTCAGATTGACAAATCTTGGCCGTTTCCTTATAAACTCTCTGGGATGAAGAAAGCCAAACTCCATGTCCTGCATTCCAGGGACGAGATAGCAGAAAGGGTCAGGTGGCTGGGGGAGCGAATCTCCCAGGACTACGAGGGACGGTTCCCTCTGTTGGTGGGCATCCTGAAGGGCTCTTTCGTTTTTCTGGCTGATCTGATACGTCATCTGGATGTGCCTGTGGAGGTGGACTTTGTCAGGCTGGCCAGTTACGGGGACTCCATGGAAAGCAGCAAGGAAGTGAGACTCACCAAGGACCTGGAGATCTCAGTGGAGGGCAGGGACGTGCTTGTGGTTGAGGACATAGTGGACAGCGGCAGGACTCTAAAGGAGCTTTTGGGCGAGCTGGCAAGACGCGGCCCCAGGTCTCTTAGGAGCTGTTGCCTGCTGGACAAGAGGCATCGCCGGGAGGTGCCTTTAGAGATAGACTACGTGGGCTTCGAGATGAATGAGGGCTTTGTCGTGGGCTATGGGCTGGATTGGGCCGAGTCCTATCGGCATCTCCCGGACATCTGTGTTGTGGAAACCGAAGAAACGCCTTCAGAGGAGTGTGAACCGGGCGAGGGAGTGAAATCATGATCATACAATGCCAGAACTGCCAGGCCAAATTCCGCCTGGATGATTCCAAGATCCCGGGGCAGGGGAGAAAAGTGCGCTGCTCCAAGTGCTCTCACGTCTTTTTCGTGCAAAGGGAGCCTGAGCCTTCGCCTCCTCCTTCCCAGAAGCCCGACCAGGCAGATTGGGAGCCCTCCCTTTCCCCTGAGGCACAACCCAGCGGTTCGGAGCCAGAGCCTGTGTTTGAGCCCACAGTGCGCATAGACTTGGCTGCCCAGGAAGCACCTCCTGTGGAGGAAGAGGAACAACCTCCACCGGCCCCAACGCCCAGGGCCAAGCCCCAGAGAAACATCATGCGCCCCTTGCTCTTGGCAGCAGGGGGTGTGGCGGCCCTGGCCATTGTGGTGGTGATACTGGCCCGTTTGGGGATCCTGCCCCTGCAGTTGGAAGAACCCAAGGAGTCTCCCACCGCACAGCTGGTTATTGATCAGGCTCAACTCCAAGGCAAGTGGGAGAAAAACGCCCAGCTGCCGAGGATTTTCATCATTAATGGTACTGTGACCAACCAATCCAAGAAGCCCAGATCCTTCGTCAAGGTGAGGGGGTTGCTTCTGGATAAGGCCGGTAAAACCCTCAAGGAAGTGTGGGCCTTTTGCGGCAACTCCATACCCCTCGAAGACCTTCGCACCAAGGCCCCCAACGAGATACAAAACATCATGCGCAATCGCGAGGGCGAGAAGGGGGCCAACAAACTTTTGCCGCCAGGGGCCAGGATTCCTTTCACCTTGGTTTTTTTCGAGATCCCAGAAGGGGTGGAAACTTTCGGAGCCGAGGTGGTGGAGGCTCAAATCCCGACAGGGTAAGCCCGGAAGAGAAAGGCTCCCGCTCCGTCTGACCCGAAAGCGCCCATGGAACTCGGATATCGGATCCGCAACGCTGTGCTGAGCGTGGTGTGCATCTTGATCGCCGGCACCCTGGGATATCACCTCATAGAGAAATGGGACTTCATGGATTCCCTGTACATGACCGTGATCACTCTCACCACGGTGGGATACGGGGAGGTTCACCCCTTGGTTCGGACAGAATCCCGCATCTTCACAATGGTCTTGATCCTGGGAGGCATGGGGGTGATCTTCTATGCCCTGGGTACTTTGGCCCGGGGCCTGGTGGAGGGTGAACTCAGGGAGATCATTGGGAGAAAAAAGGTGGAAAAGGCCATCCATTCCTTGTCCGGTCACTGTATTATCTGCGGTTTCGGCCGCATCGGACGCTCCATAGCCCAAGAGCTATCCAAGGCAAGGCTGGTTTTTGTGGTAATAGAGAAGGACCCCGAAGCTCTCCATGAACTGGAGGAACTGGGCTATCTGGGGCTTTCAGGAGATGCCACCTCCGAGGAGGTCCTCAAAGAAGCAGGGGTGGCAAAGGCCAAGGCTCTCATTTCAGTGGCCTCCACGGATGCCGACAACCTTTACATAACCCTTACCGCCAAGAGCCTGAATCCAAATATCCAGGTAATAGCAAGGGCTGCCGAAGCAGCGGCCGAGCGCAAGCTTGCCTGGGCAGGAGCCGACAGGGTTGTCTCTCCCTACCGGATGAGCGGGCAGCGCATGGCCAACCTGCTTTTGAGGCCCACGGTGGTGGAGTTCTTGGAATCCTCCCTCTCAGACCCCTCGGTGGAGCTGATAATGGAAGAGGTACATCTTCCGGCTAAAGGAGATTTTGTGGGCCGAGACATTCTCTCCTCAGGATTGAGAAAGGATTACGGTCTGATAGTGGTGGCCATAAAGAGGAAAGGGGGAGGTCTGGTGGTAAACCCAGCTGCGGGGGAAATCCTCCAGCCTGAGGATGTGCTCATTGCTTTGGGGAAAAGAGAGGAGTTCGCCCGTCTCTCCCGGAGGATCGCCCCTGCCAAGACGCCTCACGCGTAACTGTGCAGGCCAGACAGAAGGAAATTCACCCCGAAGTAAGTAAAAAGTGTAGCTCCGAAGCCGGCTATGGAGAGGATCGCAGTGCGCCTCCCGCTCCAACCGCGGGAAAGCCTGGCGTGTAGAAAGGCAGCGTACACGAGCCAGGTGATAAGAGACCAGGTCTCCTTGGGATCCCAGCTCCAGTAGGTTCCCCAGGCCACATCCGCCCAGATGGCTCCGGTGATTATCCCCACCGAGAGAAACGGAAAACCCGTAGCCACTGCCCTGTAGTTCAGGTGGTCCAAGAAATCCTCTGAAGGGATGAGCCCCCCCAGGGCCCCACCGGGTGAGAGCTTTCCCCTTACGATGTAAAGCAGACTAACCCCGAAAGAAACTGCGAAGGCGGCATATCCCAAGAAACATGTTATCACGTGGGCCGTGAGCCAGTTGCTCTGCAAGGCCGGCACCAAAGGCCTTATATTCGTGTCGAAAAGCAGCGAGCCCAAACCCAGGCCCAAGAAAGGAAGCGGGGCCACGAAAGCTCCTATGATGCGGTTCCTGTAGCGAAGCTCGATGACAAGGTAAATCAGGGCTATGGCCCAGGAGAATACCACCATGGACTCATACTGATTGGTAAGCGGGATCCTTCCATGCCCCAGCTGATGAGACTCCATCCAGCGCATCACAAAACCGGCCCCATTCAAGAACCATGCTGAGGCCAAGAGGCCTGTGGCAAGCCTTCCCACCCAAATGGACCTGCTTGTGGCATAAACCACGTACCCGAACCAGGAGCCCAGGTAAACCAGAGAAACCGCGCTCAAGAGCGTGGCGCTATCCATTCTTTCCCTCCTTGCCCATGAACCTGAGTCCTGCCTTGGTTTGCCAGGCCTTGCAAAGCCCCTCCACGGCCTTTGTAAGCCCAGGAAGATCCCTTGTGGAGGAGCCGGCCACCCAGCACATCACCTTGTTCTTGCGGGGCTCCACTCGTACCCACAATCTCCTGTGGGCCCCGAGGAAGGCCATGGCGCAGCCAACCATTATGAGAAAACACCCCACCCACACCACCCATACCCCGGGATCCTGTTTCACCTGGAGCCCTGTCCAGCGATTTTCCCGGGCCTCCAGTAGCCTCAAGCGCCAGCCTTCCAGGACCGCTTTGCTGTCCCTCTGGAACACCCACCCTGTGACAGGCGGCCCGTCTGTCTTGAGGTGGCTTAGGAGCACCGCCGGCCCCCGGCCCTGAAGATCCGGTTCATACTTGAGAAACCTTACCAGCACACGGCCCTGGGGATCCAGTGAGACCGTGTCTCCCGGCTCCATCACCAACCTCCGGGGCTCCATGGAAGAGTCTTTGCTGGCCTCCAGGGTGACCGTGGCAGAGGCCCCGTAGCTGGCCTGGTAGAACACATAACCCCCAAAGCTTATGGGATGGTTGACCCTGAGAGGGCCTTCCAAAACCACTTTCCCGTCTTTGAGAAACACAAGGTCGCTTCTGTATTCCTTGGGAGTTCCGTCTGGGTAGGTCGTCACCTGGAACCTGTCGCAGCGCACCTGGAAACCCAGCTGCCGCCAGCCCTTCCCCCCCCTTTCCTGAATTTTGTCAACCCCCTCCCCTTCCTGGATCTGCACGAACCCCTTGAACCCAAAGGCGAATCCCAAAGCTGCTCCCAAAAGCACCAGGAGAACTCCGGTATGGGCCACGTAAGCACCCAGGCGGCTCCACCTGCCTCTTTGGGCCAGAAAGTGGACTTCCTGGCCCACCTTCTCCTCTGTGGGTTTCCAGCCGGCCTGCACCAAAGCGTTCTTGAGGGCCTCAACAATCTGGGAAGCTCTTTCGCCCTCCATGACCATTCTTACCGGCAGGGAGCGGAAAAGAGCATTGCTTAGGGGCCTCTGAGGGGCCATGAGGGCCTTCCAGGTGGCGGGCAGTCTCTTCATGGAGCAAGCCGTGATATGTACAACCAGCGCACCCAGAAGAGCCAAGAACCACCAGCTGTGGAAAAGGTCCGTTATGCCCAAAAAATCTAGGAGCCTGGCAGCCACAGCTCCGTACATCCGCAGGTATTCCTCTGGTGAGAGATTCTGCGGTACAAGTGTCCCTATGACCGAGGCTCCGGCCAAAAGGAGAAACAAGGCCAAGGTCAATCTAAGGGAGCTCAGAGTTCTCCAAAAACTATCCCCTCGTCCGGGGCTGACAGATTCACTCACGGTTTCTCGCTCACTCTTCCAGGATGGCCACGGCCCTGATCCATCCGGCGCTTGCGCCTTTTATCTTTACAGGGAAGCAGCAGAAGGTGAATCCATAAGGCGGGAGCTTGTCCAAATTGCAAAGCTTCTCTATGTGAAGGTAGGCTCGCTCTATGCCCGCGAAATGGGCTTCCCATATTATTGAAGGATCGTGGGTTTCCTGAAACTCCCTGGCTATGAACGGAAGCGGTCTGTCCCAGCTCCAGGCATCCGTGCCCACAACCCGCACCCCGTGATCCAGGATCCATAGGGTGGACTCCCGGGTCATACCAGCCCCTTTCAACATATACTTAGGAGTCCCCCAGGCCTGGTCAGCACCTGTCATGATAAGCACAATATCCTTCTCCTGAATCCCCCTTCCCAAGCCCGCCACAGCCTGCTCCAGATCCCGGACCGTGATCCTTTCTCCGTCCGCCTTGTGCCGGAAGTCCAACACCACACCCGGCCCAAAACACCACTCCAACGGCACCTCGTCTATGGTGAGGGATCTCTTGCCACCGTCCATGGTGGGGTGATAGTGGTAAGGGGCATCCAGGTGAGTTCCTGAGTGGGTTGAAAGCTCCACCTTCTCGGCAGCCCAACCCAGGCCTCCTGGCAGGTCCGCCGGTTGGATACCAGGGAAAAAAGAGCTCATACTCGCGGCGCCTTCCCGGTGATCCATGTAATGAATTTTCGGGATCATATCCGGAGGATCGCTGGGAAGCCCATCCTCTATGGCTATGCTAAGGTCCACGAACCTGCGCCAACTCATTAGGAACCTCCGTGTTTTACTCAACATTGTATGGCCGGGAACCTCCCCGGTCAATTGCCTGGGATCCTGCCTAGCTAAAACACAGGCCCCTAAACGGGATTATTCTCCAAAGCCTGTAACCTTGAGGGCTCAAGCCCCCAAGCCCCTGCTTACGCCTTGGCATATCCCCACTCAAGCCAGGGCCGGATCAAAACCCAAAATCCGGGTGTTTTGGGTATTGTGACTAAACTACTACCGCCTAAAGGCGTTAGGTTTGGCGGGCTAAGCCCTCCCGGGGCCAGAGGGATCTTGGCTAAGGTATCTTCTTGCCAGCGGAGAAAGGATTCCTTAACATGTGTTGGTTGCCTATAGGCTCAAGCCGGGGAAATCGGCCGGGGATTCCCATCAAGAGCCGGCTTTGAACTCCAGTGGTTTTGGGGAGCTTAGCCTTTGAGGCAAACGGTCCTGGTGTTCAGCAATCAGGCCTCAGAGCCATAAGAAGGAGGTTCCATGCTCTCCTATATGCGAAAGCACGCGCGCAGCTGGTTCATAAAAGTGCTTCTGGGAGCGGTTATCGTGGTTTTCATTTTCTTTTACGGCTTCAGCCTCAGAGAGAGGGCTTCGGCTGTTGTGGCAGAGGTGAACGGGATCAAGATAGCCCAGAGGGACTTTCAGAGACAATTTGAGAGGTTCCTGGAGCTACAAAGATCCAGGTCTTCAGAGCTCACAGCCGAGCAGCGCAGATTCCTGAAAGAGGCCACCCTGGAGGCCCTCATTGATCAGGTGCTGGTGCTGGATGAGGCGGACAGGTGGAAAATAGGGGTCAGCCAGGAAGAGATAAGGGAACAGATAAGGCAAATTCCTTCCTTCCAGGAAGGGGGGCGGTTCTCCATGCGCTTGCTTCAGCAGTACCTTAGGATGCGGGGCCAAAGCGAGGAGGAGTTCATGAAGGAGCTGGCCAAAGAGCTTCGCATCCAGAAGGTGGAACAACTGGTGCGGGATGGGGCCTGGGTCTCCGAGGAAGAAGTGGAGATAATGTACGGCCTCTTGCAGGAGCGGGTGGTGGTTCAATATGTGGCTGTACCTGCGGAAAACTATCTGAAGGAAATTCTTCCCACTCAGGAGGAGATAAAGGCCCATTTCAAGGATCACGCCGCTCAGTACAGGATCCCAGAGATGGTGAGGGTGGAGTATATGAGGTTTGAGCCAGGGGCGCTTTTGGCTCGAGTGGAAGTCTCAGAAAAAGAGATCAAGGAGGCCTATGAGCGCAACCGGGATCGCTGGAGAGAGGACCCGCAGGTTCTGGCCAGGCAGATTCTCATCCGGTCCACCGAGAAAGACGATGACAAGACTCGCATGAAGGCCCTCCAGAAGGCAGAGGAACTCCTCAAAAAGCTCAGGGCTGGGGAGGATTTTGGAAAGCTTGCCAAGGAGCACTCCCAGGACCCCCAGACAGCCGGGAAGGGAGGCTCCATGGGATGGAAGAAAAGAGGCGAGCTCTCTGAGGCCGTCGGAAAGGCCCTGTTCGAAGAGATGAAGGTGGGGGAGCTAAGTGAGCGGCCCATAAAGAGCGGTCTTGGTTTCCACGTGCTTAAGCTCGAGGAGGTAAAGGCCGAGAGGCTCAGGCCCCTGGAAGAGGTGCGCCAAGAGATAGAAGCCGAGGTCCGCCAGAGCAAGGCAAAACAACTGGCCTCTGAGCTGGCCGAGGAAGCTTATCTGGGGGTATTTCAGGGACAGAATTTCAAGGAGGTGGCAGAGCGTCTGGGGGCGGCTTTTGGTGCTACAGAGCCCTTCTCCCTTCAGGGAGCCCTTAAGGAGCCCCCCGCAGGGGAAGCCTTCCGCAAGGCCGCTTTTTTGCTTAGGGAAAAGGAAGATTTCAGCGAAGTCGTAGAGGACGGCGGGGCCTACTACGTTATGCAGCTTCTGGAAAGGATGCCCCCCAGGGATCCTTCTTTGGAGGAAGTCCTGGAGAAAGTCCGCTCTGATCTACAGCGCGCCAAGGCCCTTGAAAAAGCGCGCCAGGAGGCCGAAGCGGTTTTGGAGCGGTTAAAAAAGAAGGAGACCACTCTCTCTTCTGAGGCTGAGAAAAGAGGCTGGAAGATTCTGACCTCCCCATCCATAGGCCGCACGGCACCCCCTGCAGCCATACCCGCAGAAATGGCCCAGGCGGCCCTCTCTCTGGGGGCTGATGAGAAGCTTCTCCCCCAAGCCTTTAAACAAGGAGACCGCTATCTCCTGGGGGAGATAAAGGAGCGCATTACAGCCGATCCCAAGGGGCTTGAGGAGCAAAGGCCGCTTTTGCGCTCCCTGCTCCTAAGAGACAGGCGGGAGACCATGTTTCGAGACTGGATCAAAGACCTAAGGGCCCGCTCCCAGATAAAGACCTTCAGGGCCTTTGAGGAAATGTTTTAACCCGCATCATTCACGATCAGTGGATAATGGGGGCTGTCCTGAGCACATCTCAGAACAAAGCGGTCCCTGCCCAAAAACCCTGATTTTGAGTTTCGTATTTCGGCCGGGGTTTGAATTGGAATATGCCAAAGCCTGGGCGGGGGCTTGATCCCCCCAAATCACAGGCTTTGGAGAACACCTCGGGCCATGGGTTTTGAACTTTAAGCTACACGAGTGCGCCTGGGGTTTGGAAGCCCAGCCCCCAATTTGAGACATCTTGGGGAACCGCATTTCTTCAAGGTGGTGATAAAGGGCAGCCCGGACGGGGAGGGAAAAGGCCCCGCCCGGGCTTTTTATCACTCGGGCTTATTTTCCCCCGGCCATGGGGGGGTTGGAGCGCCTGGCAGCGGCTTCAGCCTTTCAGGTCTTACGGTTTTGTGTTTGACCATGGAGTGGCCGAATGTCTTGCAGGCGGTCATACAGCAGCCGCAACCAATGCATCGCTTGGAGTCTATGAGCACCGCATCCGGCCTCTCAGAGATGGCATGGATGGCGCAGACGGCCTTGGCATAGCAGCTCTTGCAAACATGGGTGCAAATGGCGTTCATTTCTTTTCACTCTCCTTAGCTGATTGTACCCTTTTTGAAAGCTTTCCCCAGCCTCCCTTTCCAAGGAGCCTTTTCTTAGCCCAGGATGCGCTCTATCTCTTCCTGGTCCGAATCCATCACGTAAGTGATCCCCGAGATCTCGGCGGCCTCTTTGGTGAGGGCCACCAGATCGCTCCGCTGGATGTGCTCCAGGGAGAACTTGCGAGCCCCTGCCATGAGCTGCTGGAGTCCCTGGCGCAACCTGTCTATGTAAGAGTAAAGCCCTATGGCACCGGGGGGCAGCTCCTTGAACTCAGACCCGAATCGCTCTTTGAGTTGCGCCCCTACCGCAAAAAGCTGGAGATATCCATCCTCTAGCTGCTGACCCATCCTCTCGCAGCGCTCTGCCAAAAGCTTGCCGTGGGTCTTGCCCACCATGGCTGCTGTGAGAACGGCCCGGCCTAGGCAGACCCCTTTGGCATAGGGAGCAGCCAGGGCCAGAGTCTTAAAGATGTGGTCCTCCAGAGACAATCCCCCCCCTATGGCAATGGGCGGGATGTAAGCTCCCTTGGCCTTGAGCCTTTCGCAGATCTGGTATGTCATACACTCAAGATAAACCGTGGGGATACCCCACTCGTTCATCATGCGCCAAGGGCTCATGCCCGTGCCTCCCCCTGCCCCGTCAATAGTGAGAAGATCTATCTTGGCATTGGAGGAGAACTTTAGAGCTCTGGCCAGATCCGCCGGCCTGTAAGCCCCTGTCTTGAGGGTGACGTACTTGGCCCCCAGGCTTCTAAGTCTCTCCACTTCCTTGTAAAAACCTTCTTCTTCCACCATACCCAGCCGGGAGTGACGCTCGAACTCGCTTATACCGCCTGAACGAAAGGCCTCTTGGGCGGTCTGTGTCCTGGGATCCGGCAGCACTATGTATCCCCTCTCTTTTAGCTGAAGGGCCCTTTCCAGGGTGGGAAGCTTCACCTCCCCGCCAATGTCCTTTGCGCCCTGGCCCCACTTCAGCTCAAAGATCTCCACCCCCAGCTTCTGGATCACGAACTCGGGCACACCCAGCATGGCGTCCTCAACATTGGCCTGCACGATGAGTCCGCCCTTGCCCTGGTACCAGCGTTTGAAAGCCTTTACACGCCTTTCCATCTCAGGGGAGTGCACCAGTTTGCCGTTTTTGAACTCTGCCTGGGGGTCCATACCGCAAACGTTCTCACCCACCACCACCAGGATACCTGATATGGCTGCCCCTGCAGCCACGTCTTCCCAATTGATCCTGGCTATGTCGGTGGAGCCCAGAGCCCCGGAGACAACCGGGAAATCCAGTTTCAGGCTCCCGTCTCTGCCTGCTTCACAGGAGCAGTCCACTGCCGGGAAGATGGCCACATCTGGGTCAGCCTTGACCCCAACAGCCCCCACGCAGGTGCCTTGAATGTTGAAGTGGGAAAAATCCACCGGGTAGTCCTTCTCGGCCCCTGCTGTTATCTTCCCAAAGGGCTGGGGGTAGATCATCTCCCGACCCTTGAGGGCCGAGCGGCCTATCTCACAGGGCCCTTCGCACCCATCCAGGCAGGTGACGCAGATCCCGGAGATGGGAGCCGGATCCACCCGGGTGGTTGTGATGGTGGCTGCACTTCGATTGGGTTTGCTGTAAGACATCGCCTCACACCTCCTCCATGTTTAGGTTTTTCATCTAACCCGGATTACTCTCCAATCCCCGCAATTTTGGGGGCCAGGCCCCCAAACCCCCGGTAAATCTCGACATGTTCTGACTCAAAACAAGGCCACATCCGAAAGCGAAAATCAAAGCGCTTTCGAGTAGGTACGGGTTTGTCAAAATATGTCATTGGGATAGTCCGCATTATCCACTGATGGTGAATAATGCGGACTAAGAAAGCCTCCGCGGAGCGCGGATGAGCCCCGCGCGGACAAAAAAAGGCGTCCGCTCCCCGGAGTGGACGCCTTTGTCCCAACCAAAAGTCTTACCGCACGCCTTTGTGCAGACGGGAGAAGATATTAAGCTCTACTTAGTTGCTTGTCAAGCCTTTTTGCGATAACTGAAATTAAGCAGAACCAATTGGGGGGTCCTTCTTTTGAGCAGGGATTAGAATGCGGGCGGCTCAGCCCGGAGGCGCTCATATCTGCTCTGCCAGAATAATGGCTTCAGCTATCTCCCTCATGGATCGTCGGGAATCCATGCTTTGCTTTTGGATGCGCCTGTAAGCCTCATCCGGGCTCATCCCTTTCCTGGTTATCAGGATCTCCTTGGCCCTTTCCACAAGCTTTCGACTCTCAAGTTCTTCTTGTATGACCCTGCTCTTCACCATAAGCTCAGTGTTTTCTATGGCCACCGCAGCCTGGTTGGCCACTGTTATGAGAAGCTTCACTTCGGTCTCCGTGAAAAGCCTCCTGGAGGAGCCGTAACAGTTGAGCACCCCCACCACTCGGTCCTTCACGCACATGGGCACGCTCAACATGGAGCTAAGGCCCAGGTTTCTGGCCATCTCCTTTTCCTTGTACAAAGGCTCTTCCAACACATTGGGGATCTGCATGGGCTGACGACTCTGAGCCACCCGCCCCACTATTCCCTCCCCCCATCCCAGGCTCCTTTCTTTTAAGTACTCCTTGCTTATGGTTTGGGTGGCCCTCAGCTTGAAACAACCCTCCTTTCCCTCCAGGAGCCAAAGGGAGACAATCTTGGAGTCCATCACACTTGCAGTGAGGGTCACTATGAGCTTGAGGATGTCATCTAGGTACAAATCCGAGGTGATGGCCTGGCTTATCTCTGAGAGCACCTCGATCTGCCTTTCAAGAGAGGCCCGCTCGGGCATCCGCTCCCCCCGACCTTGTTATTATTATTCATGTGGGGCTGGCTCATTATACCAGGAGCAGGGGCTGTGTTAAGATGGGAACAGAACAATAGGGGGATTCCATGAAAGGCAGGCGCATCAGCTCCGGGGTGATGGCCCTCGACAGGCTCTTGGGCGGACTTCGCATAGGGGACAACGTGGTCTGGCACATGGACTCAGGGGTTTTCATGGAGACCTTCTCCGGAGGCTTTCTGAGGAGCTCCAGAAGACAGGGGCACAAGGTGGTTTTGGTCACGGTGAACGCCTCGCCCAAGACCGTGTGGGGGAGGCTCAGAGCTGTGGTAAACCACCCTGATGTGACCTTGGTGGATGGTTTCACTTGGGGGAAGGGGGGAGGGGCAAGCCTTTTTGCCGATTGCTACCGCCGCCTGTACCAGGACTACAGGTGCAAGGTGGTGCCTGTTAAGAAGCCCCATCTCGTGGAGGAGTTTCTTGAGGTTCTGAACCGGGTGGAAGAGGAGATGCCCTCAGGCTCGCGTTACTTGGTGGACAGCTTGACGGGCATGGTGCAGCTCTGGGGCAGAGAGGAGCCTGTGCTGGAATTCTTCGCCAAAGAATGCCCGAGGCTTTACGAACTGGAGACCGTGGCATATTGGATTCTGGAAAGAGAGGCCCACAGCCCTTCTTTTAGGGCACAAGTGAACCATATAACCCAGGTGGCATTGGAGCTGGGCATGAGGGACGGTCAGCCCACTCTTGCAGTCCTAAAAGCCCAGGGTCGGGAAAGCTCCTACACCTTGAGACCCAGGCCACTCTCCCTTCAGGGCAGGAGGGTGCAACTCCTGGAAGAGGAAGAATCAGGAGATCCGCAGCTGCTTATAGGGCCTAGGTTGAGGGCATTCAGGCTGGCCAGGGGGCTTTCTCAGGTGGAGCTGGCCAAGGCCGTAGGGGTCTCCCCTAGCACCATCTCCCAGGTGGAGGGTCAGCAGATCCTCTTGTCTATTCCCGCCATGGTAAAGGCCGCCCGAGCCCTGGGGGTCAGCCTGGACCAGCTGGTGGCACCCGCCCCCAGAGAACCGGACTCCCCTGTGGTGACCAGAAACCGTTTTGAGAAGGTTTGCTTGGGCGGCCCTGCAGGGGAAGGGCTGAGCGCTTACCGCATCACCCCCTGGGAAGCAGAGGGGGTTCTGGAAGCTTATGAGATTTGCATTGAACCGCAGGCCAGGATCCAAGCCCACTTTTTCCAAGAAAAGAGGGAGGAGCTGGGATACCTTCTGGAGGGGGAGCTGGTGGTGGAGACAGGAGGAAAAGCTCTACACCTGGGCCAAGGGGAGTGTATAAGGCTTGTAAGACAGACCCCTCATGCATGGCAAAACCCGGCTGAGACACAGGCCAGACTCCTCTGGGTCATCGGGGGATAAAAGAGATGGGAACTCCTCCCAGCGCCCACAGGGCCCTTCCCAAAGGGAACAGAGCTTCCAGCAGGATAAGACTTAGGCCAGAGCAGGGCCTGAGCGCAAAGGAAAATCCGCTTCTTCTCAAAGAACAGCTTGAGAAGCTGAGGCTTTTGTATGACACCGCTGCGCTCATCAACGCCAGCATGGAGCCCCGCCAGGTCATCTCCCTCGTGCTCAAGGAAGCGGTTCGTATCATGGGGGCCACAAGCGGCTCCCTTCGGATGGTGGACAAGGAGAGTCAAAGCCTCAGGCTTGAGGTGGCCATAGGCAAGGGCAGGGATGCCAGAAGAGCATTGCAGCTGAAGCTGGGCCAGGGGATCACGGGCTGGGTGGCCCTCAATGGGAAGCCCCTTTTGGTTCAGGATGTCTCAGCAGACCCAAGGTATCTCCCCATAAGAAAAGGTGTCAGAAGCGAGATGGCTGTGCCCCTGAGCATAGAGGGTGAGGTGATAGGAGTCCTGAACCTGGACTCCAACCGCAAGGGGGCATTCTCCAAAGTAGACCTGGAGCTGCTCACTGCCCTGGCCAATCAATCCGCCAGGGTCATACATAATGCCAGACTCCACCAGCAGCTCAAAAGAAAAGCCCTGGAGCTGGAATCCCTCTTCTCAGTGGGTCAGACCATAGTCTCTTCCCTGGACCTGGACGAGGTCTTGGTGCGCATCACAAGAAAAGTGGTTCAGCTCTTGGAAGGGGTGAAGCTTTGTTCTCTCATGCTTCTGGACCAGGCCAAAGGGGAGCTCCTCATAAAGGCGGTGCACGGGGCCAGCGAACGTTACACCCGCAAGCCCCCCCTAAAGGTGGCCGACAGCCTCTTGGGCAAGGTGGCCAGGGAAAGAACCCCTATCATCGTTGAGGACGTAAGAAGCCACCCGGAGTTCAAATACTCCGGCTTGGCCCGCAGGGAAGGCCTGGTGTCTCTCTTGTCTGTGCCCATGGTTTTCCAGGAGCGGGTGATAGGGGTTCTGAATGCCTACACCGGAAGGCCCCACCATTTTGGGCCTGAGGAGGTGAATCTTTTGTCCGCCTTGGCCGGACAATCGGCGATTGCCATACAGAATGCCAAGCTATATGAGAGTGTGGTGGCCTCTGAGGAGAAGATCAGGCAAAGCGAGAGGCTGTTGCTTCTAGGGGAAATGGCGGCCGAGGTGGCCCACGAGATCCGAAACCCCCTCACCGTCATTCGGATGTTGATCCACTCCCTTAATGAGGAGTTCCCAGAGGGAGACCTGCGCAAAAAAGACATCCAGGTAATGGAACAGAAGATAGCTCAGATGACCAATCTGGTGGATCAGATTCTCCAGATTACCCGACAGAGGGAGCCCGAATTTCACCCGGTGGAACTCCAGGATGTGCTGGAAGAGACTCTGGCTCTGGTAAGGCATCGCCTGGGAAGACAGAGGGTGAAAGTAACAAAGCGTTTAGGCCGGGCTGTCCCACCGCTCAAGGGGGACAGGGCTCAACTGGAACAAATGCTCCTGAATCTGATCCTGAATGCCTCCCAGGCCATGCCCCAAGGTGGACACTTGATCCTGAAAACCGGTTTCCGGAGAAAAGGATCTTTGGGTGCTACTGTCTGGGTGGCTGTGGAGGACACAGGATGCGGGGTTCCCAAGGAAAGCCTTAAAGACATCTTCAGGCCTTTTTTCTCTCTTAGACCGGACGGGGTGGGACTGGGCCTCTCGGTGGTGCAACGAATAGTGAATCAGCATCAGGGCAGAATCTCAGTCAAAGGGGCTCGGGGGGGCGGCTCCTGTTTTCTGGTGGAGTTCCCGGCTCTGGGGGAAAGAGATGTCCAGGATCCTCATCGTGGATGACGAGCCGGATGTGCACTACTCCTTCAGGAGGCTTCTTGCCAATGAGAAGCTGGATATCCTATCAGCTTGCAGCGGGGAAGAGGCCCTGGAGCTACTGGACAAAGAGAGAGTGGATCTGGTGCTCATGGATGTGCGCATGGGAGGGCTTAGCGGGTTGGAAACACTCCAGAGGTTGAAGGAAAAACACCCCAGAGTTCCGGTCATCATGATGACAGCTTACGGAACCACCGAGACGGCCATAGAGTCCATGAAGCACGGGGCCTATGATTACGTGCAAAAACCCTTTGACATCCCCAAGCTCAAAGGGGTCATAGCAAGCGGCCTTTCCCTGTCCAGAACCGTGCAGGAAGTGGTTAATTTCCCACTCTCTGGTCGAGTGCCCGAAACCGGGGAGGCCATAGTTGGCCGCTCGGAGAAAATGCAGGAGCTCTATAAGCTCATAGGGCAAGTGGCGGCCTCGGACGTGACAGTGCTCCTAACAGGAGAGAGGGGCACGGGTAAGGAGCTGGTGGCAAGGGCCCTGTACCAACACAGCCGCCGAGCCAGGAAGCCTTATCTCCCATTGAACTGTGCAGCCATACCCATGGAACTCTTGGAAAGCGAGCTGTTCGGTCATGAGCGGGGCGCCTTCACAGGAGCCCAGCACCGCAGGATTGGGAAGCTGGAACAATGCCACGAGGGAACTCTTTTTTTGGACGAGGTGGGGGACATGCCTCTAGCCACCCAGGCAAAGCTGCTCAGAGTGCTCCAGGACAGGAGCTTCGAGCGGGTGGGAGGCAACGAGAGGATACAGGTGGATGTAAGATTCATAGTGGCCACCAACAGGGATCTGGAGGGCCTCATTCGGGAAGGCCTTTTCAGGGCCGATCTCTACGATCGGCTAAACGTGGTGCGCATTCATCTGCCTCCCCTAAGGGAGAGAAAAGAGGATATACCCCTGCTGGTGGATTATTTTCTTAACCGCTTCAGAAAAGAGGTGGGGAAAAACGTGAAAGGCATTAGCCGAAAAGCCCTGGAGAGGCTGGTGGAGTATGACTGGCCCGGAAACGTGAGGGAACTCCAAAACGTGCTTCAAAGAGCCGTGGTGCTGGCCAGGGGGGAGACCCTTGATGAGCCGGACGTCATGCTGGGCCCACAGGAACCGGCCAAGCCCTCTGAGGTGGAGCTGGGAGAGCTTCGCCAGCACCTGAGGGCTGTGTTTCGAATATGTCGGGCCTCCAAAGGCCAGATGGACCTTCTCGCCCAAATGGAACGGGAGATAATTCTGGAAGCCCTTGAAGAGACCCGGTGGAACCAAAGCCAGGCGGCCCGGCTCCTGGGCCTCAACCGCAACACCCTGCGAAACAAGATCCGCCTCTACGACCTTCACAAGGACTAACCCGCATTATTCACGATCAGCTGACAGTTCTTGTGCAGGCTGCCCAAATATGGTCAGGTAAGCCCCAAGTGATTCTTTGCCTTGGGGACAAACTCCCTGTGTAATCAATTGGTTCAACAGGAGTGAAGAAAACGGCATGGGGCTTGCTTAACCCCCAATCGGATGCCCAGCAGCAGCCTGCTCCTTGCACAAAAGCTTCAGGACCGTTTCCCCGAGGGAGGAGGCAAGCCCCAAGCTGACTCATCTGGAGGTGATCCCCACAAGACCATGGAGCCCCACCAGCGGTTACAGGTTGCCGTGTTTTTCTGCCAACAATTGGACCCCCAGCAGGACCTGCACAGCAGAGAACTGGAGCACAAGTGGGGGTCGAGTATTCTTTTTTTCCCCATGCACTGCAGCGGCCGGGTGGAAGCCCTTCACCTTCTGAAAGCCCTGGAAGAGGGGGCGGACAGGGTTTTGGTTTTGACCTGCCCCGAAGGCAGATGCCGTTACAGGGAAGGAAGTCTAAGGGCCCGAAAGAGGTTGGAATACGCCCGGAGCCTTTTGGAAGAGATAGGCTTAGAGCCCTCCAGACTCGAGCTTAGGGCTTCACCGGCCCAAAGCCCCAGGCACATAGCCCGGATCCTGGAGCCTATTTTGGAGGAGCCTTGGGAGCATGGGCCTTGCGCTCTCAAGAGTGGCGGGGCAGAAGGGAGGAACAGTTGATAACCGGAACCAGAAAACCCATGGAAGAGATCCTGTCCATGCTCGCTCCTTACAAACGCATCCTGGTGGCGGGCTGCGGCACCTGCGTTGCCGAGTGCGCCTCTGGTGGAGAAAAGGAGGTAGCACTCCTGGCCTCACAGCTTCGCATGCATGCAAAGCTCAAGAATATTCCCCTGGAAGTGGGCGAAATAACTCTGGACAGACAATGCGTTTACGAGTTTATAGACCAGCTCACACCTTTTTTGGAAAAGTACGATGCAGTGCTCTCCCTGGCCTGCGGGGCAGGGGTCCAGGCGGTGGCTGAGGTGTTTCCTCAGTGGGTGATTCTCCCTGGTCTGGACACAGCTTTTCTAGGGGAGACCAGGCAAGCCGGTCTCTGGGTTGAAAACTGCAGGGGGTGCGGTGCTTGCAGGCTTCACATGTTTGCAGGGATTTGTCCCATAACCAGATGCGCCAAGAAGCTTTTCAACGGGCCTTGCGGAGGATCTCAGGCAGGAAGGTGCGAGGTCTCACCGGAGGTGGCCTGCGCCTGGTATCTGATCTTTCAGCGTTTGGAGAGCCAGGGTCGCCTGGAGTGTTTGGAAGAGATTTATCCTCCCTGCGATTGGTCGCGCCAGCAGGGAATAGGTCCTAGAAGCATCCAGAGGGAGGATCAAAAAGCTTGAGCCGGACAAGTCATTTACAAGAGGTCTTGGAGGGAGCCCATTTTGCCGTGACTGCTGAGTGCGGGCCGCCAAAAGGGGCGGATCCCCAAACTCTGCGGGAAAAGGCCCAGGCTCTCAAAGGATACGTGGACGCCGTCAATGTAACAGACAACCAGACAGCGGTTGTTCGCCTTTGCAGCTTGGCTTCCTGTGCCATTCTAAAGCAAATGGGTTTGGACCCGGTCCTGCAGATGACTACCAGAGACAGGAATCGTATAGCCCTCCAGTCGGATCTGCTGGGGGCCTCGGCTCTTGGCATAGGAAACGTTTTGTGCTTGAGCGGGGACCATGTAAGCTTCGGGAGCGAGCCCCAGGCCCTAGGGGTTTTTGACTTGGACTCCATTCAACTGCTTTACACAGCAAGGCTCATGAGGGACCAGGGGAAATTCTTGGGGGGGGAGGCTCTGAGCGACCCTCCCAGGCTCTTTCTGGGAGCAGTGGAGAATCCCTTTGCAGATCCACTGAGCTTCCGGGCAAAAAGGCTGGCCAAGAAAGTGGCCGCCGGGGCACAGTTCATCCAGACCCAGTGCGTTTACAACCTGGAGCGCTTTGAGGAGTGGATGAAGCAGGTACGGGACCTGGGCCTTCAGGAGAAGACCCACATATTGGCCGGGGTGACTCCCCTTAAGTCAGCCCGCATGGCCCGGTACATGAAGGAGCGGGTGGCGGGTATGGATCTGCCAGATCCCCTTCTGGAACGCATGGAAAGAACGCCTGCCCCAAAGCAAAGGGAAGAAGGACTCAGGATTGCTTTGGAGACCATCGAGGCCCTAAGAAACATCCCGGGGGTGCGCGGCATACACATAATGGCCATTGAATGGGAAGAGGCGGTGCCGGTTTTGGTGGAGAGGTCCGGCATGCTTCCTAGACCCTTGACTTGATATTTCAAGAAGGATCCACTCATGCCTCCAAAGTATCACATAGAAACCCGCCCTGTTCCCAACCGCCTTCCCCCTATCTCACGCTCCGGGGTGGTGGCTTGGGAAGAGGGCTGCCTAAAGTGTGCCCGTTGCGTCAAGAAGCAATGTGTTTACAAGGTCTATGAGACAAGAAAACTCGACCCCTCTCAGATGAGGGATTCTTTGGATTTCGCTTGTAAGGACTGTTTCCGCTGCGTTCAGAACTGCCCCAAGGGGTTGATACACAAGACCCTGGATCCCAAGTTCTTGGCTCTTGGGGACCAATACTGGACAGGGGAGATCATCTCCAGGCTTTGGTTCCAAGCAGAGACAGGGAGGATCCCCGTATCCGGAGCCGGTTACGGAGGAGCCTTCTCAGGCCCTGGCTTTGACTCCATGTGGACTGACATGTCTGAGATCGTTAGGCCCACCAGGGACGGAATTCACGGCCGGGAGTATATAAGCACCTCTGTGGACCTGGGAAGAAAGCCCATGGCCCTTTGTTTCGGCACTCAAGGGGAGCTGCTCTCACCCACTCCGCCACTGATGGAGATCCCCATCCCGGTCATACTGGACAAGCTTCCCTGGTCCCCCCTCTCCAAGGGCATCCCTCAGGCAATACTCGCTGCTGCCAGGGCCTTGGGAACCCTTGCAGTGACGGGCCCGCGAGTTTGGGAACCCGAAATGGAGCCCTGCAAGGAGGCCGCTTTGTGGAGCCTTGGGCAGAGCTCCCAAGAGCTTCCCTGGTGGCTGGCCCAAGGGCTTCATCTGGTGGAGCTGGAGGACGGGCCTGGGGTCCTGGAGAACCAAGCCCGGCTCAAGGATTTCAACCCCGAGATCATAGTCATGATCCGAATCCAGCTGGGGGATGAATCAGGCAGGAGGGCTCTGGAGCTGGCCAGAGCTGGAGCCGAGATCATACACCTGAAGGCTGATCCCTGGGGCAGACAGAGGGGTGAATCCCGCAAGTTCGTCCTGCAGGCCTTAAGAGAGATACACTTTCACATGGTGGAGGCCGGCTTGAGGGACGCCCTGACTTTGGTGGCCGGGGGCGGGGTGGCCATGGCCGAGCACATGTGCAAGCTTATCATAGCAGGGGCCGACGCGGTCTCGGTGGATGTGCCGCTCTTGGTGGCCATGGAGTGCAGGGTTTGCAGGAGATGTCAGGATGGGCTTGCCTGCCCCGCTGGCCTTGAGGATGTGGAGCCCCGCTGGGGAGCTGCCAGGATAAGAAACTTGATGTCAGCCTGGCATAACCAGCTCCTGGAGGTAATGGGGGCCATGGGCATGCGGGATGTGAGGAGGCTCAGGGGGGAGATGGGCCGGGCCATGTTCTTTGAGGACCTGGAGCGGGAGTTCTTCTCCAGCCTGGGTAGGAGGGTGTAGGCATGGCTGATCGTTCCAACGGGTTTCTTTTTCCTGAGGTGAGAAGGGCGCCCAGCCGGTTTCGAAACCCTCTGGCCCAATACCGCTTGAGCATTGAACAGAATTGCGACAATTGCGGGCTTTGCGTGCAGCTTTGCCCCCACGGGGTTTTCCTTCCTGGGGCCAGGAAACCCAGGGTCAGCAGCCCCCAGATGTGCGCAGGAGCGGATTGCGGATTCGAGGATTACTGCTGTGTTGGGCGTTGCCCTAAGAGGGCCATTTCCCTCAAGCCCAATCCCTCTTTCGAGCTTCTGGGGGACCTGAGGTGGACCGCTGAGCTGCTTGCCAGCACATGGCACATGGCCGAAACCGGGGACATCCCCCACCAGGGTTGGAACTACCGCACAGGCGCCTCGGGGGGAGGCTTCGACAAGCTAAGGTTTCTTTTCCCTCCCAGAAAAGGTCTTTACTTCAACGAAAAGGACATCTCCCTCTCCATCAGCCTCAACCGGACAGGGGACGGAAGGCCCCAGATAGAGATCCCTGTGCCTTTCTACCTTGGGGGCATGTCTTACGGATCCATAAGCATTCACGCCATGCTCTCCAGGGTTAGGGCCGCCTCCTGCTGGGGTACCTTTTGCTGCACTGGAGAGGGCGGATATCCGGATGAGCTGATTCCCTATGACGAACACGTGATCACCCAGGTGGCCACGGGACTCTTCGGGGTCAGGGAAGAGACCATACAAAGGGTGCGCATAGTGGAGTTCAAGTACGCTCAAGGAGCCAAGCCCGGGCTGGGAGGGCACCTTCTGGGGGACAAGGTGACCCCCTCGGTGGCCAGGATGAGGGAGGCTGTGGCCGGAAGCGCCCTTTTCTCCCCGTTTCCCTTCCACAGCGTTTACTCGGTGGAGGACCACAAGAAGCACATAGACTGGATAAAGCAGGTCAATCCGCGGGCCCTAGTGGCGGTCAAGGTCTCCACTCCCACGGATGTGGACATGGTGGCCGTGGGGAGCTTTTTCGCCGGGGCCCACATCATACAGTTGGACGGTAGCTACGGGGGCACCGGGGCAGCCCCGGAGATAGCCAAGAAGAATATCGCCATGCCCATAGAGTATGCGGTGCCCAAAGTGCACCGTTTTCTCACCAACGAGGGAATTCGCGACAAGATCACATTGATCGCTTCGGGCGGGATCAGAACCCCCCACGACATGGCCAAGATAATAGCCCTGGGGGCCGACGGGGTCTGCCTGGGCACGGCGGACTTGGTGGCGCTGGAGTGCGTGCGCTGTCACAACTGTGAGTCCGGACGGGGCTGCGCCCGCGGAATCGCCACCACAGATCCCGAGCTCACGGGCCTGATCCAGCCGGATTGGGGCACCCAGCGCATTGTGAACATGTATTCGGCCTGGATGAAGGTGCTTCGATCCATCCTGAAAAGGCTGGGGATGAAAAGCGTAAGAGAACTGGTGGGCAGGTGGGACGCTCTGGTTCACCTGGACCACCTTCAGCCTGAAGGCATACAAGGTGAGTTGGAGGCTTAAAGAGTCCCAAGCAAGCCTCCAGGAGAATGATGGAGATGATGCTGCTTGAAAATCATGAACCGGCGCCCCAGCGGTGGGTTTCTGGAAGGGTTAGCCCAATTTTGGCCTCCAGGTCAAGGCTCAGGCCCAAAGAAGAGCACACTCCCTTTGGACTCAGGGCCCCTGAGGCCGAGGAAGGGGGCTGCGGGGTCACAGGCTTTGCTTGCAATATCAAGGTAAAGGGGAAGCACATCTTTGCCCCTTCGGTCCAGATGCACAACCGGGGAAACGGGAAGGGCGGAGGAATTGCCGCCGTGGGCTTGGACCCTGAACAGTTGGGGGTGGATCAGGAAACTCTCAAGAGCGATTTTCTGCTCCAGATAGCCTTCATAGACCCAGGGGTGGTGCAAGACCTGGAAGAGGAGTTCATAAGGCCGCATTTTCGAGTGGATCAGGAGGCCTGGCTTCAAACCGTGGGGGATTACAGGGAAGTCCCTGGCCTGGAGATGGAACCCCCCAGGGTCAAGCGCTACTTTGTGCGGGTCTTGCCAGGGGTCTTGGAGAGGTTTCGACGTGAGGTGGGTCTGGCAGAGCTGGAGCCGCAAGAGGCAGAGGAGGAATTCATCTGCCAAAACAGCTTCCAGATAAACATGCGTTACTATAGCTCCATGGGAGAGAAAAGGGCCTTTGTGCTCTCCCATGGAAGGGACATGATGATCCTTAAGATAGTGGGCTATGCCGAGCAGGTCACCCAGTATTACTGCATTGAGGACCTAAAGGCCCACATCTGGATAGCCCACCAAAGGTACCCTACCCGGGGCAGGGTCTGGCATCCCGGGGGAGCCCATCCCTTTATCGGGCTGGACGAAGCCCTGGTGCACAACGGAGATTTTGCCAATTACTTCGCCGTAGCTCAGTACCTGAGGCAAAGGAACATTTATCCTCTGTTTCTCACCGATACCGAGGTATCGGCTCTGATGTTCGACCTGCTCCACAGGGTATACCGCTACCCCTTGGAGTACATAATCGAGGCCCTGGCCCCCACCACGGAGATGGACTTCGATAAGCTCCCAGAGGCCAAAAAGAGGCTTTACAGGAGCATCCAGGCCTCTCACATACAGGGCTCCCCTGACGGCCCCTGGTTTTTCATCATAGCCAGGAACCTGCACAAGGAAAACGCCTACCAACTCATAGGCATCACCGACACCTCCATGCTTAGGCCTCAGGTCTTTGCCTTGCAAACAAGCGGGGAGGTCCAGGTGGGGCTTGTCTGCTCCGAGAAGCAGGCCATAGATGCGACTCTCCAGAGCTTGGCATCCGAGGATCCCCGCTTTGGAAAGGTGGCGGACCTTTACTGGAACGCAAGGGGGGGAAGCTATACGGACGGAGGCGCTTTCATTTTCACCGTCCAGGAAAAAGAAGGACAAGGAACAGAGCTTCTCTGCACGGACAAGTTCGGGAGGCGGATTCTGGTCCCTGAAGAGGGGCTGCCTCTGGAATCAAGAGCCAGGCTCAGGGCTTCTCCCCTTGAGGGGAAAATCAGAAAACCGCTGGACCAAGCCCTTTGCGACCAGGACCCGCAAAGGGGGTTTTCTTTGTTGCTGGAGAGAATGAGGGAACTTGAATACTCAGAACTCTTGAGCGTAGTGGATCATCTGGTTAACCAGGCCAGGGATCAGGAAACAACAGAGGTTGTGATCAGGCTCCTAACCCTTCTTCTGGACAGGCGCTACCCCACAGGGGGGAAAAGAAGAAGATCGGTGACCGAGATGATCCAAGAGGGCTTGGAGCGGATCTTCAAGACCCTTCCGGTCCTAAACGGAGCAGTGGGATACAGGTTCTCCAGGATCGACTTTTCCACCCGCCACAACCTCAGGCCTCCAGAGGAAGGGGAGCAGGTCTTGGTGGTGGACGCTGGGGAGTTCCCCCCCGAGGGGGATGATTGCGACGCCAGGCTCATCTGCCGGGCGTACGGGCTGGGCTGGCGGCGTTTCATAGGTTACGGCTACAGGGGACAGAGATTCTTGGGCTGCGGCTTGGGGCCTGGGACTCAGGGTGTACGCATAGATGCGTACGGCAGCACCGGGGACTACCTGGGCTCCGGGATGGACGGCATGGAGATACAGGTGCACGGCAACGGCCAGGACCAGCTGGGCCAGATCCTCAAGGCAGGCAAGCTGGTGGTGCACGGGGATGTGGGGCAGACCTTCATGTACGGGGCCAAGGGAGGAGAGGTGTATGTGCTGGGGAATGCCGCGGGAAGGCCCCTCATCAATGCTGTGGGCCGGCCTAGGGTGGTCATAAACGGCACCGCCCTGGACTTCCTGGCCGAGTCCTTCATGGCCGGAGACCCCTACAATGGAGGGGGCTTTGTGGTTCTGAACGGCCTGCAGGTGGACAGCCAGGGGAATGTGAATCCCCAACCCACACCATACCCAGGCTCAAACCTTTTCTCCCTAGCCTCGGGAGGGGCGATTTTTGTTAGGGACCCTCACAGGCAGTTGGTGAAAGAGCAATTAAACGGTGGGGAGTTCCTCCCCTTCACCGAGGGGGACTGGAATCTCATCCTGCCATATCTGCAGGAAAACGAGCTGCTCTTCGGGATCTCCATCAAGGAGCACCTGCTTCGGGTGGAAGGGGAAATCCGCCCGCCCGGGGAAGTGTACAGGACTATCAGGCCGGGGAAAAGCTCTGCGCTTTCCGGCCATGGTCTGGAAGAGTGGGAATAAGTCCGGCCCGCCTTATTCACAATCAGTGGGTAATGCGCGCTATTTTAATGACATGCTGGGACAAACCGAGCCATAATCAAAAACACCCTTGTTTTCGGTTTCACCCTTGGAGAATCAAGCGCCCAAGACTTAAAGCCAAGAGAAATGCCATCATCCCCTTGACCAACTACACTCTTCTTGGGCTAATGGTAAAGCCCACCTCTGGGGAGTCGAGCAAGGGGCCTTACCAGGGATGATCTGGCGGGAGATTCTTGCCCTCAAACATGGTTAGCTCCCAAACATCCTCTTTGCGGCCGTGACGAAGCAAGTATTTGTTTCCATCCTCGGCCCTCAGCTTGAAGTAGTCATGCTCCTCGCCGTACCATCTATCCAGGATTTCTTCCACTTCCAGCAGTTTCCCACCCAAGCTGAATCTCAAAGGCCTCTCATCGGCCTTATAGCCGCTATAGCATTCCACCTTTATGTACATGTCCCTCCACCCCTCACCCACTGTATCAATTAGAAAAGCCAAAAAAGGCAATGGGTCTTCCTTCTTGAATTTTAGCAGGAAAACCACCTTTGTATCCCAAAGCGCCCAAAAATCGGAGGCAAGCCCTATTCCTTATCTTTGCCCCTTCCTCTCCAGAGCCCTTGGCCGCTCCAATCCTGTTGACCGTATGAAGTCCCATGGTGGATACTCATGCCCATGCGGGAGCAACGCCCCAAAATCCGACCAGGCATAGAAATGCTGCCTGTATCACACCAAGGCCAGCCGGTTTTCCTGCTGCGGGACCGTTGGGGCATCTCTCCTGATTTGGTCTTGAAGCGGGAAGCCGCAATGATCATCTCCTTGCTGGATGGGGTCAACGACCTGAGGGACATCCAGGTGATGTTGATGCGCCAGGGGGGGTTGTCCCTGGTGGCAATGGAAGAGTTGAGGGAGTTGTTGGAAAAGCTGGATGAGCACTTCATCTTGGAGAACCAAAGATTTCGTCTTCGAAAGGAGGAGCTCTCCCAGGAGTTTCGCAAGGCCCTTGTGAGGCCGCCGGCGCATGCGGGAAGCGCCTATCCTGCAGAGCCCTCCAGACTCAAAGAATATCTGGAAGCTCTCTTTGGCTCAAAAAAGCAGAGCCCGGCCCATCCGTACCCTGGCTCCCGGGGAAGGCCTGCGGGCATGGTGCTCCCCCACATAGATTTGGAGCGGGGAGGAAGCTGTTACGCCAAGGGATATGAATTGCTTAAGCCCTTCTTGGGGGAATTAGATCTTTTTGTCATTCTGGGCACATGTCATCTTCCCATGGAAACGCCCCTTTGCTTGACGGACAAGACCTTTCAGACCCCTTTGGGGGACGTAGTATGCGCAAAGGAGCTGGCCCGGGAGGTATGTGAGGCCGCAGGCCTTGACTTCTTTGCCGAGGAATTGGTTCACAAGGTGGAACACAGCTTAGAGATACAGGTGGTGCTCCTTAAGTGTTTGGCCGGGCAAGAAAGCTGCAACTTCCGCATCCTTCCGGTTCTATTGGGAGGATTTCACCGGGTGATGGAAAAACGGGAGCTGCCTGGAGCAGAAGCCGCCCTGGAGGCGGGAACAAGAGCCCTCAATGAGGTTCTTGCTGGATTCCCCGGCAGATACTGTGTGATGGCCAGTGCGGATTTGGCCCATCTGGGACCCCAGTTCGGGGATCCCAACTCTGTTTTGGTCTCAGATCTGGGCCGCATAGAAAGAGAAGATTTGGCCATGCTGGAGTGGGTTTTACGGGGGAATCCCGATGGGTTTTACCGCCACGTGATGGCAGAACAGGACCGAAGACGCATATGCGGCCTGCCCCCCATTTATGTTTGGCTGCGCCTCATGCAAGGCAGGCAGATCCACCTCATAGATTACTGTCAGGCCCACCATCCCCAATGCACCGTCACCTTCGCCAGCTTGGGGGCATGGTGAGGGCTTGCTCAGTGCTGGGCTAATCTTTCCTTCCCCGCCTCCTCTCCCTTTTCCAAGCTGGATCCTTATCCTTGCGGCGTGAAGCCTGCTTTGCGCCCACTGCCTGTTGTGTGAAATCCAGGTAAAAGGAACCCGGGGTGAGGGGCTCTGTGGGCTTTGGGCTGGAGGGTTTTGGGGCGAGCCTCTCCCTTTGCTTTTGAGTCACCGGGGGGCCTTCCAAGAGATCCGCCGGGAGCTCTTCCACCAGAAACAGCTCCCCCTGGGTGGCGAAGAAGCGGATATTTCTTCCGGCAGCTTCTTTGGCCTTGACCTGGATCAGGACAGGATTTGGGTCCTTTCTGCTGCCTATCCTGAGGGCCAGCTCTTGTGTTCTGGCCAGCACAACCCAGGGACCCTTGAAGGGCTTCAGACCTTTTTCCAGGACCACAGGGTGCGCCCTGGGTCTCACCGCACAGTATAGCCTTGGTGGGAGCTCGCCTGCCGGCCTGGGTGTCAAATCTGCCTTGGGCCTCTTCCAGCGTAGCCTGTCCCCCAGGATCTCCAGTTCCTCTCTGAAGCCGGCGTGAAGAAGCTCGTTTAGGTGAGCCTGTCCCACAAAACGCCACTCTTCCTCTTCTCTTACGGCCTGGAGCAGTTCCTTGAGCCACACGAATCCATCAGGGTCAGGGACCAAACCGAACTCGTCGGGCCTCACCCCCAGTACGTAGGCCAGGAATTTGGCAAGTCTCTGGATCTCTTTCTTGTTCAGGGCCTTCTCCCGGCAACTCAACCTTGACCATAGTCCCGGCTGATCGTATCATGTTTTTCACAAGGCGGTGTAGCTCAGTCGGTCAGAGCATGCGGCTCATATCCGCAGAGTCCGGGGTTCGAAGCCCTGCACCGCCACCAATTAGACTTCCCAGAGAGACCTTTGATCTCCATATAAGTCTGGATAAGCTATTGGATATTTGCTGGTTCTTGATCTCTTCTTGGGAACTCCCGAGATCCCTCCGTTGGAGTCCTGCGCTTGTACGCCTTGGCCTATTTCGCCTCAAGCCCCCGACCAAACCCAAAACAAAAAACAGCTGGGCAATCACACCTTGCCTCTTGGCCTTCCCTCCTGTGGCCTTCGGCTAGCCAATCCTCTTCCCTTCCAGCATGCCGTCTGGTTTTGCAGGCCTCACATTTCTTGTTATCTCATTTTTTCTGAGACATGCCATCTCGGGGCATCCCTAGTGTTGCCATCTCACCCATTGCTTCATTGACACAGTACATCGTTAAAGTAGCCCTCAGATCGCGGACGAGTTCTTGGCGAAGCGCCTGAGGGTGAAGGACTTCCACCTCAGGTCCCAGACCCAGGACCCACCTTTTGATCTCCTCCAGGCCAGCCACCTGGAAGGTGAGGATAAGGCTTCCATCGGGCTGGCGCTCGGCCCTTTGGCTTTCATGCCAGATCCTCTCCCCCACCCACCTGGCCCAAGAAGGAGAGATGCGCACCTTCACCTCCTGGAGCTCCTCATGCATGACCTTAAAACTGTGCTTCATGAAGCTCTCCAGGTCAAAATCCTTGGGGGCTTGGAAGCTCTCCTGAGTCACCCTGAGCATCTTGATCCGGTCCAAGACAAACATCCTCACCTCGCCCCTTAAGTGGCAGTGGCCTATGAGATACATGGTCCCCTCGAAAAACCAGACCTTGTACGGGTCCACCTTGCGAAGAACCGGCTCCTTGCCCTTGAGGGAATGGTAGGAGATCTCCACCCTCCGGTTCTGCAAAGCCGCGCGGCTTACCTGCTTTAGGATCTCCCTCAGCCGCCCGTATTCCCCGTAGGGCTTGATCCCCACGGAAAAGACAGACTGGATTCTGTCCAGGTAGCCTAAGGCAGAAGGAGGGATCGTGGCCTGCACTTTCTTAAAGAGTTCCTCCAGGGAGTCGTAAAAAGGGGTCCCCTTGAAGACCTTCAGAAGATCCCGGTAAAGATGGAGGGACATGAGCTCCGTGAGAGTGAAGGGAGGGGGGATCTTGAACTTGTAACTGTCAACAAAAGCCCAGCGGTTGGCCCCTTCCATCTTTTCGGTGTAAAGCGGGAAGCCCGCCTCCTGGAGGGCAGTGAGATCCCTGTAAATGGTTCGGATCCCGATACCCTCCCTCCTGGCCAGCTCGGCCACGGTGAGCCCCTTGGGGCTGGCCTCTATGGACCTGATGATCCTCCACTGGCGGGCTAGCTGGTCGCCGCGCAAAGAGTCCTCCTCCCTCCCAAAGAACACTCACCAGGAAGCCAGAGGTTGCCGTATTCTATCAACAGGCCGGGCTGGCCTCAAGAGGCAATATGTGTGACCGTTCACCCACTTGGCCCTCTGGGCTTTCTCACCGTGCCCTTCTTGCCCTCTCAGAGAATCTCTGAAAACCGGCTTTCCTCCCCACAAGTGATTCCTGATCCGCAAAGACATTCATGTGAAGCACCTTCCCCTCTTCGACCAAGGCCGCCCCAAAGAAACTCTCACCCTTGATCCGCAAGGATCGGCCTAAGCCCAGAGTTGGGTATTCACGGGGGCGGGCCTCTTTCAGCCTTTGGAGGAAAGGCTTTGGGTCTTCCAGATAAGGAGCCTTGTCTTCCTTGGGGAGCCTGTAGTCAAGAGCATCCAGGGCATAGCTCTCTATGAGCTTTCCAAAGAATTTCCCGAAGGTGGCCTGGTGAAAGAAACACTCCATGCCAGCAATCAGTCCGTTTAGGGCAAAGACCGCCCCCACCTGGCAATCCACAAGGCTGAACGCCTTGGTGAAAGCCTCGAGGCGGTCCCGATAGCACTCGAAAAGATCCGCCATAGCCCCGGTGGGGGCATCAACAGACATCCTTTTCACCTTACGGTTTAGTTCGCTCCATATCATCCCCTGGTCGGATCTGTAGCTCCTCTCAGAGGCCAGATTCTCCCCCACGGCTTTCTGGCCGACTCTTCGCAGGCTGGCGTGCATTACCTTACCCCCGGAGTGGAAGCTTCGGGTTTTGTAGTGCCATCGGCCCTGCTCCACACAGCTCACAGGGATCACTAGCTCAGTCTTTCCAGGGACTAAGAATGTAGCATTCACGATCCTGTTCTGCTTAGCCCCCACAAGCTCCTCCCCCTCCACTATGAGCAGGGCCTTGGGTGAGTCATTAAAGAGCCTAAGTTCAGGCACGCTTCCCCCTTCGCTAAGCTCCGTGATGCACACACAGCCTTCGGCCAGGGCCTCTTCCAAAATCAGGTAATCGGGGGAACTGCTTTGGGGGGCCATGAGGGGAAAGACTTGGAGATTCTCGTGGGACTGCCTTCTGCCAAGTTTCAGGCTCTCCAGAAATGACCTTATGTCCTCCATGGCAGGCACCTCCTCTTGAGTTTGCCCCCACCTTAGCAGCCCGGATTGTCAAATAAGGACAAAGTGAATGAAAAAGATTTCAAGAACCCAAGCTAGGCGGATGATTCTCCAAACCTTGTGACTTTGGGGCTCAAGCCCCCAAGCCCCTGCTCAAGCTTTGGCAGATTCCGATTAAGATTAGGACAAAATCTGCCAGCCAATATCAGGGCATTTTTGGGTAAGGACCGGTCTGTTCAAATCTGTCAATGAGCCAGCCCGCATTATCCGATTATGTTGAATCATGATGGCTTGCTCTCCTGGGGGGTCTTTGTCCGGCCTTTGAGCAAACCAAGCTTGGGGCATTGCGGGCTTAATTGTGAGCTAGGCAAATTCTGCGGCAGTTTTTTTTGTAAATCGTATCAGGCTCTCCCTAGGGCCAGCTTCGCAAGAAGGGGAGCCGGGGAGGTGATGAGCCGGTGAAGACTGAGTTTCCTCGGGCTCAACCCCAAGGCCAGGCCCAAAAGCTGAGTCACATAAAGAACCGGGATCCTGAAGTCTTCCTTTGCTTCCCTGCTTGCGGCCCTTTGTTTTGCATCCAACATCAGGTGACACAGAGGGCACACCACAACAATGCAGTCCGGCGAGTGTCTCTTGGCCTCCCTCAGTATCCCGGCTGCCAGCCTCAAGGCCACTCTCTGCCTTGTAAAAAGGAGGGGCCCCCCGCAGCAGTCCAGCTTTTCTGGGTAGGACAAAGGAGCAGCCCCCGAAGCCCGGATGAGCTTTTCCAGGGAATATGGGTTCTCAAGGCTCTCTTTTCCGCCCATGGGGAAAGGTCTGGCCACAAGACAGCCGTAATAGGGAAGCACTCTTAGCCCCTCCAAAGGGCGCACCACGCGCTCTTTGATGGCCTCCTCGCCCAGGTCCAGGGCCAAGACCTCCAAGAGGTGCTTTACCCTGGGAGGGCGAGCCAGCCCTAACCGGGCTCCCAAACCCCCATCCAGTTCCAGCTCAGTGAGAACCCTCAGGTGGTTCGCGTAACAAGATGAACAAGGCATGAGGATCTCCAGGCCCAGATCTTGAGTCCTGGCAAGGGTGGCGGCCGAGAGGGACACGGCCCATTTTCTATCCTTGGCCCGAGCGGCTGAGGCCCCGCAACACCTCCACCCCTCCACCTCTTGGAGTTCCATTTCCAGGGCCGGGGCCACAGCCAGAAGGGATTCCTCGTAGTCCCGGGCGGTTCCCTTAAGGCTGCATCCCGGATAATAGAGGTACCTCATTTGAGCTTACCTCGAAGGAGCATCTTCACAAGAAGAAGCAGGTCTTCCAGGGGATGTGAAGGAAGCCTGCCCGCTTGGGCCATAAACCCCAGGCGAAGCTCATTGATCCTGCCTCTTTGGCGGACCATCTCTTCAAAGCTCCTGTGAAAACCATCGGGCCTGACCCATCCCTTTGCCTTTGCAAGCCTAAGAAGGGCAAGCAGCACCTCTGAGACCTGGACACCCCTGGGACACCTAACCGTACAGGCCTGGCACTGGGCGCAAAACCCCAGAAAAGGGCTGCGGCCGGCTTCCTCAAGCCAGCCCCGCTGTAGGAGGCGGATCACCTTCCTTGGAGTGTGGGCTGTATCGAAGGCCACAGGGCAGCCAGAGGAGCACTTCCCGCACTGCACACAGCGTATTGCGGGGAGAAGTTCCTCAGGCAAGCTCTCCCTTTGGCCCATCATCTCCTGATCCATTTCATCTACCCTGGACATCACAGCTTCCCGATGCCAGCTGGGCCCGGGAAAGCTCCTATGTAACCCTGTGGGCCCCTGCTCAGATCTTGAAGGGGTTTGGGCCCATGGCCCTTAGATCCTGTACGAATTGCTCTACTGTTGCCGTGTATTTCTCCGAGTCCCTGATCTCCAGGTTTACAAATCTCACCCGGTCCCGCTCCATCATCATCTTCTGGAGCTTGTCGCTCAGGTCGTCGCTTCTCTTGCTGACCAGCTGGTTACCTTTCACGTAGTGGCACTGCCCGTCCTGGCAAGCCCCGATCAGAACCCCGTCTATGCCCAGGGCCAGGGCGTCGGCTATGAGGGCGTTGTTGACATATCCCGCGCACGGCACCTTTACGAAGACCACATTGGGGGGAACAGGGAGGCCCGCTTCCGCCGCATCCCTGGCCGCGTAATAGGCGTCGTTTTGGCATAGAAAAGCGAAGACTGTGGGCTCCTTCCCTTCCATGAAGGAAGTTGAGGCCGCCTGTATCTGCGCTGCCATCTGTTTGATGGTCAGATTTCTCAGGGATATGGCAGCCAGAGGGCATATGCCCACGCAGTTCCCGCACTGCCTGCACCTGCCCAGGTGGGGGGTCGGGAACCCGTTCTCGTCAAAGTAAAAACTTCCGAAGGGGCATTCCTCCATGCACCTCTTGCACTTGTCGCACTTGGTCTTGTCCACAACCGGATACTTGGGATCGATGAGCACAGTGCCGCCTGTAAAGCGCAGGGCCTCCAGAGCCGCATGCTGGGCCGACTCAATGGAAGCGGCCACGCCCATGGGCTCGCGGGAGCAGCCTCCCACATAGATCCCGGTTCTCTGGCTCTCTTCGGGGTGGCACTGCAGGTGGGATTCGAAAAAGCCCAGGGAATTCCTGGGAAGCTTGAGCACCTGGGCCAGCTCCTCCGAGCCTTGCGACGGGACCATCCCACCGGCCAAGACAAGGAGATCCAGGGCCAGATTCACCTCTCTGCCCGAGAGGGTGTCCTCCACCCGCAGCCTGAGCCTTCCTGTTTCAGCCTCAGGCCTCACCGTGGAGGGAATGCCACGGATAAAGGTGACCCCTTCCATCTGTTTCAACTTCTGGTAGAGCTCCTCTTGGAAACCGGGGGAGCGGATGTCCTGGTAGAAAACGTAACAGTTGGCATCAGGCCTTCTTTGCTTCAGATAGAGGGCCTGCTTGAGGGAGACCGAGCAGCACACTGCGGAGCAATAGGGAAGATGCCTTTCATCCCTGCTTCCCACGCATTGGATGAAGCCCACTTCCTTGGGGGTCTCGGCCGGTGAGCCCAGAAGGCCCTCCATCTGCAGGTTGCTGATCACATTGGGGTAAAGCCCGTAGCCGAACTCCTCCACCTTGGAGAGGGGATAGGGATCCCAGCCCGTGGTCACCAGGACCGCCCCCACAAGCAATTCTTCTTCCCGTGGCTCCTGATCCAAATCCACAGCCTTGCTGGGGCATGCTCTTTCACATTCCCTGCACCCAGGGGGGCAGTACTGCCTCTCCACAACATAGGCCACCGGGAAGCCCATGGGCAGGCTTGGATGGATGGCCTTGGTGGCGGCAGGCAGCAGCCCGGGCGGCTCCCCTCCGGGCTGGGACTCTGCAGAGACCCTGACCTCCACAGGGCAGACCCTTGCGCACTCCCCGCAGGCATTGCACCTGGCTTCATCCACGAACCTGGGCCTCTTCTCCAGCCGCACTTGGAAATTGCCTGGTCCCCCTTCCAGAGAGACCACCCTGGAGAGAGTGTGAAACCTGGCCCTTCCTGAATCACTGAGGGCCTGAATAGAAAACTCAAGGCCGCATCGCGGATCGCAAAGCCTGGGATAAAAACGGTGGAGGGAGGCCACCTTGCCTCCCACACCGTTTTGCCTCTCCACCAGATGGACCTCTTTCCCCAGATTCGTGATAGATACCGCGGCGTGCAGGCCGGCCGCCCCGGCCCCTATTACGAGCAGGCTGTCAGAGGCTGGGATCTCCACCGGGGCAAGGGGCTCTAGAAGGCGCACCCTGGCCAACCACATTTGAATGAGGAGCAGGGCCTTCTTGTTTCGCGCCGTCTGCTCCAGACCATCCCTGCACACCCCCTGCTCCTCCAGGTCGCACCACTCCTGGAGGTAGGGGTTGAACCCCTCAGCTGCCAGCTTTTCTTTGAGGATGCCCTTCTGTTCCCGGCTGAAACGGCCCACCCAAAGCAAGCGCCCCAGCTCGCCCTTCTGCACTTTCTCCACGACCTGGGAGAGGCCCCCAGGTCCCCAGGGGTCATCGAGCAAGGAGCAGCATGAGATCCCCTTGGTCTTGCTTAGTTTGCCCAGCAACCAGTTCAGATCCAGGGCCTTGCCCAGCCGGCCGCCTTGGTCCCAAAAGAAGAGCCCTGTCTTGGAAGAGGGGGTTTCCATCAATCCAGCCTGCCCCTGTTCACGTACCTGAACCTTTCCACCTTACCGTTTATGTCAATGCAGGTCCAGGTGATGGTGTTGGTGCCCATCATGGGTATGAGCTTTGCCAGATGGTAGCCCAGCTGGTAGGGTATGCGCGTCTCTATGGCCCCCACAGGGCAGGCCTTGGTGCAGGACATGCAATCCCAACAGTCCCGCGGCATCCGGCAATAGGCCTTCTTATCCTCTCCCAGAGTCATTAGATCCCCCGGGCAGACTTGCTCGCACAGGGGTTCCTGCTGCGCCTTGCAACCATCACACTTCTCTTTATCCACCTTGGGCGGCATGAGAACACCTCCTCCTATGATCAAATTTGTTTCTCTTGAGTCTTTGCCGTTGTGCTCATCCCTGAGTGCGATCCCCTGGGATGAGCTGTTCGTAAGGCCTGGTGAAGACCTCCACAGAGCCCGTGCCGGGATCACGCCTGCTCTCCACAAAGCAATCCAGCTCGGGGTTGGGCTCGGGGTAGTCCATACGGGTCTGCCAGCCCGGCCAGCGGGTCTCCTTCCTGAACTTGAGGTGGTGGAGGAGAAGCTCGGCCACATCCAGCCGGTCCATCACCTCGTGGGCGTTCATGAGGTCGTGCAAATCCTTGGCAAAGAGATATTGGGTCTGGCTTTGGAGCATCTTGACGTTCTTGAGGGCATACTCCAGCCTCTCCTCGTTCATCCTGTAGAACTGGCTTATCCCCCCCGCGTACTCGTCCATGAGCCTCTGCAAACGCTCCTCCATCTCCACAGGGGTGATCCCGTCGAAGGCCGGACCCCGCATAAGCGGTGCAAAGACCCTTTCCTTCTCCCGACTCAGTATGGCTGGGTCTGCCTCATGGAGCTGGACCGAAGCCAGGTATTCCACAGCCCCCCTGGCCGCGAGTCTCCCCTCTGCAGCGCACCCACCCACGAATTTGTTGGGGCTGCATCCTGGGGCCTCGCCTGCGG
>CAYPWF010000040.1:0-36220 GCA_964414345.1 uncultured Desulfarculaceae bacterium
AAAGGAAAGGGCCGCCGGTTTTGCCCGGCGGCCCTTGTTCAAACAAAAAGGCCGAGGGCATCGGCTTTTGCCCGCGGCCTTGATCCGCGCTATTTCTTATTTCTCACGGACCAGGCGGCGGGCTCCCCCCGACGACGATAAGGACGAGGCTAATAACTCGCCCTATACGCGGCTCGGAAATGAGGCCTACAGTCTGAAACACCGCCTGGGACATCCCTTGTCTGACTCCTTCCAAGAAACTTGACAACTATGAGAACAGAACTTCTGACCCCTGTCAAGAGAAAACAGTAAGTGGGTCCTTTCCCTTCCTGGAGCACGCCTCACGGGTCTTTCCCAGGCCCCCTTGAGCAAAGCCCGGTTCCCCGCTGGCAGCACCGAGTCTTGCTCCGGGCCTGACGCGTTTCATGAGGAGGGCTCCAGCAGTATCCTGTGCTCCACCAAGGAGGTGCTCTTCAGCTTGGCCCGGAGGAACTTCTGCTCCCCGAAGATGCTTCTCAGATAGAGCTCCTCGCCCCTGGGCTCCATCACGTCCACCCCTTCCATGACCAGTTCCTCCTGGTCACCCCTCACCAGATAGGCATTGGCCTCGCACATCTCAGCCGGTCACCTCCCTTCTCAGAATTGCCACCATCTCCTCGATCATGTGGGGGAGGGGCTGCGTGCTCACTCCCACCACCTGCAGCCGCTCCTGGGTCATGGGAATCAGTATCTTGAGGGCCGGACAGGCCGCCACGGCCTCGGCCATGGCAGGCGTGAGCTCCCCCATCATGGCGTGGGCCATGATTATCCCTATGGAACCGACCACCACGTCGGCCCTTGCCACGGTTCGAACCACAGCGTTCTCCCCTGTGGCTCCCTTGTTGGCGCCAGCCTTTAGCATGGCGGCAGTGGCTATGGCGTTGGTGCCAAGGGCTATTATCTCGGCCCCGTTACCCAAAGACTCTCTGAGTCTCTTGACAATGGCGCTCCCTATCCCGCCTCCCTGGCCGTCCACAACACAGATCCTCACGCCAGCCTCCAGGTTCCCCCATTCCCCCAACACAAAAGGGGTCAAGACCTCCAGGCGGGCTTCAGCCCGCCACCTTGTGGCCGCGACCCCTGCTTCACAAGCTCCAGGCTGGAGCCCTTCAGGGCCCCTCTTAGCTCCCATCAAATATCACACCAGCCAGTCCTGTTTGTCAATCCACAGAGCGCCTGTGTGGAGCCCGGCTCTTGCGGGAAGTATCCGGAAGGGAAGCCTTGGGAGGACTCAATGGGCTTGACACAGCCTCTCGGATGAGTATCCTGTAGGGCAAGCCACGAAGGCCCAAGGACCAGCAGGTCCAAAGGTCTCGTGGTCTTTTTTTTGGGGTGGTGGAAAGGCCTCTGGGCTTCTGGCTCTGGGAGAAAAAAGGAGGTTTAGCCATGCACATTCCAGACGGATACCTCGGTCCACCCACGTACGGGGCTCTTTGGGCCGCCATGGTCCCAGCCTGGCTCTATGCTTCCAGGAGGGTCAAGAGGGACATGAGCGCCGCCCAGATCCCGCACCTGGCCATGGCCTCTGCCTTCAGCCTTTGCATCATGATCTTTGCCGTACCTCTTCCGGGGGGCACCACCGGGCACCTGGCCGGATCGGCCCTCATAGCCATTTTGTTGGGGCCCTGGGCGTGTGTGCTGGCCGTGTCGGTGGCTCTGGGCATACAGGCCTTCATTTTCGGTGACGGGGGAATCACTTCCCTTGGGGCGAACTGCTTCAACATGGGGCTTGTGGGGGGGCTGGTGGGTTACCTGACCTACAGGTTGGTCTCTGGCTCCTCTTTCTCCGTGGGAGATGCCTCGGGCGGGGAGGCTGCTTCCCGCCCCTGGCGGGAGCTCGTGGGGGCGGCCCTGGCTGGATACCTGGCTGTCAATTCTGCTGCGCTCTTCACGGCCTTGGAGTTGGGGGTTCAGCCCTTGATCCACCCGGCCTCCCCCAACCCTCAATACTTCCCCTACAAGCTGGCTGTAGCTCTTCCAGCCGTCATCCTGCCGCACCTGACGGCCGTGGGGGGGCTCGAGGCGGCCGTGACGGTTCTGGTGCTGGGCTTTGTGAGAAAGTTGCAGCCCAAGACTTCCTCTGCCTGGAAGGCTGCCTTGCTGCTGATGGCTGCATGGCTTCTGGCTGTGCCGGTAAAGGCAGTTGCTCACGAGTTCTGGATAGAGGGGGAGAGCCAGGAGCTACTCTTGGTCTTCGGCCATGGCTCCAACAGGGCGGAGTTCGATCTGAACAACGTGAAGGCCGTCTGGGCCTTGGACAAATCAGGCGGCAGGCTTTCCGTGAGCACTGAGAAGAGGGACAACGCTTTGGTCCTGAGGCCATCGGGGGAAGCGGTCCTGGTTCACGCGGAAGTGGACAACGGTTACTGGTGCAAGACCATCTACGGCTGGAAAAACGTGGGCAAGAGCAAGGCCAGCAGGGTTGTGGAAGCTCTCAGGTCTCTCAACTATGCCAAGAAGTTGCTTGCCGGGGGAGAAGTAGTGACCAAGCCCCTGGAGGGAGCGGCTCTTGAGATAGTGCCTCTTTCGGATCCCTTTCAGATAAAGGAGAAAGACCTCTTGGGCGTGCAGGTCTTTTTTCAGGGAAGGCCCCTTTCCGGAGTCGAGGTGACAGGGTCAGACCACCAAAAGCTAGGCACCACAGACTCTCAGGGGATGATCAAGGTGCCTGTCTCCGCGGGGACCCAGCTCATTGCCGTGAGCTGCAAGGAGCCTTTGAAGGGAGACCCGGAGGCCGACTTTCTGAGCATCACCGCGACCCTCTCCTTCGAGGTGGCCAGATGAAGGCCGCAGGGTTCCAACGGGTGCTCAAGAAAGCCGGGGTCCTGTGCCTGGGCATGCTTGGTTTTTGGGCTCAAGGCCATGATCAAAGGGCCCTGGCACACACCATCCACTACACTGTTGAGCCCAAGGGGATCACCATACGGGTCTTCTACGCAGCCGAGGACCCGGCCAACTACGCAGAGTACGAGGTTTTCGGCCCAGGGGACACGGACCCCTACCAGGTAGGCCGCACGGATCGCCGCGGCTGCCTCTCCCTTCTCCCTGACAGGCCCGGTGACTGGAAGGTGAAAGTGCTGGGGGAGTCGGCCCACGGTTTCCACGGTGTCACCATAGACTTCAAGGTGGACCGGGCCCTGAGCCTGGAGGGCTTCAGCAAGCCCCTTGTGGCCACCCACACCAGGCTCGTTACAGGCTTGAGCCTAATAGTGGGGCTTTTCGGCATCTACGCCTGGTGGAGGTCCCGCAAGAGAGAAACACTGAGGCCCCCAGGCACCGGGGAATAAGCCCGGAGCTTGAGGAATATTGAATTCATGCGGGACGAATCCCGCATCATAGGGCTAGGGGCCCTGTCCAGAAGGAACATCTCTTTGAACCGGGAGGAAACTCAGATGATGCGGAAAGTTTTTGCGGCGGCGTTCTTTCTCTTCTTGGCGCTTGTCCCCTCTGCTGGATGGGCCCACCACGGCGGGGTGAGCCTTGCCCTCGGGCCCGGAAGCCCCCTTGAGGCCAACTCCCCTCTCACTTTGCCCGAGGGGGGAATAGTGGTATCCACCCGCTTCGAACAGGTGGGGTGGAGGAAGTGGGGCCGCTTCGAGCCCGAGAACAAGGACTCCTTCTCCTTCTTCAACCTGGGCTTCTCCTACGGGATAACCCCATGGCTCATGGGAAGCCTGTTTCTCCCTTACAATGTGAAGAGGCAGGACACCTTGGGCACTCTGGAGGGTGTGGGGGACGTGAAGCTGAGCTTTGCCCTTGGCTTCAACTATAACCCCAAGAAGGGTTGGAGCCTGAATTCCATGGAGGATACGGCTACCACCATGGAGGGCACAGGCACCACCTATTTCGCCTTCATTACGGGGGCCACTTTTCCCACAGGAAAATGGAAGGAGAAGCTTGGGGGAGAGATAGACCCCGGCATGGAGCCGGGCTTCGGAAGCCCCTCTTTCAATGTGGGCTTCGCAGCATCCAGGCAGATCTGGGGGCCGTTTTCCATGACCGCTGACATGGGCTATGATGTGTTCACTGAGAGGGAGCATTTCAAGTTCGGAAACGAGTTCAGGTTCAACCTGGCGGGGGTTTACGAGATCTGGGGGAAGCCGGAGGCCTTCGTGAACAAGATAGACGGCGTACTGGAGCTCAATTTGCTGAACGTGGCCAGGGACGAGGAATACAGCATAAAGCAGCAGGCCACAGGAGGCACCATTTTGTATGTGACCCCAGGCTTTCGTTTTTCCTTCCCCAGCCTCCAGAACATGAACCTGGGTCTCGGCGTAAAGCTACCCGTTGCCAAATGGCTGAACGAGCGAAGAGACCAGCAGGGGGCCGAGGGACTGGAGAAGTTCAGGTTCATCTCCACCCTCTCGGTGTACTTCTAGATGCCGGCAATTGAGAGGTTGCCCCTCTTTTTTCAAGACCCCCCTTCCCCTTGCCCAGTGAGACAAGGGAAAGGGGGTTCCCTCTCATTTTTGGACAAGGCCCTGGTGGGGCTTTGCGGGTTTCTGCGAAGGCTCTACATCCAGTGGGATCTGGCCGCAAGGGATGGGCTCCTCCAAAGATGCGATCCCAGGCTGAAGCTCTTGCTCCTCTTGGGCAGCGTGGCTCTGGTGAGCGTGAAGCAGACTCTTTTGGCCCAGGCCCTGGTGGGAGCTTTCCTCTTGGGGGTGACTCTGCTTTCGCGCATACCTCTGAGAGAGGTGCAGGGCAGGGCCTTCATCATGGCGGCTCTCTTCGGGCTCTTGCTCCCTGCACCCTCCGCCTTGAACCTGGTGGCTCCAGGGGAGGTGATCCTGCCCCTCTTCCAGCTGGATGGGGCCACAAGGCTTCTTTGGTTCCAACCGCCTGACACAGTCGGGTTCACCAGGGAGGGAGTTCTGGGCGTGGCAATCCTTGCCAGCCGGATCATGAATTCCTTGAGCGTGACCTTCCTGGTCCTGAGTGCTACCCCAGTAGCGGACATGGTTAGGGCTCTCAAGCACTTCCGGGTGCCGGAGACCTTGGTTTGGGTGGTCTTGCTCACGTACAGGTATCTCTTCCTGTTGGTGAACCTGGTGGAACAGATGCACAGGGCCAGGGCCGCCAGGCTTATAAAGGGCACAAGCTCGGCCGAAACGCGGATCTGGGCGGCCCATCGCATGGCCTTTCTGTTTCAAAGGACTCAGCTTCGCTGCGAGGAGATGTTCAGGGCCATGCAGTCAAGGGGCTTTTCAGGCAGCCTACGGGTCGAACCCCTCGGGGCCATGGCTCCCAGGGACTTGGCCGGCATGGGTCTGATGGCGGGCTTGATGGGGTTGACAGCTTTTTTGTGAGGAAGCGGCCGTGACCGAGCTTTTGAGGGCCGAGGACCTGCACCTGAGCTACTACGGCCGCATTGCTGCCTTAGAGGGGGTCAGCCTCACTCTGGAGGAGGGAGTACGGCTGGCCGTAATAGGGGCCAACGGGAGCGGGAAGTCCTCCCTGCTCCAGGTGATGGCCGGCATCCTTCACCCGGACAAGGGAAGGGTCTGGTTCAGGCAGAGGCCTCTTAGCGAGGCTTCCTTGAGGGACAGGGAGTTTCGTCATTTCTTCAGGTCCAGGGTGGGCTACGTGTTTCAGGATCCCGACGTGCAGCTCTTCTGCCCCACAGTGATGGAGGAGCTCATGTTCGGGCCCCTGCAACTGGGGCTCTCTTCAGGGGAGGCAAGGACTCGAAGCCTGGAGGTCTTGGAGATGCTCTCCATGGGAGAGCTGGCCCAAAGGCCCACATACATGCTCTCGGGCGGGGAGAAGAAGAAAGTGGCCATAGGCTCGGTCATGACCATGAATCCAGAGCTGCTGCTCTTTGACGAGCCCACAAACGGCCTTGACCCCCGAACCCAAAGCTTCCTTGTGGAGCTGCTCTTTGCCCTTCACGAGGCTGGCAAGAGCATAGTGGTGGCCACCCATGATCTGGGGCTGGTGGGGGAGCTTCAAGCCAGGGTGGCAGTGTTATCCGAGGATCACAGGCTAGAGAAAGTGGGCTCGGCCCAGGAGATCCTGGAAGACGAGGAGTTGCTTCTTCGCGTGAATCTGGTCCACGAGCATCTGCATCGCCACGACGGGGAAGCCCACAGACATCTCCACGGCCATTTCCTCTTTCACAAACACCATTGACCCGGGCGGTTCACCAAAGCCGACAGCCCTCCGGGACATGCTCCCCCCGGTCCCATGGCTTGATGTGTGTCCCGCCGTGGGGTTGAGGCCGGATCATGCGCACTTGGTGAATCCACAGAAACGGCACACCTCGCATCCCTCGGCGTGCTCCACAGCCCCGCCGCAGTCTGGGCAGGAGCCCACTATGACCCCGTCAGAGCGCGCACTTCCAGGGAGAGGCAGGGAGCCTGAGGCACCGGCCCCCAGGGAGCGGGGTTTCTCTAGACCTGCCTCCTGGCCATTCCCACCGCTTTGGTGCTCCAGGACCCTGGCAATACCGTCTGCACAGGAGAGCACCATGCCGCCCTTGGCCCAAAGCGGAGCAGGACACCTGATCCCCTTGATCTGCTTTATGATGGCATCCATGCTCACCCTGGAGCGAAGAGCCAGGGAGATGAGGCGACTTATGCCTTCTATCTGGGATGCCGCACAACCGCCGGATTTCCCCATCTGAGCAAAGACCTCGCAGATCCCCTCCTCGTCATGGTTTACGGTCACGTAAAGCTTGCCGCAGCCGGTGCCGATCCTCTCTGTGACCCCCTGGGTGACTGGGGGCCTGGGCCTTGGGGCAATACGAACCACGCCCTGGGTTGTTCTGGAAGATATAGAAGGGGAGGGGGCCGCCGCCAAAGGCGGTTCTGTCATGCTGGCCTCCATCTGGGCCATCTCCGAAGGGGCGCAGCGGCCTATGTTTAGCACCTGGGAGTCGCGGCTCCTGTCCCTATAAATGGTCACCCCCTTGCAACCCAGCCTATAGGCCAGCCAGTAAACCCTTGCCACGTCCTCGGGGGTGGCATCGTGAGGGAAATTCACGGTCTTGGAGACCGCGTTGTCCGTGTGTTCCTGGAAGGCGGCCTGGATCTTCACGTGCCACTCGGGGGTGATATCGTGGGCTGTAACGAAGATTCTCTTGACATCTTCGGGGATATCCTCAAAAGACCGTAGACTTCCATTAGAGGCCACCTCCCTCATGAGCCCTTCCCTGTAAAACCCTCTCCTTTTGGCTACCTCCACGAAGAGAGGGTGGACCTCCACCAGCTCCTCGTTGTCCAGGACCCGCCTGATGTAAGAGACCGCGAACAGTGGTTCTATTCCGCTGGAGCAACCCGCAATTATGCTCAAGGTGCCTGTGGGCGCAATGGTGGTGATGGTGGCATTCCTAAGAGGTGGGATTTTCTTTTCAGGGTATACGCTCTTGGGATAATTGGGGAAGGAGCCTCGCAGTTCCGCCAACCGGGCCGAGGCCTCTCTGGCCTTTTTCCGGATCCTTCCCATCACACGCCTTGCCATTCGAACGGCCTCGGGCGAGTCGTATGGTATCTCCAGCATGATGAGCAGGTCCGCGAACCCCATCACACCCAGGCCTATCTTGCGGTTGGCCTTGGTCATCTCCTCGATCTGGGGCAGGGGATAGCGGTTCACGTCTATGACGTTGTCCAGAAAGCGCACTGCCTGGGCCACAAGCCCATCCAGGCGCTTCTCATCCAGCACCCAGCGTTTCCCCTCCCGTTTCACCATCTTTGCCAAGTTTATGGAGCCCAGGTTGCAGGACTCGTATGGAAGCAAGGGCTGTTCCCCGCAAGGGTTGGTACCCTCGAACTCCCCCAGGCCGGGGGTAGGGTTATCCTGGTTTATCCTATCTATGAAAAGTACACCCGGATCCCCTGTTTTCCAGGCCTGGTTGACTATCTCCTCGAAGATCTCCCGAGCCTGGACAGATCCCACTACCCTGCCTGTGTGGGGATCCACTAGATCATATTTTTCCCCTCTCTCCAGGGCCTCCATGAAGGCGTCGGTGAGGGCCACCGAGAGGTTGAAGTTGTTGAACCGATCGGGGTCCTCCTTGGCGTAAATGAAATCTCTAATATCCGGGTGATCCACCCTCAAAATGCCCATATTGGCCCCGCGTCTTTTCCCGCCCTGCTTGATCACGTCGGTGGCGGTGTCGAAAACCTTCATGAAGGAGACAGGACCGCTGGAGACCCCTCCTGTGGAGGCCACTGTGGAGCCCTTGGGCCTCAGGCGGCTGAAGGAGAAGCCTGTGCCCCCGCCGGACTTGTGAATCATGGCCGTGTGCTTGACCGACTCGAAGATCTTCTCCATGGAATCCTCTACAGGAAGCACGAAGCAGGCAGAGAGTTGCCCCAGCTCTTTTCCGGCATTCATGAGGGTGGGGGAATTGGGCAGGAACTCCAAGCTGGCCATCATCCGGAAGAAGACCTCCTCGGCCTCCTTGGGATTCTCATCTGCCTGGGCTATGGCCCTGGCCACCCTCCTGAACATCTCCTCCGGGGTTTCCACCAAACGGCCGCTTTCATCCCTGGTCAGGTACCTACGCTCCAACACCCGGAGTGCGTTTGGGGTAAGCTCCAATGTGTTCTTCCTGCGAGCCATGCTGTGCACCTCATCATCGAGCTTTGAGGGAAAAGCTTCCCCCTGGGCCGTCCCTCGCGGGTCAAAACCCAAGCCGTTTTTTCTCTTCTTTGCAGGATCAGCCCAGGCACCTCATTATAGACCTGAGGAGCTCAAAGTCAAGCGGTTTTCCACAAGATGTGCCTGAACTTGAGAAACAGAACCACAACATGTTGATAGGAGGTCTCCCCGGGCCGCAGAGGCCGGTTCTCTTCCTCAAAGGGATGGGCGGCTTCCGGGCTTGCTTTCCCGGAAGCCTCGCGGGTGGTTAATCTTTGATCAGTCTCCTACCGATTATGGTTTTCTCTATCTCCTTGGTGCCCTCATAGATCTCCACGATCTTGGCATCCCTGTAAAGCCTGGAGATGTCATACTCTCCGATGAAGCCATAACCCCCGTGGATCTGCAGGGCCTCGTCAGCCACCCTCACGGCCGTCTCCCCTGAGAACCACTTGGCCATGGCAATGAGCTTAGTGTCCACCTCACCTCTGTCCAACTTCCAGGCTGCCTGGCGCACCAAGGCTCTGGAAGCCTCCACGCGGGTGGCCATCTCTGCCAGCTTGAACTGGGTCACCTGGAATGAGGCCAGGCTGGATCCAAAGGCCTCCCTCTGCCGGGCGTAGGAGACAGCCCTGTCCAGGGCTCCCTGGGCCAGGCCGACGGCCTGTGAGGCTACGTTGACTCTGGTGCGGTCGAAAAAATCCATGAACTGGTAGAATCCCCGTCCCCTCTGGCCCACCAGGTTTTCCTTGGGGACCCTCACCTCCTCGAAGACCAGCTCCCCTGTGTCAGAGGCTCTTATGCCCAGCTTGTTGTGTATCTTCCTGCGGGTTAGGCCCGGCCGGTCCCCCTCCACGATGAGCACGCTGAACCTGGCATGTCTCTTCTCGGCATCCGGGTCGGTTTGGCAAAGCACTACGAAGTAATCGGCTATAGTGGCGTTGGTGATGAACATCTTGGTGCCGTTCAGCACGAAGGAGTCACCCTCTGCCAAGGCCCTGGTGCGGATCCCGGCCACGTCGCTCCCGGCGTTGGGCTCTGTTATGGCCGAGCCCATGATCTTCTGCCCTGCAGGCACAGGGCTCAGATATGTCCTCTTTTGCTCCTCGGTCCCAAAGTAAAGGATCATCTGCCCACCGAAGCAGGCGGAAAGTATGGAGGAGCAGCCCGGGTCCACTCTCCAGAACTCCTCTGTGATAAGGCTTGCCTCCATAAACCCCAGTCCCGGTCCACCGTACTGTTCGGGGATCCAGGCCCCTATGAAACCCAGGGAGGCTGCCTTCCTGAGAAGCTCAAAGGGATAACGCTCCTCCCGGTCCAGCTCCTCGGCCACCTGTGGGAACTCCCCCAGCGCGAACTTCCTGGCCGCCTTCTGGATCTCCAGCTGTTCCTGGCTCAAGAATGGGTCCATTTTCCTGCCTCCTCAAAGAGTCAATTAGAGCCTATCTTGTCCGAGAGGATCCCCACTGCTATGGCAAAGGAGTGGGAGGGGTTCCACCTGTACAGGGCTCGGTAATTCCTGTTCACCAGGAACGCTCTACCCCCCGGCCATTGCGGGGCCACAAGCCACGCCTCGCCATCCCAACTCAGATTGAGGGGCCCTCCATCGCGACCTTTTATCCCCAGGGATCGCCATGCGGACACAGGCCTTCTGGCATCTTGACCAATGAGAGAAGAATCGAATTTCTTTGGCAAACGCACCTCCGAGCCCCAGGGAAGCCCGCGTTTCCAGCCCATGGAGGCCAGATAGTTGGCTGCAGAGGCAACCGCGTCAGGAAGGTTGTTCCAGATATCCTTCCGGCCGTCTCCGTCCGCATCCAGGGCGTATTCCACGAAGGTGGAGGGCATGAACTGGAAATGGCCCATCGCCCCGGCCCAGGAGCCTGTCATCTCCTCAGGGCTTATGTGGCCCTGATCCAGGATCCTGAGGGCCAGGAGGAGCTCCTTGCGGAAATAACTCCCCCTCCGGCCGTCATAGGCCAGGGTGGCCACAGAGGCTATAACAGGGAAACGTCCCGGCAGCCTTCCAAAGTCGGACTCTATTCCCCAAAGGGCTGTCAGGACAGACCCTTGGACACCGTAATTGCTCTCAGCTTCCTCCAAAAGCTGCCTGTGTTTAGCAAGATGCTCCTTCCCGCTTTGAACCCTGGCCTCTGTGACAACCTTGGAAAGATACTCCTCCAGGGTCCATTTCCTCTCGGGTTGGGACCTGTCCAGCTCTATTACCCTGGGTATGGGGGAGATTCCACCCAGGGCCTTCTCCAAAGTGGAGGCCGAGATGCCCTGGGAGAGGGCCTCTACCTTGAGCCCCTCCAACCACTTTGCGAATCCATCCTCCAAAGAAAGGGCTTCAGCATGCCATAAAAAGCCCAAAAGCCCCAGGGCCCAAAGAAGTCCATGAACTCCGGATGGTTGCCTTCCCATCTCATGCCCTCTGCGCTACCCGGGATGCAAGCAAAAGGCGGCTGAGAGACCCTCCCCAACCGCCCCCCTTGAAATATCCAGCAGTCCTTCCAAGGATGCTTCATGGAGGCGCACTCGTCAAGGCCCCAAGAGCTTGCCAAGGATCGCCGGGGCTGGTATCAAGATAGGAGGATGTTGAAAAACTCGAAAGGAGGATGCCATGGAGGTGCTAGTCCTTTACTATTCCAAGGGAGGCAACACCCGGAAGCTGGCACAGTTTGTGGCAGAGGGGGTGGAGTCGGTAGATGGGGTCAAGGCCGTGTTGAAGACTCCTTCAGAGGTCACCAAGGAGGACTTTCTTTCGGCCTCCGGCATCATTGCCGGCTCGCCTGTTTACTTCGGGGGCATGGCCTCGGAGCTCAAGCGGGTCTTTGACGAGTTCGTGGGGGTGAGAAAGAAAATGGCCGACAAGGTGGGGGCAGCCTTTGCCACATCCGGGGATCCCTCAGGGGGGAAGGAGACCACGCTTCTCTCCATTCTTCAATGTCTTCTCATCTACGGGATGGTGGTTGTAGGGGATCCCCTGGATGCCACGGGGCATTACGGGGTTGCCTGCGTGGGGGCCCCTGATGCGGGCACGGCCGACAACGCCAGGAAGCTGGGCCGAAGGGTGGCCCAGCTTTGCCTTAGGCTGAAAAGCTAGCCGGGATTATCGTCCCATTCCCCAACCGGGACAATAATCCGGGCTGGGCCGAGAGGCCTTTGCAGCAGGCAAGAAGGGACCGCCCCATTTGGTTTCTGGGAGCCTGCATCATTTCTTTCCAGTCTCAGCTACTTTGGCCACGCGGGAAAGCACCGCTCCCGCCGCGGACATGCCGGCGTACAGAAAAAGTAGCACCACGAAGACCCCCACAAACCTCAGAGCCAAGGTGCCCAGGATCCAGGTCCAGCTGTCCCTGGTAACCGTGACCCGGGTCTCTGCCTCTCCTTTGGAAATCCGGATTGAATGCCAAGGGAGCGCCCCGTCGTCCTCAATATATGTCTCGGCCTTCCAATCCCGGTAGCGGATATCCCTGTTTTCTTTGAAGTGCTGCCGATAGAAACCCAGGATCTGGTCGTGGGACATAGGATACTGAAGCTCCAACCGGCTCTCGGTCCTAGAGAGCACCTTGCCCCCTAGAGGGAGCGGAGCCCCCAGGAAATCTTCTGGCCAGGACTGCCCGCCCGCCATGATCCAAAACGCCAATACGGCCAGTATGCGTCTCATGACTTGCCCTCTCTCAATTGAACATCGCTATGAACATGCCTGCGGCCGCTGCCGAGCCTATGACCCCTGCAAGGTTGGGCCCCATGGCATGCATCAGAAGGTGATTCTTCTTGTCATATCTCTGCCCCATCATCTGGGAGACCCTGGCTGACATGGGCACAGCCGATACTCCGGCCGAGCCTATGAGGGGGTTGATTTTCTCTTTCAGGAACAGGTTCATCACCTTCACGGTCAGGATCCCCCCTGCAGTGCACACTGCGAAATCCAGCAGTCCGAGGCCGAAGATCAGCAGCGGCTTCCAGCTCAGGAACTTGTCAGCGTGCATGGTGGCTCCCACCGAGACCCCCAGAAATATGGTCACGATGTTCATGAGGGCGTTCTGGGCCGTGTCCGAGAGCCTCCCTACGACCCCGCTCTCCCTCATCAGGTTGCCAAGCATGAACATGCCCATTAAGGGCATGACCGCAGGGACCAGTATGGCTATTATCCCCGCCCCTATGAGGGGAAACAGAATCCTTTCCCTCTTGGAGACAGGTCTTAGTTGTCTCATGCGGATCACGCGCTCTTCAGGGGTGGTCAGGAGCCTCATGATGGGCGGCTGGATCAGGGGAACCATGGCCATGTATGAGTAGGCGGCAAGGGCATTGGCCCCCAGGAGCTGCGGGGCCAGGTGTTGAGTCAGGTAAATGGTGGTTGGGCCATCCGCCCCGCCTATGATCCCCACCGAGGCCGCTTCCTTCAAGGTGAATCCCGCCAAAACCGTCCCGGTGAAGGTCACGAACACCCCAAGTTGGGCGCCAGCCCCTATCAGGAGTGTCTTGGGGTTGGCGATGAGCGGCCCAAAATCCGTCATGGCCCCCAAACCCAAAAAGATGACGCAGGGGATGATCTCCCATTCCAGGCCGTAGTGGTAGAAGAACTGAAGCAGCTGGGGCACACCCTCCTCGTTTCGACCCATGAGGGGCACCATGGGGAAATTCACCAGGAAGATCCCGAAACCTATGGGCAACAGGAGGAGTGGTTCGAAGTTCTTGGCAATAGCCAGGTACAGGAAGAAACAGGCGACTGCCCACATGACCAGGTACTTCCAGCTCAGGGCGGAGATGCCCGTGGTGAAAAAGGTCCCCACCAGCAGATCCCATACCTCGTTGAGACTCATGACCAGCTCCCAGCTCGAAGTCAACCCGCTCCCAGGGGGCGGCAGAGGCCAAGATTATAGCTGATGGGCTGTTCCATGGGAAGCCTAAGTATCAATATGTGTGACAATAGCTCTTTATGCATGACATATTCCCACGGTGACAAATGGCCTGGTCCGGGTTAGAATTGCCCCGTTTGTCTGCCAGGTGGATTGAAGACCGCTCGGGAGGAGGAGCCATAACTCATGGATCCGCAACAGGTTGTGACAACGGTAGTGTTCTTGGCCGCAATTTTCCTGGTGATCGTGAGGTGGATAGACAGTGTTGTGGGGGCCCTCCTGGGGGTCGTGGCCATGGTGGCGGTGGGAGCCATGACCGAGGTGCAGGCCTTCGAGTTCGTGGACTGGAACGTGATAGCTATCCTGGTGAGCATTTGGCTCATAGCCGGGTACTTCGGCAAGACAGGAATACCCCAGTTTTTGGGGGACTGGGCCCTCAAGGTGTCCAGGAGGAACATACCGGTCTTCGTGACCGTGGTGGGGACCATCTCCGGGTTCCTGTCCATGTTCATAGACAACGTGGTGGTGGTCCTGATGATGGCCCCCATCGTGTTCCACATCCGCAAGATTTACAGAATAGAGGCCACAGGCCCGATTCTGTTCATAGGGTTTTGCGCCAATTTCATGGGCACCGCTCTTCTGCTTGGGGATCTGCCCCCGCAGATGCTCCACAGTGTCTCGGGAATCGAGTTTGCGGGCTTCATCTGGCAGATGGGAAGGCCCTCCTCGTTCATCATCCTGACGGCCACCTATGCCGTGACCGTGCTGGTCTTCTATTTCAAGTTCCGCAAGTCCTCCCTGGCCGAGTGCACCATGGCACCGGAGGTGGCCCATGCCATGGAAGGGGAGAAGGTGGACCATATCAAAGACAAGAGGTTCGCCTTCATCGTCTGTCTCGGTTTTCTGCTGACCATCATTGCCATGGCTCTCAGGGAGTTCATAGGGGTAAAGTTAGGATTCATCGCTTTTTCAGGGGCCCTGGCCCTGGTGATCTTCTTCGAGATCTTCGCCAAACCAATGGAAATGGAAGTGCCTCCCCTGGAAGAGATGCTGGCAGAATTGGAGTGGAAGGCCATCGGCTTCTACGTGGCCCTCTTCGCCCTGGTGGGTGGACTGGAGCACTCAAAGATCCTGGAGATGGTGGCCAACTGGCTAGTTCCTTATATACAGTCCAGCCTGCTCGTGGGGACAACCATACTCTACTGGGTGACCGCCCCGATAGTGGGGCTGGTGGAGCATGACGCGTACATCTTGACCCTCCTCTACGTCATCAGGGATTTGGGCCAGAGCCACGGCATCAATCCCTGGCCCCTCTATTGGGCTCTGCTCTGGGCAGGGACCCTGGGGAGCAACTTGACCATTGCCGGTGCCCCGGCCCTGTACCTGGCCCTGAGCCTTGGAGAGAAGGAGGACGGCCGCAAGTGGAGCCTCAAGGAATTCCTGAGCTACAGCGTGCCCTATGTTCTGGTTTCGCTGGGGGCTTGCTACGTGCTGGCCATCCTGATCTGGGTTTTGCCCTTCATGCGTTGATTGACACAAGAGAGCCCCTGGCTTATCTTTATGTTGTGGTTGGTGAAGGGGAGTAGCTATAGGGCGGAGGCCGTCAGCACGTCTGTCTGAACAAGGGCAGGCCGGCACCGCCCGGCGGTCAGGTGACCGGCTGGCGAGACCTTCGCTGCATGGAGTTGGCGGCGGGGGTTTTTTTGTGGCTGACCGCCCGGATCACAGGTCAAGGGGAGGATAGCTGAAATGAACGGGCTCAAGACCATGGTGCTCATGGTGACCCTGACCCTCATGTTGGTGGGCTTCGGGGCCCTGCTCGGGGGGCGCTCCGGGATGACCATTGCCCTCATATTGGCCTTTGGCATGAACTTCTTCTCCTACTGGTTCAGTGACAAGATTGTGCTTCGCATGTATGGGGCCCAGGAGGTCTCGGAGGCCGAGGCCCCGGAGCTGCACGCCATGGTGGCCGAGCTGGCAAGGGGGGCGGGTCTTCCCATGCCTAGGGTTTACATAATCGACGAGGAGCAGCCCAATGCCTTTGCGACGGGTCGAAACCCAGAGCATGCGGCAGTGGCGGTTACCACAGGTATACTGAGGATACTCTCACCCAGCGAGCTGCAAGGAGTGCTGGCCCACGAGCTGGCACATGTTCGTAACAGGGATATTCTGGTGGGCACTGTGGCGGCAACCATTGCAGGGGCCATCAGCTACCTGGCCCAGATGGCCCAGTGGGCCATGATATTTGGCGGGAGGTCCAGCGATGAGGATGAAGGTGGTGGCCACCCGATAGCCGCCATCGTGATGATGATAGTGGGGCCCATAGCCGCCATGCTGGTGCAGATGGCCGTATCCAGGGCCAGGGAATACGGGGCCGACGAGACAGGCGCCCGCATCTGCGGGAGGCCCTTGGCCCTGGCCAATGCCCTGAGGAAGCTTCAGATGGGTGCCCAGCAGATCCCCATGGATGCGAATCCTGCCACATCCCATATGTTCATAGTTAATCCCCTGACCGGTGGGGGGATAGCCAGGCTCTTCAGCACCCATCCTCCCATAGAGGAGAGGATAGCCAGGCTGGAGGCCATGGCCCGGGCGCGAGGGATGCAAGCGTGAGAATCGCAGGCCACGGATCTTCACGACCCGTGGCCTTTTCTGGGCTTGACGGCCACCTGCGCACAACCCCGGTCTGTTCAATCGGACGCCCTGGAAACAGAAGCTTGCTCGAACGTTGCAACCTCTGAGAGTATTCGAACAGAAGCCTCCACAAGGGGCATGGCCAGGGCGGCCCCTGTGCCCTCACCGAGCCTGAGATCCAGGTCCAGCAGGGGCTTCAAGCCCAGGTGCTCGAGGGCGGCCCTGTGGCCCCTCTCGGCGCTTCTGTGAGAGGCGACCATGTAATGGATGGATGCCGGGCAGAGGGCATGGGCTATGAGGGCCCCGGCGGTGGAGATGAAGCCGTCCACAAGCACGGGCTTCCTGAGTGAAGCGCAACCCAAGATCAGCCCGGCTATCCCCCCTATCTCGAATCCCCCCACCTTGGAGAGCACATCCAGGGGGTCCGAAGGGTCGGGATTGTTGAGGGAGATGGCCCCCTCAATGACCCTTATCTTGTGAAGCAGCTGATCATCCTCCAGGCCCGTTCCACGGCCCGTGACCTCGGCCACCGGTGCCCCGGCCAGCACCGACACAATGGCCGTGCTGGGGGTGGTGTTCCCGATGCCCATGTCCCCTGTGCCCAGGAGATCGAACTCAGGGCACAGCTCCAGGGCTACGGAGATGCCGGCCTCGATACAGGCTGCCGCCTGCCCTCGGCTCATGGCCGGCCCCCGGGCCATGTTGGCCGTGCCAGAAGCGATTTTTCTGGAGAGAAACCGGGCCCCCTGAGGTACCTCCCCAATATCCGCGGCCACCCCCATGTCAACGACCACCACCTGGGCCCTGGCCACCCGGGCCACGGCGTTTATGCCGGCTCCTCCCATGAGGAAGTTTCTGACCATCTGGGGGGTGACCTCCTGGGGGTACTTGCTCACCCCCTCTGTCACCACCCCGTGATCCCCGGCCATGGTCACCACCATCCTTCGATCCACGGGAGGCCTCATGGAACGGGTCATGCCAGCCAAATCAACGGCCAGGTCCATGAGCCTCCCAAGGGCCCAGTGGGGCATTGTGAGCTGATCCAGCCTGGTGCGGGCCAGCTCCCGCCACTTGGGATCCTGAGGCTCTATCCTTTCCACGGTCTCTTGCAGAAGTCCCATGCGGTTGCGCTCCTTTCCCGGCTGTTCATCGCTCAGAACCTGAACTCCACCCCACCCAGGGCACTGGCCCTCGGGGCGGAGTAGCCGTACACTTCCTCATACCTCTCATTGAGCACATTTCTGGCTTTTGCAAAGAACCTCATGGAGCGCACCGGCCCTGAGGCAAGCTCCATCGTGTAGGAGAGGGCCACATCCAGCACGAAGTAGTCCTGGTTGGTCACCCTCTGGTTCACGAAGTTGTAAAAGCCGAAGGCACCCGGGGAGACCGTGAAGAAGGTGTCATCCCTCGGCCCCACGTATGAGCCCCTGAGGTTCACATTGAGACCCCTCCAGAGCCAGTTCACGAAAAAGGAGCCGGTATGGTTGGGCCTCCTGAGGAGTTCTTTCCCCTTGGCGAAGAACAGGTTCCCGAGCCCCCCGTCATCCAGCACCTCTGTGTCCAGGAAGGTGTAGGTGCCTCCGATTGTGAGACCCTCCATGAGTTTGACCCTGGCGCTTAGCTCCACACCCCAGGTCTCGGCCTCCTGGATGTTGAAGTAATTGGGAGGAAGAACAGGGGGAGGCGGGAAGGATGTGGGAACAAAGGCTATGAGGTCCTCCAGGTGATTCCTGAAGTAGGTTACCCCCACCAACAGCTTTCGATCCAGGAAGTGCTGGTCCACCCCCACCTCCCAGGAAAAGGATTTCTCGGGCTTGAGATCAGGGTTCCCTATTGTGCCGAATCCCCCGAAGTTCTCGAGGAATGTTGGCTCCTTTATCCCGGTTCCCACAGCGGCCCTGAGCTTCGTGCCCGTCTCCTTGAGCTCGTAGGCTATGGAGCCCCTGGGGTTCACCTCGGTGCCGAAGTTGCTGTTGTCCTCAACCCTGAAGCCGCCTGTGAGGTGGAGCCTCTCGAGGATTGTGAGCTGCTCCTGCATGTAGTAGGCGTGGTTGGACCTGGAGGCCTCTATTTTTTCAGTGCTGCTGAAGATCCCGAAAGGAGGTGGCCCGAAGCGGAATGTGGAAAGCGCATCCAGATCCAAGGCCTCGTGGTCAAAAGCATAGCCCAAGGTCAAGGTGGAGCGAATCGGCCCCTGCAGGGGGAACTTGAAGTTGGTGTGATAATCGAAGGCGGCCCTGGTTTCCAAAGAATTGGTGCGGCTGCCAGGGGGGGCATCGAAAGCGCTCTCAGGATCCGGCCTGTCTCTGAACTCCTGGTCCAGCCTGTGAAGCCCGGCGTGGATCACGTGTTCCCACCAGGGGAAAAGCTCCAGCTTGGCTCCAAGACCTCCCACAAAGTCCAGCCTCTCCTGGTACTGGTTGGGATCCAGCCCCGGGAAGATCCTGTCAGGCATGTCCCCGCCGTTCTCCGTGGGGATGCCGAAGCGGTTCTGGGTCGCCCTGGCAGTGAGGGTCACATCCAGCTTCTCTGTGGGGTAAAGATCCAGCCTGCCGCTGAAGGTGTTGTTCCAGTAATCGTTGTTCACAGGCAGGATCCCCAGATCATCCACCCTGCCGAAGGAAAGGGAATAGCCCGCCCACTCGGTGCCGCCCGAGAGGCTCACCTTCTGCTCCCCCATATACCTGCCGCTTTCTGAATGGCCACCGTGGGCAGTGGACACGGTCACCCTGGGAGGGCCTTGGCCCTTCTTGGTGATGATATGAATCACCCCGCCCATGGCATCCGAGCCGTAAAGGGCGCTTTGGGGACCGCGGATCACCTCTATGCGCTCTATGTTGTCGGTTGTGAGGCTGGACCAGTCGAACCCCCCTCCAGCCTCGTTAACCCTCACCCCGTCTATGAGCACCAGGGTGTGGTTGCTCTCGGTGCCGCGGCTGTAAAGCTCTGTCAAGGCCCCCCTGGAGCCGCCCTGAACCACTGTCAAACCCGCCACGTCCCTCAGCAGCTCCAAAACATCCGTGACCTGCCTCTGACTTATCTCCTCGGAGGTGATCACCGTGGCCGACACACCGAGTTCCTCCAGCGGCACTTCCGTGCGCGTGGCCGTAACCACCACCTCGCCCAGTCGAACCCCCCCAGACCCCTGCGCCAGGAGCGGGGCTGGGTCATGGCCAATTGCCATGAACAATGCCATCACCATGATCACACTGATTCTCTTTCCCATCACGCACCTCCTATTCGGCCTGCAGATCTCAAAGTTCGAGGGGTGCCCCGAGCCCGGCCTTGCGATTCACAGGAGGCAAGCCGCATCAGGCCAGTCCCATCCGGGTCGTCTGCCATGCTCCCGCAAACAGGTTCCCCAGCTTGATCCACTCCATTAGCCTCTCCGGGGAACACCCATCAGGAATATTGATCCTGGAGATGCGCGCCCCGTACTGGGCCGAAAAGGCCTCCATGTCTTGTCTCACACGCTCTTGGAGAGCATTCCATGGAAGTTCCGGGAACTCCACAAAAAGCACAAGACCTTCTCCCCACTCGATCCGTGCGATGGCCCTGGGCCTTGTGCCTCCCTCCAGGTAAAGAAACACAAACATGCTCACCTGGGGGGATCTACAAAGGTAAATGGCTTGAATTCTGTCCTGGGCTGAAGAACACATGGCGCCCACCTCCCTTTCCGCGAGGAAGTGGGACGGCCTCGCGATGGGAGGCAGGATCCGCTGTCCGGGAGGAGAGACCGGGAAAAGAAAGCCCGGTCTTCTCGGTCAAGACCGGGCGGTGCGGGCTTCCTTCACCGTCTCAACCGCGAAGACGTCCGTGAAGCATGCCCGGGCAGGTTTTCTGACTCGCGGATCATCCTACTCGCCGCGCCTTCCCAACCCGAGAGTTCCGGGCAGTGGCTCTTAGCGGCTTTCGTCCCCGCTCACAGCGGCGGGCCCGTGACGGTCTCTCACCGTCTTCCCTTTTGAACCTTCACGGTACCCGGGCATAAAACAGACTCTAGGCAAACCTTGTACCCGAGAAGCAGGATCCCTGTCAAGAGAAAAAATGGGGCGTGCTTGGTCACAGGGGTGATGGCAAAGAGGGCCAAAGGGCAGGTGCTGAAGGGAGGCGGATCTTGTGTTAGGATAATTACCCAAGATTCCTTGGAGAGCGCAAGCCCATGGAGGAACTCAAACACCTCAAGCCGGGCAAGACCCTTTACCCTGAGAGTTACGACCCCACTTTGCTGGACACCTTTCCAAACCCAAGGCCCCAAAGGGATTACGAGATCTGTTTTAAGAGCAAGGAGGTGACCAGCCTGTGCCCCATAACGGGTCAGCCGGACTTTTACAGGGTGGAGATAAGATATGTTCCCGAAGCCCGCTGCATAGAGTCCAAGTCTTTGAAATTGTACCTTTTCAGCTTGCGAAACACAGGGCTTTTCGCAGAGGATTTGGCCAACCGTCTCTTGGAGGATCTGGTCAGGGCATGCAGCCCCAGGTGGATACGCGTGGTCTGCGCAATGAACCCAAGGGGAGGGATCTCCCTGGAGGTCACAGCTGAGCAGGGCAGGCGCCCCGCAGGAGGAGTTCCATGAGGCAGGAGAGGTCTGAGAAGTCTCCCTCTTCACCATATCTGATTTTCATCTCCGCCCTGTTTGTGACCTGCCTCATAACAGCCAACTTGATAGCGGTCAAGCTCATAAGGGTGGCAGGCTTGGTGCTTCCTGCGGCCATAATAATCTTCCCTTTGAGCTACATCGTGGGGGATGTGCTTACGGAAGTGTACGGGTACGCCCAGGCCAGGAGAGTGATTTGGCTCGGGTTCTGCTGCAACTTGCTCATGGTCGTGGCCATCTGGTTGGGGGGAGCGCTCCCTGCAGCGCCCTTCTGGGACGGCCAGGAAGCGTATGAGCGGATACTGGGAAGCACCCCCAGGATACTGGGGGCCTCATTTGCGGCCTATCTTGTGGGCGAGTTTGCCAACGCCTTAGTGCTGGCCAAGATGAAGCTGGCCACGAGGGGGAGGTGGCTCTGGAGCAGAACCATCGGATCCACCCTGGTGGGCCAGGGCCTGGATTCCTTGGTCTTCATGACATTGGCCTTTGCGGGCACCATCCCAGGGGCAGGCTTGGGGGAGGCCATCTTGACACAGTGGCTGGCCAAGTCCGCATACGAGGCGGCGGCCACGCCCTTCACTTACCTGGTGGTCAACTTCCTGAAAGCCAGGGAGGGCCTGGACGCCATGGATCGCGGCACCCGTTTCAGCCCCTTTAGCCTGGCCTGAGGGCAGGGGCCAGCTCATATGATATCTGCTCGAGCAGGAATCCGTGGATTATTTTGGGCGCAGCCACTATGTGCCCGTTGAGGAGATACTCGGGATTACCCCAGAAGTCGGTGACAATGCCTCCTGCCTCCTTCACCAGGAGGCTCCCTGCAGCCACATCCCAGGGCTTGAGCCCCGGCTCCCAGAAACCGTCCAGCCTCCCACAAGCCACGTAGGCCAAATCCAGCGCTGCAGAGCCCGCCCTGCGAAGGTCGTTGGCCTCCTGTAAGATCCTTCCCATGGCGGCCATGTAAGGCTCCAGGTAGTGCTTCGCCCTGTGGGGGAACCCGGTGGCCATGAGGGCATCCGAGACAGTGGCCCTAGCTCTGACCTGTATGGGATTGCCGTTGAGCTGGGCACCAGAGCCTTTTCTGGCCAGGAAGAGCTCTTCTCTGATGGGATCCAGTATGAGGCCAAGGAGAACCTCTTCCCCCCTGGCCATTGCCACTGACACGGACACCATTGGGAAGCCATGGATGAAGTTGGTGGTCCCATCCAAGGGATCCACGATCCAGGTCACCTCGGAACCTCGGTTCCCCAGGAGAGGGCTTTCCTCAGAGATCACTTTGTGGGAAGGGAAATGCGCGGATATGGTTTGCAGTATCGCCTCCTCGCAAGCCTTGTCCACCTCGGTGACATAATCAGCCTTGCCCTTTTGGACAACCCGGCCAGGGCGCCCCATCCTATGGCAAAGGATCCTGCCGGCCGCTTCTATGGCTTGCCTGGCCACATCTTCCAGGTGTTTCATGTCCAGATCTTTCTCGCGGATTTCCACTTGTGCCTCCCGGCTCCCCCCGCGGAGCAGTTGATCGGCCCTTCGGGCTATGATAAATGATCCTAAGGGTTGACTCCAGAAGTTATGGGTGGAAGGTTTCCTTTGGCCGGCATTTTCGTGATTCATGAGCATCACGCCTCCAGGCTCCATTATGACTTGAGGTTGGAGATGGAAGGGGTGCTTCGTTCCTGGGCTATTCCCAAAGGCCCTTCCATGGATCCTTCACAAAAAAGGTTGGCAGTGGAGGTGGAGGATCACCCGCTGGAGTATGCGGATTTCGAGGGAGTGATTCCCAAGGGGCAGTACGGAGCAGGAGCGGTGCTCGTATGGGACCGGGGTGTGTATGATTTGGAGCAAGAAGAAGAGGGAAAGATCTCTTTTATCCTGAAGGGAGGCAAGCTCAAAGGGGGCTTCACGCTCATGCGCATGAAAGGTAAGGGGGGTCCCAACCAATGGCTCTTGGTGAAACGAAGAGACGGCTGGGAAGAGCCGGGCTGGAAGCTCGTGCAGGAGCTAAGTGCAGAAAAGCTAGCCTTTTTGAAAGAGCGGCTACCCCCTTGCAAGGTGGAGTGAGTCCCAATGAAAATTGGGAACCCTTGTTGTGAGTCGGCTGAGTTCTTAAGCCTGAATAGGTCTGGGAGGTGAGAAAATGGAATGGATCAGCGTTCGCCTGGAGATACCAGAAGGCTGCAACCTCATCCTGGGACAGTCACATTTCATCAAGACCGTGGAGGACCTCTACGAGGTTCTGGCCACAGGGGTTCCTCAAGCCCGCTTTGGGATAGCCTTTTGCGAGGCTTCTGGGGACTGCTTGATCAGATCTGAGGGCAATGACGAAAGTCTCAGGGAAATGGCCGTGGCCAACGCCCAGAAGGTGGCTTCAGGCCACAGCTTTGTGGTCTTGCTCAAAGATGCCTACCCCATAAATGTGCTCAATGCTGTAAAGCTTTGCCAGGAGGTCTGCACCATCTTCTGTGCCACGGCAAACCCCGTGGAGGTCATACTGGTTCAGACAGAACAGGGAAGGGGCATCATGGGGGTTGTAGACGGATTCATGCCCAAAGGTGTCGAGGAGGCCAAAGACGTGGAGTGGCGAAAGGGGCTTCTTCGGAAAATAGGCTATAAACGTTAGGCCACCTCATTGATCGAGGCCGGTGGGCTTTGGGCCCAGGTCCCCGAGCCCCCGGGCTGCCCAACCAGGATGCAACCGGTTCCCGCACGGATGAGCCAACTGTAAGTGACTGAAGCTTTCTGGACTTCCAGGAATAACTAACTCGGATTATTCTCCAAAGCCCGTAACTTTGGGGGCTACGCCCCCAAGCCCCGCATACACTTCCACATACTGCAACTCAGGCACGACCAAAGCTGAAACCGAAAGGAAGGGTGCTCTTGAGTATGGACCGGTTTGTCCAAATATATCATAAAGATAGTCCGCATCATCCGCTGATCGTGAATAATGCGGGCTAAGGCTCCTATCCCCGGCCTTTCAGATTTCAAGTTCCAGCCGGATCTCGTTTTTCCCTCTGAGACCCCGCAGATGGCTTAAAGCGCCCATTATGGTGTCCCTTGCTATGACCTCTGCAAAGCCTCGGTCTATGTGCAGATCCAGCACCTGGCCGTTGACTTGGAGCTCCAGGTTCTTCCCCCTTATTAGGAACACGGCCTTGTTGGCCCCTTGGGTGCCCTTTAGGGACTGGATTACCGCATGGGCTACCCTGGCTATGAATTCCTCCACAAAGGGCTTCATGACTACTACCTGACCGTCGGCTTGAAGGGTTGCCTTCATGGAACACCTCCTGCATAAACAATTCTTATGCGAGGCAGCCGAACACCCGCTGCAGCCCGTCTTGGGACTATAATGAGCTAGGCCGAAATGTTCAGCAAGCCTAGGAAGCTTGGGTAGGGCTGTGCCGGCGCGCATCTGTTGCATTTGGGGATGTACAGTGTGCAACCCTGAAGGAATGGGAGATGAGAAACCAGTTTGCTTGTGAGCATGAACCACCTTTAGCATGTGACTCAGTCTAAGTCTTACTCTTTGGGGTGAATTACTCAGGCTGGAGAGATACAATTTGTAGGATTGAGCCCCTCGGGAGGTGGCAGCATGTCAAGATCGGCTAGACTAGCAGGATTCCTTGCACGTATGACGGTCGGAGGGTGGTTGGCTCTCTTGTGGTTTTTCACAGCCATGCCGGCCTTTGGGGATTTCCAGAAGGTAAAGGTGCAGGCTGTTGTGAGGGATCCCCGCACGGCGCAGCCTGTGGTGCTGTTGGCGGATCCAACAGGAAGGCGGAGCATGCCCATATGGATAGGAGAGGCGGAGGGTATGGCTTTGGAAGCGGCAATGGAAGGGCAAGTCTCAAAAAGACCCATGACCCACGACCTGCTTGCTTCTGTGATAACCCGCCTTGAGGCCACTTTGGAAGAGGTGAGAGTCACGGAACTAAAAGAGGATATCTACTATGCTCTGATTTTGCTTAGAGGCCCCAGAGGCGTAATCCAAGTGGATGCCCGCCCCAGCGACGCCCTGATCTTGGCTGTGAAAAGCAAGAAGCCTGTGTCAGTGGAGAGATCCATTTTTGATGCCCGATCACTTAGCATGCCAGGTTCCCTAATAGAGCTTTACGGACTGGAGGTGCAGGAGATGGATTTGGAACTAAGGCGGGCTCTGGGTCATGAGGGAAAGGGGGTCTTGGTGGCCAATGTGCTGCCAGAGACTCCTGCCTACCAGGCTGGAATTCGACCAGGAGATGTTCTAGAGAGAATTCAAGGCCGGAGTGTGGAGAGCCCGGCTGAACTGGAAGAAGCTTTGGAGACCACCCAGGGAAAGGTGGGCCTGGAATTATTCAGGCAAGGCAAGAGGCTAAAACTGGTTTTGCCTGAGCTTCCCAGGAGGTGAAAAAGGAGTCCTACATGCCCGAGAAGATTTACACTCTTTTGAGACTCCAAGCACTCCAGGTGGTAAGATTAGAGTTGGGTCCGTATGGAAACAATGCCTATGTGCTAAAAGATACGCTTGAGAAAAGGGCTTTATTGATCGACGCCCCATGGGACCCTGGGAGGCTGCTTTCGGAACTGGCAGGCTTCAATCTCACAGCAATCCTGCTGACCCATGCTCATCCGGACCACATAATGGCTCTCCAAGAGGTGCGAGAATCCACGAAAGCTCCTGTGGGCCTAAATCCCTTGGAGCCAGGATTCGAGGAATTGATCCCTGAGCTGGTCTTGGAGGACGGTCAGGAACTTGAGGTGGGGGAGATTACTTTAAAGGTGCTCCACACTCCTGGTCACACCCCGGGAAGTTCCACCTTCCTCTTGGGAGATCTTGCAGCCTTCTGCGGGGACACGGTTTTCCCAGGAGGCCCGGGCCGTACCTGGAGCCCCGAGGGGTTCCAATCACTGATAAACAGTTTGGTAAAAAAGATCTTCACATTGCCTCCGGACACGCTCCTTTTGCCGGGCCACGGAGAGGGCACAACCGTGGGGGCCTCTCTTTCCGAATACAGAGGATTTGTTTCCAAGGGACTCAAGCCCGGGCTTTGGGGGGAGATACGCTGGGATGGGTCATAGCCCGCGGTACTCAGGATCATGGGCGATGCGGGCTCATCTCCGGAGTATCCTTCTTAGGGACGATTGTACATCAAGGGGTTGGGGGTCAGCCTGCATTCAGGGCCGATCCTCATGTTGGTAATACGTCCTTGGTCACGAAGCTGGTAAAGCCTGGGCACGATCTGGTCCCTCAATTGGATGTAGCTCATGGGATTAATGTAAATTTGGGTCCCACCTTCGAATCCTGCCGGGTTGTTGACCCTCCACTTGATCATGATGTGCCAGGGGATCTTATCCAAGCAGTCCTCGGGCATGAAGTACCACTCCTCATTGCAGGACACACTGCTTCCGGTGGCGGCATGGCAGGCATGCAATAGATCGCTCATGCCCCGGACCTCCTCAGGGTCATGATCGGAGGGCCTCAGGTTGCGGCTCTTGGAGTAGATGGCCACTGTGGGGAACCTGTGGCCTATGTCCACAAAAGCTATGGCGTGGTCGTTCTCCGCTATTACCCTGTTGGTGTAGCTTGCGAAATTGACCACCAGCTCGTTGTATGCGTTGGGATTCTCCCTGGCCACCTCCACCTCGTTTTCCATGTCCGTGCCCCACTCATCCAGGCCCACCAGCTGCTTGTGGAGGTGTTCGAAGGAGGCGCCTGCAGGCGCCAGCCAGTTTTGGAAAACAACCACGTACCTGATATATCTGTTGGTGCGGTAAAGATCCTGCACGGCCTCTATGGTGAAACGAATGTACTGATAATGATCTTCCTCGCTCATCTCCCCTGATGAATAGAGCTCATGGTCGAATTTCGCCCCTTCCCTGTAGTGTCGTCCTGCCACAATGAGCTCGTGCCCGCCCCCAAAGAAGGCGTCGCACATCTTCTCCCGCTCGGGAAAGTCTGTTATTGCCGCTATCTGCTCAGGGCTCTTGCCCATCATGCGCAGCTTGGAATCCACAACTCCAAAGGCATGCTTCTGGCCGGCTGGATTGCTCAAGTAAGTCTCTTTCCAGGCCTGAAGCTCCGGGCTCAGGGTGTAATCGTAATTCTTTTCCCAGTATTCAGTTGTCACTATTTCAAAGAGGTTTGCCAGGCGCCTAAAAAGCGGTGTGGTCTCGTGGAGCTGGTGCGGCATTAGTCTGTACAGGGTTCTATAACCGCTTTCGGTTCTGACCAGCCTTGATTTCTCGGGAGGAGTTTCCAGGTAACGCGCTGTACAGAAGCTGCAGTAGTCTTCCTTCTCTTTGACTTGAATGGGTTTTTGCTGGTCCGGCTTGTGATGAGGAAGGGGCCTGTTCCCACGTCCGGGAACGTACCAGGACTCCCGGCCTGTCAAAGGATTGACCTGCTTTATGGTGCCATCCGCCATGCGGACTATCATCTCTGCGTATTGGCGAGTCCTTGCCATGCTCAGCTCCCCAAGTTCTTGCTAGACTCCCTGTTCACAAACCCAAGATTAAATAAATAGGCCTGGATTGTCCACTCTCCTCATAACAATCCAGGCCTGCATTCTCTGGGTGATGGTCCGAGAAACCGCCACCGGTGTGGCTGTGTCTTCGAGAATCCCGATTCCTTGGTCTTCACGATTCAGACGGAGACCACGGAGGTGACCTCCGGTACCTTTTCCTTGAGTCTTCTTTCAATCCCCATCTTCAGTGTCATCTGGGACATGGGGCAGCCCCCACAAGCCCCTGTAAGTCTGACCTTGACCACTCCGTCATCTCCCACATCCACCAGGGATACATCCCCGCCGTCGGCCTGAAGGGCCGGGCGAATTTCCTCTATCACCTTTTGAACTCTTTCTTTCATGGCTCCCCCTTTCAATTGCGGACGCAGCCGCTACGGCGATGAAAACCTCCTTTTTAGTATGGATCCATATGCACCTCGGGACAACCCATTTCATAGAATTCGGGCAAACGCCTTCTTGCCGGGGAACTCGGCGGTTATCCCAAGCTCCTCCTCTATTCTCAACAATCTGTTGTATTTGGCCGTTCGTTCGGAGCGGCTCAGAGATCCCGTCTTTATCATACCGGTTCGGGCAGCCACCGAGAGATCTGCTATGCTGGTATCTTCTGTTTCCCCCGAGCGATGTGAGATCACGGTTGTGTAGCCGGCCTTATGAGCCATTTCTATGGCTTGGAGGGTTTCTGTGAGTGTGCCTATTTGGTTTAGCTTGATTAGAACCGAATTGGCCACCTTCCGGCTTATTCCCTCTGCTATTCTCTTGGTGTTTGTGACAAATATGTCATCACCCACGATCTGGATCTTCTCACCCAGCCTCTTGGTCAGTAAAGCCCAGCCCTCCCAGTCTTCTTCGGCCAGGCCGTCTTCCAGAGAGACTATAGGATAACGGGAGATCATCTCCTCGTACATCTCCACCATTTCCTCGCTGCACAAGCTACGGCCCCCTTCGCTTCTCAATACGTATCGTCCATTCTCAAAGAAACCGCTGGCTGCAGGATCCAGGGCCAAAGCCACCCCGTCTCCGGGCGTGTAGCCAGCCTTCTGAATGGCCTCCACAATGGCATCCAGGGCCTCCCTGTGACTGGAGACCATAGGAGCAAACCCCCCCTCGTCCCCTACGGCTGTGCTCAGGCCCTTTGCCTTTAAGACACCTTTGAGCTTTTGGAACACCTCCACTCCCATACGCAAGGCTTCCCTGAAGCAATCGGCCCCCAAAGGTACTATCATGAATTCTTGGATATCCAGTCCGTTGTCTGCATGGGCACCCCCGTTGAGCACGTTCATCATAGGGACCGGAAGCAGGTTGGCGGCCACACCCCCTATGTACCTGTAAAGGGGCAGACCACAATAATCAGCTGCAGCCCTGGCACAGGCCAAAGAAGTCCCCAGCATGGCGTTGGCTCCCAAAGAGGACTTATTCTCGGTGCCATCCAGGTCCAGCAGGGCCCTGTCTATTCCGACCTGGTCCAAGGCATCCCTTCCCACCAGCTCCTCGGCTATGGCACCGTTTACGTTCTCCACTGCCTTCAGCACTCCCTTACCCCCATAGCGCATGGGATCCCCGTCTCTCAACTCCAGGGCTTCGTGCTGGCCTGTGGAGGCCCCGGAGGGAACAGCGGCTCGACCTATCTCTCCGGTCTCTAAGGCCACATCCACTTCCAGGGTGGGATTCCCCCTAGAATCCAGAATTTCCCTGCCTCTGATCTCCACTATGGTGCTCATGGCTCCTCCTTTCTTTCACCCGAGGGGATTTTCCAGAGCCTGGCGGCGTTTTCTCCCAAAATCCCCCTCAAGGCCTTTTGGGGAAGTCCAACAGCCTCCAATTCCTTTATGTACCGACCCTGATTTATAAGAGGGAAATCGCTTCCGAACATGACCTTTCCGGGGCCTAGTATCTCAAAGGCAACCTTGTATATCTCCGGACTGTACAGAAAAGGGGATGCGGCTGTGTCGTAGAGTACCCTTTGAAAGGCCCTTCGAACCTCGGGCATGAGTTCGTAGAACAGAATGCCTCCTCCCCAATGGGCCAGCACCAAATCCAGCTCCTGATGGGCCAATATCCACCTGTAGAGCTCCTCCAGGTCTGTCCTGTCTTTCCCGGGATAACTGTGCCCCACGCTCTCTGTGACGTGAAGCACCAAGGGTACCCCGTGAGAGGCCAGAAGCTCGGCCAAGGCCATGAAGAAATTGTTAAAAAGGGAACTCCTGGCGTGGTAAAGAGCTATCTCCCCGATTCCTCTTAATCCCATCTCCAGACACCTGGCTGCCTCCTTGAGTCCCTTACGCCCCCAGGCAGGAGACAGGCAGCCCAGCCCCACAAGCCGGCTGTGTGCAGAGTTTGTAAGCTCGGCAATGTAATCGTTGTGGGCCCTGCAAAGACCTGGATCCCGCCACGGGAACCCGAAAACAACAGCATTGCTTGCCCCGACCTGCCTCATCTGTTCCAGGATTTCCTGTGCTGTCGCCATTTTGGCCCTAGGGTCCCCATAGATGGACTGGAACCCAGGGTCTCTCAAGCAAAGCTCCTGCCTCTGCCGCCGAAACTCTTCAGGAAACAGATGCACGTGGCAGTCCACTATCTTGTAATCCTTGTGGGCTTCTGGTTCAGGCATTTTCTTAACCTCATGGGGCTCTTCTCGAGGCCAGAGGTACCTGGTCTTGAAAAGACTCCCGTGGGAGTTGGGAGACTTTGACCCAACTTATCCCTTGGGCACGTGAAAGCTTATAGAGTTCCGGGAGCAAAGCCAGGGTCTCGGGGTATGGATGACATATGGCCAGCCCATATCCCCTTTTGCGGGCCAGACTCATAAGAGCTTGGAATTGTTCTTTTATGCGATCAGGACTCCTCGAATTGTCCAGGAAAAGGTCTCTGCGGAAAGCAATCAAGCCCTTTTGGCGAGCCATACTGTAGGCCACTGAATTGGGGCTGGTGAGACTGTCTACGAAGTACATGGATCTTTTGGCCACCATGTCCATCAAAATTGACATGTGGTGAGGGTCTTCCGTCAACTTTGATCCCATGTGGTTGTTGGCTCCAACTGCTGAAGGGAACTGGTCCAGTTGGGACGCAATAAGCTTGGCGGTTTCCTGGTTATCCATTGAAACCATCAGGGCATGCGGTCCTGGGTTTCTGGATGGATAATCTTTCGGCTCCATAGGGAGGTGTACCATCACCTCTAGGCCTGAGGCCTTTGCCTCTTCTGCCATCCTTCTGGCCTGAGCCCCCACAGGGAGAATGGCCAAGGTGATGGGAATCCTCATCTCCAGCAAGAGCCTGAGGACCCTTTGGTCTGCGCCTAGATCGTCCATTATCACGGCCACTTTGGGCTCTTCAGGAAGTCCGAAGGCTTTGGATGAGTCCTTTTCCAGCAAGAGTATTCTGTGGGTAACTAGGCCGTTTAGGCTTATAACGGCCAGCCTTGCAGCCGTTTCTTCCCTCTCCCAGCGGATCTCCAAACGGGCTGAAGCTTCTCTCCCCAAGGCCTCCAATGCCTTGCTGGCCGCACCTAAGGCCAGGTGTGTGGGGAGTCGCACCTCCAAGCTAATGGGAGACTTGCCACTCCCTGAGCCGGACAACGCAACAATACTTTCCTTATGGACCCCCAGCTCTTCCCACAAAATTTGAAGCCTGGCCTCCAACCAAGCCGAATCCTTGAGACTGGGAGCCCAATCCGGGCTTGGCATGGGAACCTTCACAACAGAGACCGACTCGCCTCCCCTTCGGGGGGAAACCCAGATTCCTGCCAGAATGCCCAGGGCAGCCAACAGAGCCATTATCAAGAGATTTCTGTGGCTCCCCTTTTTCTTCTTGGAGCGGCCCTTTGGCTCCTTGCGCCCTGGACTCATGGATTTTGCCCGAAGCTTGCGGGCTTTACTGGGCGCGGGCCGCACCGGCGTCTTGGAACAAGGTGAGCCCTTTGAGGAGTTCCAATCCCCGCAGGAATTGGATGTCCTTCATACGTTCTTCTGTGAGCCGGGTCTCTGTGTCTTGGGGGGACTTCTCCTCCTTTTGTTTGTTGGTTCCCAGATGGCGACTCAGGTCTTTCTCCCTGACTACCCTCTTACCTGAAGGCTTGTACTCCCACTCGTCTTCCTCAACCCTTACGTCAGGAACAATGCCTTTGGCTTGGATGTTGCGGCCCTTGGGGGTGTAATAGAGGGCCACCGTGAGTCTCAGTCCCGAGCCGTCTTCCAGGGGCCCGTAGATGGACTGAACAGATCCCTTACCGAAAGTCGGGCTTCCCAGCAACAAGGCTCTTCTGTGGTCCTGGAGAGCCCCTGCCACGATCTCCGAGGCGCTCGCACTGCCCCCGTTTACCAAAACCACCATGGGAAACCTGGAGCGGGTGCCCTCAACGTGTGCCCTGTATTCCTTTCGCTCCTGGCGACCCTCGGTGTAAACAATAAGCCCTTCGCTTATGAACTTGTCCGCCACCTCGATGGCTTGAGGCAACAGACCCCCAGGGTTGTTCCTAAGGTCCAGGAGCAGTCCCTTTAAGCCCCCGGATACCCCCTCCAGATCCCGAAGAGCCTTTTCCAAGTCTTGGGCTGTGCTTTCCTGGAAGCTCCTGATGCGGATGTAGCCCAGGTTATCCTGAAGCTTCTCGTACTTAACGCTGGCTATGGGTATTACATCCCTAACAATCTCAAACTCCTTGGGTTCGCTCCAGCCCTTGCGCATTATTGTAAGGGTGACCTTGGTCCCCTTGGGGCCCCTCAGACGCTTGATAGCTTCCATTAGGGCCATGTCCTTGGTAAGTTCACCGTCTATCTTCAATATCTGGTCCGCTGCCTTGAGGCCTGCTCTAAAGGCCGGAGTGTCGTCTATGGGTGAGACTACCGTTAACACCCCGTCTTTCACCGTTATCTCAATGCCTAGGCCCTCGAAACTGCCTTTGGTCTCCACTTGCAGTTCCTTGAACACATCCGAGGTCATGAAAGAAGAATGTGGGTCCAAAGACTGCAACATCCCTTGAATGGCACCGTAAATCAGCTTTTCAGTGGCGACCTTCTCTACGTAGTTACGCTCGACATAAGCTAACACATCGGTAAATATCTTTAGTTTCTCATATCTATCAGGGGTCTCTTTGGGCAGGGCCAACACCCGCCTAAATCCATCCCCGCTTGAAAGAAGCCCTGCTGCGAAAGCAAGCACAACCAAAAGCACGATCTTAACGCTTAAGAAGCTTTTCTTCTTCACTCCCGCCCCTCCTCAGTGCTTGGGAATCCTATTGGCCTGTGCGGCCTTTTCTTCACAAAAGCCTTCCTACCTCCATGGAGCGAACCAGGTATTCTAACAGATCGGATTCGGTTACGATCCCTACCAGTTCGCCTCGGTCAACAACAGGACATCCACCCACCTTGTTCTCTTTCATAACCCGTGCGGCCTTCTCCAAAGAATCCTCCGGGCTGAGGGTGTGGAGCCGGCTGCTCATGCACATTCCGACCTTGACGTTATCCAGGACATAGTCGTCCTGCTTCCTCTCGTGTACCAGAACCGGGGTGTTCATGGCCTGCCTGAGGTCCCTATCACTTATAATACCCACTAGCTTGCCTTCGCGCACCACAGGAAGTCGTCGGAACCTTCCCTCCTTCATGAGCTTGAAAGCCTGCCGAATAGGGTCTTCAGGGCTGACTACTTTAGGGTTCTTGGTCATCACATCGGTCACCTTCATTCTGGCCCCCTTTGTGATTTCCGTACCGTTTATGGGATCTTATCCCACAGATGGCTTCATATCAAGCAGCCTCATGAAGGGGCGAGCCTGACTCAACCAGTGGCTCCATCAGTGCCCCTCGGAAAAACCAAAGAGCCCCAGAACTCCTGCCTGAGACTCCTTCCGGATTCCACCGCCGCATCCCCGGTGAGGGGAATCCGCCTCCATCCGAAGAGGGGCTTTGTTTTGGATTCTTCACCGAGACCTTTTACATGGTGGCCTAGCTCCCCCCCAAAAAACCGCGCCGTGCTCTGCCGCATTCAGTCTGAAACTTGGGCAGGAGCAATAAGAGGATATCAAGCGTCATCATAGCAGCCAATGATATGCGCAAATCAGCTTCTGTTAGTAACATTTTGTTTGGCAACTTGGGGCCTCGAACCGCTGCCAGGGGAGATTTCTTGTCGGGTTTGGGGGATTTCTCAAAGCCGATTTAGCCATTTTCAAGTTCAGGCCCCGGCCTGAGCCCAAACAGAAAATCAGGGCACATCCAGCCTGCATCAGTTCTTCTTATTGCATGGTTAGGCTATCCTTCTTTGTCCAGCGTTTGTGGGCAATGGTACTTAGGCCACTTGAGCATCGGTCCATAACACATACCCCAATTTAGGTTGTGTGGGTAAGGGGAGGCGTCATGCTTTTGAGGGAGGCTATCCCGCTATGCACTAACCCGGATAATTCTCCAAAGCCGGTGACTCTGGGGGCTCAAGCCCCCAAGCCCCCGGTACACTTCGACATATTCCGACTCAGAGCAGGATCAAATCTGGAAACCAAAATCAGGCTGCTTTTGAGCATAGACGGGTTTGTCAAAACATGTCATTAAGATAGCCCGCATTATTCACTCATCCTGAATAATGCGGGCTAAGGGATCATCCCCGTGAGCAAGTACATCCAGACCTTCCCAATTGTCAACTATTTTCTTGATAAGCCGGAAGGTAAGGAGTTGACAGCTTGCCTGACTGGAATGTTAGACAATGGCCCAATCACAGTCTAGTCTCCTTTCCCCTGTGGGCAGATAAAGGACTGCAAGCTTTGTACTTGCATCTTGTCTTGGAGACAACTAGAATGTGGACACTTTTACAAGAGCTTCTGAGCAACCATGGCAGGACGCTAACATAAGAAAAGGAGGAGGAAGAAATGGTAGAAAAAAACCTCTTGGAAATGACTGTTGAGATACTGAGGGCTCAAGCTTCGCATGCCCAAATGAGTGCTGAGGAGATGACGGAGGCCTTAAGAAAGATTTATAAGTCCCTTAGGTGGATTCAGGCCCAAGAAGAAAAAGCGGCCAGAACCGAAGAGCCTTCGTTGGTGTTGGGAGTGGATTCAATAAAGCGAAGCAAGGTGATTTGTCTTGAGTGCGGGAAGGAATTCCGCCAACTCTCTGCAAAACATCTTCAAATCCACGGTCTCACTCCAAAGGAATACAAGCAGAAGCATTCTATCCCCATGCGTCAAAGTCTGAGTTCCAAGACCCTATCTGCAAAAAGGCGCAAGATAGCAAAAGAAAAGGGGCTGGGGGAGAAGCTTGCCCAAGCCAAGAAAAAGAAAAGGTAAGACTGCAAGGATCATGTTGCGCTGGAGCCTGACTCCAGGTGCAGCTGGCTTTGCTTAAAGTACCTGTTCTTTTGGATTGTTCGGGGACAGGATGAGATGCGGGCCGTTTTGGGGGTCAGAAGGGGATAGCCGGTAGTCAAGGACATACTACCCCCCCCAAGCCAAGTTAGGGCCGGTGCCAGGTCGGAACATGTGACAAGCTACCCGGAGATTGGGGCCCTGGCCCTTGAAGGGGCCTGCTCTAGCGTACACCCAGGCCTAGCCCGGTGAATCATTGGAACAAGGGAATGGAGAGAGATTTGAAAATGGTGGAGTTCAAGGGCAGAGATAGGAGATCGGTTCGCATTTTGGTAGGCTCCCAAGTCCTGGAAGGAGAGCTCAACTTCACTGCTCCAGCCCTGGCTCTATGGGAACGACTGCCGGTTTCCGGGCAGGCGAGTCGTTGGGGGGATGAACTCTATTTTTATCTGCCTTGGGAATTACCCATTGGGGAGCAGCAGGAGGTGGTGGAACCCGGGACCCTGGGTTACTGGCCTAAGGGACCCGCCTTGTGCATATTCTGGGGGCCCACCCCGGTGAGTCGCCAAGGAGAGTGCCGGGCCTACAGTCCTGTGTGCCCGGTGGGCAGGGTCATTTCTGATCTCGGTGTGCTGGCAGGGATCCAGGATGCGCTGGTCTGCCTTGAGGCCTCGTAGGTATTCAATCCAGACTTAACCACCAGTCTGAGGGGGTGCGTTTCTTGGTGCCACCGTCTTGAGCGGGGCCTGAGGCTCTTTGGGCCTTAGAGTTCCTATCTTTACTGGAACGCCGTCTGCATGGGCCAAGGCTGCATCCAGCTCAGCAGTTGAGACGCTTTCCAAAAGGCCCATTTGTTGGAGAAGCTTGCGGGCGTGTTCCCGAATGTTCTTTATTTTCTTGTAGGGGTCGGGATGTACTTCCAGGTATATCTCTCCCCTTTTGAAGCCTACTTTTACAGGCTGGTACAGGATCTCCACCGGGGTGTTGACCTCCACCTGGACAAAGAGCTGCTCCATGTGCTCGGGATAAAGCCTTATACATCCATGGGTGACCAACCTTCCCACCGACCAGGGGAAATCAGTCCCATGTATACCGTACCCCTTTCTGGACAACCCCAACCAGCGACTCCCTAGCGGATTGTCCGGCCCAGGCGGCATGAAAGAGACTCCATACTTCTGTCTCAAGGACTTGGGTACGGTCCAAGCCGGGTTCATTTGCCTGGACACCACATGATAAGTGCCTAGAGGGGTTTCAAAGTCCACGTCCCCTATTCCTATGGGGTAAGAGCGCACCATCTTTGTTTTTGGGTAAAATAGAAAGAGTCTCATCTCAGGAACGTTGATCACAATGCCCTGCTTGCTTGTGGGGGGGAGCACCCACTGCGTGGGAATCAAGAGCCTGGTCCCCACCCTTGGGATCCAAGGATCCATTGAGGGGTAGAGGATTTCCAACTCGTTGAACCCAAGCCCGTAATTCCTGGCGATATCAAGGAATGTTTCTCCCTCTTGGACCGTGTGGCCTTGAATCACACCAATGAGCGTGTCCCAGTCCTGAGGCTGGACAGAAGGTGATGGAAGCTGATAACGATAGGCTCCAGTGGCATAAGCCGAAGACTCCCCAAGAAAAAGCAATAAGCCAAAGCAGAAAAGTACCCTTTTCAACGAGCAGCCTCCAAAATTACAAAAAAATACGTAACTGGTCACGGGGGGGGTGGCGGCATTTCTCTCCGCTTCAAGTCTTCGGCGCTTGA
>CAYPWF010000041.1:0-34293 GCA_964414345.1 uncultured Desulfarculaceae bacterium
CTCTTGACCCTCTCCTCCAGATGTTTTCCCACCAGCACCAGTGTCACCAGCATGGAGGCCGTGTCGAAATAAAGGTGCAGGCTTCCCGAGAGAAACTGGCCGAGGCTGTACGTGTAGGCGCTCACGGCACCCAGCCCCACCAGGCTCTCCAAGTTGGGGAGAAGATGGCTTATACCCAGCAAACCCTTTTTCAATACAGGAAGCCCGCACCAGAAGACCACCGGGGTGCTGAGGGCCAGAAGGGGGAGAGAGAGATATCTGACCGACTCCTCGGAGAGCTCCTCCAGGAAACCGGCGTAAAGGGCCCAGGAGATCATCATCACGTGGGCCGTGAGCACGGCCGAGACACCCAGGCGGACCCAGGAAGCCCCCTCGCGGCCCCCTGTTTGTCCCTCCGATGGGGTGGAGGCCTTATACCCGAAAGAGGCTATGCGGGCCAGGATCTCCCTTGGAGCCACCAGGGAAGGATCGTAGAGGATGCTTGCCCTATCCGACCCAAAAGAGACTCTCACCTCCCCCACGCCTTTGGTGTTCCTAAGCACCTTTTCCAGGAGCCAGGCGCAGGCAGGGCAGCCCATGCCAGAGACATGAAGGGTCAGCTCCACAGTGTCCTGCATCCCGGATGGAGCCTGGGGCGGGGTCTCCTCATCATCTCTGTGTTCCACGGGCAGGACTATGCCTGCCCTGAGGCATTCCCTGTACAGCTCTGTCTGCGTTGGATCCTCAGGGATCTCACCGTGGCGGGCAAGAAGAATTTGGTACACCGCCTTGCATCCCGGGCAACAAAAGGCCCTGCCTAGCAGGCGGTCCATGACGGCTGAGCGACCCAAGGGCAGGCCGCACAGGGAGCACCTCTTTCCCTTGGCAGCCATGCTCAGGGGGCTTTCTGCCATTACCCCAGAAGCCCGTGGAGGCGAAGCAGCGCCCTCCCACCCTTGTAGCACAGGACCACTCCCATGAACATGACTCCAATGGCCGCCACCCTCTCTCCCAGGAGCCTGGCTCTGGTGGAGATGGCTGTGGCCGAGATGCCAAGGGCTAAAAGCGCAGGCACTGTGCCCAGCCCGAACAGGGCCATTGTGGCGAGGGCCTCCACCATCCCTCCGGATGAGGCTGCCTTGATCATCATCGCCCATGGGAGCATGCAAGGCAGGAAACCGGTAGCAACCCCCAGGGCCATTCTGCCTGAAAGGCTCCTGGAGCCTAGAAACCTCGAGACCCATGGAGAGGAGCCCGAGGTGGGCTGAGCCCATGAGGGAAGAGGGATGAGCCTGAGCAGAACCAACCCCATTAAGAGCAAGGCCATGCCACCCAGTAGGCTCACTGTGGCCCTGAGCTGGCCCATGAAGATCTGCAGGTTGACAAGGTGGGCCACAACCCCGGCCACTCCCCCCAAAAACATGTACGAGAGGATTCTCCCCCCGTGGAAGGCCAGATGGTGGCCGAGGCTGACCCTGAGAGCCGCCATCCCGGTTCCAAAGGGAGCGGCTTGCAGGGAAAAGGCCAGGACTATTGGCCCGCACATGCCAACACAATGCAGGCTGCCTGCGAGTCCCACGAGAAAAGGGGCTATGAGCTCGAGCATATCTTCTCCTGATCAGCCCCACACGCAGTCTTGATGCCTGGCTCTGGCCCGATTTTTCAACCTAACCATATGCCTTTTCCGGAAAGAACCGCCATCTCCAAAGGCTATCAAATCCTGCGACCCGGCAACCGCTTTTTTCCCCCATCCTATTTGCCGCGGTCACCCAGGGATCGCACGAAACGCACTATGGCCCACCTGTCCTCCTGGGCAATGGTGTAACCCAAAGGAGGGCTTCTCTTGGAGCCGAAAGTTATGACCGCGAAGATCTCCCCGTCCGAGAGCTCCTGCACATCCTTTGAGGCCAGGTTAGAGGGAAGGGGATGGAAGCTCTGGCCCACTGTGCCACGCCCGTCCGCTTTGGGGCCATGACACATGGCGCAGTAAAACCCGTAGGCCTCCCTGCCCCTCTGGAGCCATTTGGGATCCTCCCCCAGGGGATCCTTGAGGCGCCTCATTTCCTGGCCCCCGAGCCTCGCCGCTCCTCCCTCCACAGGCACGGTCCCAGAGGGCATCTCCGGGAGTTTGATCTCGTATGTCCGGACCGACTCCTGTTCCTTCATACGGCCATAGTCGCACCCGGCCACAGGGGTAAAAAGCGCTGTCAGGGCCAAGACCAGCCTCAAAACCGTATGCAAGGGCACCTCTGGCGGGCAGCCGGCCAACCCTCTTTCTTTTTCCCTCTCTAGGTATCCCATGAGTGTCTATCCGAACCTCTCACCTGTCCACATGCTGCGGCACGGGCGGGCCGGCCTTGCCTAGTCCCACGGTGGAGTGGGGTGACTCCCCAGGCACATCCCTGACCACCCCGAAATCCCAAGGGGGGGGCCCCTTGTCCCCCACCACCAGGAACACGAAAAGCCCCCAACAAATGAAGAGAATGGCCATAGCCGCGACTATCAACCAGCCCTTGAGGCTACCCTTTCCCATGCCCTGACCTCAGCTCCCATAGCACCTGGTGCCCACATCAGAAAGGAGGCCCCGCCACCCCGACCTTGAGGATATAGAGCAGGGCCCAGACCAGAAATCCCACGTAGATCAACAGCAGCACCGGGGGAATGGGACCCCGGCCTGCTCTTATCCCATCGGGATAGTTCTCCAGATCCTGCTCCTGTCCCTCCTGGCCATGGTGGTAACCCCTAAAGCATATCCAAAGGACCAGAAGGGCCCCCAATCCCATGAAGAGGGCCAGGATCACTGATTGGAAGTCCAGAAGCGGGAAGAACCTCATGCCCTGCCTCACCCTCTCCCTGAGGTCACGGTCAACCACAGGGCCGCGGCCATGGCCAGCAGGACAAGCCCCCCCACAAAACCCAGAAAGTATGTGGCAGGGCTGCGCCCTGGGGCTGGCTCCACCTGGGAGGCCACAGACTCGTCCCTGAGGGGCAGGAACCTGGCCCTGTCCTGCTCCGCGAACTGCCCTGAACGCAAGGCCCACAAGAAGGCCCAGATGCCGAGGCCCACCCCCAGGAGGATCAGCAGCACCCATCCCACATAGTACATCTCACGGCCTCCCTGGATGGGGCCCCACGTACGAGGCATCTATGCCCCTGGGCTCCCCACCTGCATCGCTCTGCCCGATGAAATAAACTGCCACATAGTTGCCCACATCCCAGATCTTCTCTGATTCCAGCTCCCTTTTGAAATAAGGCATGGCTGTGCCGGTGATGCCGTTCATGATCTGGTAGTAGAGGATCCCTCCAGATACCCCCCTTCCCCTCAGAATGGTGAAGTTCAGAGGCGGGGGGTAGAGATACGGCTGGGCAGGGCCCATGCCGTCCCCGATGGGCCCATGGCAGCCGATACAGAAACTCTGGTAGATGCGATGTCCTCTCTGGAGGCCCGCCTCTGTGGTGGGGTATGGATTGGGGAGCCTCCTCCAAGGCTCCGGGACGTGGCTGTGGAGCCACTCCACATTGGCCTCAGGGCCTGCCTCGTACGCCCTGAGAGCCTCCTGCTTCCAGAGGCGTTGTCTCTCCATCCGGTAGTCCGCCTGCCTGAAACCCTGACCCTGTATGTATGCTGTCAGGGCCCTTATCCTCTCGGGACCCAGGAACTCCCAGGGCGGCATGATGGACTCGGGCCTTGTGAACCTTGGGTTCACGAAATGGGCCAAATGCCAGTCATCTGGATGCTCGCCCCCGGCCTGGGAGAGATCAGGGCCAGTCCTCTCGGAGCCCAGCTGGTGGGGGCGGTCCGCCACGTAATCCCCTGCTCTTGCCACCCTCTGGGCCCCCAAGTCCCAGTCCAGGAAGCGCACGTACTGGGTATGGCAGTAGGAGCAGCCGTTTTGGATGTAAATGCGCCTTCCCTCCTCTTCCAGGGCGCTTCGGGCCCTGAAGATCTCTGAGGGGGCCTCGGTCATTGTCAGAGCCGGGAGCACCACCGCCACGAAGAAGACCGATGCGAACAGGATCAGGCAACCTCCCAAGATGAAAGATGGGGTCATTCTCATGGCAGACGGTCTCCCTCCGGGGGCTGCACCCAGGTGGTCTGTGTGCTTGCCTTGAAGCTCATGACTATGTTGTAGAGGCCCACCATGGCCCCTGCCAGGATGAGGATACCCGATGCTGCCCTGGCCACCATGTACACGTGGAGCTGCGGGAGAACCCTGTAGACCGTCTCCCCGTTTAGCCAGCTGTGGCCCTGCACAAGACCGGCCCCTGTGAGGATCGTGAAGAAGCCCGTCATGCCCACCAGGACGAGCCAGTATTGAAGGTCAGCAAGCCTCTGACTGTGAATGGGTCTGCCCGTGATCCTGGGGATCATGAAATAGATCCCCCCGAGGGCAGTCAACCCAGCGAAACCAAGCACCCCCATGTGGGCATGGGCCACGACCCAGTTGGTGAAGTGGGTGACCCTCTGGATATAAGGGAGGGATTGCAAAGGCCCCTGCAGACAGGTCATGAGGTACCAGACCGTGCCGGCAAAGACGAACTTGCCGCCTATGTCCTGGTGGATCACCCCCACCCTATCCCGCATGGTGAGCCAGAGGTTCACCAAAACGGTCATGACCGGGATCAGCATGCCGATGCTCCCCGTTATGGCCACCACCTTGAGCCATGTGGGGGCAGGGGCCTGGAGCAGGTGATGGGTGCCTATGTGGGAGTAAAGAAGCAGCAGCGACCAGAAGCCCACCAGGGATAGGGTGTGGCTGTAAAGAGGCCTCCTGCTCACAATGGGGATCACATAGTAGGCCACTGCCACAGACAGGGGAGTAAAGAAAAACCCCAGGATGTTGTGCCCGTAAAACCATGCCAAAATAGCATCCGGTATCCCGGTGATGGAGCCTGTGTCGGGCTCCCACACAGCGTTTCCGAAAAAATAGCTGAAAAAGGTGAAAATCACTGCCCCGAAAACGTACCACACCGAGACATAGAGCAGGTTCTCCTGCCTGGCCATCACGGTCCTGAGCAAGTTGTACAAGATCATGGCCAAGACCAGCAGCACCCCAATGTCCACCGGCCATATGAACTCGGCATACTCCCTGTTCTGGGTGTATCCCAGGGATAGGGTCACAATCCCCACGGCAATGGCCAAATCCCACAACAGGGCAGATGCCACCCCCAGCCTCTCGCTGTGAAGTGGCGCCCTTACAAGCCTGGGCACCAGGAAATGGGCCCCACCCAAAAGGCCGGAGCCCACAAAGCCGAACATCACCAGATTGGTGTGCACCTGCCTGATCCTCCCGAAGACTATCCAGGAGATGTTGCCCAAAAGATCGGGCGCGATGAGCTCCACTGCCCCTGTGAGCCCCGCCAGAGCCCCAAGGACCATCCAAAAGGCAGAGGAGACGAAATAGAGTTTGGCGGTTGCTTGTGCACCAGTGCTCGTCATGCCAATCTCATCTCACTTCCCATCATCTATGGCAGGCCAACCAGCAATCCACCTGCGCTCCCAGGGTCCTGTGGCATCCGATGCAGAACCCCATCTTGAAATCCACCCTGGCCAGCCTGTCCCATTTGGCCACATCCCCGTGGCACGCCTTGCAGTCGATGCCGAAGCGGATGTGGGGCTCGTGGTTGAAGTGGGCATGGTCCGGGATGTAGTACACCCTGGCCCATGGCACAGGGACCTCGTTTTCGTAATGCCATCGCTCCTTCTGGATCTGGGGGTGCTGCGGAATTATGTGGTCGTGGCAGAAAAAGCACTTCTGCATCTCCGGGATCCCGGCCCTTGGGGAGCGATCCACGAAGGGGTGGCAGAAACGGCAGCTTATCTCCTTGACCCCGGCATGCACCCTATGGCTGAAGTAGATGGGCTGCTCCACCCCGATACCCCTCTGGGGGAAGACGAAATAGAAATAGAGGGCCACCCCAGTGAGGAGTGCCGCCACCCCTACCCAGGCGTATCCCTTTCCCCTGGGCCTCTCAGCCATGGCCCCCTCCGGGCTGGGAAGAGAGCCTCTGCCCTGCCAGGGCCTCCTGGGCGATCCCCATTTGCCAAGATTTCTGGTACAGGGGATCCCCCGTTGGAAGCCAGGGGACTCTTGAGAGAAACCGCAAAAGCAATAGTCCCACAAGCCCCAGAAAACCCAGCCCAATCCCCAGTTCCGTGAACCCAAGGGGTAATTCCCCGGCTGACCAGACAGAAGGCGCCACCAGGAGCACCCTCTCCAGCCACATGCCCAAGAGCACAAGGCAGGCCAGGGCCCCGAGCATCCTGGGGTTCTTCTTGAGCTTGCGGCTCAAGAGGGCCAAAAACGGGATTCCAAAGCTGGCCACAAGCACGCTCCATGCAAGGGTGTTCCAGGGGGATGTGCGCACCCGAAGGATCACATATTTGGTCTCCTCAGGTATGTTCCCGTACCAAATGACCAGAAACTGGGAGTAAAAGAAATCCCCTGTGACCAGGCAAAAGGCCAATATGAGTTTTCCCAGATCGTGGAACTGAGAGGCCCCAACCCGGCCCTGGAATTCCTCCCGGCCGTGGAGAAGCGCTGCCAGGAGGCTCACCCAGGCGATCCCCGTGTAGAGGCTCCCCATAAAGTAGTAGGCCCCGAAAAGGGTGCTCACCCAATGGGGGTCCAAGGACATGACCAGGTCCCAGGCCAGGATGGTCATGCCGATTCCGTACAGAATGCCCAGCACAGGGGAGAGGCTCACCTGCGCCCTCCACCGAGTCTGGACCCCTTGCTCAGAGCCTTCCATGGCCTCTCTGTCAGCCTTGACAGAGTTGTACACCATTGCCGCCGCCACCGCCACGAGGGCCCCCAGCACCAAGGCGTCCCTGGGGAAGAGAAACCCGGCGCTGAGCCACAACCCTTTTCCGTGGGGCACCTCCCTGGCCCAGGGATAGATTTCCTGGTGGCCAAGGTACAGGCCCAGAAGCATCATCCAGAGAACGGGCAATGGGGCCACCCCGGCCTCGGCCAGCCTCTTGAGAGGCCTGCCCCAGCTGGCATTGGTCATGTTCATGATGGCCACCAGGGTCACAGAGCCGGTGCACACCCCAAGCCAAAAGACAAGGTTTACCAGGTAAGCCTGCCAGGCCCTGGGGAGATCTCCTGAGAGGATCGCCCATCCGAAAGACAGGCATCCGGCCAGAACCCCCGCCCAGAGGAGCGAGCGCAGCCCCCACCCCCCTATCCCGGCTCCCTGGAGCCTCTCAGCCACTGACCCGCCTCACATCCTCTGCCCCAGCCTGCCTGAGCAAGGAGGTCAAATCCTCCATGCCCATGCTGGCGCAGCTCACCAAGAGCCCAAAGCGATCTTGGGAGAAACCCGGCTCGTAGTGATCCGGCAGCCTCAACCTGGGCATACGGCACAGAATCCACATGCTCACCAGGGTGCTGAGAAAACCAAGCAGGATGGTCATCTCGAAGCCCACCACCACCAGGGGGACCGCCGGGGGTGTGGGCTTCCCACTGGTAACGAACCCCCACTGCAAGAAAGTGTAGATGGCCAATCCCACACCCCCCAGAAGGCCCGCGATCCCCCCCAACAGGGTTGCGAAGCGAACTGGGCTGGGCCTGCTCCCCACGGCCTTGAGGAGCTCCTCGCAGTGGATTGGGCTGTAGACCGTGTGGATGCGGCCCCCTCTGTCCCTGACAAGGCTGATGGCTCCCAGGAGATCCTCCAAATAAACGAACACTCCCAAAACCTTTGGGCTCATGGCTCCCCCCTTAAGAGCCTTCCCCTGAGAGGCGGCCCCAAGGCCTCCTTCATCTCAGAGGCTGAGACTGTGGGGAGGAACTTGCTGAAAAGCAGGAATAGAAAGAAGAACATGCAGAAGGAGCCTCCCATTATGCTCAGCTCCACCCAGGAGGGACTGTAGAGCCCCCAGGCGTAGGGCACGAACTCGTGGGCCATGGATCCCACTATGATCACGAACCTCTCGTACCACATGCCGATGTTCACAAGGATGGCTATCCCAAATAGCCATCCCAGGCTCCTGCGTATAGGCCTTGAGAGATACAGGAGCGGGGCCAGCACATTACATATCACCATGATCCAGAACTGTAGCGCATAGTTCCCTACGGCCCTCCATATGAAAGTATCCCACTCGAACATGTTCCCGCTGTACCAGGCCATGAAGTACTCCACACCATAGGAGTAGCCCACGATCAGGCCCGTGAGCACTATGGTCTTGGCGATGGACTCCAGGGTACGAAGGGTGATCAAGGCCTCGAAACCGAAGATCCTCCTCAGGGGTATCAAGAGGGTGAGGACCATGGCCAGGCCCGAATGGATGGCCCCTGCCACGAAGTAAGGGGCGAAGATGGTGCTGTGCCACCCAGGGACTATGGAGAGGGCGAAGTCCCAGGAGACCACGCTGTGGACCGAGATCACAAGAGGCGTGGCAAAGGCCGCGAAGAGCAGGTAGGCCGTGCCGTAATGGTTCCACTGATGGTGAGTGCCCTGCCACCCGAGGGAAAGAAGCCCGTAGATCTTTTTCCTGACCCCAGTGGAGCGATCCCTGACGGATGCCAGATCCGGCAGCATCCCCGAGTACCAGAACATGCTGCTCACCGTGAGGTAGGTGGAGATGGCCAGGAAGTCGAAGACCAGGGGGGACTGGAAGTTGGGCCAGAGGTCCCTCTGATTGGGGTATGGCACTATCCAGTAAAATATCCAGACCCTCCCCAGATGTATGAAGGGGAAGAGCCCGGCAATCATGACAGCGAACACTGTCATGGCCTCAGCCGCCCTGGCTATGGAGGTCCTCCATCTGGCTCTCAGCAGATACAGGATGGCCGATATGAGCGTCCCGGAGTGGGCTATTCCCACCCAGAAGACGAAGTTGACAAGGTATATGCCCCACATGACAGGGTGCATTATCCCGGCCACACCCATGCCTGTCAGGATCTGATAGGCCCAGCACGAGGCCCCGTAAAGAAGCCCCAGGAGGCAGAATCCCACCATTGCCCAGTAAAGCCTCCCGGGCCTCCCCATGGCACCCAAAACGAGATCCTGAACCTGTGCGTATGTGAGAATTTCTGTCTGGAGCTGGTTCGGTTTCCCGCTCATACCTTCCTTACCACCCTTTTCAGGTAGATCACCGCAGGCTTGGTGTTGAGATGGCCCAACACCTGGTAAGCCCTCACATCCCTCGCCAGCCTCGAGACCCGGCTTTCCCCGTCCATGAGGTTCCCGAAAACCAGTGCCTGGGTGGGGCAGGTCTGGGCGCAGGCTGGGGTCACCTCCCCGTCTTTTAACCCTCTACCCTCCCTCCTGGCCCTGTCCTTGGCCTCAACTATCCTCTGCACACAGAAGGAACATTTCTCCATCACTCCTTTTTGCCGCACTGTCACATCAGGGTTCAGCTGGAGGTTGAGGGGCTCCGGCCTGGTGAAGGTGAACCAGTTGAACCTCCTGACCTTGTAGGGGCAGTTCTGGGAACAGAAGCGGGTCCCAATGCAGCGGTTGTATACCTGATTGTTGAGCCCCTCGGGGCTGTGATGGGGGGCGTACACAGGACAGACAGACTCACAGGGTGCTGCATCGCAGTGCTGGCAGAGCATGGGTAGGAACCGGATGCGGGGGGTCTGCTCCTCCCAGTAGCGCTCTATTCTGAGCCAGTGCATCTCCCTGCCTTCCAGCACTAGCTTTCGCCCCACCATGGCCACGTTGTTCTCGGCATTGCATGCCACCACACAGGCCCCGCAGCCCACACACCGATCCAGATCAACTGCCATGGCCCAGCGGTACTTGACATGTTTGTGGGGAGCGTAGAAGTCCTCCTTGGGATCATAGGCCTCCGGCAGGGGAAGTCGAAGCTCAGGGCTTGCCCCCTGCGCCAGCTGCCTTTCCCACTCTTGTGCCTCCAGGGCCAGGGCCAAACCCCTCCTGTGCTGGCTATGGCTCCCGTCGGTGTTGGCCAGAGGGGAGGTTCGCCCCGTTGTCTCCACCCGAACCCCTGAGGAACACACGGACCACCCCCCGTCCCCAGGCTCCAAGAGAAGCAGGGGATTCCCCGGGACCAGGCCTGCATACCTGCCCATGGACCTGCGCCCTTGCCCCATGGGTATGGCCAAAGTACCAGAAGCCACCCCGTCGGTGGGGTACGCGGGAAGCTCCAGGCTTCCTCTGGGGGTCTCTAACTTAAGAAGCTCCTCCCTGCGGATGCCCAGGCGGGAAGCCTCTGCCCTGTTCACCTCCACCCAGGAACCCCAAGTGATCTGTGTTATGGGATCCGGCAGTTCCTGGAGCCACGGCTTGTTGGCTTCCCTTCCGTCCAGGAACTGGATCGTGGGGTATACCATGACCTGGAACTCCTCTGAGCCGACCCTTTGAGGATTCGACACGGCGGGGGCCACACCCACAAAACCCCCCTTTCCATCAACAGGCCCTGCCACCGGCTTTTCATCCCCATCTTCCCATATCCCCCCTTTGGAGAGGGTTTCCACCCACCAAGCTGGGAAGGAGAGATCAGCCGCCCTCGAAGCATGGATCCTGATCCACTTTCTCCTCAGATATTCCTCGAAATTATCCTCTTCAACAAAGGAGTCCCCTCTCAGTTTTCTCCCCAAGCTCAACAAGATATCTCCCAAGGGCCTGGTCTGGTGCAGATTCCCCATCACCGGCTGGATGAGCCCCCTTACCCCCTGTCGCGGCTCCCAGTCCCCCCAAGACTCAAGAGGGGTGCTGCTGGGCAGGAGCAAGGCCGCCTGGGAGCTTGTTTCGTCCTGAGCCTGGGAGAAGCTCACCACCCGCACCTTGCCCCTCCGGATGGCCTCTTGGAGACCCCATTGCGGAGGCAGGAAAAAGAGTGGGTCAGCCCCGTAAACTAGCAGCAGGTCCACTTCACCCTCTGCGATCCTCCGGACCAGGGAGCGCACCTCCTGGTACGAGGAAGCCCTGCCAAGGGACCACAGGCGGCTTAGGTCCACTGCCTGAAGGCTTTCAGGGCCAGATAAGGAAACAAGAAGATGAGCTAAAAGAGCCGTCTCCTCTGCATGGGGGTCTACGCACTCCAGCCCCGAGGCCAGAGCCAAGGGTCTCTTGGCCGAGGCCCAAAGCCCTGCCAGTCGGGAGATCTCCCCAGGCCCCAGCTGCGCCTCTTGCGAGACACGCTCCAAAGTCCACCCATTGAGCAGTGAGGCGAGTTGACCGGATGAGGCTCTATTGGCAGGAAGGACTCCCATATCCCGCAGGGCCACAAGAATCCCTAGGGCCACCAGCCTCTGGGAAGAGGGCCTTGCCGGAATCCATATATCGGCATTTGCACCTGTCTGGGAAAGCCTGGGGCCAACGTAGGCGAAAACCCCCCTGTGCCCGCCCTCTCCTGACCTAAAGGCTGCGAACTGTTTCGCGTATTCTACAGGAGAAATCCAGGTGCCCAGGAAATCGGCCCCAAAGGATATGATCAGATCCGCCCTATGCATGCGGTAAGAGGGGATCCCGTCTACGCCGAATGTCTTTAAAGTGGCTTTGCAAAGGGGCTCGTAAGACAGAGGCTCGTACATGAGGTGCTCGCCCAGCCCCAGCTTCTCTCTCCACTCAATCACCAGCTCCAGGAGGCTCCCAGTGAGAAGCCCGCTCAGGAACACCACCCTGTGCCCCCTTCCCCCTTTCCTTAGCTCCTGGATCCACTCCCCCAGGAGCCTCTCGGCTTCCCCCCAACCCACCGACGCTAAAGAGCCGTCCTGGTGCCTGAGCATGGGCCCTCTTAACCGGTCCGGATCGTAAAGACCCTGGAGAGCCGCCTGTCCCCTGGCGCAAAGGGCCCCTCTGTTCACCGGGTGAATCGGATTCCCCTCCAGCTTCACGACCCGGCCGTCTCTGTTCCTGGCCAAGACTCCGCAACCCGCCGGGCATCCAAGGCACGTGGTGGCATACCATGTGGCTAGGCCGGGGACCACATCTTTAGGGGGCACTAAGTAAGGAATCAGCTTGAGACCAGAATCCGGGGAGCAACCAGAAGCAGCTGCGGACCCGGCCAGGCCCACCATCTTGAGGAATTCGCGGCGGCGAAGAGAGGCCATCTGCACCGATCTCTACCTTGATGGTGCCGATTATACCAGCCATTTTTGGTAGCTGCCAAGCTCATTGTAGTTGCCATCTCAAGAGGGAGGATAAAGTTGAACCTGCTTAGCTCATCTGGTATAAGTTGGGAATACCTAAACCAAAAAATATGACCAGGCAGGCCAGATGATTCATCGCATAGAGGTTGGATTTCAGGAAAGTGTCAGAGATGCTTTGGGTGAGAAGATAAGAAGGAGGCTGGGAAAGCATCTGGGGCTAAAAGTCAGCTCTGTGAAGACCGTAGAGGTTTTCACTTTGGAGGGAGAGCTTTCAGAAAAAGAGGCCTTGGAGATAGGCAAGCTTCTTTTTACAGATCCTGTGACGCAGAATTTCTCCTTAAACCAACCCCTTGCCCAGGGTTTTGACTGGCTAGTAGAGGTGGGCTTTCTGCCGGGTGTCACAGATAACGTTGGGAGAACGGCCAGAGAGACGGTGGAGACTTTCCTTGGAAGAAGCCTTGGGAATCCCTCAGGGGTCTACACCTCCAGGCAATACCTCATAGAAGGCAGGCTCACGAGGGAACAGGTGGAGCAGATAGCCACGGGCCTTCTGGCCAACAGCCTTATTCAGCGTTTCGAGATAAAAAGCAAAGAGGATTGGCTCAGGGGAGACAGGATTCAGCCCAGGGTGCCCAGGGTGACCCAAATAAGGGAAGCTCAAGTTGAGGAGATAGACCTGGAGATCCCAGAGCAGGAGCTTTTGGAACTCAGCCAAAAGAGGGTCCTGGTGCTGGATTTAAAAGAAATGAAAGCCATTCAAGATTACCTGAGGGACCTCAAGGTCCTGGCCGCCCGCTCCAAAGTGGCCCTGGGTGCCAGGATAACGGACGTGGAGCTGGAGGCACTGGCTCAGACCTGGTCAGAACACTGCAAGCACAAGATCTTCAATGCCCTGATCCGTTATACGGACGAGGCAGGCAAAACCCAGATCATAGACAGTCTCTTTGAAACCTTTGTGAAAGGGGCCACCCGCGAGGTGAGAAGATCCCTGGGGGAGAGGGATTGGTGCCTTTCGGTTTTCTCAGACAATGCAGGGGTGATCAGCTTCAATCAAGATTGGAGTCTTGTTTTCAAGGTAGAGACCCACAACACCCCCTCGGCCCTGGAGCCTTACGGCGGCGCCTTGACCGGGATTGTGGGGGTTAACAGGGACCCCTTCGGCACAGGCAAGGGGGCTAAACTCATTTTCAACACGGATGTTTTTTGTTTTGCCCCGCCCGATTATTCAAAACCCCTCCCCCCAAGACTCCTTCATCCACGCAGGATCTTTGAGGGAGTTCGTGAAGGGGTGGAACACGGCGGGAACAAAAGCGGCATACCCACGGTTAACGGCTCCATCGTGTTCGACGAACGCTACGCAGGAAAGCCCCTGGTGTACTGCGGCACAGGGGGTATCCTTCCTGCCAGGATCCAGGGAGAACCAGGCCACCTAAAAGCAGCCAAGCCAGGGGATCTGATAGTCATGACAGGCGGCCGTATCGGAAAGGACGGCATACACGGGGCCACCTTCTCCAGCGAGGAACTCCACGAGGGAAGCCCTGTCACAGCGGTTCAGATCGGGGATCCAATAACCCAGAAAAAGATGACGGATTTCCTCCTGCTGGCCAGGGACCAGGGGCTCTACAATGCCATTACCGACAACGGGGCGGGCGGCCTTTCCTCTTCAGTGGGGGAGATGGCCCGGGACCCAGGCGGATGCGAGCTGCATCTGGAAAGAGCCCCCCTGAAGTATCAGGGACTGGCTCCTTGGGAGATACTCATATCCGAGGCCCAGGAACGCATGACCCTGGCTGTGCCGCCCGAAAAAATAGAGCGATTCCTTGAGCTTGCCGAGCGAATGGGCGTGGAGGCCACCGTGCTCGGAAACTTCACAGATTCGGGATACTTCCACGTGCTCTACGGGGGACGCACGGTGGCATATCTGGATATGGCTTTTTTGCACGAAGGGGTGCCCAGGATGGAGCTTGAGGCCCACTGGGTGCCTCCCAGACACGAGGAGCCCAGCTTCCCCTGCCCCAAAGATCTTACAGGAGAACTCCTTGGCCTGCTTGGACGGCTGAACATATGCAGCAAACAAAGCGTGGTGCGCCAATATGACCACGAAGTGCAGGCCGGAAGCGTGGTGAAGCCCGTGACCGGGGCGCTGGATGATGGGCCAAGTGATGCAGCGGTTTTGAGACCTCTTCTTGAGAGCCTGGAGGGGGTGGTGGTGGCCCACGGAATTTGTCCTAGATACAGCGATATAGACACTCATGCCATGATGGGCTGTGCTGTAGACGAGGCTCTGAGAAACTACCTTTGTGTAGGTGGGGCCCTGGAAAGGCTGGGAGGCCTGGATAATTTTTGCTGGCCTGATCCGGTTGAATCGGACAAGACCCCGGACGGTCGTTACAAACTGGCCCAGCTGGTAAGAGCCAATCAAGCCTTATACGAGGTGAGCGTGGCTTACAACATACCCCTTATATCAGGCAAAGACAGCATGAAGAACGACTATAAGGTGGGGGATCTGAAGATAAGCATTCCCCCTACTGTCCTTTTCTCCCTCATAGGACGAATTCCGGATGTGCGCCAGGCCGTAACCATGGATGTGAAAAGACCCGGAGACCTTTTATATGTCCTGGGGGTTACCAGGGAGGAGCTGGGCGGCTCGGAGTATTATGCCCAGCATGGATTTGTCGGGAACTCGGTCCCTAGGGTAAGACCCTTGATTTTTATTTCCTATTACAGGGCTCTTGAGAAGGCAGTGCGGAAGGGGGTTGTGGCTTCCTGCCACGACTGCTCGGACGGAGGACTTGGGGTAGCCCTTGCCGAGAGCGCATTCGCAGGGGGGTTCGGCCTCAAGGTGAAACTCTCCAAAGTCCCGGCCCAGGGGCTCCAAAGGGAAGACCATCTGCTGTTTTCCGAGTCCCCAGGTCGGTTCGTGATCACGGTTCATCCCCAAAACGCAGAGAAGTTTGAAGAGCTCATGGCTGATGCCCCCATTGCCTTGGTGGGAGAGGTAAGTGCAGAGAAGGAATTGCTCATTGAGGGCTTGGAAGGCCGGGTCGTGGTACGGGCCCCCCTCAACCAGCTCAAAGAGGCTTGGATGAGCCCTCTGGAAGGATTTTAAGGCTACCGGAGAGAAAAGAAATGGCTCTCAAATTGCTCTTACGGACGGCTTTGGGATTGTTTATTTTTTCTTGGCTTGCCTGTGGTATGTGTTGGGCAGGCTCGGTGATTTACCAGTGGAAGGATGAACAGGGAAGACTTCATTTCACGGACAATCCTTCGGCCGTACCGGTACAATACTGGAACCAAATATCACAGGGCTCACGTCCAAGCGAGCCTATGCCTCCCACTCATGGAAGATCCACCCGGGTGGTTGTGGGAAGCGGACAAAGAGCCATCCAGGTGCCTGTTTCAGTAAACCGCACCTGGACTTTTTTGGCCTATCTGGACACAGGCGCAACTTACTGCCAGATCACCGGGGAAGACGCCCGTATCCTAGGCATCTCCCTGGAGTCTCAACCCAAGGTAAAGGTAACCATGGCCGATGGGAGATCTTTGGAGGCCCCGGTGGTTACCCTTGAATCCGTCAGAATCGGCTCAGTGGAACTAAAAGAAGTGGAAGCCCTTGTGGGTGATTTAAGACTCCTAGGGCTGAACGCCTTAAGGCAGCTTAGGCTGACAGTGGATCTCCCCAACGGAGAAGTAGTCTTGGAGGCGGAAAAAAGATGATTCTCTCAGGAACCGGGGCTTGAGGCCTCAGGCTTTTTCCCTTTGCGCCGATCCACGGCGCAGACGTCCTGAGACATTCATGTGCGGATCCCGAACCTTGGAAAGATCCATTTCTGCAATGCAAACCATGCACCCAGGATGACCAACAACCAGATCCAGTCAGACATGCGCTCTCCCTTTCAATAAATTCATTCTTTAGTATACAGCCCCGGCTAATCCAAGCAAGCCCATCCAGGGCTGTACGGGAAGGATTCCCTAAAGCCCCCCCCTGGAATTCTGGCCTTCTCTAGAGGGCTGTGCTACAAATTAGGCGTGTTGGTCACGGGGGGTGAGATACAATTAGGCCGTGGCCGCATTGGAGCCCTGTGGTTGAAGCAGGAGAACTCCTGCGAGAGGTGGGGGCCTGTCTAGGGATGCACGTGAGCAGGAGGATGCTCAGGGCTCAAAACGCCCTGATAGCCAGAAGAGTGGCCCGTCTCGAGCGGGCTGTGACCCGCCTTGGGGGAGGCATCCACCAGATGCTCAGGCGCAGGGGTCTCAAGCTTCACAGGAAAATAGCTCCCGAGCGTCTCTTGGTGCATCAGGGGATGTCCCCTCAGGCTAAAGAGGAGTTCTACCGTCTCATGCACAGTTACTCCTTCCGCCTCTGGCTGAGGGATCTCATAAAGCTAAGACAGGGAGAAGCCCCGGAAGCGATATGTTCCTACTGTTCCGCAGCTTCCTCCAGGCAATACATGGATGCTCTATCCCAAATGGGACTGGTGGAGACCAGTCGAGGGGGTTCTTGGAGGCTCTTGAGAGAAGGTGTCACCAGCTTCGGGGAGACCCTTGAGTGGTTTGTGGCTGAGATCTTTCGAAGGGAGTTTTGCGCCCAGGCGATCCATGGGGTGTCATTCAGGAGTCCTCCTCCAGGGGGGGATTTCGATGTGCTGGCGGCTCTGGAAGGGCTTTTGGTTTATGTGGAGTGCAAGAGTTCTCCGCCGAGAGGCATAGAAGCGGAAGAGGTGGCTGGTTTCCTGGGTAGATGTCGGCTCCTGGCCCCCCACCTGGCCCTTTTCCTTGTGGACACCCACCTGCGCATGCTGGACAAGATGGTGCCTATATTGGAGGAGCTTCTCGGAGGGGCACCCAGGGATTCCGGGGTCACTCCCCAAAAGGTGCAGAGGCTGGAAAGGGAGATCTTCCACGTGCAGCATCGGCTTTACGTGTTAAACAGCGGTAGGCGTTTGGCTGGGAACCTAAGAAGTTGCCTTATGGACTTCCTGCGGGAGCAAAGCTGTGTTCCTGGAGCAATTGGGCTGGGCACCTGCCGCCTTGATGAGAAAGCACTTATCTGAGGAGAAGGCAGATGATGACAGGATCTTTGAAGGTGGAACTGGATGTTGCCCTGAGGGCAGCAAAGGCAGCAGCCAGGCTTTGCATGGCGGTCCAAGAGAAGATGCTGGAGCTTGACTCCATTGCCAAGAAGGATAGAAGCCCTGTCACGGTTGCGGATTTTGGATCCCAGGCGGTTGTGTGCAGGATCCTGAGAGAGGCCTTCCCAGGGGACTCGATCCTGGCAGAGGAGAGGGCCGCGGTTCTGAGGCAGAGCCAAAACCGACCGGTTCTGGAGCGGGTGGCCGGCTTTGTCTCAGGCCTTTTCCAGGATGCAAACCCAGAGAAAGTATGCGAGTGGATTGACTGGGGAGAAAAGGCGGCCTCCAGGCGTCACTGGTGCCTGGATCCCATAGACGGCACCAAGGGCTTCATGAGGCATGACCAATACGCCGTGGCCCTAGCCCTCATCCTGGAGGGTCAAGTGGCCCTCGGGGTACTGGCCTGTCCCAACCTGCCCCTGCAATCAGGCAAGCCCGGCAGCCCCAGAGGGGTGCTCTTCTACGCTTTGAGGGGCAAGGGGGCTTTCCAGGCCTCCTTGGAGAATGGAGAGTCGCAACCCATAAGAGTCTCCAACTCTCTCTTGGGGGATACCAAGCTTAAGTTCTGCGAAAGCTTTGAATCCGGCCACTCGGACCATGAAGCCCAGGCTCAGCTGGCAAGGGCTTTGGGCATAACAGCCCCCTCCATCCGTATGGACAGCCAGGCCAAGTACGGGCTTGTGGCAAGGGGGGAAGCTGACATTTATCTGAGATTGCCCAATCCCAAGACACCAGAGTACCGAGAAAAAGTCTGGGATCACGCTGCAGGCTCAATCATAATCGAGGAAGCAGGGGGAAAGGTCACAGACATCTACGGGAAAGCTTTGCGGTTCGGTCTTGGGGAGAAGCTCACGGAGAATGTGGGTGTTGTGGCCACAAACGGCCAAGTCCACCAGGAAGTGCTCAAGTTCTTGAGGCAAAAGGGGGAGTAGGCAGGAAAAGCCCGGGCACTAAAGCACCTGGACCAACCCCTCCGCCTGTGGCTCTACTCCGGCCCCCATTGTTCAAAGTGAGAGGATGATGCCGCTCAGAGAGAGGCCTCTTTGAGGGCAGTAACTGTAAGAAGCTCTCAAAGGGGTGTTGGGAAATGTGATCTGGCTTAACCCAGAAGGGAGCCCGCAGGTGGGGGGCTTTCCTAGCCCGCGGGCCTGTTGTAAGCCTGCTGGTATTCAGTCCTGAAAGTGCTCTTCCCCCACCTCCACGGTGATATGTTGGTTGCTCATCAGCCTTGCCACCAGCCCCTTTATCTTGGGAAGCTCGTAGCCGAAGAAGTAGCGAAGGGTGGCCAGCTTGCCTTGGTAAAAGAAAGAATCGGCCTGCCCCGGCCCTGAGCCGAGCCCCTTTCTGGCTGCTATCCCTTGCTTTAGCCATTGCCAAGCCACTCCCACTATGCCGAACATCTCCAGGTACAAAGTGGCGTCGGCCAAGAAGACTTCCGGGCTTTCCGTCTTGGCAAGGCCCAAGAGGTGCTTTGTGACCGCCACCAGGCTCTCCAGGGCTCCCTGGAGAGCCTCGGCTGGTTCTCCCAATTCTGTGATTCCACGGGCCTCCTGGATGGTTTTTCTCACCTCATCCAAGAACAGTTCCAGGGCCCTACCCTGCTTCATGGGCACCTTTCTCCCCAGCAAGTCCAGTCCTTGGATCCCTGTTGTGCCCTCATGGATGGGGTGGATCCTGGCGTCCCTGTAAAATTGCTCCAGGGGGAACTCCTCGCAGTAGCCATATCCGCCCAAGCATTGCAGTCCGGCGCTCACCGAAAGTATGCCCATCTCTGAGGGGTATGTCTTGGCCACTGGCGTGAGAAGATCCAGAAGCAGCATACAGCGCTCTTTCTCCCCAGGCTCCTCCAGAACGCCGCACAAATCAGCCCAGAGGGCGCACTGCATGATCACCCCCAAGGAGCCCTCCACCACAGCCCTTTGGAAAAGCAACATTCTCTTCACGTCAGCATGCCGAATTATGGGGACCTGGGGCTTTGTGGGATCCTTGGCTCCAGGGGGTCTGCCTTGAGGTCTTTCCCTGGCGTATTCCAGGGATGCATAGTAGGCTGCAGAGGCTATGGCCGCAGCCCCCATGCCCACGTCTATCCTGGCCTCGTTCATCATCTGGAACATGTAAGATAGTCCCTGATGGGGCTCCCCCACCAGGCACCCCCTGCAGTCCTGGTTCTCTCCCAGGCTCAACTGTGTTATGGGCGCCCCTCTGTAGCCCAACTTGTGGTAAATCTGAGTCACCGTCACATCATTGGGCAGAAGTGACCCATCTGGCTGCGGGCGAAGCTTTGGAACCACAAAAAGGGATATGCCCTTCACCCCCGCCGGGGCGCCCTTGATGCGAGCAAGCATGAGGTGCACCACGTTGTCCACCCCGTCGTGGTCCCCTGTGGATATGAAGATCTTCTGGCCCTTGATCCTGTAATGGCCTTGCTCAGTCGGCTCTGCCTGGGTGAGGATGTCAGAGAGGGAGCTTCCGGCCTGGGGCTCGGTGAGGGCCATGGTGCCCTGCCACTCCCCTGAGAACATCTTGGGGATATAGGTTTTCTTGAGCTCCTCGCTTCCGAAGGACTCTATCAAGTGTGCGGCCCCGGTTGTGAGAAAGGGATAAACGCTGGCTGAGTAATTGGCGGCCGAGAAAATGAAACGGCAGGCCGAAGTTATGAGAAGTGGAAGCTGCTGGCCGCCCAGCTCGTAAGGGGCGTGAGCCGCTATCCATCCTCCTTCCCCGCACTCCCGCATGATTCTTCTGACCACTGGGTGCACCATCACCCTTCCATCCACCAGCCTGGGGGGGGCCTGGTCCATCTCTCTCAGAACCGGCTTCAAGAGTTCCCTGGCAAGCCTCATGGCAGTGTCCAGGACTAGGTCGAAGGTCTCCCTACTGTGATCTCCGTAGTAGGGATACCGGGTCAGAGACTCCGCCTCCATGACCTGGTAAAGCATGAACCTCAAGTTCCGCTCGCTCACGAAACGCTCTGCCATGACCCTCTCCCTCCCCCGCAAACTCCCCTACTGCCCCACTCCAAGGCCCTGCGGCTGACTCAAGACCGACCGTACCATCTTTGCTCCTATCAGGATCGCCATCACCTCGCCACCACCGTCTCAGGGAGCCTTCTGGTGAGGATATCCACGGCCTCCTCCACCATCTCCTCCAAGACCCGCTTTGCCGGCTTGATCTCCTTGATCAGGCCGGAGATCTGACCTGCCAGCCCGCCCACAAACTCGGTCTTGTTGGCCTCTATGAAGGCGGCTAAAAGGGCCGATGAGATGAGCACCTGTGTTGGAAACGGCAGGGGCTCCAGTCCCGAGGAGTCCCACAGATCGTGGAACTTGTTGTAGCTTGCCCTGAGGGTCTTGCCTGTGTAAGCACGGCTCACCCGTGTGTCCTCATCCGTGGAGTCCAAGATACGCTGCTTGTTTACCGGAAGCGCCCCTCCCTCTTCTGTGGCCAGGAAACGGGTTCCAACCCAGACCCCCACACACCCCATGGCAAGGGCCGCCGCCACACCCCTGCCGTCCCCGATACCTCCTGCGGCCAGCACGGGAACCGGGTGCGCGGCATCTATGGCCTGGGGCAGGAGCGCCATGGTGCCTATGCGGCCTGTATGCCCGCCTCCCTCGTGGCCCTGGGCCACAAGCAGGTCAACTCCCGATTGGGCCATGCGCCTGGCGTTCTTGGCATTGCCTGTAATGCCCAAGACCTTCATGCCGCGGGCATGAGCCTCAGGAACCATGAAACCCGGGTTCCCCAGACCTGCGCAGAAAAGGGGCACCTTCTCATCCAGGCAGACCTGAACTGCCTCTTGAGGCCTCATGGTGGTGGTGTTCATGCGCACCATGATCTCGGTTTGGGGCAGGCCCAGCTCCTCTCTCACCTTGGCTATCCATTCCTGGTGGGGCTTGGGGATGGACTTTAGCACAAGGCTAAGGGGCAACTGCTCAGGCCCCTTCTGGCCCAGCCCCCCTCCCAGATCCAGGTTCTTGGGAAGTAGCAGGTCCACCCCAAATGGCTTATCCGTGAGCTTCTTTATCTCCCTGATGGCATCCCTGAGCTCCTCCACTGTGAAGCCGCTTCCTCCCAGGACCCCGAGGCCACCTGCCTCGGACACCGCTACCACCAGCTCCACAGGGGCCCCTGTTCTCTCACCAATGAGGGTCGGTCCCATCCCAGCACTCAGAATCGGGTAATCGATCCCCAGCATGTCACAAAGCTTTGTTCTAAGAACTCTTTTGGCCATGTCTCCTCCTGATCTGTTTCAGTCACAGAGCTCAAACAGCATTCAAATCCACGGCCATGTTCAGGCCCCGGCCCTAAAGAGCCGCAAGCAAGAGGCTCTTGCCGAAGAGCCTCCCACCTGCAAGGCTATGGAGGGCTCACTTATAGAAGCTCTGTCCCTTTGCAGCCATTTCCGCAAGCAAAGCGCAAGGAGTGAACCGAGGGCCGTACTGCTTTTCCAGCTCCAGGAGCTTTTGGTAAACGTTTTTGACCCCCCACTTGTCCGCGTAGCGTAGGATGCCTCCCCTGTAAGGCGGGAAACCGGTCCCGTATATCATGGCTAGGTCCATGTCCTGGGGCCTATCGCATATGCCCTCCTGAATCATGTACGCAGCCTCGTTTATGGCACGAGCCAGCATCCTGTCTATGATCTCCTGGTGGCTCATCTGCTTGGGAACCACCCCTTGTCCCTTGAGGTACTGCTCTATCACCTGCCTTACCTTGGGGTTGGGCACCGGCTTCTCCCCGCTGTAATCGTACCAGCCGGCCCCTGTCTTGCGGCCGTAACAGCCGGTCTTGTACACCAGCTCGTAAATGGGGGACATCTTCCATCTTTCCCCAAAGGAGCGCTCGAAGTTCTTCCCAACGTGATAGCCTATATCGATGCCTGTAAGATCGCTTAGTGTGGCCGGTCCCATGGGCATTCCGAACTCCAGGAGGGCCTCCTCTATCTTGGCCGGATCAACCCCCTCCCCCACCATGAAGGTGGACTCACCCATGAGGGCCCCAAGCTGCCTGGAGACATAGAACCCAGGGCCGTCGTTCACCACTATGGGCACCTTCTTGATGGCCCTGGAGAAGGCAACTGAGGTGGCCAGGGTTTGATCCGAGGTTTTCTTCCCGCAGATTATCTCCAGAAGCTGCATCCTCTCGGCAGGGTTGAAGAAGTGAAGCCCTATCATGCGACCAGGATCCTTTAGCACCGAAGCCATCTCCGTGATGGGAAGGGCCGAGGTGTTGGTAGCAAAGACCACATCCTCCCTGCATATACCCTCCAGCCTCTTCCAGAGCTCCTGTTTTACCCCCATGTTCTCCACCACGGCCTCTATGACCAGGTCCACCTCCTTGAGATCTTCCAGGGCAATGGTGCTTACCAGCTTCTCTTTTACGAGCTTGTCCAGCTCCGCCTCTGTCATCTTGCCCTTCTTGATGGGATAGGCGAAGGTCTTTCTGACCGACTCCAAGGCCTTTTCCTTGGCCCCCTGGTCGATCTCCCAAAGCACTGCTTCAAATCCGTTTCTGAGCAAGAGGTTTACGATTCCGGAGCCCATGACCCCTCCGCCCAGCATCCCCACCTTTCGGATCTTAGCAGGCTCTAGTGTCTCTATGCGGGGAAGTCTACCTGCAGCCCGGGTGTTAAGGAAAATGCCTATCAGGTTCTTGGCCACATCCGAGACAGCGCACTCGCAGAAAAGCTCAGCCTCCCTTCTTAGGTCCCCCTCGAAATCCTGGCTCAGGCCCAGCTCCATGGCCTCCATTGCCTTGAATGGGGCTATATAGCCCTTTGCCTGTTTGGCTGCCATGGCCTTGGCAAAGTTCATAATGTTCTGCTTCTGCTCCGGGCTGGGAAGCTTTTCGCTTAGCTTCCTGGTGATCCTGTCCTTGTGCCGAAGCTCCCCGGAGATGAACCTTTTTGCGGCTGAGATGGCCTCCTCCAAAAGCTTCTGGGGTTCCACCACTTGGTCAATGCAGCCTTTTTGAAGCCCTTCCTCGGCTGCGATACTCTTGCCCGTGGTTATCATCTGAAGTGCATCGGGCAGACCCACAAGTCTCGGAAGCCTCTGAGTTCCACCAGCCCCTGGTATGAGCCCTATTTGCACCTCAGGCTGGCCTACTTGGACGCCTGCGGCTGCGATCCTGTAATGGCAGGCCATGGCAATCTCCAGGCCTCCTCCCAGGCAGTGCCCGTTTATGGCGGCTATCACCGGCTTGGGGCCCTCCTCAATGGCGTTCACAAAGCGGTTGTTCTCCATTACCTTTTGCAACAGATAGGCCTTGTCAGTAACCTTCTGCACCTCTGTGATGTCCGCCCCGGCAATGAAGTTCCTGCCTGTGCCGGTCAGGATAAGACAACCCACTTGCGGGTCCTGGAACCCCGAGAGGATGGCATCTGCCATCTCCCTCACAAAGTGCTCAGAGAGCTGGTTCACAGGGGGGTTGTCCAGCCTTAGGACCGCCACTCCATCCCGCAGTTCCACCTTGACTGTCTTGAACTCGGTCTTCATTTCTCTGCCTCCTCACTTCTTCTTGGCTTCCTCTTCAGCTCTCAGTACCTTTCTCAGAACCTTGCCCACAGCGCTCTTGGGCAAGGATTCCCGGAATTCCACCATCTTGGGCACCTTGTATGCGGCCAGTTTCTGGCGGCAGAACTCGATGATCTCCTGCTCGGTGGCACTCTCCCCTGGCTTGAGCACCACAAAAGCCTTTACCGTCTCGCCTCTGTAAGGGTCTGAGACCCCTACAGACACCGCGTCCAGCACCTTGGGGTGCTGGAAGAGAACCTCGTCTATCTCCCTGGGGTATATGTTGAAGCCGCCGGCGATGATCATATCCTTCTTTCGGTCGACTATGAAGATGTAATCCTCCTCATCACGCACAGCCACATCCCCTGTGTAGAGCCATCCCTCACGGATCTGCCCGGCAGTCTCCTCTGGGTTTTCCCAATACTCCTTCATGATGAGCGGGCTTTTGATTATTATTTCACCAGGCTGCCCCACAGGCACATCCTCCTTGCCCTCTTCCACATCCACGATCCTCACGTCCGTATCCGGGAATGGGATCCCGATACTGCCCGGCTTCTTGAGGCCCAGTATAGGGTTGGAAATACCTAAAGAAGTGGTCTCGCTCATTCCCCAGCCCTCGCTGAAATATATGCCCATGTCTTTTACCTGCTCTATCAACTCCACGGGCATGGGGGCTGCCCCTGAATTTAGAAGCTTGAGCCTTCTAGCCAGGTTCAGCTCTCCTGCCTTGGGATGGTTCACCAAGGCGTTGATCATGGTGGGCACGGCCGGGAAGAAAGTTATCTCCTGAAAATTGGCCAAGAGGCCCATGAGCTCGTCGATCTGGAACCTGGGCACCAGTATCTGGGTGGCGCAATTGAAAAGAGCCCAGTTCATAACAACTATGTTCCCGTAAACGTGGAAGAATGGCAGCAGGGCCAGCACGTTCCTTCTTTCCGGGGGAGTATATTGAATAGTCGGGGAACCCCAAAGAGCGCATTGGAAGGTGGCGGCCACCAGGTTGGCGTGGGTGAGCACAGCCCCTTTGGGCACCCCTGTGGTGCCTCCTGTGAACTGGATCATGCCCGGATCCTCTGGGTTGACCTGTACCCGCGGCCTGCGGGTGTCGGTGCAGCTTTCCAGCAGCTCCGAGAAGTGGTGCCACTTGGGATCCAACTCCAGGCTCTCTTTGGTGCTTTTTCCCATGCCCTTGATGAAGTCCGTGACTTTGGTGACGATCACCCTGGGGATCTCCACGCTCTTACACAGAGCGCGGATGTTCTGAAGTACCATGTCGAAGGTAAAGAGAGTTGTGACCCCGGTTTTCCCGGTCATGAGCTTGAGCTCGTCAGGGGTGTACATGGGGTTCAGGTTAACAACAATGGCACCCAGTGAGAGGGCCGCGTAGTTGGCAATGAGGTACTGCGGGCAGTTGGGGAGGTGCATGCCCACCCGATCCCCTTTTTTTACCCCCAATCTCCCTAAGGCATTGGCCATGCGAAGCACCAGCTCCCTGAGCTCCCAAAAGCTCATCTCCGTCCCATAAAAAATCAGAGCCGGTTTATCGGGGTACGCGTTGGCCGGGATGCCAAGCAGCTCGTGCAGGGCCAACCTCGGATACCGTATGGTTGTGGGGACGTTGTAGTCATAGTGCCGGTGCCAGGCTCTAGCTTCCATCGCAGCCACCTCCGCTGGTGAATTGGGGAGAATCCCCCTTTCCTGAAGGGTCCCTGGGAGCCCTAGGTGTGATGAGCATTACTACATGCTATATGAAAAAGTCAAGGGAAATTTAGTAGCTATCATTGATATGCTTTTTTTACTTGACACGGCCTCTGCTATGCGTGTATGAAAATCCCGTTCTCCTAAGGCTTGATGGTGCATGTGTATAGTGTGCCCCTGCATCGATTCTCGGGAGTAGGTGCGCCCATGAAGATCAGCGAGCTTGCCAGACGCACTCAAGTCTCCAAGGAAACCATCCACTACTATGTCAGGGAGGGCCTCCTCCCCAGGCCGAGGAAATTGGGCAAGAACGTTGCGGACTACGATGAGAGTTATGTGAACCGCATCCTGCTCATCAAGGAGCTTCAGAACCACCGCTTCCTGCCTCTGACCATGATCAAGAGGATCCTCAGGTTCCAGAAGGGATCCCCGGAGAGAGACTCAATTCTCCAGATGCACCCTCACTATTTCAGGCCGGTGGACCAGCTCCTGCCTAAGGAAATAGTGGGGGAGGAGGCCTTCCGGGAGGCCACAGGGCTGGGCCGTAAATGGCTTGCCAAGATGGAGGAGTGGGGGATCATCACCCCTGAGCTCCAAGACGGCCAGAAGATCTATTCCCAGGACGACATCACCCTTGGCCGGGTGGTGGTAGACATGGACAGGATCGGCCTTGGCCCCAAGGACGGCTTTGACCCCGAGGCACTTAGGCATTACAAGGACATGTTCCGGGAAATAGTCGTCATGTCCCACCGCTATTACATGGAAGGGGCCCTGGGGAAGCTCAACCCCGAGGAATATGCCCACAGAGCCGCTCGTGGCAGCGAGATCATGAGCGTGTTCTTCTATCACCTGTACAGGAAGATATCCAGGCAGGAGTACAGGAGAATCTTGGCGCTGATGGAAGCGAAGAACAACACCTGATGAGCTCAAGAGGCAGGTCTCTTCCCTCAAGGGGAGGGACGCTCACGGCCTCAAGAGGCCCTCCTCCGGGTAGGGCTCGGGACCAAAACTTTTTTGGAAAGGAGGCTCAACAATGAGTTGCCGAGGAGCAGCAGCCATTTGGGTGGTGGCCCTGGCAGTGGTGGCCGCTTGTTTGGGTCTGGTGCCCGTGGCCAGGGTACAGGCTGACAATGAGGTGGTTGTGGGCTTCACAGGGCCCTTGAGCGGGGTCGCAGCCGAGTACGGCCAGGACTGTGTCAACGGCATCGAGATGGCCATCCAGGACATCAACAAGGCTGGAGGCATAACCGTCGGAGGGAAGAAATACACCCTCAAGCTCGTCAAACTGGATGACCAGATCGACCCCACGCAGGCTGTGAACAACTGCCGCAGGCTAAGAGATCAATACAAGGCCCCTGTGGTCTTCAACCCTGTTTTCAACACTCTGGCTGCCATGAGCAAGGTCAACGAGGAGAAGGGAAACGAGTTCCTGATCATGGCCTATACCAGCACACCCAAGATGGTGGAGATCGGCAACAAGCTCACAGTGGTGATCCCTCCACCATTCACGGTTTACGTCCGCACCTTTGCGGATCTGGCCTGGGAGGAGGGCTGGCGTAAGGCCGCCATGGTGGTCACCCTGGGGGCGTACGGAGATGAGTGGCGGGCGGCCTTCAGGGATTACTGGCAGAAAAAGGGCGGGCAGATAACAGAGGACAAGCCCGCCAACTACTATGCCGAGACTGACTTCTCTGCCCAGCTCACAGCGGCCCTGGCCACGAAACCCGACTTCCTTCTCATAGGAGGGCCCTCGGCCACAACGGCCCTGGTCATCGAGCAGGCCAGAAACCTGGGTTTCAAGGGAGGTTTCGTGCTAATAGATCAGGCCAAGGTGGACTACATAGAGAACATACTCAAGGGGGTCAAGCTCCTTGGCAACACCATCGGGGTTGCTGCAGTGAGGGACATCCCGACCCCAACTGCTCCAGGATTTGTCAAGCGGTACAAGGAGACTTACAAACGCATGGAGACCTGGGAGGCCCTCTTGAATTACACTGCCACCCACGCCCTTGCCAGGGCCATGGAGGCGGCAGGGACAGTGAGCGATGCCCCGGCCATAAGGGCGGCTTTCCCCAAGGCGTTTCCCATGCTGGGAGACAAGTTCCCGGTGGAGTACCACGGCATAACCCAGGCTGGGAGGTTCCACTGCGCCGGCTCCATACAGAAATTGGACCCCAAAGGCCAGTATGGTCCAGTTTTCATGGCCTCCTGGTGGTTCAAGGAAAAGAACCAGTTCGACACCTTCAAGGCCTCCAGGCCACAGGATGAGAAGTGGATGTTCTTCCAACAGGAAAAAGAGGAGTGAAGGGGAAATTAGTGCTCAAGACCCAAGGATGAGCCAGACACTCGCCACCCCTGCCCGGACACGCATGAGCAGCCGGGTCTAACAGCATATTGAGGCGATGGCAGATGGAGCTTTTTCTTCAACAGGTTTTCAACGGGATCATGCTTGGGAGCACTTACGCCATAGTGGCAGTGGGGCTCACCTTGGTCTTCGGTATTCTCCACATTCCCAATTTCGCCCACGGCCACCTGTATATGTTGGGGGCTTATGTGGCCTTCTTTCTCATGACTCTCTATGGGTTGGGTTTCTGGACAGCGCTAATGGCCTCAGTGGGTGTCATGGCTTTGGTGGGTGTGGTCCTGGAGAGACTGGCCTACAGGCCTTTGAGGAACAGGCCGCACATAGACTCATTCATATCGGCCGTGGGGGCCCTCATGATCCTTGAGACGAGCGTGATAGTGATCTGGGGCCCTCAGGGCCGCCGCATTCCAAACCCTTACCCTGGTATCCTGGAGCTCTTCGGGGTCACCATGTCGTACCAGCGCCTCCTGGTCATAGTGGCGGCCCTGGGAATGATCCTGGCGCTTCAGCTGTTCATCAAGCGCACCACGGCCGGGGCCGCCATTGAGGCAGTGGCTCAAAACCGCGAGGGGGCCATGTTGGTGGGCATAGATGTGAACCGGGTCTCATCTCTGACCTTCGCCATATCGGCGGCCACGGCCGCTGCTGCGGCATGCTTGGTGGCCCCCATCTTCATAATCTCCCCCACCATGGGGGCTCTCCTGGGCATGAAGGCCTTCGTGATAGTGATCCTGGGGGGTCTGGGGAGCATGCCAGGGGCCATAGTCGGAGGCTACATCCTGGGACTTCTGGAGGCCCTGGGTGGAGGATACCTCTCGGCTGCCTACAAGGACGTGTATGCCTTCGGGGCCCTGATCCTGATACTCTCGGTGCGCCCCACCGGGCTTTTCGGTAAAGAGGTGAGCTGATGGATCTGGCAGGGACCCTGAGGCGGAATTTTTGGAAGGTATTGCTCCTGGCCATGGCCCTGGCCGTGCCACATCTTCTGACCAGCAGGTACCTTTTTCAGATCCTGCTCATGGGGTACCTCTTCTCCATTGCCACCCTCAGCCTGAACCTGATACTGGGTTACACGGGCCAGGCCTCCCTGGCCCATGCGGGCTTCTTCGGTATAGGGGCCTATGGAGTGGCAATCATGACCAAGGCGGGGATCTCATTCTGGCTCGCCCTGCCCGTGTCGGCCCTGCTGGCCGCCTCCGTGGGGTTCCTGGTGGGGCTCCCAACGCTTCGCACAAGGGGTTCTTACTTCGCCATCTCCACCATGTGCTTCGGGGTCATCATCTCAATTGTGGCCGGCAACTGGATCGGCCTCACAGGCGGGTACACCGGGGTGGTGGGCATCCCGCTTCCAACCCCCATAAGGTTACCGTGGGGTTGGGAGATCCAGTTCCAGGACAGGATGGCCCAGTATTATCTGGTCCTGGCCTGTTTGCTCTTGACCCTGGGGGTCATGCACAGGCTGGTTTACTCCCTGCTGGGCCTGAGCTTCATGGCAGTGCGAAACAATGAGATACTGGCGGGGGCGGTGGGCATAGACACGTTCCGGGTGAAGATCCTCTCCTTTGTCGTGGGAAATTTCTTCGCTGGGCTGGCAGGTGGCCTGTACGCCAGCCTCATGGGCAGCATCAGTCCCAGCACAGCATCCCTGGAGCTCACCTTCAACTGGCTGGTTTACCTGCTGCTGGGAGGCGTTGCCACTCTGAGCGGCCCTGTGGTGGGGGCCTTCTTGATACCGCTCATAATGGAATCCCTTCAATTCCTGGCCGAGTACCGGATGCTCATATTCGGAGCCCTGCTCATAGTAGTGATAGTTTACTTTCCGAGGGGAGCCATGGGGGTGGTAACCAAGTTTGCGAACCGGCTCCGGGACACACAGCACAGCAGAAAGGGGGCGCAACAGAGTGTTGTTGCAGGTCAGGAACCTTAGCAAACACTTCGCCGGGCTGGTTGCGGTGCAGGATGTGAGCCTGGAGGTCTCCAAGGGTGAACTCCTGGCCATAGTTGGGCCAAACGGGGCCGGAAAGTCGGTCTTCTTCGGCCTTGTGAGCGGAATGCTGAAGCCTACCGGCGGCCGGGTGTTTTTCCAAGGGGAGGAGATCACCGGCCTCAGGCCCCACCAAGTGGCCAGAAAAGGAATAGGCAGGACATTCCAAACCACCTCTCTTTTTGACCAGCTAAGGGTTGTGGACAACCTGGCTCTGGGGTACAGGCTAAGGACCAAAAGTGGCCTTTGGTCCACGCTCTTCCATACAAAGCTCTGGGAGGAAGACAGGAACCGCACCATGAGAAGGGTCATGCAAGTCCTCGAGGTGATCGGTCTTAAGGGAAAAGCTTTTCATTTTGTTTCCACCCTCACCCAGGCCGAGCAGAGGAAGTTGGCCATAGGGGTGGCCCTCATGGGGGAGCCCAAATTGCTTCTTCTAGATGAGCCCACAGGAGGCTTGGTGGAAGAAGACACAGCGGAGATAACCCGTCTGATCCAAGATATTCACAAAGAGCACGCAACAACCATTTGTCTTATAGAGCACAAGATGCGCATGGTCATGGAGCTGGCCCAGAGAATGGTTGTGTTGAACTTCGGGAGCATCATCGCCGAGGGCCCCCCGCGCCAGATAGCGCAGGACCCCAGGGTAATAGAAGCGTATCTGGGAGTGGACCACTTTGCTGAGACTCAATGACGTGATCGCGTGCATCGAAGCCTTCCAGGCCATTCAGGGTGTCTCCCTGGAGATCGGCCAGGGAGAGTTCGTGACCCTGCTTGGGAGCAATGGTTCAGGAAAGACGACCCTATTTCGCACCATAGCAGGAGTCCTGAGAGCCAGGGCCGGGAGTATCCTTTTCCAGGGGAGCCCCATTCACTTCATGCCCGCGCACCAGATCGTGCGGCTTGGCCTGGCACTGTGTCCCGAGGGGAGGCAGCTCTTCCCCCAGCTTTCGGTACTTAAGAATCTTTCCCTTGGGGCCTACGCCCGCCGGGGTCAAAAAAAAGAGTTCCAGGAGAGCCTGGAAGAGGTGTATGATCTATTTCCCATTCTCCGGGAGAGGAGCGCGCAGATGGCAGGCACCCTGAGCGGGGGCCAGCAGCAGATGCTGGCCATTGGCCGTGCTCTCATGGCCAGGCCGAACATGCTACTGTTGGATGAGCCCTCCATGGGTCTGGCCCCGCTGATCGTGCGGCAGATCATGGGGGATGTGCTGCCTGCCATTCACAGGCGGGGGACCACCCTGTTTCTCTCCGAGCAAAACGCCAACATGGCCCTCATGGTGAGCCAGAGGGCCTATGTGCTGGAAAGCGGGAAGATTGTCCTGCAAGGCCTAAGCCACGATCTCATGAGGGATGAGAAGGTCAAAAAGGCCTATATCGGAGCCTGAAGGCCTCTCTGGGCAGCAAAACTCCAGGCAGTTGGAACCAGGACAGGATTCAGTTCCACTATGCAGACAAAAGCCGCGGGGCCGCTCTTGAAACTCTGCATGCGAGGCCCCTGGTGGGGGAACCGGGGGTTCCTCCACCAGGGGCATGAGTTCGAAGAGGTTTGTGGGAGGGGCTCTTGCGGGCCCAAAGATCTCTCGGGGTTGAGATCTCGACAGAGACTCTGCTCAACTGGAAAGGAGGCTTGGCCATGAGGCGTTTTGGAGTGAGCTTGATGAATCTTGGACTTTGTCTCCTGCTTCTGGCGTCCATGAACCCACAGCCCGCAGCGGCCCAGGACGGGGGAGCGGGATGGAGCAAGATCACGCCTGGCCCCACAAGCTTTATGGGAAGGGAACTCAAGCCCAGCTGCTCGGGCTACCCCGGGACCGATCCAACTTTCTCCTTCTATGCCAGAGAAGGCTCTGAGAGGAACCTTGTCATCTATTTCCAGGGAGGAGGCTGTTGCTGGAACTCCATCACCTGCGTCACGGATCCCACCTACGATCCCTACATCGGAGCTGAAGACGATCCGGCCAATTTCCCGATAGGCATCGGCGATTTCACCAACCCTCAAAACCCCTTTGCTAACTGGAGCTTCTTGTTTATTCCCTATTGCACAGGTGATCTTCACTGGGGATCCGGGGAGTGGACTTACAAATACGCTGCGGGACAGAGCTGGACCATCCATCACAGGGGGCTTGACAATTTCCTTGCAGCCCTCAAGTGGGCCATGGCCAATTTCCCGTACCCGAGGAAAATTCTTGTCACCGGCTCCAGCGCAGGCGCGTACGGGGCCATAGGGAATTTCCCATGGGTCAGGAGGGTGTTCCCGGCCTCTAGGATCTATGTGCTAGGGGACGCCGGCACAGAGGTGGGACCCAGGGAGTTCGACGCCCAGGCTCAGCTTCTTTGGAACATCCACCGTCCATACTGGGCCTCGGGTTCCATTGAGCCCATGTACCTACCTGATTTTTGGGTTACCCAGGCCAGACGCCATCCAGGCGTGCGTTTCGCTGAATTCACCACCGCCTGGGACTCGGTCCTCACATGGTTCAGGTGGGCCATACTGCAGTCCTTTTTCGTGGCCACAGAGGAGCCAGATGTCTGCCAGGACTTCCACACAAATCTCCTTCGAACCCTGCAGTACAAACAAGAGGCCAGAAACTACAGAAGCTACCTGGCATCCGGAACCGACCACACCATCTTGATAAGCCCAAGGTTCTACACTGAGAACTCGGCGGGCGTTTCCTTTCTCTCCTGGTTAAGAGCCATGATAGAGGGAACAGAGGGCTGGGAAAACGTGCAGTGCAGTGATGATTGCGGGGAGCCGCCGGTATGCTTTCTTGACCACTGACTTTGATGCGTCCAGGGAGGTATTGGCAGGAACTTTTTGCACGAGTCCCCGGGCTTTAAAGGCGAGGGGACTCGGTCTTTCCTTTGGCCGGATGCCAGGCGTTCGAGGAGTCTTTTCCAAGGCAACAGGAGGCCATGACCATGCCCTACTGGTTCGAGAACCCGATGCTCAAGGCCATAGTCCCTCTGGCCCTCTCCACGGCCATGAAGGGGCTCAACACCATCATCCGGGTGCCAGCCATTTACGCTGGGTTCAACGTGCTCCCAGAGGGGCCGGTGATCGGACCCTCCACCATCGGGGCTCTGGCTCCCCGGTGCCCCAGGAAAAGGGCTTTTCTGGTCACCGACGAGTTCAACGAGCGGAATGGACAAAGGGTTGCCCAGTTCCTGAAGGCCAACGGTTTCTCAACAGAGCTCTGGCCCAAGACCCTCCCGGAGGTGCCTCTGCCCAATGCGCTGGAATGCGGCCAGGCCATGAGGGAGTTCGAACCTGACCTCATCGTGGGGGTTGGGGGGGGATCTGTCATGGACATGGCCAAGGCCGCATGGATCCTCTACGAGAGGCCAGACATACAGGACCTGGCAATGATCTCCCCTCTGGATCCCCTCAATCTTAGGCAGAAGGCCATCCTGGCCGCGGTCCCCACCACCAGCGGCACAGGCTCCGAGTGCACCGGGGCAGCGGTTCTGACGGATGTAATTGCTCACAGGAAGATCCCCATCGCCAACCTGGAGCTCATCCCGGATGTGGCCATACTATGCCCCGAGTTCACCATGTCCATGCCCCCCAAGCTCACAGCCGGGACCGGGCTCGATGTATTGGCCCACGCCATGGACGCCGCCACCACACCGGCAGCCAACGAGTTTACAGAACCCCTGGCCCTCAAGGCCATAGAGATGGTGTTCCAGTGGCTCCCCGTGGCGTACAGGAACGGAGAGGACCGGGAGGCTCGCCATCGCATGATGCTGGCCGCCACCCTGGCCGGGATAGCCTTCGGCACAAGCGGCTGCCATCTCACCCACAGCCTGGGCCATTCCCTGGGGGCTGTTTTCGGGATCCACCACGGCCTGGCCGTGGGGTTCTTCATTCCCCACACCCTCCAGTTCTGCAGCATGGTAACTGATCGTCATCTCTCCATCTGCAGGACACTGGGCCTTGAGGCCCGCGACCCGGCTGAGGGCCTCAAGGCACTGGTGGAGAAGCTGTGGGGGTTTCTCTCAGAGCTGGGGGTCCCGCGCACCCTTCAAGGTTTCGGGATCCAGGCCGACCGACTGGAGGCCGAGATGTCTAGGCTCGTCAAGTATGCGTACGAGGATGTGGATACATATTTCAGTCCAAGACCCGTGACACAACTTCAGTGTGAGAGGCTATTCAGATACGCTTACCAGGGGCTGGACATAGACTTCTAAAACGAGGCGCCGAGACTGGAAGCACCCAGGGAGGACAACACCATGCATGGATACCACGGTCGTTTTCTGGAAGTGGACCTTAGCAAAGGAAGTATCCGTGACCTGGCCATGGAGGAGGAGTTCTGCAGGAAGTATCTAGGGGGGGCCGGTCTTGCCGCGGCACTTCTGTATGACCGGATGAGCCCCGAGATGGATCCCCTTGCGGCCCACAGCCCCCTGATCATGGCCACAGGCCCCTTGACCGGCTCACCTCTGCCCATGGTGAGCCGTTACGCGGTCTGCGGGCTTTCCCCCCTCACTGGGCTCTGGGGAGAGGCCACTAGCGGAGGGGTATTCCCATTCAGGCTCAAGGGCTCCGGCT
>CAYPWF010000042.1:0-34128 GCA_964414345.1 uncultured Desulfarculaceae bacterium
CTTGAGTCTCCAAAGGCAAATCCTCGTGCCTCATTTTCTCGATTCCTCTCTACTTTTACAAACCCAAAAGAGTGATCTTTTTCCGCTACTGCATTTTTTGGGTCAAAGCCCTCTCTATGCTAGCCAGTTCCTGGTACACCACGCTTTTCCCCAAGCTCATTATGATGCATATCTCCATGACGCTGCGCTGCTCCGTATAATAAAGCCTGAAGATCTCCATTTGCCTGGGGCTCAGCCCTTGTAAAGCTTTCTTTATTTCCACCCGCGCCTCGGCCTCCCCCATATCCGGCCTCAGAGCTTTCTGATCGGGGAAGGGCCACTCCCGGGTTTCCTGCTCCCCGGGCTGGGAAACCTCCATGGCCTCGAAACGGGCATCCCATACACCCAAGTGATGGCAGAGAAACCCGGTCAAAGTATCCAGGCTCACAGGCTCACGGATGCTGTCAAAGACAGAGGAGAGCAAAGCCTTGAGATCCCGCTCGGAAATCACTGGGGAGACCCTCTCATCACCATCGTAGTAGATTCTGCAAGGGGCAGGAAGGTTTGGTACCTTCTGTATCAGTTCATCCAAGGCCAGAGGTGCCCCCGAAGGGGAGTTCTTGGACGCCCATAGCTCCTCCGAGTCCGAAAGGGCCATGATCTTCCCTTCCTCGCTCAGGAGGCTCAGCATTGCCTTGATGCGCCTGCGCAGGTTGGTCACATGGGGGGACCTTCTCTGGGCGGACTCGGCCAGGAACTGATCGAAAATCTGAATCATGAGATAATCCACATTCCCTTCTTCTGCCTTTTCCAGCACATAATGAAGACGGGCTTCCGAAACAAGATGATTTAGGAGAAAATCCATGGCCAGATCGTGGATGGTCTCTTTGTCCCATTTTTCCCCCAAAAGGCCGAACCGTGCGGGCCTCCAGCCCCTTCTCATGACCCTCGATCTCGCCAATTCATCCAACTTCTCGAAGAAAGACTCCGAAAACCTCCCGGCGCTGGAGTAGATTCTAAATTCCTTGGTGAACTCGGGAGGTTGCCCCCTGCTTCCTCTAGCAGCCATAGCGCTCCACAGCCTCCAAGATCCGGCGCAGATCCGCCGGGCACAAAACACCGAGATGGTCTTCGGGGAAAAGAGCCCTAACCGGGATCTCCCTAAGGAAGGGTTCAAAGGCCGTGGGCTTGATGAGCCCGTTTGTGGCATCCGGGTAGACCGTGATGTAGAGGTCGCGCATGTGCGGGAGGAGGTTTCTGAGATCCGTTCCCTTGCTCACACCCAGACGACGCCCTTCGTCTTTGAGCACGCAACAGGGGTGGCGGAGGCTCAGATGCCGTGGGATGCCCAGAACCACGTTGCCTATTTGGAAGATGTGGCCGCAAAGGTTCTCTTTTTGGTTGGCCATGCTTCCTCGCGCTTCTCCTGGGAGAACCTCCTTCAAAAGCCTGCTGCGGACCAAAAGGATGTGAAGCCTGACCGTGTGCAGGAATTGTAATCTCCAGGCAATCTCCTGTCCACTAAAAAGAAAGCCTGCAAGCTCTTTCGTGTCAACCCAAGGTTGCCCAAAAGCGTTGTGACACAGCTGAACTGGGGGCTTTATGAGGACTCTCTTCTCGATAGGTTTGTCGAGGTTTGCCGGGCGTTATGAGTTTGGGTTGTGCGTAGCACACCAAGATGTCCGGTTCTTGTGGTAAGTGATGTGCCGGGTAGTTGACTTGGTTATCTATTTCCCCTCTGTGGGATTGTCCTGAGATGGGGCCTATCCAGGCAAGCAGCCCCTCGGGGTTGCCTCAACCCGCCTTTTGGGATGGAGACAAGAGGCGGCCTTAATTGTCACATAGGTATACGGTCCAGCTCTTCTTGAAGACGCCGTACCTCGTTCAAAACCCTCAAGAATCGACTGCCAAAGGCAGTAAGGGAGTACTCCACTCTCAAAGGAGGCTTTTCACCAAAGGCAGTTCGATGAAGAATCCCGAAGGCCATCATCTTCTGCAATCGCTCGTTCAAGACCTTGGGCGAAAGCCCCTTACAGGTTTTGAGCATATGACTGGGCCTCTGTGGGCCTTGTGCCAAGAGAGAGAGGAGCATGACGGACCACTTGCAGCCCAGGATCTCCTCCACCATTTCTGCCACAGAGGCCCGGCCGGGCTTCCGGGCAAGGGACTCTTTAGAACGTGAAGTTTCGTCCAGCGGCATGGTACTTTCAACTTACCAAAAAGTGCGTGCTTGAAACAAGCTTTGGGGTTTTTAGCATAGTTATAGCAGAAGGGAACAAAATTAAGAACCAGAGAGGAGGCGAACAGCGATGAAAGGAAAGGCGGTTTTCTACCATGCCGGATGCCCGGTCTGTGTGAGCGCTGAGCGGGGCCTGCTCAGCGCCGTTGACAGGGATAGGTACGACTTGGAAATCGTGCACCTGGGGGAGACCAAAGAACGTATATCGGAGGCGGAAGGCCTGGGTGTCAAATCCGTTCCGGCCCTGGTGCTCGATGGGCAGGTGTTCCACATTAATTTTGGGGCCAGCCTTTCGGATCTCAAGTAAACCACAAAAAAAAGGGGGGTCTCCCCCCTTGCACAATCCCTTTGGCCACTTCGTCTTCTAATTGGACAAAGAAACAAGTCTTTCTTCCCAGCTCTGAGGCAAAATGGCTCTCTCCCTCCCGAGCCCGTGGGCTTAATACCCTAAAGTTTCATGCAAGGGGGAAAGCTCGCTTATGCAAGCCTCCATGAGCTCTGCCAGCTCGGGGATGTTCTGGGCGGAGACATTTGTCACTGGGTAATGCAGGAGATTCTTTGAGGGGGGCTCCGGTGGCAGGGCCTTGACGAGAGGGGCCTGTTCATGGTATGCATGCGCGGTGAATCGCGCTGGGAAAACCCACGTGAGCAGTGGTGGGAGGGGCACGGGCCCCCAGGATCGCAAGTGGTGGGCCCAGCTGGGGATCCTGAGTACCATGGGGATCGCCATGGCGATCTCCATGGCCACGGGAGTCCTGGGGGGCCACTTCCTCGACCAGTGGCTGGGGACCAAGGTGTTCTTCTGGGTGGGCCTTTTGGTGGGGATCATGGCAGCCTACAGGACCCTGTGGGTCTTCTACACGCGCTACATGAGGGAGAGGCCTCCCCAGGGCCCCACCCAGGCCCAAAAAAAGGAGTGACCGGATGAGCCCTCTTATCCGCAGGATCGAGAGAAGAAACTGGATCCTGTGGACTATCCTGTTGACGGCCAGCCTGGTGTGGGGGAATTGGAAGTTCCTGCTGGGGGTTGCCGCAGGCGGGGGCCTGAGCCTTGTGGGCTTCAGGATCTTGAAAGGGGTTGTTTCCAGGGTGCTGCCTCTTCCTTCCCACAGGGCCAGAGGAAGGATCGTGGCCTACCATTACGGGTGGATGGGAGCGCTTTTCGGGATTCTGGCGCTCTTGCTCTCTTTAAAGCTGGTGGATCCGGTGGGGCTCTTGCTGGGTTTGTCTGTTGTGGTGTTGAACCTGATTTTGAGCGGTGTGGTTGATTTTCGAAGAATCCAAACGGAGGTCTGATCTGCCATGAGAGAACCTATACAGCTCTACCACCTCTTTGGACTCCACATTCCACATCACCTGTTCTTCACCTGGCTGCTTATGGCCTGCCTTTTGATACTGGGCCTTTTGATGCGCTCCAGGCTGCAGATGGTGCCCGGGAAGTTCCAGGTGGTGCTCGAAGCGGTCGTGGGAGGCATCTACGACTTCTTCCATGATGTGCTGGGTCACGAGACGAGGCGCTTCTTCCCCCTGATCGCCACCTTGGGGATATACATATTTCTTTGCAATGTCATGTCCTTGGTGCCTCTTTTCGACTCCCCCACCAACATGCTCAACACCACCCTGGCCATGGCTGTCTTGGTCTTCATCTATTACAACTACGTGGGGTTCAGAAAACACGGGGCCGCATACATCAAGCATTTCCTCGGGCCCATCGCCTGGCTGGCCCCCCTGTTCTTCGTTGTGGAGTTGATCTCCAATTTCAGCAGGATGCTCTCTTTGTCTTTCCGACTCTTCGGGAACATCCGAGGCAAGGACATCCTGCTCGGGGTGCTTTTCTTCCTGGTGGTCATGAGCAAGGGAATTCTCTTCCTTGTCCCGCTGCCGATCTTCGTGCTGGGCCTTTTCGTATCCTTCATCCAGGCCCTGATCTTCGCCCTGCTCACCGCCATGTACCTGGCGGGTGCCGTGGAGGAGGGGCATTGAGGCGAGGGGATCGGCGGGTAGGCATATGCATATAGACGGAATCTCTCAACTGCGGAGGAAGGAGGAAGGATCGATGCGAAAGACGGTGTTGACGTTGGGACTGGCGCTTGCGGCTGTGTTGTTCCTGGGAGCCGGTGTGGCTCTGGCTGCCGAGCCCGGGGCGGGGGGAACCAACTGGGTGAAGGTGGCGGTCATGATCGGAGCTGGTCTGGGCATTGGGATCGCGGCCCACGGAACCGGCCAGGGCATGGGAAACGCCATAGCGGCAGCCTGTGAGGGAACGGCCAGAAACCCGGAGGCCTCAGGAAAGCTCACAACCACAATGCTGATCGGTCTGGCCCTGATCGAGTCTCTGTGCATCTACGCCCTGGTCATCGCCTTGATCATGCTCTTTGTTGTGTGACCCGGGCTGAACCCAAAACAGAGGGGAAAATGGGGGGCGGGAAACCGCCCCTTTATTTTTTTGTGCAATCCCTCCCGGGGGCGCCCGGGGCAGTGCAAGCCTGGGCCTGATCCAAGAGTTCTTTCAAAAACCCACCGGTCAGAGAAGTAGGAGTTTGTGCAATTTGCTCAGGGCTGCCTTGGGCCACCAGGTTTCCCCCCAGAGGGCCTCCGCCCGGGCCCAAGTCTATTACATGATCAGCACACTTTATCACCTCCAGGTTGTGCTCTATGACCACAATGGTGTTACCCGCATCCAGCAATCTCTCCATCACTTCCAGGAGTCTTCTCACATCCTCGAAGTGAAGGCCCGTGGTGGGCTCATCCAGCACGTAAAGGGTCCTGCCCTGCCCGGGACGGGCCAGCTCCCTGGCCAACTTCAACCTCTGGGCTTCTCCTCCCGAGAGACTGGGGGCAGGCTGCCCGAGGCGCAGGTAGCCCAGACCCATCTCCACAAGTAGCCTAAGGCCAGGCACAAGCCTGGGGATATTCTCGAAAAAGACCAGGGCCTCTTTAGCCGTCATCTCCAACACCTGGGCTATGTCCAAGCCCTTGTACCTCACCTCCAGGGTCTCCTCGCTGAACCGCTTCCCGCCGCAGGCCTCACAGGTGATGTAAACATTGGGCAGAAACAGCAAATCCACGCTTCTCGTCCCCTCGCCCATGCAGGTCTGGCACCTTCCCCCCTTGAGGTTGAAACTGAATCGCTCAGGCCCGTAACCTCGGAGCCGCGCCTCGGGGAGCTGGGAGAAAAGCTCCCTGATGGGCCTGAAAAGCCCCAGGAAAGTGGCCGGGTTGGACCTTGAGGTGCGTCCAATGGGAGACTGGTCCACCTCCACGACCGCTTGAAGTTTCTCCAAACCCCGCACCTCAGAAGCCCCCCAAACTCTTCCGGCCCGTCCTTGAAGCCTTTTTCTGGCCTCCCGGCAAAGCACATCCAGGACCAGGGTGGACTTGCCAGACCCGCTCACCCCTGTAACGCAAGTGAGGCAACCCAAGGGGAATCGGACGTTTATATTCTTGAGATTGTGGCCAACTGCCCCCAGGACCTCTATGGCCGGCCCCTGGGTGGGCCTTCTTCCAAGGGGGGTCTGGATGCTTTTCTTACCCGAGAGATAGGCTCCGGTGAGGGATTCCCCACAGGAAAGGATTCCCTGTGGCGGGCCGCTGTAAAGAAGCTCTCCGCCTAGCTCCCCGGCCCCTGGGCCCAAATCCACCACCCAGTCTGCCCCCAAGATAGTGGCCGGATCGTGTTCCACCATAACCACCGTGTTGCCGGCGCTGCTAAGATCCCTTACTGTTTTCATGAGATTGGCCTGGTCGGCAGGGTGAAGGCCTATGCTGGGCTCATCCAGCACGTAGAGCACCCCCACCAGGGGGGATCCCATGTGTGCTGCCAGGCGCAGCCTCTGGGCCTCTCCGGTAGAGAGGGTGTCCAAGCCCCTCTGCAGGCTCAAGTAACCAAGCCCCAGGCGGCAGAGGGCCCTCAACCTGTCTTGGACCCCGGCCAGTATCTCTTGGGCAACCTCCTGGCGGCCGGGACCAAGCTCCACTTGAGCCAGGACCCCCCCAAGCTCCTCCAGGGGTTTGCGGCATAGCTCATCCAGGCCAAATGGACCCACCTTGAAAGAGCGGGCCGTCTGGTTGAGCCTGGAGCCTTTGCATGCCCCGCATTCTATTTGGGAATTTTCCAAACCCAACCCCGAGCATTCGGGGCAGGCCCCTTGGGGGTCGTTAAAGGAAAAGAGTCTTGGGCTGGAAGGGGGCAACTCCACCCCGCAGGCAAGGCACAGGGGGTATTGGGTGAACCAAAGGGGCTCCCTGCCCTCAGGCTCCACCTCCAGGATGCCACCCGTAAGTTTAGAGGCGGTCTCCAGGGACTCACTCAGGCGGCTTTTTTTCTCCGGCTTCACCAAAAGCCTGTCCACGAGCACCTCGATGGTGTGGGGAAGCTCCGGTGAAAGCCCGATGCTTTCCTCCAGTTCCATGAGTCTGCCGTCTATGCGGGCCCTTACGTACCCTGCCTTGAGCAGCTCATGGAGCAGTTTTCTGTGGGTGCCCGGCTTTTCTATGAGCACTGGGGCGTAAAGGTGTATTCTCAAACCCTCAAGGGCCATGATCCGATCTCTTATCTCATGGAGGGTTGTCCCCCCTATGGGCTTGCCGCATTTGGGGCAATGGGGCTCCCCCACCTTTGCGAAGAGAAGCCTCAGCAGATCCTGGATCTCGCTCACAGTGCCCACTGTGGAGCGGGCCCTCCCGGGCAGAGGCCTTTGATCCACGGCTATGGCCGGGGGAAGGCCCTCTATGGAGTCCACCCGGGGCCTGTCCATTCTTCCCAAGCTCTGTCTAGAGTTAACAGAGAGAGTTTCCAGAAACCTGCGCTGAGCCTCAGCGTAAAGTGTGTCAAAGGCCAGGGAGGATTTCCCGGAGCCGCTTACCCCTGTCACCACTGTCACGGCCTCGCGGGGGATGGAGACATGAAGGTGTTTGAGGTTGTGTTGAGAGGCTCCCCTTACGAGAATCTGTCTGGCTTTCATGTCCTGCTTTGATGCATCCCTCTGGCAGCGAGGACCGGCAAGCCCCGCCCAAGAGTGTTATGGAGCCCCAAGGGCTTTCGTGGATTGGGCAAGGCGGGCCGCAAGCATCAGGGCCTCCAGGAGACTTCCCTCTGAGGCCTTGCCGGTCCCGGCTATGTCGTATGCAGTGCCATGGTCTACCGAGGTTCTTATTATGGGAAGCCCCAATGTCACATTTACAGCCTGATCTCTTTCCAACAACTTAAGTGGGATCAGGCCTTGATCGTGGTACATGGCCACAACCACGTCAAAGAGCCCGTCTGCGGCCATTTTGAAGACCGCGTCCGGGACCATGGGCCCATCGGCTTGTATGCCCTCCTGCCGCAAAAGCCCCACCGCAGGGGCAATGATCCTTTCCTCCTCATCCCCGAAAAGCCCTTGGTCCCCTGCATGGGGGTTAAGGCCCGCCACAGCCAGCCTGGGAGAGGGTATGGCGAACCAGTCTTTCAAGGCCCGGTAGGCCAAAAGGGCCGCTTCCCGGATCCCGGCCGTGGAGAGTCGCTCAAGGGCCTGTTTTAGGGAGCAGTGGAGAGTCACGGGCACCACCCTGAGCTGTTTCCCAGCCAGCATCATGGCAAAGCTTTGAGCCCCGGTCCAGGCGGCCAGCATCTCGGTATGCCCAGGGAAATCAACTCCGGCCATTTTGAGCCCCACCTTGTGGATGGGGGCTGTGACAACAGCCTGGACCTCCCCTGCCAGGGCCATGTCCACTGCTTTGCGCAGGAAGTCCACCTGGGCCCTGCCGCACCTGACATCCAGCTTTCCCCATCGGTGGTCGGCCAGATCCTCTTGGGTGGCCCTGATTACGTTTAGCCCCTGAGAGTTTAAGCCTTCGGCTGTGGAGTCCAATGTGCATATGGGGACCTTTTTGCCCAGGAGCTTTCCAGCCTTCTCCAAAACAAGGGGATCTCCCACCACAACTGGAGTGCAAACCTCCCAGGGTTCGGGCCTGGCCAGAGCCTTGAAAATCACCTCAGGCCCCACCCCGGCGGGATCCCCCATGGTTACGGCTATCACGGGAAGAGTTCTCATAACAATTTTGGCCATTCTCCAAAGCCCTTAAGTTTGGGGGCTCAAGCCCCCAAGCCCCAGATACGCTTCCACACACTCCGACTCAAACCCGGGCAAAACCTGACACCGAAAACAAAAGTGTTTTTGGCCATCATTGAGATATCCACAGGATAACCCGTGTCATCCACTCACCGCGAGGGATGCGGGTCAGAAGCCCCGGGCGCCGAACTCGGGAGCTTTGGGCAGTAGCATCAGAGTCTTATGTCAATGAATGCGTTTTTTCGAAGGGATTCGACCAGCTTGCGAACCTCTTCCTGGTATTGCCTCTCTTCCAGCTTGGCCCTTATTTCGGCCTTGACAGCCTCAGGCAGCTTGTTGGAAGCCTCTTCGCGGCCCATCACCCTCAAGAGGTGGTAGCCCACCTGGGTTTCTATGACTTGGCTTACTTCCCCGGGTTTCAAGTTGAAGGCCACCCGATCCAGCTCTGGAAGCAGGTCGCCGGGCCTGAAAAATCCGCAGTCCCCGCCCCCCTCGGGGTTGGGACCCTGGGTATACTGTCGGGCAAGCTTCCCAAAGTCTTCTCCCTTTAGCACCCGCTTCCTGATCTCCTCCAGAAGCTTCTTCTTTTCCTCCTTCTCTTTTTCAGAGCCGGATTTTGCCAAAAGTATTATCTGCTGGAGCCGCACCGCATCCCCGGAGGGCTGGGCAGATGGGCTCAGATCCTTGTAATTACTTTCATAGAAGTCCTGGCAATCCTTGTCCGTGACATGTATGTGGGAACGCACAAGCACATCCAACATTCTGGCCACCATGAGCTCTTTGCGCAGCTTCTCCTTGAAACGCTCCGGGGACATTTTCTGCCTGGCCAGATCCACATAAAGCTCTTCTTTTGTGGCGCCTCGACTCTTGAGCAAGCTCTGGAGGGAAGCCTCCACCTCCTCATCTGTGATCTTGACTTTCAGACGTTCTGCTTCCTGCTCCAAAAGGGTTCTGTCTATGATGCGCTCCAGAACAGCCTTTCGGGCTTCCTGAAGCTCCCTTTCCACCCGTTCAGGAGGAGCCTGCTGTCGGACTTTTTCGAAAAACTCCCTTCCCAACAACTCCAGATCCGAGTAAAAGATCACCTCGTTGTTCACCCTGGCCACTATCCCTTCGGCCCTCTTTCCGGAAGGCAGGGAGGGAGTCTGAGTTGTCTCCTGCTTGGTTTTTTGGCTTTGTTGCTCCTTTTCCCATCGGGCCAGCTTTTCCTGAGTTTCCTTGGCCTCTTTGGCCTTGGAACCGCAGCCCCCCAAAAGCCCGGCCAAAGCCAAGAGCAACACGGCTCGCAAAATGATACCCATTTTTTGTCCCCTCTGATTTATGCCCCGGAACTCTTAGCTCAAGCTGCCATGCTAGCATCCAAGAAAAGTTGTTTCAATCTGTCTCTGGCGGCAACAGCCAGGGGCCGCTCCAAGAATCCTTTGTCCAAGGGGAACTCCAGCGTATCCTCCCCCAAGAGAACCATCCCGGAGCCCCTTGGGCTCTGTGTCAGCTCCACTATCCTCTGGGGCGAAACAGGCGTGGAGGGATCGAAGATGAGCCTCAGGGTTGAGTCTTGAAGAGCCAGTTTTCTGATCCCCAAGACTTTCAGCAAGCTCCTTAGGCCCATGAGTTGAAGCAGGTTTACGGTTTCTTCCGGCAGGGGGCCGTATCGGTCCTCCAACTCTTCTTTAAGGGCCTCTAGCTCCTGGTCCCCTTCGCACCTGGTGAGCTTTCTGTACAGAGCCAGCCTCTGGTGAGGATCGGGCACATAGTAATCCGGTATCCTGGCCTGGAGGGGGAGCTGCACTTCCGGCTCCAGCTGAGGCTGCACCGGCTCCCCTTTCAAGGAGGCCACGGCCCTTTGCATGAGCTGGGTGTAAAGCTCGAACCCCACTGCTTCTATATGGCCTGACTGGGAAGGTCCCAGGAGGGTCCCTGCCCCCCGGATTTCCAGGTCTCGAGTGGCAATACGAAAACCGGCCCCCAGCTCGCTGAACTCCTGGAGGCTCTGGAGCCTTTGGAGTGCTTCCTGGGTGAGGGCAGTGGAGCCCTGCTTGGGAAGCAGCAGATATGCATAAGCCTGATGGCCTGAGCGGCCCACTCTTCCTCGGATCTGGTGCATCTCGGCCAAACCCAGCTTGTGCGCGTCGTGGATCAGGATGGTGTTGGCCGAGGGGATGTCCAGACCCGCTTCTATGATGGTGGTGCATACCAGCATTTGTATCTGCCGGGCGTGGAATTTTTCCATGACCCTGGCCAGTTCCCTCTCGGGCATCTGCCCATGGGCCACTGCAAGGCTTACCTGGGGAAGCCACTCTTTTAGGATTCCCACAATGCGCTCAATGCCCTGGACCCTGTTGTGCACAAAGAAAACCTGCCCTCCCCTGGCCAGCTCCCTTTCCACCGATTCCCTCACAACCCTTTCTTCGAAGGGGGCCACCACAGTGCGGATTGAAAGACGCTCGGGGGGAGGTGTTTCTATTATGCTCAGGTCCCTGATGCCAACCAGTGCCATGTGAAGGGTTCTGGGGATGGGTGTGGCCGTGAGGGTGAGCACGTCCACCTCTTTGCGCATTTTCTTGAGCCTCTCTTTGTGGGCCACCCCGAAGCGGTGCTCCTCGTCAAGGATGAGAAGCCCCAGGTCTTTGAACTTCACGTCCTTCTGCAGAAGCCTGTGTGTGCCTATGAGGATGTCCACCTTTCCTTCGGAGCAGCGCTCCACCACAGAACGCTGCTGGGAAGGAGTTCTGAATCTGCTCAGCACCTCTATTATCACTGGGTAGCCCCTGAATCGCTCCAAGAAAGCATGATATTGTTGCTCGGCCAAAAGGGTGGTGGGCACCAAATAGGCCACCTGTTTTGCGTCCATCACGGCTCTGAAGGCGGCCCTCATGGCCACCTCGGTCTTACCGAATCCCACGTCGCCGCAGACAATCCTGTCCATGGGCCTGGGGCTGCCCATGTCAGCCATGACTTCCTGGATGGCTTTGAGCTGGTCCGGGGTCTCCTGGTAGGAGAAACCGTTGCTGAATTCTTCGTAAAGGGAATCCGTGGGGGAGAAGGCGTGGCCCGCAGTCACCTCCCTGGCCGCGTAAAGCTCCAGGAGCTCCTTGGCCATCCTCTCCACCGCTTTCTGAACCCTCTTCTTGCGGCTTTCCCAGCCCTGGCCCCCCAAGCGGTCCAACCTGGGCAGGACACCCTCGGTGCCCAGATACTTGTGCACACTCTGGAAGCGTTCCACGGGCACATACAGCCCGTCGCCCCCCAAGTACTCCAGGTGCAAGAAGTCACCCTTAATGGAGCCGGCCTCCAGGGTCTTGAGCCCCCGGTAAATCCCTATGCCGTGATCCGCATGCACCACCAGGTCCCCTTCTCGAAGCTCCTCCAGGTGGGTCAAGGAGACAGGGCTTCGGGCTTTTCTGTGGGGGGCTAAAGCCCTCTGAGGCCCGAAGACCTCTTCCTCGGTCAGAAGCACCAGCCCCAGCTCCGGGCAGGAAAATCCCTTGGAGAGCTCTCCTACCCGAATCCAGAGCCTGGCAGGTCCTGTAGGCCACTCACCCTGGGCCAAATCCAACCGGCAAGGCGTGCCGCCTTGGGCCATGTGCTCCCTCAATCGCTCAGCCTGCCCAGGGGAGCGGATCACCCAGTGCACATGCAAACCTTCCCTCACCCACCTGCGGAACCTTTCTGAGAGCCCTCCCAGGGCTCCTCCTCCGGAAGCCGCCGCACCTGCCAACTCGGCCCTCAGCCCCTCGTGGCCTGAACAGCTAACCCCGATGAAGGGTATTTTCTGTTCAGGAGGGAGATCTTTTACCAGGGGATCTATGAGCAAGGCGGGCCTGGACTCCCATGCCTCCGTAGCTTCCTCAGGCGGCACGTATAACTTCTCGGGCTTAAGAAGCCCTGAGAGCGGAAGATCCCCCTGGGAGCCTCTCCAAAGCGCCCTGTTCCAGGAATCGGTCAGCTCCTGCTCCAAGGTCTCCGGCTCTTCCAAAACCAAAGCAGCCCCTGTCGGTAGGTAATCCCAAAGGGTTTCCAGCTTTTCATGGAAGAAGGGCAACAAGAACTCCATTCCCGGGAAAGGGATCCCCTCGGCCAGGGCCTCTAAGATCGGGGTGAGACGAGCCTGGGGTCTTTGGGAAAGCAATGGCGCAATTCTCCTCAAGGCAGCTTCCCGATCGGCTTTAGACCAGGGAAGCTCCCTTACGGGAGAGAGTTCCACCCAGTTGATGCGCTTTGTGGAACGTTGGGTGTCGGGTGAGAAAACACGTATGGATTCTATCTCGTCTCCAAAGAAGTCCATGCGGACCGGTTCTTCCATTTCCGGGGGAAAACAGTCCAATATACCTCCCCTGAGGCTGAAATCCCCCACCTCCTCCACCAGAGGCACCCTGTGGTAACCCCAGGATTCCAGGCTTGCCAGCAGCTGCTCCATGGGCATGTTCTGCCCGGGGCTCAGAAAAAGGCTTTGCTTTTCCAGCCAGCTGCGGGGAGGCAGCCTCAATATCCAGCCGTCCACGGGAACCACCAGCAACCGCGGCGGCTCCCCCATGAGGAACTTTCTCAGGATCTGAAGCCTGGCACACTGGATGCGCTGATAGGGTGAGTTCTCATCAAAAGGCAGCACCTCCCAGGATGGGAATACCTCTATGCGTGTGGCTGGACTGCACAGAAAACGCAGATCCTTGCACCACTGATCAGCCCGGGAGGAGCTCTGCACAAGGACCACCAAAGGCCCGAGCCCCCTGGCCAAAAGGCGCGAGACCAAAAAAGGAGGGCAGGAGCCACGCAACCCCTGCACCCTTAAGCCCCGGCCTCCCCTCAAGGAATTTTGAATTCTTTGTAGCAGACCCTCCGCCATCTCCACACACTTCCCGCTGCCAACTCCCCAAGCCCATCTCGGGCAGAGGAACTTTGTATAATTTTAGCACGGGATGGGCCCTCCAAGCTTCCTGCTCAGGCTTGGGCGCCTCCAGGGGCCGGTTTTTTGGCCCAAGTAAGCGGCCCCTTTTTTGGGGTTGCCGAAAGTTCTCTTTGCAAATGGGGGTTGCACGGGCGGTTGACACAGAACTCCAAGGCCCTTACCGTGTAAGATAATTTTCAATGGGAGGGCTGGGTTGAGCGAGAAACTTCTGTACCTTTCCCGTGGGGATGTGGAGAGGGTTTCGCTGCCCATGGGAGAGATCATAGAGAGCCTTGAAGCAGCCTTTCTAGAGAAGGCCCGAGGTCTGACTGAGGCACCCCCTAAACCTGGAATCCACCCCAGGCCCGAGTGCTTTCTTCATGCCATGCCTGCCTGTGTGCCTTCACGTCGGGCTGCTGGAATAAAGTGGGTGGCCGGCTACCCCACCAACCCTGCCAAGGGGTTACCCTACATAAGCGGCCTGATAATCCTGAACGATCCTGAGACCGGACTGCCCATGGGAGTCATGGACTGCACTTGGATCACGGCCAAGAGGACCGGGGCGGCCTCGGCCCTTGCCGCGCGTTACCTGGCCAGGCCCGACTCCCGCGTGATGGGGATATGCGGTTGCGGGGTTCAGGGTAGAAGTCACCTGGAGGCTTTTCTGGAGGTACTTCCCAACCTGGAGGAGGTGATCCTGTATGACCTTGATCCCCAGGCTCTGGAGAGTTTTCTGGGGGAGATGAAACCCAGGTTCCCCCGGTTGAGTTTCCACAAGGCGAAAAGCCCTCGGGAGGTGGCCCAAGAGGCGGATGTAATGGTCACCGCAGCCCTGATCTTGAAAGAAGCCACCCCTTCCATCCTGGGTGGGTGGCTCAAGCCGGGCGGCTTTGCCTCGGCCGTGGACTTCGACTGTTACTGGAGCCGGGAGGCCCTGGAGGAGATGGATCTAATCGTCACGGACGACTTGGAGCAGCTGGGCTACTATAGGTCCTTGGGTTATTTCCCGAGGCTTCCCCAGGTTCAAGTGGAACTGGCCGAGTTGGTGGCAGGCTCCAGAGCCGGCAGGACAGACGCTTCCCAGAAGACCATGGCGGTCTTCCTGGGCCTGGCCATAGAGGACATGGTGACAGGGCTTGCCATTTTGCAAAGAGCCAAGCAGCTGGGTATAGGGATGGAACTGCCCTTGTGAGGACCAAGTGTGTGAGGGTCGGTTGACACCCCCAAGGGGGTTTGCTATAGAAGGTCACGCTTCTTCTCCTGGGGGTTCCAGGAGCACTTAAATGATGAGGGCTTTGTTCCTGCTGACTGGTGCAGCTGAGTAAGGGTATGGATCTGGAAGTCATGTTGGCAAAGAAATCCTCCTTGGCTTTTGGGGCTGCAAAAGAGGTCCTTCCGCGATGAACAAGTCTCCCAATTACAGGATTCTTGAGAAGATAGGGGAGGGAGGCATGGGGGTCGTGTATAGGGCCCATGACAACAGACTCAACAGGGAGGTGGCCATTAAAGTCCTTCGGGTGGATCCTTCACGCAGACTCCCGGCAGAGAAGGTACGCGAGATTCAAGCTCGTTTTTACAAGGAAGCCCAAGCAGCTGCCAGACTGAATCACCCCAACATAGTGGCCATCCATCAGGTGGGCCACAGCGGAGGCCAACCCTACATTGTCATGGAATATCTCAGGGGAAAGAGCCTCTTGGAAAAAATGGAAGAGCCCTTGCCAGTTAGGGAGGTGATCCGTATAGCCATCCAGATATGCGAGGCCTTGGACTACGCCCACTCCCAGGGAGTAATACACAGGGACATAAAGCCCGACAACATAGTGGTGATGGAGGACGGCCGGGCAAAGATAGCCGATTTCGGCATTGCCAGGATAGAAGACGCAGATGTGGGCCTTACCAAGGCAGGGGTTCTTCTGGGCTCTCCGGCCTACTGTTCACCGGAGCAGCTCAGGGATTTCAGCAATGTGGACGGAAGAGCGGATCTTTTTTCCCTGGGAGTGATCCTCTATCAGTGGCTTACAGGAAAACTGCCTTTTGAGGGGAATTCCTCCCCCGAGATAATAACCCGGATCCTGACTCAGGACCCCATGCTTCCCAGATCCCTTAACCCGGAGATACCCCCCTCTTTGGAGGCTCTCATCATGAGGGCCTTGGCCAAGGACCCCTCGGAGAGGATCGGTTCGGCCAGGGAATTCCGTGCCAGCCTGGAGAGGATTCTGAATTTAATGGAGGGAGCTTCGGCCGAGGTGCTGGGGCCCACAGCCCCTTTGGAACTCCCCAAGACCAAAACCAGCCGGCTTCCGCTTCTTCTTACAGGAATCCTTTTTTTGGCCATTGTGGCTTACGGTGTTTTTAGCTTAATGGGTGAGAAGGGAATATTGGAGCAGAGCACCACACTTCGGGGAGGGCACATGGCCCGTATGCTGGAAGTGGTGGGTGTAGAAGACTCTTCGAAGGAGAAGGTGAAAATCCTGGAAGGTTATCTGAAGGCCATGGGGAAGGATCCTGACATAGTTTTCCTGGAGGTTACCAGAGAAGATCGCACGGTTGCCAGGTTCGCCGACAAGGGGCGCATGGCCCGTGAGGGGGACATCTATGTGAGGGGCTTTCCTTTGAAGATGGAGGGGGGGGCAGAGGCTGTGTTGCTGGTGGGCTTTTCCAGGACAGGCTACAACGAGAGGGTGGGGCGCACCAGAATGTGGCTGCTTGCAGGCGGGGGGCTTCTGGCGGCTTTGCTGGGGGGGCAGGTTTTCTACCTAAAGAGAAAACCCTCTTTGAGAAGCCCTGTAAAAGGAGGCAGGAGTGGCTGAGAAGCGCCGTAACCCGCGGGCCGGTAAACCTAAACCCGCCAAAGAACTCGGAAGCCGTGTGGAGTTGATTCTAGAAAGGCTGAAAGAGCAGTACCCTGATCCGGGAACTGCTTTGAGCTTCAAGGATCCGCTTCAGCTTCTTGTGGCCACAGTGCTTTCGGCCCAGTGCACGGACGAGAGGGTAAACCAGGTAACCCGCAAGCTCTTCCAGTCTTACAAAAAGGCCGAGGATTACGCCGATGCAGAGCTGGAGCGACTCGAGGAGGAGATAAGACCCACAGGGTATTTCCGCCAGAAAGCCAGGACCTTGAAAGGTATAGGACAGAATCTTGTGGCGCGGTTCGGGGGGAAGGTCCCGCAAACCCTGGAGGAATTGGTGAGTCTGCCGGGTGTGGGCAGAAAGACAGCCAATCTGGTGCTCTCAGAGGCTTTTGGAGTGCCCGGGATAGTTGTGGATACCCATGTGCAGAGGCTGGCCAGCAGAATAGGCCTCAGCCGACAACGCGACCCGGTGAAAATAGAGTTCGATCTGATGGAACTGGCACCCAGGCAGGAGTGGTCCAGGCTGTGCAACCTTCTAATCTGGCACGGAAGGAAAACTTGCGTGGCCAGGAAACCCAAGTGCGGTAGGTGCGTGATACGGGATCTGTGCGATTACCCGGAGAAGACCGACGCCGTTTGAATCGGCCGGGATCTATGACTTGAGGAGCTGCTCTAATGAGAAAGGGCTCTGAGGCGGACTTGGGCTCCTGGGTGGAATCCCTGATCCGGGATTTTGTGCTGTTCTCCCCTGAGAACCATTTGGGGAATCCCTGCAGGGAAAAGGCCTTTGAGGCCCCTTTGATTGGAGTTGCAAAGGGGGATGACCCGCTTTTCGATGCCATGAAAGAACATGTTGGGCCGTTTCACTGGACACCCTTGGAGATTTTCCGGATGCACTATCCAGACCAGGAGGTTCAGGCAGGGGACTTGAGGGTCATCTGCTGGGTGCTTCCCCAAACAGAGGCCACACGAAGGGACAACAGGGCCCAGAAGGTGTACCCCTCGGAGCGTTGGGCCAGAGCCAGGATTTTCGGGGGAGAGGTGAATGACAAGTTGAGAAGACACGTGGTAGGGGAGCTGGGGAGGAAAGGTCATCAGGCTTTGGCTCCCGTGCTTTCCCCGGAATTCAAGAGAGTGGAGTCCGACCGCTTTGTTTTCGCCTCCACCTGGTCGGAGAGGCATGCGGCGTTTGTGGCCGGCCTTGGGACCTTTGGGCTTTGCGACGGGTTGATCACCCCTGCGGGGAAAGCCATGCGGGTGGGCTCGGTTGTGGCCCGCATTGATTTGACTCCCACCGCAAGGCCTTACACCCACTACCGTGAGTATTGCCTGTTCTTCAGTCGAGGGACCTGCGGTAAATGCATCCCCAGATGCCCTGTGGGGGCTCTAAGCAGCTCCGGGCACGACAAGAGAAAATGTGTGGCGCACTTGAGACCTGCCAGCAGGGACTATGTGCGGGCCAACTACGGCTTTGACGGTTACGGCTGCGGGCTTTGCCAGACAGGTGTGCCTTGTGAGGATAAGATCCCAACCCCTCAAGATGGAACCTGAAGAAACACACCGCTCCCTATCCCCCAAAGCCTGTGACCTTGGGGGCTCAAGCCCCCAAGCCAACGGTGTTCTTCGACATATTCCGACTCAAACCCGGGCAAAACCTGAAACCATAAGTCTGGGTCTCTTTGTGTATGGAGCGGTTTGTCCAAATATGTGATTAAAATAGCCCGCATCCTGGTTTTTGAACGAGCCCCTCTTTGAGAAAGTCTCATCTCCATTCTCCTACAAATGATATAGCCTGTTGGGTGACTGGCTTGATCATTTATTTACCGAATGGTAAAATAAAACAAAGCCTGGGAGAGAAGAGACGATGGCCATGCCTAAAGCCTCTCGGGGTCGCGGCACCAGGGAGAGGATCCTGGAGGTGGCTACCGAGATGTTTTCCCAAAGAGGATACTCGGCCTGCCCTGTTGCCGAGATAGTTGCAAGGGCCGGTGTCACCAAGCCGGTGCTTTACTATTACTTCGGGAGTAAGGAAGGACTTTTCAGAGCCATCCTGGAGGAAGCCAGCAATCGACACGAAGAACTACTAGAGAAGGCAATTTCAAGACAAGCCTCGGTGATCCAAAAAGTGACAGAGCTTTTCAAGGAGGTCTATGAGGAAGTAACCCAAAGCCCGCATCTTTTCCGCCTCCTGCACAATTTGGCTTTTTCCAACTCCGAGAAGACTACGCATGGTTTGGACATCGAGTCTTTCCCTCGGCGCATGAAGGAGACCCTGGCAGCCATGGCCCGGGAGGGCATGGAGAAAGGAGAGCTTGCCAGGTCTGACCCTGAGGATGTGGCCTTGCTTTTGATGGCTGTCTTGAGCCTTTGCATTGACCTGGACCAATGCTATCCCCACAATGCCGACCCAGGGCGCATGGAGAGGCTGCTGGGTCTGGCCTTGGCAGGATTGGGCTTGAAGCGAGGGTGATCGGATGAAGAATACTCTTGCCAGGTTTTTGTTGGGGTTTTTGTTGCTGTTTTTTCTTGCTGCATGCGAAAAATCAGAGAGCAAGGTAACCGCTCAGCCCCAAGCCTCCCAAACACCCCAGGTGAAGGTTTCTGTCTTGGAGGTTCAACCCACCAGCATGAAAGATGTGCTTTTGCTTCCGGGAGAGACCCAGGCCTGGGAGGATGTGCGGGTCTCCTCGGACATGGACGGGGTGGTGGAGTGGATAGGCCCAAAGGAGGGCCAGGCGGTCAGGAAGGGGGAGCTGCTGGCCCGCATAGATGTGGCAGCCCGCAAGGCCGCCTTGGACAGGGCGCAGGCATCCTTCAAATTGGCAGATGAGCTCTTGAAGCGAAGGGAGTCTCTTTTCGAACGCAGGATCATCTCCAAGGAAGAGCTGGATAGGGCCTCTACCGAGCGCGCCCTTGCCGAGACCAATTTGAGGCAGGCCCAGGTGGAATACGAAAGGGGATTCCTGAAAGCCCCCATCTCAGGGATCGTGAATCACCTGTACGTGGATGCAGGGGAGTATGTTGGCAGGGGGGCCCCTGTCCTGGATCTGGTGAATGTGGAAAAGATAAAGATCCAGCTCAATGTGCCGGAGATGGATGTAAGGTTCTTAAAGCCCGGTCAGGATGCCATGGTCAGCATTGACGCCTTGCCGGGAAAAAAGCTTTGGGGCAAGGTGGATTTCGTGGCCTATAAGGCTGAGCCTTCAACCAAGACCTTCCAGGTGCAGGTGCTTGTGGAGAACTCCGCCAGGGAGATAAGGCCGGGCATGATAGCACGGGTGGCACTCATCAGGCGGGAGGTCCCCGATGCGTTGGCAGTGCCGCTTTTCGCCATACTGAACAAAGGAGGCGAGAGGGTGCTCTTTGTGGAGAAGGATGGGGTGGCCATGGCCAGGACCATCTCTGTTGGGATAATAGAGGGGGAGCGGGTTCAGATCACAAGCGGTCTAAATGCCGGTGAGAGGGTGATTGTGGCAGGGCAGGCGGAGGTGGAAGAAGGTATGCAGGTCCAGGTGCAATGATCCTGAATCAATGGGCTTTGAGGCGCCAGGCAACTGTTCTGGCGCTTCTGGTTTTCCTGGTAGTGGGGGGGCTTTACTCCTACCGGGTTCTTCCCAGGGAGTCCTTCCCGGACATCCCTATCCCCTATGTCTTCGTTACCACCACCTATGAGGGCGTGGCCCCCGAGGACATGGAGAAGCTCATCACCATCCCCATCGAGCGAAAGCTAAAGGGGATATCGGATGTGGAGGAGATTCGCTCCACCTCGGCCGAGGGGATCTCCACCGTGGCCGTGAAATTCCTGCCCAGGGTGAATCTGGACGACGCTGTCCAGAAGGTGCGTGACAAGGTGGACCAGGCCAAGGCCGATCTCCCGGCTGATCTCCCGGATGACCCCGTGATCAAGGAGGTGAATTTTTCCGACATCCCTGTGATCAGGGTGGTACTGTCCGGGCCTTTCAGCCTAAAGCGACTCAAGACCTTCGCCGACGAGATAAAGGACAGGATAGAGGCCATCCCCGGGGTTTTGGAGGCCAGGCTCACAGGAGGGCTCCAGCGGGAGATACACGTGGAGTTCGACCTGGACAGGGTGGCAGCCTACAACGTTCCCTTCTCCAGCCTGATCGCGGCAGTCCAGAAGGGCAACGTCAACATGCCAGGCGGGAGCATGGACATAGGTCAGGGCAGGTACCTGGTGCGGGTCCCCGAGGATTTCAAGCACCCAGCAGAGATCTTCTCCCTGGTGGCTTTTGTGCAAAACGGGAAGCCAATCTATTTAAGAGATGTGGCCACCATACAGGACAGCCACCAGGACCCCCTGACCAGGAGCCGGCTCAACGGCCAGCCCAGCGTCACCCTGGCAGTGCTCAAGAGAAGCGGGGAGAACATAATCCGCATAACAGACGAGGTGAAAAAGGTTGTAGGGGAGTTGAGGCCCGTCCTGCCCCCCTCTCTCAAACTGGACCTCACCTCGGACATGTCCGAGGATGTGAGGCTCATGGTGGCGGACCTGGAAAACAACATCATCTCGGGCCTCATACTGGTTTTGGCCGTGATCTTCATCTTCATAAACGCCAGATCCGCCTTCTTCATTTCACTGGCCATCCCCTATTCCATGTTTATAACCTTCCTGCTTCTGTGGGCCATGGGCATCACCCTCAACATGGTGGTGCTCTTCTCCCTGGTGCTGGCCCTGGGCATGCTGGTGGACAATGGCATAGTCATAGTGGAGAACATCTACAGGCACATGCAGGAAGGGAAAAACAGGCTCCAGGCGGCCAGGGAGGCCACCGACGAGGTGGCCTGGCCCGTGATCACCTCCACGCTGACCACCCTTGGGGCCTTTTTCCCCATGATGTTCTGGCCTGGGATCATGGGCAAGTTCATGTACTTTCTCCCCCTCACCGTGATTTTGGCCCTGAGCGGTTCCCTTTTCGTGGCCTTGGTCATAAACCCGGTGCTCTCTGCCAGGTACCAGTCGGCAAAGCAAGCCCCGCCGCGCCAGACAGGGCAAGGGGGCCTGCCCTGGGTCAAGAGGGCTTACCTGAGAGGTCTCCTTTGGTCTTTGGAGCACAGGTGGGTGGTCCTGGGAGGTGGGGTGGCGGCTCTTGTGGGCTCGGGGGCCCTCTTTGGTATTCTGGGCAAGGGGGTGGAGTTCTTCCCGGAGGTGGAACCCAAGCATGCCTTCGTTTACCTGAAGGCCCCAGAGGGCACCAACCTGGATACCTCGGACTCTCTGATCTCCCAGGTGGAACAGGTGGTGATGCAGTATCCGGATATCCGTTACGTGGTGAGCAACATAGGTTCGGTGGGCGGGGACCCGTTTTCCCAGGGCGGCACCGGCACCCACATCAACAGGGTCTCCCTGGACTTCGTGGACATCCACGAGCGCACAAGGCCCTCCTCCCAGGTCGTGGACGAGATCCGAGGCCGCCTCCTTTCCAGCATCAAGGGCGTGGAGCTCCAGGTGGAGAAGGAGAAACACGGCCCCCCCACAGGCCCTCCCGTCAACATAGAGATCTCCGGGGAGGAGATCCAGGGTCTGGGGGAGCTGGCCTCTCTTGTGAAGAAGCAGATACGAGACATCCCAGGGTTGGTGGACTTGAAGGACAACTTCGTGAAAGGAAAGCCCGAGATCACCATTCGGGTGGACAAGGAGAAGGCCGCTTTGATGGGGCTCGACACTTACACCATAGCCTATACCGTGAAGGCGGCGGTGCGTGGGGCAAAGGTAGGGGTCTTCAGGGAGGGCAAGGAGGAGTACGACATCCTGGCGAGGCTCCCTGAGAAGGACCGCCACTCGGTGGAGAGCTTGAGGAGACTGACCATATCCGGGCCCAAAGGGGAGCCCATCCCACTGACGAGCGTGGCCGATGTGTCCCTCACAACAGGGCTGGGGGCCATCCAGCGTCTGGATCAGAAAAGGGTGGTCACTGTCTCCGGGAACGTCTCTGGCAGGCTCGCCAATGACGTGATTCGGGACATCAAGGCGCGCTTGAGCCAGATGCAATGGCCCAGGGGATACAGATTCCGATTCACAGGGGAGCAGCAGGAGCAGGACAAGGCCAAGGACTTCCTGAGCAAGGCATTCGTGGGGGCGGTCTTCCTGATCCTTCTCATCCTCATCGCCCAGTTCGACTCCTTCAAGATCCCCCTGGTGATAATGAGCTCGGTGCTGCTCTCTCTCATAGGGGTCTTCATGGGCCTTCTGGTATGCGGCATGCCCTTTGGTGTCATAATGACGGGCATCGGGGTCATAAGCCTGGCAGGGGTGGTGGTGAACAATGCCATAGTGCTCATAGATTACCACCGGCAGTTGATGGAAAAGGGGTTGGCCTGCAAGGAGGCCTTGATTCAGACAGGCCTCACGCGCTTCAGGCCAGTGATGCTCACGGCGATCACAACGGTGCTGGGGCTCGTGCCCATGGCCACGGGGGTAAGCTTTGATTTCACTGTCATGAGATGGGACTTAGGAGGCGAGTCCTCCCAATGGTGGGGGCCCATGGCAGTGGCAGTGATCTTCGGGCTTGGGGTGGCCACCATGCTAACCCTAGTCCTGGTTCCAGTGCTATTGTCTTGGGTGTACGGGCGGGGTCTCAAAGGAGCCCTTCCTGCAAAAAGATGTTGAGAGGAGCCCTTCGGTCCCATGTATTTGAGCGGTTTTGTGCACAGGGAGGCCCTTTTCCAGCTCACCAGAAGGTGGCTCTGCGCCAGGCTGGATCCCGATGACGGCCTTCTTGTCACCCGCGTCCTCATATGCGATGGATTCGTCCTGGGGGAAACCCTCGAGACCCTGAGCAAGAGACTCCTGGGGATGGTCCACCCAGGCCCTTTCCAGATCAAACGCATTCACCTAAAGGGGGAGCTCAGGGAGGCGCTTTGCAGGAGCGCCAGGGACCCGGATCCCAGGGTAGGGGAGCTCATCAGGAGCTACATGGAGAGGCCCGAGTTCTTCTACAGGGATGTTCCCATCAACGGGGCCATGGCTTTGGACCGGGAGGGAAGGCTCCTGGGCCTATACCGCCTCAAGAGGCCAAGGAGGATCGCGGAGAAGGCCAACCGGTATATAGCCAACTGGATCTTCCAGATGGTGCAGGAAAAGGCCAGGCGCCTGGCAGAGGAAAGAGCCAGGGTGCTTCGCATACCCCTTGAGCTGCTTTTGACCCCCCAAGAGGAGATGGCCCAGGAGTTCATCCGGGCGGAGGAGGCAATTGCCGGGAGCTTCCGGGAGGGCAAGGTGCAGATGGACCGATCGGCCCTTACCATAAACGATATCGGCGGGATCAAGATCGTGGCTGAGGAGGAGGCCTTGGCCCGGCTGGAGAAGGGTTTGGATGGGGTCCCCGACCTGGAGGTGGTGGAAAGGGAGGAATACAAAGGGGAGTATCGGGCCAGAAGTTTCATCCTCAAGCACACCTGGGACAGGGAAGCGGTTTGCAAGGCCTTTCTGGAGCGAAAGGCCTGGAAGCACTATGCCAACAGGGGAATCCCTGAAGAGGAGCTTGCTTCTGGAATAGAATCCTGGTTGGAGGATGCCGCCCCTGACCTGTATCTGGAGGTGATGCTCTCCACCTTCCCGGATATGGTGGAATCAGAGCTTGGGTGCTGCATCCACGAGGAGCGGATCCTGGCACAGCGTGATACAAAGGTTTATAAGGGCTATATCCCGGCCAACGTGGAGTTTCTGGTGGAGTATCTCTTCTCGGTGGGCCTGAGCCCGCAGACCCGTATCGACTCCTTACCCATAGTGCTATGGGGCAGATACCTCCCAGAGACCATGATCTCCAAGATCCGGGAGCTCTATGGGGTGGGGGAAAACGGCCCCCTTTACTGAGTCTGGCCCGCGGCACCAAAGGGGCCATATACAGCGAATCGAGAGGCAAGAAGACAGCCATCCTTGGGAACGAAAGATGTCCCGCGCCAAGGGTTTTGGCTGCAGGAGGTTTCTATGGAAAATGAGGGCTTTTGCACCGATGAGGGCTTATCCCAGGAGGAGAGCCACTATCAGCTGGACGACATGGGGTTTCTCGTCTCACCTGAGCAGTGGGCTCCCGGGTTCGTGGAGAGGTTCGCTGGGGAGGAAGGCATTGGTCTTCTCACAGGATCGCATTGGAGCCTGATCAAATACGCCCGGTCTTTTTTCTTGAGCAATGGGCGCTCCCCCATGCCCCCTGAGTATGCCAGGCAAATTGGCCAAAGCATAAGGCACATCCAGGAGTTGTTCCCCAAGGGGCTTTTGAGCATCCATCGCCTTGCGGGACTCCCCCAGCCCAAGAGCTGCTGATAGCCTAGGGATCGGGCCCAGGTGGGGCCCGTGCTCAAAGTTCTTTTGCCAGGATTCCAGGAGGCCCTCCATGGTTCCCAAGTCCGTGGCTCTATTCGTCGCTGCCGGGCTGTGCGAGATAGGAGGGGGATACCTCGTGTGGCTCTGGTTGAGGGAAGGGAAAGGACTTCTGATCGGCATAATGGGAGGTTTGGTCCTTTTCCTGTACGGCATCCTCCCCACCTTTCAGCCGGCCCACTTCGGCCGAGTTTACGCGGCTTACGGCGGGGTGTTCGTGGTGCTCTCCCTCCTTTGGGGATGGATCATCGACAACCATGCCCCGGACCTCCAGGATGTGATCGGGGGGATGATCTGCCTGGTGGGGGTCGCGGTCATCATGTACTGGCCGAGAAGTTAGCTCTGCGATAGGCCGGAGCCGCTATTTGACACTTCTTATCAAGCCGGACAGGGCAAATCTCAGGCAGTGTGTTCTTTTCGATCATGCGTCTTGAGGAGGCGGCCACTCCCATTAGACCACCTGGGAAAACTCATGTTTGGCCGCTCACCCTAACGCCCGTGGGGGGAAGGGGCGTCCGCAAATTCCGGGGAGACCGATCTACCGGGAAATGGAAAGAGGCGGAGTTTCAGGCCGGCCGGTTTTCACAGCCTCGGAGCACCCTGAGGGCCTCTGTGAGTGCCTCTTCGGTTCTCTCCAGATCCTCATGGCTGTGGGCCAGGGACAAGAAAGCGGCCTCGAATTGAGATGGGGCCAGGTACACCCCCCGGGATAGCATTTCCCTGAAAAAGCGTGCGTACCTGGTCGTATCCGCGCTCTTGGCCGAGGAGTAATCCCACACCTCTTTTTCCGTGAAAAAAACGCTCATCATGGAGCCCACTCTGTGCTGTTGGATTGGTATCCCGGCCTCTCTGGCCGCCTCCCTGAAAGCCTGCTCCAGCTGATTTGCCTTGTCCTCCAGCTCCTGGTAAACCCCAGGCCTTCCGAGCAGTTTCAAAGTTGCAATGCCGGCAGCCATGGCCAGGGGGTTCCCGGAGAGGGTTCCGGCCTGGTACACCGGCCCCAGGGGGGCCACCTTCTCCATGATGGCCTTGGGACCACCGTATGCCCCCACTGGAAGCCCACCCCCGACTATCTTTCCCAGGCAGGTGATATCTGGCATCACCCCGTAGCGCTCCTGGGCTCCCCCCGGAGCCACCCTGAAGCCCGTTATCACCTCGTCGAAGATAAGGAGAGAGCCGGTTTTGGTGGTCTCCTCCCTCAGGGTCTCCAGAAAACCGGGCCTTGGAGGAATCACCCCCACGTTGCCGGCCACCGGCTCCACTATGACGCAGGCCATCTCCTGTCCCCACCGGGCCATGGCCTCCCTGAACGCCTCAGTATCGTTGAAAGGAAGGGTTATGGTGAGCTCCCCGTAAGGGGCAGGCACCCCAGCGCTGTCTGGCACGCCGAAGGTGAGAGCGCCCGAGCCGGCCTTGACCAGAAGACCGTCTGCGTGGCCATGATAGCAACCCTCGAATTTCAAGATCCTGCTTCGGCCCGTGTATCCCCTGGCCAGTCGGATGGCGGACATGGCGGCCTCTGTGCCGGAGTTGACCATCCTGACCATCTCCACCGAGGGAATCCTCTCCACGATGAGCTGGGCCAGCTCTATCTCCAGGTCCGTGGGCGCCCCGAAACTCGTGCCCCTGGCCAGGGCCCTCTCGATGGCCTCCACCACCTCTGGGTGGCGGTGCCCGAGGATCATCGGGCCCCAGGATCCCACATAGTCTATGTACTGGTTACCGTCAGCATCCCAGAGGTGAGCCCCCTGGGCCCTCTGTATGAACAAGGGATCCCCTCCCACTGCCCTGAAGGCCCTCACAGGGCTGTTCACGCCGGCGGGCATGAGCTGCTGTGCCCTTAGGTAAAGCTCCCCGGATCTCCTGTTGGAACGCTCCATGCCTTCCTCCTCGGCAACACCCCATTGCCTGGGGCTCCTCAGACACTCAGAAGTATTGCATGCTGGACTTCTTGTTCTCCTTGCTGCTGAAAAGGAGCACGTATTCCTGGACAGCCGTGAGGCGGGCCACCTCCCGGGCGATTCTCCTGCAATCCTCGGGGTCCCGGCCGTGGATCATGGCGTAGAGGTTGTAAGGCAGACCCGGCGCAGGGGGTCTTTCGTAGCAGTGGGTGACCTGGGGGTATGAGGCCAGAAGCTTGCCCACCTCCTCCAGCCTCTCCTCGGGCACCACCCATGCGCTCATGGCATTGGCCACGTAACCCACCCTCTGGTGACGCAAGGTGGCACCAAAGCGACGAAGCAGCCCCTTTTCCTTCATGTATCTTATGCGATCCAGAAGCTCCTCTTGGCATATGCCCAGTTGCCTGGCAATTTCCTCGTAAGGGGCCTCCACCAGCGGTAGATCGTCCTGGAGAATGCTGATTATGCGGCGATCCAGCTCTGTCAAAGGGACCTGGGACTTAGGCATAGATTGAACGTACCACGGCCCTTGAGGGAGTGTCAAGAAAGGCCCTGGGGAAAGCCGGATCCAGGGTTGACAAAACCGCGGGGGAGTTGATAGCTTGGCCGGCACGGAGTTGTTTTAAGAAACATCCACTTCACACCCCAGCTTGCCCAAGGGCTTAGGGAGAGGCAACCGTGAACCTGGCAGATCTTCTCTGGTTCACTTGCTCCAAACACCCCCACACCATCGCCCTGGTGGACGGGGCTCAAAGGTGGGACTATGGCTCACTCCTTGAGCGGGTGAAAGGGCTGGCAGGGGGCATGCTCCAAAGGGGTATCGGCCGTGGGGACCGGGTAGCCATAATGCTGCCCAACTCCCACCAGTTCGTGGAAGCCTATTCCGCCGCCTTGGCCATAGGGGCTGTTGCCACGCCGGTGAACTTCCGCTTCGCGGCCCCGGAGATCCGTTTCCTGCTCGAGGACTCGGAGCCCTCGGCTCTCTTCTTCCACTCCTCCTATGAGCAAAGGGTCAGGGAGGCATTGGAGGGCTTGGGCGGCCCCAGCTTGCTTGTACCCGTGGAGGGGGAGGGAGGAGACTTGGGAGAGCAGTTCGAGCAGCTGATCTCCCATGAAGGTCCAGTTGAGAGCCCCTTCCCAAGGGCTGAAGAGGATCCCTGCCAGCTAATGTACACCTCGGGCACCACAGGGAGCCCCAAGGGAGCGCTCATCCCTCACAGGGCTGTGCTTTGGAACCTGATCAACACCATGCACGGCCGGGAGGACCGGGAGGGGGAAAAGGCCCTGATAATAGGGCCCATGTATCATACGGCGGCGCTCAACAACCATCTCACAATCCAAATGGCATTGGGAGGCACGGCCATTCTCATTAGAAGCTTCGACCCCCGGCTCGTTCTGGAGGTTATCCAAAAAGAGCGGGCCACTACTATCTCAGGGGCTCCCACCATGTTCAACATGCTCATGGAATATCCCCAGGCCCGCAATTACGACCGAAGCTCCATCACCAAGTGCACCTCAGGGGCCTCAATCCTCCCCCAGGAGACCAGAAGGAGGCTGGAGGCTTTCTTCCCCAAGATTCAAGGCATCTATGACGTTTACGGTTGCACCGAAGCAGCCCCAACCATAAGCATCCTGAGGGATGAGGAGTCCAGGCAAAAGCCAGGCTCTGTGGGAAGGCCTCTGCCCTTCGTGGAGGTCAAAGTGGTGGATGAGGAGGATCGCCCCCTGCCTCCTGGAGAGGTGGGGGAGCTGGTTTGCAGAGGACCCAACGTGATGCTGGGATATTACCGGAAGCCTGAGGCAACCCGGGAAGTCCTGAGAGGGGGTTGGCTGCACACAGGAGACCTGGCCCGCATGGACCAGGATGGGTACCTCTACATCGTGGACCGAAAAAAGGATCTGATCATAAGCGGTGGGGAGAACATATACCCCAGGGAGATAGAGGAGGCCCTCCTGGAGCACCCGGCCATAGCCGATGCGGCGGTGGTGGGTACCCCCGACCCACTTTGGGGGGAAGCGGTTCACGCCTTTTTGGTGCTAAGAGAAGGCCATGTTCTGACCCAGGATATGGTGGTGGAACACTGCAAGAAAAGACTGGCCGGGTACAAGAAGCCTAGGAGGGTCACTTTTCTTTCTGAAATTCCCAGGAATCCATCAGGCAAGACCCTGAAGACCAGGCTTCGGGAAATTTCCATGAACCCGGGGAAAGACTGACCCGGGGGGGGGAACGCTCATGAAAGGGGAATCCAGGGCAGTGGTCCTGACGGCTCCGGGGAGCATAGAGGTAAGAAGTTTCCCCCTGCCTGAGATAGGAGATGAGGACGGGCTCCTCCATGTGGAGTTGGTGGGGGTGTGCGGCTCTGATCCAGGTATATTCGCGGGCAGGTCCACCAGGGGGCCTAGGCCTTACCCCATAATTCTGGGCCATGAGATCGTGGGCAGGGTAGTGGAGATGGGCCGGGCTGCAAGGCGTCGCTTGGGTTTGGAGCTGGGAGAGAGAGTGGTTCTGGAATATGCTTTTGGCTGCGGCTCTTGCGACATGTGTATTTCCGGTGGTTACACCTTGTGCGAGGCCAATTTCACCTATGGCTCAATGATCTCCTGCAAGGAGCCGCCCCATCTTTTCGGCGGCTACAGCGACTACGTGTACATCCACCCCAGGGCCATGGTGCACCGGGTGGGAGAGGAGATCTCCCCTGAGGTGGGTGTGCTCATCTGCGCTGTGCTGGGCAATGCGGTGAGGTGGCTCAGACAGATGGGGGGGGTCTCCATAGGGGATCCGGTTGTGATCATAGGCCCCGGCCAGCAGGGCCTGGCAGGAATTGCGGTGGCCAGGGAAGCCGGGGCAGAGCCGGTCATAGCAGTGGGGATCAGCAGGGACGCTCCAAGGCTGGCCATGGCCTTGGAGTTCGGGGCGGACATGACCGTGAACGCGGATCAGGAGGACCCAGTGGAGGCAGTGGCCAGGGCAACCCAGGGCCGCATGGCAAAGGTGGTCATGGATGTGTCCGGAAGCCCGGCCGGGGCGCGCCTGGCCCTGGCTGTGGCCGGGAAAAAAGCAGCGGTGGTGCTGCCGGGTATCTACAAGAAGGATGTGACCTTGCCTCTTGATCAGGCTGTGTTCAAAGAGCTAAAGCTGCTGGGGGTGTTCTCCCACGATTTCCAGGCCGTTCGGCCCGCAATCAAGATGGCCCGCAAGGGGAAATACCCTCTGGATCGCCTTGTGAGTCACAGGTTTGCCCTGGAAGAGGCCGAGCAAGCCTTGAGATTGGTTGGGGGGGAGGAGCCCGGCCGGATGCCCCTCAAGGTGGTGCTGGATCCCAAGCTGAGCTCCAGGACCCCCTGAGGATTCAGAATTCGAAAAAAGCAAACCCGGGCCTCAGGGGAGCAAGGAGGGGGGAATGGGTGGGGCGGATCTTGATCTCAAAGGCCAGGTGGCCCTGGTCACGGGCGGCTCCAAGGGCATAGGGAAACATCTGGCCGAGCTGCTTGCCAGGCAGGGGGCAGCCGTGGCAGTGGCCAGCCGCCATTTGGAAGAGGCTCAGGAGGCTGCAAGGGAGATAACCAAGGCTGGAGGGGAGGCCATGGGGGTTTTCGTGGACATCTCCAGGGTGGAGACCATTTCCCCCATGGTCCAAGAGGTGACCAAATGGAAGGACCGGTTGGACGTGCTGGTGAACAATGCAGGGACCAATGTGAGAAAACCGGCCCTGGAATTTTCGGAGAAGGAGTGGGACAGCATCCTGGATACGAACCTCAAGGGAGCTTTCTTCTGTTCCCAGGCGGCAGCAAGGGAGATGATCCCCAGGGGGGGCGGCAAAATCCTCAACGTCTCTTCGGCAGCAGGGGGGATGCCAGTGCCTTGGCTCGCCCCTTACAGCATAAGCAAGGCGGGCCTGAATCACCTCACCCGCATCCTGGCTGTTGAATGGGCTCCTTACAATATAAGGGTGAACGGGATCGCCCCCACATACATAGAAACACCTCTCACAAGGGAGTGGCTGAGCGACCCCAAACGTTACGAGATGCTCAAGAAGAGGTCCCCCATGGGGCGCCTAGCCACCCTGTCCGACTTGGATGGGGCTGTTTTGCTGCTTGTGAGCGAGGCCTCTTCTTTCATAACAGGGCAGACTCTCTTTGTGGACGGAGGAAGCGGAGCCGGTTGGGCCCTTAAGTGGGAACCCAAAGAGCAAAGCAGCCCCGGAGGAACCCCTTGAGCTGGCCCAGCTTCCCAGAGCACGTGCAGAACAAGGCCTCCCTTTACGGGCCGAGGGTGTTCCTGGAGGACTGGGAGGGGCAGACCAGGTACACATACAGCCAATTCGCCGAGTCCACCTCCCGAATGGCCTGGGCTTTCTCCAGGCTCGGGCTGCGCCCGGGGGGCAGGGTGGCTATCTTGCATCCCAACCACACCGATTTTGTGTTGGCTTACGCCTCCATCATCCAGGCAGGCGGGGTGGCGGTGCCTGTAAACACCCTCTATACGCCAAGGGAGGTCTCTTATATTTTGGAGGACTCCGGGGCTGAGATGCTTCTTACAACCCACGCCTTCAAATCCCTTTTGGAGGAGATTCGAGGAGGCCTTCCCTCCCTGCGCACTGTTCTCCTCAAGGAGCCGGGAGAGCTTCTCTTTCAGACTCTGGAGAGGACCTGCGGAAGCCTCAGAAGGCAGCTCATGCACCCCGGGGAGCCCGAGGACCTGGCCTTCATCTTCTATACCTCGGGCACCACAGGGAGCCCCAAGGGGGTGATGCTGAACCACAGAAACCTGGTCTTCGGAGGGGCCAACACAGCCCAGAATTACGGGCTCACAGAGAGTGACGCGGCCCTGGTCTGCCTTCCCCTGGTGCACATTTTTGCCAATGCCAGCCCTGTTCTGGGGGCGCTCAACAGCGGGGGCCGTGCGGTGATAATGGAGAGGTTCCAAAGCCAGCCCGCCCTGGAGGCCTTGGAGAGGGCTCGGGTGACATGGTTCCCCGGCGTTCCAACCATGTTCGCCTATCTGCTTGAGGCCATGGAGAAAAGCCCCCGCAAGCTCCCTTGCCTTCGCATGGGCCTCTCGGGAGGGGCCTCCCTCTCGGAAGAGCACCTGGGCCGCTTTCAAGAGAGGTTCGGGGTGCATGTGATGGAGGTCTACGGCCTCACCGAGTCCACGGGTTTGGTGACGGCCAACCCGGTCTACGGGGTGCGCAAGGCGGGCTCCATAGGGCTGCAGGTCTCGGGGGTCACGGTGCGGCTTCTGGACGATAGGGGCCTGGATGTGGCCGAGGGGGAAGTGGGGGAGATAGTCTTTCGAGGCCCCAACGCAACACCTGGCTACTGGAACCTCCCTGAGGCCACCCGGGATGCTATCAGGGATGGCTGGGTATTCACAAAAGACCTGGCCCGCATGGACAGGGAGGGCTATTACTTCATAGTCGGCAGGAAGGACGAGCTCATCATCTGCGGGGGATACAATGTCTATCCCCGGGAGATCGAGGAGGTGCTTTACCAATACGAGGGGATAGGGGAGGCGGCCGTGGTGGGGGTCAACCATCCTGAGCTGGGCCAGGTCCCCAAGGCCTTTGTGGCACCCAAGGCCGGCTTTTCCCTGGATGCAGGCGCGCTCAAGGATTTCTGCGCCAGGCATCTGGCCCCGTACAAGGTGCCCAGAGAGGTGGAGCTCCTCGCTGAGCTACCCAAGAGCTCCACCGGGAAGATCCTCAAGAAGAGCCTTTCCTGAAAGCTTTAGAGGTGGACAAGATGCACTCTCTTCTCACAGAGGAACAGAGATCCTTCTGGGAGCGATGTCAGGAATATGTCAGAGAGGAGTTGGCCCCCCTGTCCAGGAGCCTGGGGGAGGTGAATGTGGTGCCGGAGGCCCTTCGCCGTTCCCTGGCAGGTTCAGGACTCTACGCTCCCCTTTTCCCTGAGGAGTATGGCGGCTCCGGGGTGAGCCCGGTGAGGATCTGCCTGGCCAGGGAAGCCCTGGCGGCAGTGTACGGGCCCGCGGACACCACCTACGCCATGCAGGGGCTGGGTAGCCAGCCCATAGTGCTGGCAGGCTCTGAAGAGCAGAAGAGATCTTACCTGCCTTCCCTGGCCAGGGGAGAGAGGCTCACCACCTTCGCCCTCACAGAGCCTGGGGCTGGATCGGATGTGGGAGCCCTGGAGAGCGTGGCCGAGAAGGTGGAGGGCGGTTTCTTGCTAAACGGCTTCAAGAGGTTCATATCCAACGGCTACTCCGCGGACATGGCCGTGCTTTTTGCCCGCACTCCGGTTGATGGAAATTCCAAAGCCCTCTCTGCCTTTGTAGTGGAGAAAGGAATGAAGGGCTTCGAGGTGCTTCGCAGGCTTGAGCCGACGGCCAGCCACGATCTGGTGGAGTTCAGGCTCAAGGATTTGAAAATCCCGGCCCAGAGCCTCCTGGGCCCCTTGGGGGAGGGCTTCCGTGTTGCCATGCAGACCCTGGAGCTGATGCGGGTCTCTGTAGGGGCGGCTGCGGTGGGCATGGCCCATGCGGCTCTCCAGGAGGCCCTGGCATGGGCCAAGAGCCGCGTCCAGTTCGGGAAGGCCGTATCCGAGTTCCAGGGGGTCTCGTTCCAACTGGCCGATGCGGCCACCGAGACCGAGGCTGCCAGGGCCCTGGTGTACCTTGCAGCCATAAAAAAAGAAGGCGAGGCCGGGGATGCCTCGATTTTTTCTTCCATGGCCAAACTCTTTGCCACAGAGGCCGCCTTCCGGTGCATAGACAGGGCCGTGCAGATCCACGGGGGGATGGGCGTGCTCAGGGGCTCGAGGGTGGAGCAGCTCTACAGGGAGATCAGACCCCTTAGGATTTATGAAGGCACCTCAGAGATCCAAAGGCTGGTGATTTCGAGAAATCTGTTGAAGAAAACCCAACGCAGCAAGGCCTGAGAAACCCGAGTCATCCTCCGCCTGAGGGCATAGGCGGCCCTGAAGAAAGGGGGACCAAAGATGGAACCCAAAGAGATCATGCAGCTGGTCAGGAAAGGAAAGGTATACGATCTGGGCATGGAGTATTACGTGGGCATGCCCCATCACCCCAATCACCCCCCCTTTGCCTTCACCCTGGTGAAGCTCCACGGGGAGATAGTGTATCCGGAAGGGGTCAGTGCTTGTAACTGCCTTTTCACCACAGGCGGCCACACAGGAACCCACCTGGACGCCCCAGGGCACATAAGCCTGAACAAAGAGGTTTACGGGGTTGGGGACATAGGGGCATGGCAGGACTACCACGGCCTCAAGAAAGGGGGGATAGAGCAGGTTCGGCCCATAGTGACCAGGGGGGTGCTCCTGGACATAGCTGGAAGCGAGAACCTGGAGTGTCTGGAGGCTGATTACAGGATAGACTCCAAGGTTCTTGATCGGGCGGCCCAAGCCCAAGGGGTCTCTGTGCGGGCCGGGGACGCTGTTTTGATCCGTACAGGATGGATCCGTAACTACCCGGATCCCCATGCTTACGTCTCCCACGAGAAGGGATGCCCAGGGCTTGTGGAGGATGGGGCCCATTGGCTGGTTGAAAAGAAGGTGAGCTGCGTGGGCTCAGACACCCTGGCCCTGGAGAAGACCCCTACCGCCAACCTGCCGGTGCACGTGATACTGCTTGTGCGAAACGGGATCCTCATCATGGAGATCCTGAACCTGGAGGATCTGGCAAGGGACGGGGTTTATGAGTTTCTGCTTGTTGTCTCGCCCCTCAAGATCAAAGGAGGAACTGCATCTCCGGTGAGACCCCTTGCCTTGAGCTGAGTGGGGCGGCCCCAAATGTTACGAAAAAGCCTTTTGTGTCAAACACCTGAGGGAAAGGAGGGCGTAAAAATGGCAAAGAAGCTCATCACAGGATTATGCGCGGCGGTTTTTGTGGGGGCTTTGCTC
>CAYPWF010000043.1:0-32372 GCA_964414345.1 uncultured Desulfarculaceae bacterium
TTAGTCTAGTCCAGGGGGGGAGTGTCGTTGCTATCGCGGGTGGCCGTGTGATTTGGAATGGGGGAGGAACCATGCGCATTGTGGTCCTGGGTGGGGGGCCTGGGGGATATGTGGCGGCGATCCGGGCCGCGCAACTGGGGGCGAAGGTCACCCTGGTGGAGAAGGATCGGATTGGAGGGACTTGCCTTCACTGGGGATGCATCCCAACCAAGGTGCTCAAGGCCACGGCCGAGCTTCTGGATGCACTGAGAAGCAAAGAGGAGATGGGCATTGACCTGGAGGGTACCCCCAAGCTCAACCTGGCCCGGCTCATGGCCAGAAAGCGCAAGGTGGTGGAGATCCAGGAGACCGGGATCCTGAAAATCCTATCGCGCCTTCGTGTGCGCCACATCCAGGGAGTGGGTCGCATCCTGGGCCCAGGGCTCCTGGGGCTCGAGACTCCATCTGGTGAGAGCGAACGATTGGAGTGGGACAGGCTCATCCTGGCTACTGGTTCCAGGCCCCTGTGCTTGCCGTCCCTTCCCTTCGATGGTGAGCGGATCCTATCCAGCTCGGATGTTCTGGATCTCGAGGAGATCCCCTTCCGCGTGCTCATCGTGGGAGGGGGAGTCATAGGATGTGAGCTGGCATGCATCCTCAAGAGCCTCGGATCCCAGGTGCATGTGGTGGAGGCACTGGAGAGGCTTCTCCCCCTGCCTGCTTTGGATTTGGATTCATCCACATTGATGGAACGGGAGATGAGGAAGCGTGGCATCCAGGTGTACCTGAGGCAAGTGGTGGAGAAGGTTCAGGAGCAGGATGGCGGGCTGGAGGTGATTCTAGGGGCTTCCCATGGCCTGAAAGCCGTGCCAGGTCGGTTGCAGGCTTCAAAGGCTGTTTTAGTGGACAGGGTAGTGGTCTGTGTGGGGAGGGAGCCACTCAGCAAAGGCCTCGGTCTGGAGGCCTTGGGGGTGGAAGTTGACGCAAGGGGTTGGATTCGAGTCAACCAGATGCTGGAGACCTCGGCTTCAGGAGTGCTGGCAGTGGGGGATGCCCTTGGCCCATCCAGGCCCATGCTGGCGCATCTGGCCTCGGCCGAGGGGCTTTTGGCAGCAGAAAATGCTATAGAAGAGGCCAAGATCATGGATTATGAGGCGGTCCCCTCGGCCATTTTCACCTCCCCAGAGGTGGCCTGTGTGGGCTTGAGCGAGCTTCAGGCAAAAGCCTTGGGAATGGATGCAAATTCTGAAAATTTCCTGATGCGCGGGATTGGTAAGGCTCAGATCCTTGGGGAAATTGCAGGTCAGGCCAAGGTGGTGTGGGAAAAAGGCACCAAGAGGCTGCTGGGGATGCAACTAATAGGTCCCCATGTGACGGAACTTCTGGGGGAGTGCACTTTGGCCCTCAAAATGGGTGCAGGTTTGGAAGACCTGGCTCGCACCATCCACCCCCATCCTACCCTTTCTGAAATTTTTGTGGAGCTGTCCCGCAAGGCTTTGGGCACACCCTTGCATGGAGTTACAGGACCCTGAAGAATTATCTTTGAGGTCAGCTCAGTTCCTTTCTGCTAGAGCCCGGGCAAGCCTCCCCATCCCCGAGGATGGGTTGAAGAGCAAGGCCCGGTTACCGCCGTTGGCCTTGGCCTGGTACAAGGCCTGGTCTGCTCTTTGCAGCAACACCTCCGGCGAGCCTCCATGGTCAGGGAAGATGGCAGTCCCTAAACTGGAGCTTATTGAAAGCTCCTCCCCGCTGATCAGAAAGGGCTTACGGATTGCCTCCAGGATTCGCTTGGCCACCTTCTGGGCGTCCCTTGGGTGGTTGATCTCCGGGAGTACAACAACAAGCTCATCTCCCCCCATTCGCGCCACCGTGTCCCCTCCCCTCACGAGGGCGCATAATCTTCTTCCCAACTCCACCAACAACTCGTCGCCTGCCAAGTGCCCCATCTTGTCATTGACCTGCTTGAAGTTGTCCAAGTCCATCAAGATCACACCCACACGAAGATTTTTCCTGGAAGCCTGAGCCAGGGCCACCTTGAGGCGATCCTCCATAAGCCTTCGGTTGGGAAGGGCTGTGAGGGGGTCGTGGGTGGCGCTCACCCTAAGCTCCTCTTCTTGCTCTTTACGCTCAGTTATGTCGAAAGATGCCCCTATGTAGCCTGCAAACTCCCCGTCCAGCCCATGGAAAGGCCTTCCGATCTTCAGAATCCATCTCCAGAGTCCGTCTCTCCTGCGGACTCTGAGCTCGGCCGAGAAGGGTTCCTGCTTGGAAAGGGAGTGCTCAAGCAGCTCCCTGAAGTCTTCCAGGTCCTCCGGGTGAATCACCTGCAACCAGCCCTCACCCTTTTCCTCTTTTAGGGTTCTTCCTGTGAAATCCAACCAAGCCCGGTTGAGGTAGTCGCATTGGCCGTCCACCCCCAATCTCCAGATCATGGTCGGAAATTCCTCGAACAGGGTCAGATAGAAATCCCGGGAACGTTGCAAGGCTTCTTCCATCCACTTTCTCTCGGTCACATCCCGGACATACACCAGGGAGACGGGCTCTCCTCTGTAACTGGTCCTGGTGGCCGATACCTCCACATAGATGGGCGCCCCGTTTTCCCTTATGCCCTTGAATTCATACCTTGAAGGCACCGGCTCTCCTCGCTGCCTGCGAAGGTTGAACTCTGTGACCTTTTGCCGGTCCTCGGGGTGCACCATCATGGAAACGGGCCTGCCTATGACCTCCTCAGGCCTTTCGTAACCAAAGATGTCCAGGAACCTCTGGTTCACGTAGATATGCAGGTCTCCCCTGACCATGGCCACCCCGTCGTTGGCATGTTCGATGGCAGTACGATATCTTTCCTCTGAGGCCCTTAGGTCTTCCTCCAAGAGGCGTTCTCTGGTCATGTCCGTGATGCAGTAAAGAAGAGCCGAATCCCCTTCCCAGGTGATGGGTGCTCCCTGCATGCGAACCCAATGAACTTGCCCTGGCCTGCCCAAAAGTCTCACAGTGCGAGCCTCGTGGAGCTTGCCTGCCTGCAAAGTTTCTGGGCGATCCGCCCGGGCCGATTTTTCCTCTGCTTCTATGAACTCCTCCAGGTTTATTTCCTGGTTTTCCTGAAGCCCCAGAAGCTGCCTGGCCATGGGATTTAGAAACAGAATCCTTTTCTCTCTGACTATGAAAACAGCCTCTGGAAGCTGCTCCACTATTGTGCGGTACCTGTCCATTCTGCCCAAGCCTTTTGTCTAGCCCACATTATTGTCCCACTCGGGGAACGGGAGAAAAACCCTCGCCTTCAGGCGAAGACTTTAGTATGCACCCCAAGGCGCAGGCTGCGGATATCCTCCGACTGAAGTCGGCGGTTTTATCCGTTGCGACTCAAGAACCACCGTCTGAAGCCGTTGGTTTGTGGCGGGCTGCCGAGTCGAATTCATTCGACGGGGCATGGTTAGCCCGCCAAACCCACCGCCTTCAGGCGGTAGTAGTTTAGTCACGATCAATGGGGGCTATTTTAATAAACCGGTCTATGCTCAAAAACACCCTGGTTTTAATGTTCTTTCCTGGTTTGAGTCGGAATATCCCAAAGCTTACCAGAGGTTTGGGGGTGCAACCCCCAAGGTCACGGGCTTTGGAGAATAATCCGAGCTAGATGGAATCCCTTGCCGGCAGAATCCTAGGACAAAACCAAAATGAATTCAAGCCCAAAGCCGAAGCCTTCTGCAGGCAAGTGTGCATGCCTTGAGTTTGGAGTTGAGCTTCCTGGCCATGGGCGGATATAATACTCCCATGTGCGATGGTCTAGTGATGCTCTACGAGCCTAGCCTTCGAAGCCCAGCCCTTGTGGCTGGCTTCGGTGGGTGGCCCAATGCTGGGGAGGTTTCCAGCTGGGTCATAACCTTCCTGATTCAGAATCTGGGGGGGGCCAGATTCGCAGAGATTCGCCCCGAGTCCTTTTTCGATCTCATACAGCAAAGGCCCATGGTAAGCATAGAGGGTGGGAGGGTCCGCTCGGTGCAGTTCCCCTGCGGGGCTTTCTATGCTGCAGGTCCTGTACCAGGCTCCAGACGGGATCTGGTGCTTTTCCTTGGGCAAGAGCCCCATCTCTTATGGCCTCGTTTCTCGGAGCTTTTCTTGAAGGTGGTGCAGAGATTGGGGATTACAGAAGTGCTGACCGTGGGGGGGCTTTACGACAACATTCCCCACACGGTGGAGCCCAGAGTGAGCGGAATCACAAACGACGACCAGAGGCTGGAGCGCTTCTCGGAATTGCGCATTCGACCTGCTCAATACGAGGGGCCCATGAGCATCCATACCCACCTGCTGGTAGAGGCAGAAAGTATAGGGCTCCCGGCAACCAGCATCTGGGGACACGTGCCTTACTACATCCAGTCCAACAACGCCAAGACTTCTTTGGCCATTCTGGAGCGCCTCCAGAGCCTTCTAGGGGTTAGGTTGGACCTCAGAGAGGTGCGCCGTGCTTCAGAGATGCTGGATGAGGAAGTGGAAAGAATTGTCCAGGACAAACCCGAGCTGCGCCAATATATCCAGAACCTGGAAAAAGAGTACTTTGCAGACGAAAACCTTCCCCTTTCAGCCCAACGTCCCATAAGAAGGGTTCCTACGCCAGGAGAAAAGGTCATCCACATTGATCCATTCCTGCGCAAGGGCTAAAAGAAGACCATATCGAGCCATTGATTTTCCCATGGGGAAATTCAAAGAGCTGCTCATCTGGGCCATTTTGTCCCTGGTAGGAAACCTGTTTGCTACCCAAGCTTGGGGGAACTCCAGGCTTCTAGGCTCAGGTCTTCTTGTCCCCAAGGATAGCTCCTGGCTGGGAGCAGACGGGGCTATCTCGGTTCCCCTTGCAGAAAACCTTCGGCTTTGGCTTTTCGGGGACACATGGCTTAGATCCGGGGATGGAAGCCTAAAGATGGTCTCCAATTCTATGGGAATCCAAGAGGGGGAGTGCTCCGATGCTTTCCAGCCCCTCTTGGGGGAGGGTACATCCGCAGCACTGCAACCCCCAGAAAAGAAGCAGGGATGGCTTTGGCCTGTCGGGGGCATTTCGCTTGAGGAGGGCCTTTTCCTTGTTTTTCATCGGATGGAACGCAGGGGACCCGGCCCGTGGGATTTCAATGTCTTGGGATCTGAGTTGCTGCGCATATCAAATCCCAGGGCCCCGCCTTCCCAATGGGAACTCCTACGAGTAAACCTTCCATGGCCTGGAGAGGATTTCTTGGTTGCCTCCTCCCCCTTAAGATACGGCAATTACATCCTGCTTTTTGCCACCAGGCCCGACGGGGGCAGCAGAAGGCTTTTCCTGGCCAGGATTCATAAGACGCGTTTTGTTAGCCTGGGAGTCCAAGCAGGTTGGGAGCTCTGGGCCGCAAGGGAGACTTGGTCTCCTTGCCTCCAAGCAGCGCAGCCCCTTTTTGATGGGGTAGGTACAGAGCTGACCATATCCACTGACCCCCAGGGGCACGGATGGACATGTCTTTACAGCCCTGGGGGCATTTCACCTCAAATGGTCTTGCGCAGAGCTTCGGCGCCCCAAGGCCCTTGGGGGGATGCCCAGCCTCTTTACACCTGTCCTGAGGCAGCTTCCCAAACGTTCTATTGCTACGGGGCCAAGCTTCACCCTGAATGCAGCTCCTCTGGATTGTGGATCACCTATAGCGTCAATGCCAGAGACGGCGGATTCCCAGGGACGGGAATAGCCCGACCTAGATGGCTCTTGCTGGAAGCCCCTTGAGAAACATCATCTCATACAGACCGACCTGACCTGCCGGAAATCCGTAAACCCCTTGAAGACCTTTGATATTCCGTCTTGTAGAAGGCTGCTCATTCCCTCCTCCATGGCCAGTTTCCGCACTTCCTCCACCCGTGCCCTTCTCTGGATGGCCTCTTTGATTCTGTCTGTGGCGACCAAGAGTTCGTGGATGGCCATGCGACCCTTGTAACCCGTGTGATTACATTTTTCACAGCCTTTTCCTTTGAAGAGGCGGAGATCTGGCCCATAAGAGACCCCCAGCACTTTGAACTTTGACGCCCCGTAGGCCTCCATGATTTCTCGGAATTCCTGCTCAGGAGGCTCGTAAGGGGTCTTGCAGTCCGAACATATTGTGCGCACCAGTCTCTGGGCCAAGATACCTATGAGGGAGTCGGCGAAGTTGAATGGATCCATACCCATTTCCAAGAGCCGTGTGATGGTCTCCGGAGCGCTGTTGGTGTGGAGGGTGCTCATCACCAGATGGCCTGTGAGGGAGGCCTCAATGGCAATCTCGGCTGTCTCCCTGTCGCGCATCTCCCCTACCATGATCACGTCCGGATCAGCCCTCAAGAAGGAGCGCATGGCCGCTGCAAAGGTAAGGCCGATCTTGGGGTGCACCTGGAGCTGGCGGAGACCCCTCTGGGTTATCTCTACCGGGTCTTCTGCGGTCCAAATCTTTCTTTCGGGAGTGTTGATGTGTCCCAGTGCCGAGTGGAGGGTCGTGCTCTTTCCGCTTCCTGTGGGCCCCACCACCAGCACCATCCCGTAGGGCTTGGAGATCATATCTAAGAAGACCTTGTAGTTGCGTTCGCTCATGGCCAGCTTGTTCAGGGGGATGGGTTCGCTGGCTGCCAAGATCCTCATGACCACGTCTTCATTGCCCCCTGCGGTCGGGATTGTGGCCACCCTCAGTTCGATTTCCCTGTCCTGAATTTGGAACTTGATCTTTCCATCCTGGGGCTTACGGCGTTCGGCTATGTCCATAGAGGCCATGATCTTGTACCGGGCCACCAAGGCCCTGGCATGGCTGGCAGGAACCGCCAGATAGTTCATGCAGACACCGTCTATGCGAAGCCTCACCAACGTGTCCTGCCTTCCATAAGGCTCTATGTGTATGTCTGAGGCGCCCATTTTGAAGGCTTCCCTTATGATCTGGTTGGCCAGACGCACCACGCTGGAGTCGGCCTCACTCACCTCCAGGGGAACCCAATTCTCTTCAGAGGCCGCTTCCGTCTCTTCTCCTTTTAGGCTGCTTAAGATCTCCTCCATGGAAGAAACGCAGACTGTGGTGCTGCGGGCCTGGGTTTGAACTCTTGAGGCTTCCCTCGCCTGGAGATGAGCCTGAATGAATCTCAGGATATCTTCCTTCAAGGCCACCCGGAATTCACAGTTGCGCAACTGCCTGTGGGTGCGGATCTCGTCCAGTTTGGCCAGATCTTTGGGGTCGTCCAACAGAACAAGCGCCTTTTCCCCGGCCTTGCACACGGGAACCCACATCCGGTGCATCAGGTAATCAGGCCTGATCCCTTGCATTAAGCCTGGATCCAAAGGGATCTTTTCGTCAAAGAGCAGGTAGCCGCACCCGTAGAAAGCCGCCAAGCTCCGAAGCAGATCCTCCCTGGATATGTCCTGCTCAGCCATCAATAGCAGCTCTGGATCCACTTTTTGAGCTTTGGCCTTGCCTATGGCCTGATCCAGCTCCGCCTCGCTCAGGAGCCCCCGTTCCAGAAGCTGGTCATATCGTGTGGGGGTGCGTTGCACCATGCGTTGTTGATTGGTGAAAGCTATGCCCAAAGCTTCCGCCACCATTTCTAGGTTCGCCAGGTCTTCCTCTGTAAAAGCCTCCCCTGAGCGTTTGTTTATGAGCTGAACTACTCCTGCGAAGAGGGACTTGCCGCCCTTCTTGAAGAGAATGGGCACGGCCAGCACTTGGGTGGTCCGAAAGCCTGTTTTCTGATCCCAGCTCTTGTCAAAATGAAGCACAGGAACCTTCTTGGAGAGCTCAGCCTCGTCGTATGCATCACGTATATTCACCGGTTTCTTGCTCAAGGCTACAAAGCCTGCCAGGCTGTGGCCGTCTATGGGGAGCCTTATCTCCCTTATTTCCCGACCTTCCTTGTATTTGGAGAAGATCTGGTTTGCCCTTGCATCTACGCCGTAGATGGTTATCCTTTCAGCCTGGAAGAACTCCAGAATGTGGTCCTTTACCCGCAGAAAAATCTCATTGAGGTCGCGTGCACAGTGGATAAGACTCGTTATTTTTTGGAGCTGTTCCTGTGCAGAGAGCTTTCTTCTGAGCTCCTCCAATTCCATGCTTCTGGAAAGCGGTCTTGATTCCATGGCGGCTTTCCTCCTGCACGACACAGGGATCTGCAATCCCTTTTCCCTCTCAACGGGAAAGGTTCTCCATCAAAGTTTTGAAACCCTGCTCCACCTCCTTTATAAGGGGTGAAGGATCCGGGCCGTACTTGGGAGAGAAGTGGAAAGGGATTACCTTGCCCACCTTGGCCATAGCCGCCATCTCACCAGCTTTTCGGGTTGTAAGATGGGCCCTGTTTCTGGCCCTGTGGCCCTCACTCTCGGGAAACGGGGCCTCGATAAATAGCAGGTCAGCCCCTTTCACCAATCCTGCCACCTTTTCCAGATTCTCCTGGGTGGGTGCAACATCCACCACATAACCTATTTTCTGGCCTTTGGAGCAGCGTATGAGGTTTTCCCTAAGCCAAGCCAAGGGGAGTGGACCTCTTTCCCTTGGATTTACCTCCAGCAACGTTTCAGGAGATGCGCCTTCCATCACCTTCTCCCTGAGAGTCCTCAACCAGCCCCCAGGTCTGAGCCCATGCTCCTCCAACTTACCTTTGAGCACCTCCACGTGGAAAGGCTCTTCCAGGCTGAAGGCCATGCAGGGTACCTTGTGGTCCAAAAGAACGGTCTTGACTCTAACACCCGGCTCTTCCCACAAGGTGCCGTCGAAAACCGCCACTTCCCGCAGACCTCTGTCCCTAAACCCCTCTTTGCAGTCCAGGAGAGTGCTTTCCAGGAGATTACCTGTGAGTTGGGTGACCTCCACCACCAAACCTTCTTTGTAGCCCCCCACCAGGTTCCAGGTATAAGATCGAAGCTTCCACGCGGTTTGATCCAAAATGGGCGCCGGCCCGTAAATCTTAAGCTTCTTGTTCCTCCCCAGACTAAGACGGACCAAGCTGTCAAGCCCCATGAAATGGTCCATGTGGGTGTGTGAAACAAAAACATGTGAGATTTTGATCAGATCTCCCGAAGGCAGAGGACTCAGATCCGGTAGGTCGAAAAGGATTGCCCTTGCTTTGTACATCCAGGCCACGTACAACCCAGGATCCCCGAAAGGGCCGTGCACAAGCCTGGGATGGAAAAGGGGTCTCATGGCCTTTTTACCCAAGCAAAAAGCCTTAACCTAACCCTGATGATTCTTAAAAGCCTGCGGCTTTGGGGGCTGCGCCCCCGACCCCCGGGAAAAACCCCAGATATCCCGTTTCAGACCTGGCTGGAACCGAAAAAGGGGAGTCAGGGCGAGGGCAGCACTTCCACCCGAAGCTCCTGAATGCCTGGGATCCCCGAGAGGGCGCTTTGCACCTCATTGCGAACCGCATCCTGGTTCCCTCGAGGGCAGCGGGTGTCAACCCTTACCTTGCCTCTTTCAGCATGCACAAGGAAGTCCAGCCCGATCTCTCCAAGAGCTATCCTGACCTCAGCTTCCAGCAGAAGATCCTGGATTCGCCCCAAAGCCTCGGGAGTTGTCTTGAACTCAGGCAGCATGACCGCCCGGCAGATGAGCTCCACCGCGCCCTCCAGGCTGAGTTGCCTGATGTTGAAAATCAGGTCGTAAAGGCCTGGGTCCGCCGGATCCATATTATAAAGAGCCAGGCTCCAGCGGGTTCTCTGTTCGTCCAGCTTCTCTATAGTTCGTGCTGCCTCTCCCCAGTTCAGGCCGTCCCTCTCCATTACTATGCGTATTCTTTCCTCTAAGTCCGCCAGGATTCTGACTTTAACCACGTTGGGGACCGTGCGGAGGAAAAAATGTCCGGCAAAACCGTGGTAGACCACGTTGTCCGACTGTATTTTCCTCAGGAGGGCTGCTTGGATGTAAGCCACAAATCTCTTCTTCCTGTATGTCAGAGGATCAAAGGCCGAAGGGGCCACCTCTATGGCATCGATCAACTGTACTTCCGGCACATTGAACTGCTGGGAAGCCTCCAGAAGAACTTCCCGCGCTATGCAATGGTAGCCCAGCCTTTGGGCCACCCTTTCAGCCACTTCCTTGCCGTGGCTGTAAGAACCTCTGGAAATGGTGACTATGGGCATTGGGTGCCTCCTGCCTTTTGGTTCAGTTGTCCTTTCTCATGAGATGCGTTACCGCCGCCTCCAAACCATCCAGTGTCAGCTCGAACATGGGAAAGATCTCCCTTATGTAACGAATTGTGGCTGTGTAGTTCCACTCGTTGGCACTCACAGGATTAAGCCAGACCGCATGTCTGAATGTCTCTGCGATGAATTTCAGCCTTTCTATGCTGGGCCTTCCTGAGCGTTCCTCCACGTGGATGGAGCCGTCTGTGGCCATCAGCTCGTATGGGGCCATGCTGGCATCCCCCACTATGACCAAGCGGGTCTGGGGATCCAGCTTCACAAGTTGGTCCACGGGAAAGGGCTTGTATCTTCTGGGGGGATCTTCCCAAAGGTAGTCGTAAATGGTGTTGTGGAAGAAAAATGTTTTCAGGTCCTTGAACTGAGCCCTTGCATAGTTGAAAAGGGTCTGGACCAGATCAATGTAAGGCTCCATGGACCATCCCCCGTTGTCTATGGCCAGTATCACCTTCAGCCGGTCTCTGAGACTACGGTCAAACACAATCTCTATTTCACCGGCGTTTTTCATGGTCTGATAGATGGTTTCCTCAACATTTACCTGGTCCTTGGGGCCCGAAGGCACCATGTGCCTCAAACGCTTGAGGGCCTCTCCCATCTGGGAAGGCGTTAAAGGCCCTTCCTGAGAGTAATCCTTGTAGCGACGATCCAAGGCTACCTTCACCGCGGAGCGGTTGCGAGAGACGCCCCCCACCCTCATACCTCCAGGGTGGTAACCCGAGTGGCCGACAGGCGAGGTGCCTCCCGTGCCTATCCATTTGCTGCCCCCGTGGTGGGCCTCTGTCTGCTCCTTCAGGCGATCCAAGAAGTACTGAAGAAGCTCCTCGGGGCTCAGCTTGGAGAGTTCTTGCTGGTTCAGGCCCAAGGCTTCGGACAGGCCCTGGGGGTCTCTCAGCCACTCCTCCAAAAGGGCTCGCGCCACCTCTCCCAGCTCTATCTCTGTTGGTTCCTTTAGCTCCACCCCCCGGAAGACATGGGCGAAAATCTGGTCGTATAGATCAAAATAGCGTTCGCTCTTTACCAGAATAGCTCTTGCTGCCGTGTAGAAATCCTCCAAGGAATTTATGAGCCCCATACTCATGGCCTTGTGCAGGCGTAGAAAAGAGGTGGGAGATACTGGAATCCCCACTTTCCTTAGGGAAAAGAAGAAATCAACGAACATGGAACCTCCGGAAAGTCCGGGGCAAAGGCCTGCCTAATGTCATATGCCTCATATCCTGAAACGTCCTACTGCAGCCTGAGCCACCGAGTAATCCGGGCTTTTCTTAAACAGCACACCCAGATAAGGCACCTGACCTTTCTGCAGGTCTCTCAAGCGGAAATCGGGGTCTGCCTGGAGAGCCCTTATCCAGTTGATAAGTTCGCGGGTGGCGGGCTTTTTTTCTATATTTCGGATTTCTCTCAGTCTATAAAAAGTTGTAACCGCACTTTCCAGAAGCTCCTTTTCGATTTCCGGAAAATGCACTCTCACGATTTTTCTCATCATTTCCTGGTCAGGAAAGGCTATGTGATGGAAATTGCACCTTCCCAGGAATGGATCCGAAAGGTCTTTTTTGGCGTTGGAGGTAATCACTACCACAGGCCTGTGCTTGGCCTTTATGGTCTTGTCTATTTCGATTATGTCGAAGGACATTTGGTCCAGAACATCCAGCATGTCGTCCTGGAAGTCTGTGTCGGCTTTGTCTATCTCGTCGATAAGAAGCACCACCCGCTCATCGGACACAAAGGCCTGCCCAATCTTTCCCATCCGGATATACTCCTCTATGTTGCTCACATCCCTTTTGGAGTCCCCGAATCGGCTGTCGTTCAGACGGGTAAGGGTGTCATATTGATACAAGGCATCCACCAGCTTCATGCTGGACTTCACGTTGAGGATTATCAAAGGCATATGGAGCGACTCCGCTATGGCGTGGGCCAGCATCGTCTTTCCTGTCCCGGGCTCTCCTTTGAGCAGAAGGGGCATCTCCAAGGCCATGGAGATATTAACGATCTTGGCCAACTCCTCATCCAGCACGTACTTGGAGCCTCCGGTGAAAATCCTGCGTTGCGTGTCCACTCCCATGGAACTTCCTCCTAAAGGGGATCCAAGCTGCAGCACGAGAGCCTTGGAAGCAGGCTCATCCCTGCAACTCCAAATTGAAGGTCATTGATTACTATAGAAGATCGTCCTTTCCGTTGCAATGTGACCGGCCCCAGGAACCTCCTGGAGTGGGACAAAAAGAGGCCTTGGCACCTGGGTTCATTTTGCAAGAAAGGAGCTGAGAGGATATCACGAATTGACTTATCATCAATGCCGATGTAATTTTAGGAGAAAGAAAACCGGAGGAGCAGTTATGCAAAGAAAACTTTTGGACTGCCGAGGGCTTTCTTGCCCCCAGCCGGTGATCATGACACGCCAGGCTTTGGATGAAATCAGCCAAGGAAATCTGGAGGTCCTTTTGGACAACGAGGCCTCCTGTACAAACGTGATGCGCTTTGCCCAGAGCCAGGGCCACAAGGTGATACAGGAGGATTCAGGGCAGGGCCAATACAGAGTCCTTATAGAAAAAAAGGAGGGAGCTTTGCAGGCCTCTGAGCCGCCTCCTGTGGTATGCGATCTGAAGAGCCCAAGGCCCCTTGTGGTTTATGTGTGCTCAGAGACTTTGGGGAGAGGAGACGAGGAACTGGGTGGGGTGCTCATGAGAGCCTACTTGGACACCCTTGCTCAGTTCGCCAAGGAGATTTCCCATGTGATCTTCATCAACTCAGGGGTAAAGCTGGCAGTTGAGGGCTCTCCTGTACTGGAGCAGATCCAAGCCCTTGAGCGCATGGGTGCTCAGGTGCTGTGTTGCGGCACCTGCCTGAACCACTTCAAGCTGGCCCCAAAACTGCAGGTTGGTTCTGTATCAAACATGCTTGCCATCCTGGAGGTGCTCTCCAAGGCCGAGAGGGTGATGAATTTGTGAGGAATCAGGTCCGATTCTCTTGAGAAGCAACGGGCATTGGGAAGCCCGTGGCTAATTTTTGGGGTGAAGCCACTCATGAAAAAAGATCAGGAAGCAAAAATAAGGCTTTCTGAAGGCGTCAGAGCCGCAGGGTGAGCTAGCAAGCTGCCTCCAGGGGACCTGGAGGAGATACTCAGAGAGCTTCCCGTGCAGGCCAGTCCAGATCTTCTTGTGGGATGGGAAAAGGCTGACGACGCTGGTGTTGTGCGTGTTAGAGAGGATCTAGCCCTCATCCAGACAGTGGATTTCTTTACCCCCATCGTAAACGACCCCAGGGACTTTGGCAGAATAGCTGCAGCCAATGCCTTGAGCGATGTTTACGCCATGGGCGGAAGACCCCTCACAGCCATGAACCTGGTGTGTTTCCCCAAAAAGGGGCTTCCCAAGGAGGTTCTCAAAGAGATCCTGCTGGGGGGGATGGAGGTGATTCACAAAGCTCAGGCCTTGCTGGTCGGGGGCCACAGTGTGGACGACCCGGAACTCAAGTACGGGTTGAGCGTGACGGGTCTGGTGCATCCAGATAAAGTGGTGACAAACGGGGGGGCCAGGCCAGGGGATCGCCTGGTGCTCACCAAGCCTCTGGGCACCGGGATCTTGGCAACAGCCATCAAGGCCAGGATGGCTTCAGAAGAAGCGGAAAGGGAGGCTGTCCACTGGATGACGACCCTGAACAGGGAGGCCTCCGAGGCCATGCAGGAGGCAGGAGTCAATGCCTGTACCGATATCACAGGCTTTGGGCTCCTGGGACATGCCCTTGAGATGGCCAGGGCTTCCAAGGTGGAGCTCACAATAAAGGCTTCCAAGGTGCCCATTTTGAAGGCAGCCCTGGAGACGGCCAGCCAGGGACTTGTCCCAGAGGGGACTTTTGCCAACCGAGCCTACTGTGAGAAATCAATGCGCCTAGAGGGGGTGATATCCCCCTTCCTCTTGGATTGTCTGGCAGACGCCCAGACCTCTGGTGGACTTCTTATCTCGGTGCCGCAGGCTGCTTGGGAGGTCTTGGACAATGCAATGGAAGAACGAGGGATTTTTCATGCCTGGATAGGAGAAGTAACTGGGGAGAGTGAAGGCTCCATCAGGCTGCTTCCCTAACTCACATTATTCAGTGTGTGTGGATAATGGGCGCCAAAGCCAGCACAGAAATGCCGAGCTATAGGGCCAGCTCATAAAGCAGGGCGGCCGAGGCCCTGGTGCCTGCATGGAAGCTTTCCAGGGAAAACTTTTCGTTGGGAGAGTGAGCCCCGTCTTCAGGGCTTCCCCAGCCCAGAAGCAGGATTGCCTCTATGCCCAGCATCTCCTTGAGCATGTTGACAACTGGAATGGAGCCGCCTTCTCTTATGAAAACCGGGGCTTTCCCGAAGCCGGCTTTGATGGCCCTAGCGGCTGCCTGCACCTGAGGAAGACTCCTGTCCACCAGAACCGGCTGGGCGCCGTGGAATTCGGTCACCTGGATGCTCACACCAGGGGGACAGATTTCCTCCACGAAGCTCTTGAGCAATCGGTTTATCACAGCTGGATCCTGGCGGGGCACAAGACGCATGCTCACTTTAGCCCCCGCCCTTGAAGGAATCACGGTCTTGCCTCCATAGCCAGAGAATCCACCCCAGATTCCATTCACATCCAGGGTGGGCCTAGCCCATCTTCTCTCCAAAGGGCTGTAACCTTCTTCCCCGGTCAGAACCTCCACCCCCAGATATTGCTTGAGAGACTCCTCTTGGAAAGGCAGTTTGGAGATCTCCTCCCGTTCCCACGGCTCAAGTGGGGTGACGTCATCGTAAAAACCCGGTATGGCCACTGTGCCGTCCGGTTTCTTGAGGGAACAGAGGATACTACACAGAGCTTGTACAGGGTTGGTTACCAATCCCCCAAAAGAGCCGGAGTGAAGGTCCAGGCGTGGGCCCCTCAGATCAATCTGGACGTAAGCCAATCCCCTAAGACCATAGGTTATGGCTGGGATTCCAGGGGCGAACTGGCACCCGTCCGAGACCACTACGGCATGTGCCTCCAACTGTGCAGCCTTTCGGGCGAGCACCTCAGGAAGGCTGGGACTTCCTATCTCCTCCTCACCCTCCAGGAGCACCTTCACGTTGAGGGGCAGTTCCCCTTGACTGCGCAAAACGGCCTCCAAGGCATGCAAGTGAGTCAGGAGTTGGCCCTTGTCGTCGCTGGCTCCCCTGGCGTAAACATGGCCCTCCAGAATCCGGGGAGAAAAGGGGGGGTTTTCCCATTCACTCTCAGGATCTGTGGGCTGAACGTCATAGTGTCCGTAAATCAAAAGGGTGAGTCTGTCAGGGTAAGGGGTTCTTTGGGCAAACACCACCGGGTGTTTGGGGGTCTCCAGGGTCTCCACCTCAAAGCCTAGGGCCTTGAGACGCTCGGCTAGCCAGCCGGCAGCCTGTTTCACCCCTTGGGCGTGTTCAGGGGAGGTGCTGACACTGGGTATTTTTAGAAAATCCAAGAGATCGTCTATACGTCTGGACCTGTTTGCCTCCAACTCCATCCAAACCGCTTTAGGGACCATTTAGTTCTCCCGAGACTGGTTTCTTAGAACCCTCATCTCACTATGATACCCCCACCCAAGACAATTTCCAAAGGACTGGGCAGCCCTGAGCCCAAACCCGGATCACTCAGGTTACACTGACCAAACCCGGGGGCGGAACAAGAAACACAAGCCACGGTGATCTTGAAAGCCCCGGCCTAAGTTAGATCTCGGCCAGCCTTATTCACCATGATTAGAGAGTGCGGGTTGCCTTAAGGACAGGTTTGGACAAGCCATTCTAGACTCAAAAACCGTCTGATTTTCGGTTCCAGGTTTGGCCCTTAAGTGAGTCGGGATGTGCCAAAGCGTCTCGGGGGCGTGGGGGCTTGAGCCCCCAAACTCGCAGGCCTTGGAAAACAATCCGGGTCAGAGGTCTGTACAGGCGGGCTAGAGCTCCACCACACAATCATCTCCAATCATGAGGCAAAGGGACTCTGTGAGGGCCTGATCCCTTCTTCGGATCACAGAGTTCCTTCCCACCACCGAGTCTTCGAGTCTCTGTATTTTTTCTATGCGGCAATTCTCCAAGAGCACCACGTGTTCCACTGCCGAGTGAGCGATTCGACAGCCGTCTCCTATGCTGGAGAAAGGTCCCACAAAAGAGCGCTCCACCAACACATCTTGTCCCAAGACCACAGGACCCCTTATTACGCTGTCACGGACCACTGCTGAAGCAGGCACCACCACCCGTCCTGTTACGTCCGAGGCCCCCTCCACCGTGCCCTTCACATCCCTGCGAATCCATTCGTCCAAGACCACCCGGTTGGCCTTTAACAGATCGTCTTTCTTCCCCGTATCCAGCCACCACTCTTGGATCACCTCGCTCAGGACCGGGCTTCCCCAATCAATGAGCTTTTGAATGGCATCCGTTATTTCCAGCTCTCCCCGCCAAGAGGGGGTTATCTGCTCTATGGCCTTGAAAATCTTCGGAGAAAATATGTAGATACCAACTAAAGCCAGGTTGGATCTGGGCTCTTTGGGTTTCTCCACAAGCCGGACCACCTGACCTTCCCCATCCACCTCTGCAATCCCGAATGCACAGGGATTATCCACAGGCTTAAGAAGAATCTGGGCTTCGGGGCTTTCCCTTCGGAATCTCTCCACAAATCTTTGAATGCCCCTACCTATGAGGTTGTCCCCCAGGTACATCACAAAGGAAGAATCTCCTAGAAAATCCCGCGCAGTCTGCACAGCATGAGCCAGACCCCCGGGCCTCTCCTGGAGAATATAAGTGATGAAGGCCTCCCAGCGGCTTCCATCCCCCACAACTCTTTGGACTTCCCGGCCTGTTTCAGGGGATATGATGATTCCTATGTCCTTGATGCCTGCGGAGATTATGTTCTCCAAAACGTAAAACAGAATGGGCTTGTTGGCCACAGGAACCAGCTGCTTGGCTCCGGTATGGGTAAGGGGCCTTAGCCTCGTGCCAGCCCCACCGCTCAAAACCAGTGCTTTCATGTGACTTCCCCGTAATGAGTCTTTATCCATTGAAGATAATCCCCACTGCTTACCTGTGAGACCCAATCTGGATTCTCCAGGTACCATCGCACCGTTTCCTGGAGTCCTTCATCCAGGGTGCGCTTAGGCTTCCAACCCAGTTCCCTGCTTATCTTGCTTGGGTCTATGGCGTAGCGACGATCATGCCCGGGACGATCCTGAACAAAGGTTATCAACTCTTTTCGGCTCCTGCCCTCCCTGGATGGCCTAATACTGTCCAGTATTTCGCAGATGCGTTTCACCAGCTCCAGGTTTTGCACCTCTCCATGTGCTCCCACATTGTAAGTTTCCCCCGGTTTCCCCCGGTTCATTATCAACCAGATGGCCTCACAGTGATCCTCAACATGGATCCAATCCCGCACGTTTTTCCCGTCCCCGTAAACCGGAAGTGGCTCCCAGTTTAGGCCCCGAACAATCATAAGAGGAATAAGTTTCTCAGGGAATTGATACGGGCCGTAATTGTTGGAGCAGTTGGAAATAGTCACCTCCAAGCCGTACGTCTTGTGATAAGCCCTCACCAGATGGTCTGAAGCGGCTTTTGAGGCAGAGTAAGGGCTGTTGGGACGATAGGGACTCTCCTCTGTAAAGACTCCCTGCGGCCCCAGGCTTCCGTACACCTCATCGGTGCTCACATGATGGAACCGAGACACCTTGTGAGCCCTGGCCATTTCCAGAAGCTGGAAGGTGCCCATGACGTTGGTTTCCAGGAAGGCCCTGGGGCTTCTTATGGAGCGGTCCACGTGAGATTCGGCGGCTAGGTGGCAAATAACATCTATCTGATGGTCTTTGAATATATGAGAAAGGGCTTTTTCATCGCATATGTCGGCTCTGTAAAACACATACCTGTCTGGAAAACGGGCTGAGAGATCCTCCAGGTTCCTGGGGTTGGCCGCGTATGTGAGGCGATCCACGTTTATCAGCTTTCCCGTAAATGCTGACCTCTCCAATAGGAAGCGAATCAAATTGGTTCCTATAAACCCGCATCCCCCTGTAATCAAAATGGTTTCCAACGGCCTCTCCTTGTGATTCAAACAACTCCCTTTAGCTCTTGCATAAGGGTCTCCCCGTCACTTTGCAAGAATTCCTCCAACCTCTCCTCCCATGTGCCCATGCGATCCAGGTCCAATTCCAAAAGACGTTGTTTCTCCAAAATGGAGTTGGCAGGCCTCTTGGCTGGTCTTGGAAATTCAGCAGTTGTACAAGGATGGATCTCTGCTCTTATCCCTGTGAGTTGGATCAAGCGGCATGCAAAATCGAACCAGCTACAATGTCCGTGGGCTGTGGCGTGCACGGTTCCTGTAACTCTGGCCCTAAGCAAAGCGGTGATCTGAAAAGCCAGGGTGCGGCTCCAGGTGGGGGATCCGAATTGGTCTTTCACAACCTTTAGGGGGCCTCCTTTAAATGCCTGGGCCAAGATCGCCTTGGGAAAGGACCTGCCGTGGATCCCATAGAGCCAACCGGTCCTCAAGATGAGGTGGTGGGGGTTGGCTTGGCGCACCCTTTCCTCTCCTTCCCACTTGCTCTTCCCGTAAACGCTTTGGGGAGAGGCTGGGTCTTCTTCCTTGTAACCCAGGGGTAGGGCCCTGTTGCCATCGAACACATAATCGGTGGAAATGTGAACTAGGAACGCCCCCAACTCCCTGGTGGCCTCAGCCAGAAGGCCGGGCCCCAATGCGTTGACCAAATACGCCCACTCAGGCTTGGTCTCGCAACCATCCACATCCGTGTAAGCAGCGCAATTTACAACCACGGTGGGACGAAGCTCCTGGAGCATCGCTCTGACTTGTTGCTGCTTGGTCAGATCCAGTTCTTTGCGCTCCAAGGCGATCAATTCACCCAGCTCTACAAGGCTTGCGCGGCATTCCCTCCCCAAGAGCCCTCCGGCTCCCAAGAGCACTATCTTGGTTTTTGTCCCCCTCACCAATAGTGCTCCCTATAATTTCTGTAGAACTCTACCGTGAGGCCGAGGCCTTTTTCCAGTGGGATCTTGGGGGACCATCCGGTGTCACCGCGCAGCTTTGAGTCATCGGTGCGCACATCGCCCACCTCTATTATCTCTCTCTCCCTGGGCCATGGCACGTGCCGGTACGATCCAGAGCCTGCGGCCTCAATGATGGACTGCACCAACTCCAAGAAGGACACCCTCTCCATGGCTCCAATGCAGTAAGTTTCTCCTATACATCCATCATGCCTGGCCAATCTGAGCATGGCCTCCACGGTGTCATCCACATACAGCAGCTCTCTGACCTGGTGACCGTCTCCGTAAACCGTTATTTCCTTGCCCTCCATGGCCAGGCGGATCAAGTAATTTTGAACCCCGTACTCTGCGTGGCGCATTTGGTGGCGCGGCCCGTAAGTGTTACCCAGGCGAAGGCTTGTGACCTGCAGCCCACAGATGTTGGAGTATTGGAAATGATACCATTCCACCGCCTGTTTGGACACGGCATATACATCCCTTGGATTGGGAGGGGTATCCTCATTTATCGGGAAAATCGCCACCCGCCCAAACTGAGCCCTGGATCCCACGTAAAGTAGCCTTGCCTCAGGATTGTTGGCCCTCAAACTCTCCAGAAACTGTATCTGTGAGAGCACGTTAGTCTGCACGTCGTAAAGGGGATTCAGCATGGAGGCCACATGGCTCGGCTGCATGGCTATATTGAATATCACCTCCTGGTCCCTGACGCAGGAATCCACCTTTTGGCGATCTGCCAAATGGGCGACTACAACCTGCACCTGATCCTTCACCGGTTGGATGTTGAACCAATTACCCCCAAGGCCTTCCAAGAGGCCGTCCAGGATGGTCACCTTACTGCCCAGCTCTACCAGTCTGATGGCCAGGTTGCTTCCCAAGAAGCCCAGTCCCCCGGTTATGAGCACCCGTTTGTTTGCATAGAAGTTCTCCAAAGAGTCGGTCATGTCAGTTCATCTCCCCAACCAAGAAGTGTGCAGCCCCCAAGTCTCGCTTCATGGTAAAGCCCATTGCTGTTTGCAGTGGGGAAATTATCCCAAAAAGGCCCCGGTTTCAATATCGGACCTTGACACCTCGCTGCTTAAGCCCTAACGTACGGTCTTCGGTCTTCTTTGTCTTGCAGGGCCTTTGAGGGGGTAAATGGCATGGAGAACAGGAGAGCATCAAGACTCAGTTGGTGGCTTGCTTTGTGTCTCTTGGCTTTGCCCCATTGGGCTTTTGCTGCCATGAGCTTGGATGAGGCCATCCAGGTGGCCTTGGAGAACAACTTTGCTGTCTTGAGCGCCAGCGAGGCTGTGCAGGGGGCGGAACACCAGAAAAAGAGCGCTTTTGCAGATTTTCTGCCCAAGCTAAGAGCTGAGGGGAGTTTCACTCACCTAAACGAAACCCCCACACTAACCCAGGGGCCCACACCCAGGATCCCGGTGTACATGAATCCTGGGAATCCCTGGGGCCCACCTCCAAATCCCGGTCAGCCCATAGGCTTTATCCCGGCCACACCAGCCATCACCAGGCCCCTGGGGGAGCAGGATTCCTGGAACGCCAGGGGTTCCTTGGTGCAGCCGGTTTTCACAGGGGGAGCTCTTCTTAACAGATACAGGCTGGCGCAGATAGGGGTAGAGTCAGCCAGCACAGCCGTGAACAGAATAAAGCAGGACATTTCCCTTGGGGTGGTTCAGGCCTACTTCGGGGTGCTCACGGCAATAGAGCTCAAGAAAGTCGCGGATCAGGCCGTGCTGCTTCTGGAAAATCAAAAACAGGTCTCTCAGGAATACTACAATGTCGGGATGATCCCCAAGAACGACCTTTTGCGCACCGAGGTTCAGCTGGCGCAAAGAGTCAGGGAGCAGACCGTGGCCGGTAACAACATAGAGCTTGCCAAGAGTCAGTTCAATTTGGTTCTCCAAAGGCCTTTGCAAACCCCAGTGGAGCTGGTGGACATGTTGGCCTATGAACCTACCACTTTTGATCTGGAGGACTCCATTCGGGTAGCTCAGGAGAACCGACTGGAGCTGAAGGAGGCGGCATTAAGGGTGAAGGCCAGCGAGCGTCAAGTGGATCTGGCCAAGAGCTCTTACTTTCCACAGGTACAGGTCTCACTCAATGCCTTCAAGAGCGAGGGGGGTTCCACCTCAGCTTTGGAGGAGGGATGGAGTTTCGTTGCGGGGGCCACCTGGAACATATTCGAGTGGGGAAAAACCAGGGAGGATGTCTCGGCTGCCCTTTCCCAGGTGAGACGGGACGAACTGGGCAGGTTGCAGCTGAAGGATCAGATAGCTTTGGAAGTGAAGGAGGCCTTTCTGGCTCTCAAAGTGGCTGAAAAAAATATCTTCGTGGCCAAGAAGGCGGTGGAGCAGGGGGAGGAGAACTTCAGGATGGCCCAGGAGAGGTACAAGGAGCAGGTAGGGACCATCACAGACGTTTTGGATTCTCAGACGCTTCTGACCCAGGCTCAAACGGACTACTACAATGCCCTGAGCAACTACAACGTGGCCAAGGCGGCCCTTAACCGGGCCATGGGATTGGCCGTGTACCAGGCCGCTTCCAAGCCGTGAAAAGCTGAGCAGCCCGCATTATTCAGCATCAAGGGATCATGAGGGCTGTTTTAATGGTTATGGCAGGACAATTGGATCCATGCTCAAGAGCTCCATGATTTTCTGCTTTAGTTTCAGCCCTGAATTGAGTCGGAGTACAAGCCTGCAGGGGCTTGGGGGCTTATCTCCCCCCCAAGCCACGTGACCTGGGGAGCAGGGCCAGGGATTTGTATAAGTCGGGTCTGAGAGGATAGAAAGTGTCGAAACCCAAGTGCCGCAAGGTGTTGGAGAGGTTGGAACAGTATGTGCCCGGAAAGTCCGTGGAAGAAGTTAGGGCAAAGTATGGGCTTTCCAAAATCATCAAGATGGCCTCCAACGAAAACCCATGGGGCCCTTCTCCAAGAGCTTTGGAGGCGGCAAGGTTGGAACTGGAGAGGGTGGCCATGTACCCGGAGGGCACATGCGCCGAGTTGAGGAGGGCTTTGGCGGCACGTCTTGGTGTTACCGAGGAGATGGTTACCGTCTCCAACGGCGGGGACAACGTCTTGATGATGATCGCCCAAACTTTTGTGGAACCTGGCGACCGTGTGGTGATGGGAACACCAACTTTCCCGGTTTACCGCACTGCCTGCCTACTCATGGGAGGGGAACCCGTGGAGGTTCCCCTGAAGGATTTTACCCATGATCTGAAAGCCATGGCCGAGGCAGCGGCTTGCGGGGCCAAAATGGTGATTATCTGCAACCCCAACAACCCAACCGGCACCATTGTGGCACACAGGGAACTCGAAGCCTTCCTGAACATGCTGCCCCAGGATGTGCTCGTTGTGCTGGACGAAGTCTATGGAGACTTTGTTGACTCTGAGGATTTCCCGGACGGGGTGGAACTCATAGGACAAGGAAAACCGGTTCTTTCAGTGAGGAGCTTTTCAAAGCTTTACGGACTGGCGGGCCTGAGGGTGGGCTATGGAATCGGGGCGCCTGAGTTGATCCAGGCCCTGAACAAGGTTAGGGAACCTTTCCCAGTAAACAGGGTGGCACAGGCAGCTGCTTTGGGAGCCCTACAGGACCAGGAATTCAAGGAGAAAGTCCTCAGCGAAACCCGTCGAGGCAGGGCCGAGCTGGCCTCGGCCTTGAGGAAAATGGGGCTTAGGTGCTTGGATTCGCATACCAATTTTCTTTTTGTGGATTTGGGAAGGGACTCCGAGGAAATATTCCAGAGCCTCTTGGCCCGAGGGATAGTGATCAGACCGGGCAAGGTCTGGAAGACCCCCACTTGGTGCCGTATCACAATAGGGCAACCCGAGGAAAACCGGGAGCTGGTGAGGGCTCTCTCGGAGATCCTGGCCGGGTGACAGCAGAAGGGAAGGACCATATACTGTTTTTAGGATCTTCTCGAGATTCAAGAGGGTTTGCATGTATCCGGGGATGAGAGGCGAGGCAAAATCTATGACAGAAATGGGAGGTTAGATTGACATGGCCGAAAAGGCTTCAAAGAAGACTAAAAAATTCCATATAAAGGCGGATAGGGAACGTTGCAAGGCTTGCTACATCTGCTTAGAGAACTGTCCCAAGCAGGTTTTTGAGAAAGAAGAGGGGTTCAACGCCAAGGGTTACCAGCCTGTAAGGGTGGCTCGGCCCCAAGACTGCATAGGGTGCCGCTCCTGCACAATAGTTTGTCCTGACGTGGTCTTCGAACTATATGAGATCCAAGAAAGCGCTTGAAAAGCCAGCGCGATTCAAGATCAGTGGTTCATGCAGGCCATACTGATGATTTTTGAGGGCAAACCGGCCCATACTCCAAGCACAGCCTGATTCCTGGTTTCAGATTCGGACCTGGTTTGAGCCGGGATATGGCAAAGTGTACCGGGGGCTTGGGGGTGCAGCCCACAAAGTTACACCCTTTGGAGAATAATCCGAGTTGGGGAGTTGGCTCAATAGAGCTGACTCTTTTGTTGGGGAGCTCGGGAGCGCTTGGGAGAAGAGGGGCTTTTCCGCTTTTTCCTTTTTTGTCTCAAAAAAGCGTCCCTGAGCTTGAAAATGCAGTACATGATGGTGGCCTCCCCCCGTACGATGTCGTCTGCCAAAGCTTTGCAATTGGGAGCTCCACAAGAGCCGCAGTCGATTCCTGGCAGGCTTTCGAGTATTTTGGATTTTTGGGCCATTTTTTCTATGGCTTTGGATGGATCAGGGTCCAAGCCTTCCAAGGAAAGTGGTTTCATCCTGCGATCAAAATGTGAACCGAACCGTTCGAAGTTTTCTCTGGCCCAGGTCTCCTCTGTCTTGGATAGTTCCGGGAACATACGGCAAAGGCGCTGTATCTTAGAGCGTCCCCGGTAGGGGTTGTCCACCATGAGCGGCCCCCCGGCACAGCCTGCATAACAGGCTCTGCACTCCACGAACTCAATGTCGGTTAGGGTGTGGTTATCTATTTCTTCCATGATCCGAACTAGGTGTTTCATGTCCGAAACTGCAATGGCATTTTCCAGGCCCAGGGCTTCAACCTCCCCCCAGAGGGTTCCCCAACGCATCCCTAAGGCCGAGGAGCCGTGAAGTTGTGGGGGCTTTTGGCCTGCTCGCTGCCTTTTACGAATGGCGAACATTAGATCCTTGTAAATCTCCCCCACGGAAATGGCTCCATCCAAATGGGTCTTGGCGCCGGTATAAGGATGGTGGATAGTGGTTATGCGGGCAGGGCATCCGGCCAAATAGAACGCCCCGATTTTTTCCACAGGAATTCCCTTTTGTTTGGAACGCGCCTCTTTGAGTTTCTTAACAGCTAATTCCAAAGTAGAGTCTATGGGCACCACCAAATCAGCCAGATCCGGAAACCTAAGCTGTATGAGGCGCAGAACCACAGGGCAAAAGGATGTCATGAGAGGCTTGGGGCCATGATACCTGTCCATGTATTCCCTAAGCAGAAGGCTGGCCCTTTCCGTAGCCAGGGCTGCTTCGAACACCTCGTGGAAGCCCAGATCCAAAATCCCGGCCAGGATGTCATTGGGAAGCACAGCCGGGATGAATTGTCCGTAAAGTGAGGCTTCGGGCACAGCTATTCTGTATTCGAAGCGTTGGATCGCAGAGATGGGATCTGAGAGAACTATACCAGCCTTGTGCTCACAGACCCTTACGCACTCCCCGCAATCTATGCAAAGTTGGGGCTTTATGATCGCCTTGCCTTTTCTGATTCGGATGGCCTCTGTGGGGCAAACCCGCATGCAGGCTGCACAGCCCACACACCTTCGGGGATCCAGCCTCACGCTGGATTTGGGAACCTCGGATTCGAGCCTTGAAGGGTGGGGCTGGCCAGGCTCCTCTAAGTCCTCCAGCAAAGATCCCAGCCTTGGATCCTGCTCCTTCATCCCGCCACCTCCCTTCCAAGGGAAAAATTACCGACCCGCTTGAGCATACCGGCTGAAAAGCACCGGGTCAACGCCAGAGGAAGTGTTCTTGGCAGCCCCCCAAAAAATACCTTGTCCCCTTATCCTGAATGATGCAGGCTAGCCCGGATCATTCTCCAAAGCCTCTGACTTTGGGGGCTCAAGCCCCCACCCCCGGTACACTTTGACATATTCCGACTCAAGGTACCCTCTATTTCCTGGCCCCACCGATTTCGGGAACCAATGCAAAGCACAACCCTTGCCATCCGCTTGGCGCATGCGTGAAAACCTCACACGCAAGGACCATCAGGGTCAAGGCCCCGGAGAAAGAGCAAATCGGCTGTCTTGTGTGGGATCCCCAAGCCTGGGCTTACTCGGTTGGAGCCAGCTCCTTGAGTGCTAGTTGGAAAGCGTTGTAGCTTTCATGCCCGAACAAGCAGAAAACTACACGATCTAGGCCGGTATCGCCTCTTAAATAATCTATTGCAGCCCCCAACATTATCCGGGCACACCGTTCTACAGGGAAGCCGAAAATACCGGTGGAGATGGCTGGGAATGCAATGCTCTTCAGACCACGTTGGTCAGCCAAGCGCAGAGCGCTGAGAGTAGCCGAGAGAAGCTTCTGGTCCTCGTCTCCCTCTCCCATCCTAGGTCCTACCGCATGAATCACGTACTTGGCCTTTAGGCGTCCGGCTCCAGTGATGGCCGCCTGGCCTACCTGTATGGGGCCTATTTTGTTACACTCCTCCTGAATGGAAGGCCCTCCCTTGGTGCGGATAGCCCCTGCTACCCCGGCCCCTAGGATCAACTGTGCGTTGGCTGCATTGACGATCCCGTCTGTGTCCAGTTCAGTTATATCCCCCTGGAGCAATTCCAAAGATCGTCCTTTTACTTGTAACCTCACCTCTTGGCCTCCTTGCGCCCTCTTGAAGGCTTCATGTCCACTCTTTCACGAAGCTCTTTCCCTACCTTGAAGAAAGGGAGTTTTTTTGCAGGCACCTTGATGCTCTGGCCGGTCTTGGGATTCCTGCCGGTGTAAGAAGCGTAGTTCTTCACCTTGATGCTTCCAAACCCACGTATTTCTATGCGATCACCCTTGACCAAGGCGTCCCTCATACTCTGGAAAACTGTGTTGACCACAACCTCAGCTACCTTGGTGGTGATGCCGTTTACTCTCTGAGCCAATGTCTCTATCAGTTCAGACTTGGTCATTCCATCCCCCTTGCCCCATGGGCCCGGAATATGAAGAAACGCGCCTAGAGCGCAAGAAACTTTATAATGAGATTCCAGTGCCTTGTCAACTCACACATCCTATCCAGAGACTCCAGCCTCCATGAAAATAAGAAGGCCTTTCTTATCCAGCCGAACCCAGGCCCCTAGGGTAAGAGTAAGGTTTCGGGCACCGTGTCCGCAGGGAAGACCGGCCAGCACGGGGATTCGCCTTCCGACAGCCTCCAGAACCAACTCCTTGAGGATTCTCTTTCCCCTGGGACCACCTCCCAGATTCCCCAATGCCAGCCCTGCGATACGGCCCAGAACTCCTCCAAGCTTGAGTTGATAAAGCATCCTATCCAGCCTGTAAAGCGGCTCTCCCACGTCTTCCAGAAAAAGAATGCAGCCCTCAAGTTCAGGGAAAAAATCGGTTCCCATGAGAGCCGAGATCAATGAGAGGCATCCCCCAAGCAGAGGCCCTTCTGCTTCCCCTTCCTGCCAGATTTCCCCTGTGATGGGTTCTTGGGGGTGACTTTCCATGACCGCCCGACGTAAAGCTTGGGCTGTGGGCGAGTCAGGACCAGAAGCCAAAGAGGAACTGGCCAGGGTGGGGCCGTGGAAAGTGACCACCCCGGCCCTGGTCCCCAGCCCCAGAAGCAGGGCGGTCACATCGCTGAAGCCCACCAGGACCTTGGGGTTCTCCTTGAGCAAGTCCTCTTCCAATAGGGGGAGCAGGCGCATGGAACCGTACCCCCCCCTGAGGCAGAAGATCCCCCGGATCTCGGCAGAGGTCAGAGCCCAACGAAGCTGTTCAGCCCTGGCCTCGTCCGGTGCTGCCAGATAAGGGATCCTGGAAGCAGAGAGCTCATGCCCGCAGGGCTCCAACCCCCAAGCCCTGAGCGTTTCCATGGACCTTTGGGCCAGCTCCTGTTCCCTCTGCCTCAAGGGCCCTGCCGGGGCCACCACTGTCACTCGATCTCCAGGCCTTAGCCTAGGGGGGAGAATGAAACCGGCCCTGTTTCTCTTTAAGCCTTTGTTTATGTTTCCCATGCCCCGATCCCCCATTTCCAAAACTGCTGGAGCAGGGTCTGTCTTTTCCAAGGGAATCCGTTTCTTGCACCCCAACCAGGGAGTCTCTCCAAGTAGTGAGCGATCACCCCCGTGACCAACTACCTCCGAGTATTCTCTTATCACTCAGATATGTAAGGAAGGGGCCAGATGCGGAAATAGTCCCGGGCGCGAAACCAGATCCCCACAAGACCCACGGGCTCGAAGATGATGAAGATCACTATGAGCAGGCCGAAAGCGAAATCCTTGACTGGTCCCAACAGTATGGTCACATTGGGGTCGTAGACCCTCGCCAGCCAGCTCACCCCGGCGTCGAGGCCGAAGGGGATCAGGGTGATGAAAAGCACACCAAAAACCGTGCCCAGAATGCTGCCCAACCCTCCCACCAGGACCATTGCCAGGAACATGACCGAATGGAGAAACGTGAAGTCCCCTGGCATGGCAGCCCTCTGTAGCGCAGCGAACATGGCCCCTGCAACCCCGGCATAAAAGGAGGCCATGGCAAAGCACAAGAGTTTGTACCCGAACACTGGGATCCCTATTATCTCGGCCGATACGTCGTTGTCCCTGATGGCCACGAAGGCCCGCCCGATCTTGGAGCGCAGGAGATTCCTTGCCCCCCAGGTCAGCAGCCCGGCCACCAGGAAGGAGAAGTAAAAGAAGCTCGAATTCTTCTGAAGGGACACACCCAAGACCATTGGGGTGGGAAGCTCTATGCCCCTGATGCCCCTGGTGAGCCCCTCCCAGTGGATGATGGCGTAGTCAATGATGAACTGGAAGGCCAGTGTGGCCACCATCAGGTAGAAGCCCTTGATCCTCAAGGAAGGGATTCCAACAACAACCCCCATGAAAGCTGCCATTGCTCCGGCGCACAACAGGGAAAGGAGAAAGGGGAATCCCAATTTGGTCACCACGATGGCCGAGCAGTAAGCCCCCACTCCCACAAAGGCTGCGTGCCCCAAGGAGAGCAGGCCCGTGAACCCCACGAGCAAGTTGAGCCCCACCGCAGCTATCAGGTTCACCAGGGCCAGGTTCAGGATGAAGTAATCCCCCTCGTCCAGAAAAAAGGCAGAGGCTGCCACCAATGCCAAAAAAAAGGCAAAGCAAAGCCTCTTGAACCTGGTTCTAAAGATCCTTTCGTCCTGTCTGTAAGAGAATACAGCGTTGGAGGCCAGGTAACGATTGTAAAGCTCTGAGAATCCACTCACTTCAAACCCTCCTCATTCAGGGCTTCTCGTCCTTGGAGAGGGAATGGGGAATAAAAACAGTATTGCCCGTTTCTCAGATTTCCTGGATACGCACCTCTCCTTTGAAGGAGGAGAACCTGCCGTCCTCGTAGCGGATCTGGACGTCTAAGTGGTGCACCTCTTTGGATGAATAAAGATCTTGGATCAGCCCCCCATAACGCTCATTTACAAAGGCCCGCCTCACCTTGCGGGTGCGGGTGAGCTCCCCATCATCAGGGTGGAGTTCCTTGAGGAGGATCGCGAAACGCCTAACCCGGATATTCTCCGGGAAGCGCTGACAGAGCTTCCTGATCTCCTCCCCGATGAGGCCATAGGTCTCGGGCCTCTGGGAGAGGTCCTGGAAGGTTGTGTAGGAGATCCCCCTTCGTTTGGCCCAGTTGCCCACATTCTCCAGATCTATGCTCACTATGGCCGCCACGAAGGGCCGCCCGCCCCCGCAGACCACCGCCTCTTTTATGTAAGGGCTGAACTTGAGGCGGGTCTCTATGTCCTGTGGGGCGAATCTTGTGCCGTCCTCCAGAAGCATGAGGTCCTTGAACCTGTCGAAAACATATAGATGTCCATCCTCCCCCATGTACCCGGCATCCCCGGTGCGCCAAAAGCCATCCTGGGTGAAGCCCTGGCGGGTGGCCTCCTCGTTCTTGTAGTAACCCAAGTGCACGTTGGGCCCCCTAACCTGGATCTCTCCCTCCTGTGATATCCGCACCTCCACCCCCGGGATGGGCACCCCCACTGTCTCTGGCCTGACATCATCTCCTGTGTGGGTAGTGGCTATGCCAGAGCATTCGCTCTGACCGTACACCTGGCGCAGGTCGATCCCCAGAGCCTTGAAATAGCGGAAGACCTCCGGGGAGATGGCCCCGCCGCCCGTGACTGCCATGCGCACCCTTCCCAGTCCCACACGGTTTTTTAGGGGTCGTATCACGAAGAAGCCCAGAATCGAGCGCAGCAACCTCCTCCACGCCCCCGGGGAGTGCCCTGCCAGCTCCGCCTCTGTGCACCTCAAGGCCAGTTCCATGGCCCAGCCATAGAGGCTCCTCTTGAGGAAATCCGCGTTGTCCATGGCAGCTTGGATGGTGGAGATGAGTAGTTCCCAAGTAGCCGGGGTTCCCCCGAAATAGAAGGGCTGGAGTTCCAGGAGATCCCTCCGTACCGTCTCGGTCTCCTCCGGGAAGTTGTACCGAGCCCCAACCATGAGGAACCTGGTGACATTGTAGAGCTGCTCCCCGATCCAGGGCAGGGGGGCCAGGGAGAGCAACTCCTCCCCTCTCCTCATGGGGACCATCTTGCCGTAGCTAGTGGCCGCAAAGATCAGGTTCTGGTGGCTGAGCATGGAGAGCTTCGGCAGGGCCGTGGTGCCCGAGGTGGTGAGCATGAGGGCCGGGGCCCGGGGGTCCAGCTCAGCCGCTGCCCTCTGCAGATAGCCTGGGTGATTTCTGAGCTCCTCAGCGCCTCTTTGCATCAGCTCCTCGAACCTCAAGAGAAAGGGGTACTCCTCATAGTAATGGCCCATGCCTCTGGAGTCCCAAACTATTACCCTGAGAACCTGCTCCTGGAGGGAGCCCCAGATCTTGAGGAGCTTGTCCACCTGCTCCTGATCCCTCAGCACCAGGAAGCGGGCCTCCGAGTATCTGACAAGGTAGAGCATCTCCTCGGGCAAGCAGTCGGCGTACATGCCGGTCACTATCCCGCCGGCCGCTATACCCCCAAACTGTGCCACTATCCACTGGGGTTTGTTGTCTCCTATGATGGCAATCCTGTCTGCTGGCTGCAGGCCCAAGCCCTTGAGGCCCAAGGCGAAACTCTCCACCTGCTGGCTGAACTCCCTCCAGGTGATGGGGTTCCAGATCCCAAAGCGCTTCTCCCTTATGGCCACCTCGTCTGGCATGAGAAGCGCCTTGTCGAGGATCAGGCCCACCAGAGTCTGCCCAGGAACCCCGCCCTCTTTAACTCCCCCCGGCCCCACAGGAAGGCTTCCCGGCTCGCCATCCTGAGCAGCTTGTTTTTCAGCCTCGGGCTGCACCCTGTGACCCTCCGGCAACTTTCTCCCTACCCAAGTATGCCTCTATGACTTGGGGATGCGCCTGAACCTCGCGGGGCGACCCCTCTGCTATCTTGAAGCCGAAATTAAGCACACAGACCCTGTCTGAGAGATCCATCACCGCAGCCAGATCGTGTTCTATCCAGATGATGGTCACCCCGAGGTCTCTGTGAACGTCCATGATGTAGGAGGCTATGTCCTCTTTCTCCTCAACGGCCATCCCGGCCATGATCTCGTCCAGCAGAAGTATCTTGGGCCTCATTGCCAGGGCGCGGGCCATGTCCACCCTTTTCCTCACCCCAATGGGGAGCATGGCCACAGGGTGATATCGAAACCCTGAGAGCCCCATGAAATCTATTATCTCCTCCTCGATCTCCTTTCGATAACGGATCTCCTCTGCCACCACGTGGGGCAGTCTCAGAAGGCTGCCAAGGGGAGAAAAACCCATGAGGCAATGGCGGCCCAGCTTGATGTTGTCCAGGACCGTCATCCCATGGAAGAGCTCAACCTTCTGAAAGGTCCTGGCGATACCCATGGATGCGATCCTGTGGGGCTTCATGCCGCTGATCTCCTGGCCGGAAAAGAGGATTCGCCCTTTCTGGGGTCTGTAGTGGCCATTTATGCAGTTGAGAAGGCTTGTCTTGCCGGCCCCGTTGGGCCCTATGATGCTATAGATCTCCCCGGCCTGCACCGAGAAGCTGATCCCGCTGAGGACTTGGACACCCGCGAAAGAGAGATATAGGTTCTCAATCCCGAGAATCCCCTCGGGAGCCTTCTCGGCCACACGGCTCATGCTCACAGCCACCTCTTCCTGCGCTTGTAGCGCCTGGCATCCCTGTAGCTTTTTCTCTCCTTTTCCCCGGAACCCAGGTAGAATTCGCGCACGTCTTGGTTTTCCAAGAGCTCTGTCGCCCGGCCCTCCAGCACGACCCTTCCGGTCTCCATCACATACCCGCGGTGCCCTATGCCGAGGGCGGCGTTGGCGTTCTGCTCCACCAGCATCACCGTGACCCCTTTTTCCCTGTTGAGCCTCCCGACTATCTGAAAGAGCTCCTCTGTCACCAAAGGGGCGAGCCCCAGTGATGGCTCGTCCAAAAGCAGCACACGGGGCCTGGTCATGAGGGACATGCCTATGGCCAGCATCTGTTGCTCCCCTCCAGAGGCGAACCCCGCGCGCTTATCCTTGAGCCTCCTCAAGACCGGGAAATAGGAATAGACTTCCTTCATGTCCTGGGGGACCTGATTGTCCCAGCGGGCGTGGGCAGCAGCCAGGAGGTTCTCCTGCACTGTCAGGTACCAGAAAACCGGCCTATCCTCCATCACGTAGGTGAGCCTGTGCTTCTTGAGGATCTCGGTTGTGTGCAGTGACCGGATGGAGTGGCCTCCCAGCTTGATGTCGCCCTCCACCACGCGGCCGTCGAAGAAATCCACCATGCCGCAGATGGTGCGAAGCAGGGTGGTCTTCCCTGCACCATTTGCCCCTATGATCACGAGGAGTTCCCCTTCATTGACCCCTAGTGAGACCCCGTGGAGCACAGAGATCACATCGTGGTACACGACTCTGAGGTTCTCTACACTCAGGAGCATCATACCCTCTCTATGCGAACCGTGCCGAAAAGTCCGTACGGACGCACAAGAAGCACGATGAGTAAGAGGATGTAAGGTGCTATGTTCTTGAACCCTATCAATCCCATTGGCTCTATGTAAGCCCCCACAAAGGCCTCGCACAGCCCCACTATCAAGCCCCCCACCAGGGCCCCGCCTATGCTGTCCATACC
>CAYPWF010000044.1:0-31004 GCA_964414345.1 uncultured Desulfarculaceae bacterium
GTGTACCGGGGGCTTGGGGGCTTGAGCCCCCAAAGTCACGGGCCTCGGAGAATTATCCGGGTTAGGCGAAGACTTTAGTATGCGCCGAAGGCGCAGGCTTAGGATATCCCCCGACTGAAGTCGGCGGGTTTACCTGTTGCGACTCAACAACCACCGTCTCAAGCCGGTGGTTTGTGGCGGGCTGCCCAGTAGAATTCATTCGACGGGGCATGCTTATCCCGCCAAGCCTACCGCCTTTAGGTGGTAGTAGTTCAGTCATTCATCCTGAATTAGGGGGCTGGTAAGCCGGATGGAGAGCCCATTGCTGCAAGCGGGTGTTCTTGGGGCTTTGCTGAACCCTTAAGGCTTGGCTAATATGATGGAAGTAAATGAGGGCCCCAGAGCCTCCAAGATGAGCCCAGGGGAATACCATGGATCGAATAACCCCCATGTTCCAGCAGTACTTGGAGATTAAGGAGAAGCACAAAGACGCCATCCTTTTTTACCGCATGGGGGATTTCTACGAAATGTTCTTTGAGGATGCAGAGGTGGCCTCCAAGATATTGGAGATCGCCCTTACCAGCCGGGATCGGGACAAGGAGTCCGGGGTTCCCATGTGCGGGGTGCCGTACCATTCCGCAGCTTCCTATATAGCAAGACTGGTCCAACAGGGCCACAAGGTGGCTGTATGCGAGCAGGTGGAGGATCCCCGCGAGGCAAGGGGTCTGGTAAGGCGACAAGTGGTGAGGGTGGTCACCCCCGGGTTGATGGTGGACCCTGACGGCTTGGTATCCCAGGAGAACAATTATCTCATGGGGGTTTGCCCCCACGGGGACATGTATGGAGTGGCAGTCCTGGATGTTTCCACAGGGGAATTCAGGGTCACAGAGCTCTCAGGGGAGAGGGCTCTTTTGTCCGAGGGGGAGAGGATCAGGCCCAGAGAGTTGCTGCTCCCTGAGGGGTCTGAAGAGAAGGAGGATTTGGCCGGGTGGTTACGGCAATGGAGCCCCGCTCTTGTGACGTACCGCGCCCCTAGTGAGTTTTCCAAGGAAAGGGCCTCCTCGCTTCTTTGCTCTCACTTCGGGGTTCAGTCTCTGGAGGGGTTTGGTTGCAGTGGGTTGACTGCGGCCATAATGGCGGCAGGGGCGGTCCTATCCTACGCCAAGGAAACCCAGGGCGAGAAACTTCCCCACCTGCGAGGCCTTAAACCCTATCTCCTGGGTGAGCACATGGTCCTGGATGAGTGGACCAGGAGGAATCTTGAGTTGTTCGAAAACCTTCAGGATCGCTCCCGCAGGAACACGCTTCTGGAAGTGATAGACAGGACCATAACCCCCATGGGGGCCAGGGCCCTCAGAAGGTGGTTGGCCTATCCGCTGCTGGACAAGGAGAGGATAGAGCAAAGGCTGGATTCAGTGGAGGAGCTCTCAAGGCAGAACGAGCTGAGAGAAAAGCTCAGAAAAGTTTTGGGGGAGATTCAGGATCTGGAGCGGCTTGCGGGAAGGATCTCACTGGGAGTGGCCAATCCCAGGGATTTGGTGAGTCTCAAGGATTCCCTAAAACTCCTTCCCGCTCTGAAAGAGGCTCTCCAACAGGCCCGCAGCAGCATCCTGACTAAGAGCTTGGAGTCCCTGGACCTCTTGGAGGACGTGGTAGAGTGGGTGGAGTCCACCCTGGTGGAGAATCCGCCCCTTTCTTCCAAAGAAGGCGGGCTCATAAGAGAAGGGGTGCATCCTGAGCTGGATGAATGGATAAAAATAGGCAGGCACGGCAGGCAATATATAGCCGCAATGGAGGAAAAGGAAAGGCAAAGGACGGGCATCCCGGGCCTGCGCATAGGCTACAACAGGGTCTTCGGATACTACCTGGAGGTGACCAAGTCTCAGAGCCGGCTTGTACCCTCGGACTATATCCGCAAGCAGACCTTGGTCAATGCCGAGCGATACATCAATGAGGAGCTCAAAGAGTACGAGCTGAAGGTCCTGGAAGCAGAACAAAAAAGGACCGCCCTGGAGCAGCAGCTCTTCGAGGAACTCAGGGAGCGTGTGGCCGGACAGGTAGGCAGAATACAACAGAGCGCCCAAGAGGTGGCCCAATTGGATTGTTTGGCCGGCCTGGCCCAGGTGGCTGTGGAGAACAGATACGTGAGACCCAGACTGGAGAACAGCAGGAGCCTAAGGATCCGGGATGGGCGTCACCCGGTGGTGGAGAGGATTTCCTTTGGGGAGAGGTTCGTGCCCAATGATGTGGAACTGGACGGCATCTCAACTCATATGGTGGTGCTCACCGGGCCCAACATGGCAGGCAAGTCAACGTACCTGAGGCAGGTGGCCCTCATAGTCCTGATGGCCCAAGCGGGTTGTTTTGTGCCGGCCTCCGAGGCCTCCATAGGACTGGTGGACAGGATATTTACCAGGGTGGGGGCCAGCGACAACCTGGCCAGAGGTCAGTCCACCTTCATGGTGGAGATGACGGAGACGGCCCAAATTCTCAACAACGCCACCCCACGCAGCCTGATTATTCTGGATGAGGTGGGAAGGGGCACAGGCACAAGGGACGGGCTCTCCATAGCTTGGGCGGTTGCTGAACATATTCTGGAGAACCCCCAGTTGAGATCCAGGACACTTTTCGCCACCCATTATCACGAGCTGACTGAACTGGCCCTCACCAAGGAAGGGGTGCGCAACTTTCACATGGCCGTTAAAGAATGGAACGACCGGGTCATATTTCTAAGGCGGGTGGTGGAGGGGGGAACCAACCGCTCCTACGGCATCCAGGTGGCCAGGCTGGCAGGCCTCCCACCCGAGGTGTTGCAAAGGGCAAAGGAGATCTTGGAAAACCTGGAGAAACAGGAGCTGGATGAGCTGGGTCGCCCAAGATTGGCCAAGAGCCGAAGCAGGTCAAGGCCCTCCAGGGTTGATCCCAGGCAGATAAGCCTGTTCGGGGGGGCCCTTGCAGGAGACGGGCGCATAGGTGAAGAGCTCCGCAAGCTGGATGTGGACAGCCTCACTCCTCTGGAGGCCCTGAACCTGATTCACAAATGGAAACGGACTCTTCAGTGATGGAGACCCGCAAGCCAAGAGAGCCGCAGGTAGATCCTATGGAAGCCATGCTAGACGGCTTCTTGAGCCATTTGGCCTTGGAAAGGGGATTTTCCAACAATACTCTTGAGGCCTACAGCCGGGATCTGCTTAGGTTTCTGGAGCATTTGGAAAAAATCAAGGTGGCCAGCTTGGACCAGGTAAGCCCTGCACACGTTCAGCTCTACATGGCAAGGCTTCACCAAAGGGGGCTCGGCCCCAGAAGTGCAGCCAGGAACCTGGCAGCCTTGAGATCCTTTTTCAGGTATCTTGTAAGGGAGAAGCTCCTGGCCTCGAACCCCACCACATCGGTGGACTCTCCTCGATTGGGCCGGCCTTTGCCCAAAGCCATGAGCAGGGATGAGATAAGCAGGCTTCTGGGTGCAGTAGAGGGGGAAGCTCCTCTGAAATTGAGAGACCAGGCCATACTGGAGCTTCTCTACGGCACCGGGGTGCGTATAAGCGAGCTGGTGGGCCTGGAAATCTCCCAGGTGAGTCTGGTTACAGGCACTATGGTTGTGCGAGGAAAAGGGGGAAAAGAGCGGGTGGTGCCTCTTGGAGAATATGCTGTGGAGGCCGTCAAGCTCTATCTTGGAAAAGGCAGGCCGCAACTTTGCAAGCCCAAGTCCTCCAATGCCCTTTTCCTGAATCGTGGGGGCCGGCGCATCAGCAGACAAGGGGTGTGGAAAATGCTCAAAGCTTGTGCCAATAGGGCCGGAATCCCCAGGGCCGTTAGCCCTCACATGCTTCGACATTCCTTTGCCACCCACCTCTTGGAGGGGGGGGCGGATCTGAGGGCTATTCAGGAGCTGTTGGGCCACTCTGACATCTCCACAACTCAGATTTATACCCATGTGGCCAGGGCCAGGCTCAAAGAGATCCACAGACGCTATCATCCCAGGGGGAGGTAAAGGTGGAGGGCATAGAAGTCATCTCCACGCACATAAACGCCGACTTCGACGGCCTGGCATCCATGTTTGCAGCCAAGAAACTCTATCCCAAGGCCCGATTGGTCTTCCCAGGCGCCCAGGAGAGGAGCTTGAGGGAGTTCTTTGTGCAGTCCACTTTTTACTTGTTCGAGGTGGACCGCATAAGGGACATAGAGCTGGAGCAGGTCTCCACACTGATCCTGGTGGATACAAGGCAAAGGAGCCGAATAGGCAAGCTGGGCGAGATAGTGGATCGTCCGGGCGTCAAGGTGGTGATATACGATCACCATCCCCCCAGCGAGGATGACATCAAGGGAGACCTGGAGGTGGTCAGGGAGGTGGGGGCCACGGCCACCATCATGGTGGAGGAGATCAGAAGTCGCGGATTTAAACTGACTCCGGATGAGGCCACTGTGTTAGCCCTTGGGATATATGAAGACACCGGCTCTCTCACATTTTCCTCCACCAAGGAAGAGGATTTCCTGGCCATGGCCTACCTAAGAGCGCAAGGGGCGCGTCTTAGCATCATCCCTGATCTTATAACCAGGGAGCTGACCGCAGACCAGGTCTTTCTTCTAAATGATCTTATCCGCTCTGCCCACAAGGTGAGGGTGCACGGAGTGGAGGTGGTTATAGCCTCTGCCTCTTCGGAACACTATGTGGGGGATTTCGCGGTCCTGGTCCACAAACTAAGGGATATGGAGAACATAGACGTGCTCTTTGGCCTGGCCCGAATGGAGGAACGGATCTACCTGGTAGCCAGAAGCAGGCTGGAGGAAGTGAACGTGGGGCGAATAGCTCTGGAGGTCGGAGGGGGAGGTCATGCCACGGCAGCCTCTGCCACAATTCGGGGCATGAGCCTCGTTCAAGCCGAGGAAAAGCTCTTGGCTTTGCTGCAAGAACATGTCAGGCCCCTGCGAAGGGCGCGCCAGATAATGTCCTTCCCGGTCAAGACCATAGACGCAGGGAGTTCCATCAAGGATGCTGCGGAGGTTCTCTCGAAGTTCAATATCAATGTGCTGCCCGTTTTGGAGCAGGGGAAACTGGTGGGGCTAATATCCAGGGTGGTGGTGCAGAGGGCAGGTTTTCACGGCTTGGACCATCTCCCTGTGAAAGAGTATATGACCTCGGATTTCGAGACGGCCGATCCGGAGACAAGCCTGGAGGAAATAAGAAGAATAATTGTGGAGGAGGCCCAAAGATTCGTGCCCATTCTTGAGGGGAACAATCTGGTGGGATGCATCACCCGCACGGATGTGCTCAGGGACCTGGGCTCCCAGGGTTTGCAGTATGATGGTTACGCCTTTGACCGTGTACAGCGCGACGAGGCGGTGCGAAGAAAGAAAGTCTACCAGATGATGCATGAGAGACTCCCCACGCCCATATTGAATCTCTTGGTGGAACTGGGCAAAGTGGCCGAGGAGTTGCGTATCAACGCCTTTGTGGTAGGAGGCTTCGTGAGGGACCTACTCCTGAGACAGGAAAACCTGGATTTGGACGTGGTGGTGGAGGGAGATGCAGCAGCCTTTGCCCGAAGTTATGTTGAAAAACACGGGGGAAGATTCAGATCCCACCCCAAGTTTCAAACCGCTATGTTGATTTTTCCAGACGGTTTCAAGGTGGATGTGGCCACGGCCCGCACGGAATACTATGAGCATCCGGCTGCGCTGCCCAGGGTGGAGCTCAGCTCCATCAAGCTGGACCTCTACAGAAGAGACTTTACCATGAACACCTTGGCCATCCGGTTGAACCCTCCCTTCTTCGGGGAGCTACTGGATTTTTTTGGAGGGCAAAGGGACATAAAGGAGCGGATTGTCAGGGTGCTTCACAACTTGAGCTTTGTGGAGGATCCCACCAGAGTCCTCAGGGCCGTCAGGTTTGAGAAGCGTTTTGGTTTCAGAATAGGGAAGCACACCTTGAACCTGATCCATAATGCCCTGAGCCTGGGGATCCTGGAGAAGGTGGAAGGAAGGCGGCTGTGGCACGAGCTCCAGACCATTCTCCAGGAGAAGAGGCCGCTGCCTGCAGTGGAAAGGCTGGAGGAGTTGAGGGTGCTTGAGTCTATCCATCCCAGACTGGGTTTCCCGGAGTCCAAGCGGGTACTTTTCCAGGAGGTGGAAGGGGCCCTGGCCTGGTACGATCTTCTGGACTTGGAGGAACCAGCCCAAGGATGGAAAGTTTACTTACTTGCGCTCTTGGATCAACTCACAGACGGAGAAGTGAAGGAAGTAATGGATCGCCTGGGCTTTGGTCCAAAAGAGGCCGAGGAGCTTGGAGCCGAAAAAAGGGCGGGTGACAGGACACTGAGCAGGATTCATGCTTCCAGCAAGCTCTCCCCAAGCCAGATTTATGAGCTTTTGAAGCCGTTTTCTGTGGAGATGCTTCTTTACATGGTGGCCAAGGGTAGAGACAAACAGACCAAGAAGAGAATCTCCCGTTTCATCAGCAAGGACAAGACCGTGAAGCCCATGCTCAAAGGAGAGGATCTAAAGGCTTTGGGCCTTAAACCGGGCCCTGTGTTCCGTCAGGCCTTGGACGCCCTTAGGGATGCCAGGCTGGACGGCCGGGTTCATACCCGTCAGGAAGAAGAAGCACTGGTAAAGGAGAGGTTTCTGGGGGAAAAGGCGGCGGCCAATTGAGGTAAGCCAGGTGCCTTCATCCCGGTTTGCGGCTTTGACCTGCGGCCCCAAGGAGCGATTCCCCGGTTTTTCCTTGAATTTGCCCGAGACTGTGTTAATATCTCTCGGGTCTCGATGCTGGGCATATGCCTTCCCAACGCGGATGAGGCCTTTTCTTTTTCCCAAGAGAGGTCTTAGGGTTTCTCAAAAAGAGCTTTTGATGGGTGGTGCATGAGGCAGTGGATCAATAGGTTCAAGGCTCAACTTGAGGCCGGGGGGGCCTCACCCCATACCCTTAGGGCCTACCTCAAGGATCTGGAGTCCTTTAGGGGTTTTTTGGCCGAGACCCTTGGCAGAGAGCCGCTCCTGGAGGACCTCAGATCTGAACTGGTTCGAACCTATCTGGGGCGGAGGGCCAGGGAACGCCAACGCTCCACAGTGGCCAGAGAGCTGACCTCCCTTAAGAGTTTCTCCAGGTTCCTGGTGCGAGAGGGTGTGCTATCTCCGGATGGGATGCTGGAGATCCCGGCTCCCAAAGTGAAGCAGAAGCTTCCACAGATTCTCTCTGTGGAGGAGGTGCTGGAACTGGTTCGCACTCCTGACTGCAGGACGGCCTTGGGAGCCCGCAACAGAGCTATTTTGGAGCTCTTATATTCTTCCGGGCTTAGAGTTAGCGAGCTTGTGGGTTTGAATGTCATGGACGTGCGCTGGGATCTGGGAGTGGTGAGGGTTACCGGGAAGGGAAGCAGGGAGCGCATAGTGCCGGTGGGGGATCCGGCCTTGGAGGCTTTGCGTGGCTATATGGAGCGCCGAGGGGAACTGGCCAGGAGGATCTTGGATCCTGAGGCCCTTTTTCTGAATCCCAGGGGCGGGAGGCTTACGGCCCGCAGTGTGGCGCGCATGCTGGACAGGTACATAGCCCGTTGCTCTGTGCGCAGGGGTGTGAGTCCACATAGCCTCAGGCACACCTTTGCAACGCACCTGCTGGATGGAGGGGCCGATCTGAGGGCCATACAAGAGATGCTGGGACACAGCAGCCTCTCCACAACCCAGAGATACACCAGGGTGAGCATGATGAGATTGATGGAGGTGTATGACAAGGTTCACCCTAGGGCCAGGAAATCAGAGGAGAACTGAGGTTTTTTCCCCGGGCAGGGGGTGGTATGAAAGACCGATTTGTGAAATCCACCACAGTGCTTGTGGTTAGAAGGGGGCCCAAGGTGGCCATGGCTGCGGACGGACAGGTCACCCTGGGACAGGCCGTGATAAAACACGGGGCCAAGAAGGTAAGGCGGCTTCACCATCAGAGGGTGCTTGCCGGCTTTGCCGGAGGCTCTGCGGATGCTCTCACCTTGTTCGAGCGCTTCGAACAAAAGCTGGAGCAGCATGGTGGGAGTCTCATGCGTGCAGCCGTGGAGCTGGCCAAAGATTGGAGGACCGACAGGATTCTCAGGAGATTGGAGGCAATGTTGCTGGTGGCAGACAAAGAGATCTCCTTGATCATCTCCGGCACCGGAGATGTGGTGGAGCCGGACGACGGCCTGGCCGCCATAGGCTCCGGGGGGCCTTATGCTTTGGCTGCAGCCAGGGCATTAATCAGACGCACTGATCTGGAGCCAAGACTGATAGCCCAAGAGGCCATGTCCATAGCCTCACAAATATGCATATACACTAACAGCAATTTTGTGATCGAGGAGCTTTAGAGAGCAGCATGTTCACCCCCAGGGAGATAGTCTCAGAGCTGGACCGCTACATCGTGGGCCAGAAAAACGCCAAGAGGGCAGTGGCCATAGCTCTTAGAAACAGATGGCGCAGACAGCAGATCCCAGAGGAGCTCAGAGAAGAGGTAGCCCCCAAGAACATCCTGATGATAGGACCCACAGGTGTGGGAAAGACCGAGATTGCAAGGCGGCTGGCCAGGCTGGCCCAGTCTCCCTTCATCAAGGTGGAAGCCTCCAAGTACACGGAGGTGGGGTACGTGGGCAGGGATGTAGAGTCTATGATCAGGGATCTGATGGAGCAGGCAGTGAACATGGTGCGTGAAGAGGAGATGCAGAGGGTGAGGGTCCAGGCCGAGCAGTTGGCCGAGGAACGGCTCCTGGATCTCTTGCTGCCGGGGGGGCGAAGCGTGGGCCGAGGGCAGCCCAGAAGCTTGCAGGAGGCCTTGGAGGTTCTAAGGCCCCAGGCAGAAGAGCAGATCTCCGCAAGCTCCTCTTCCACCAGGGAGCGGTTGAGGCAGATGCTCAGGGAGGGGAAGCTGGATGAGAGGTTTGTGGAGGTGGAGGTGGCAGACAAGGCCCTGCCTGTAATGGGAGTCCTCTCTGCTGGAGGTCTGGAAGACCTGGAAATCCAGCTCAGGGAGATGCTGGGGAACGTATTTCCAGGGAAAACCAAGAAGAGAAACGTGAAGGTAAAGGAAGCTCTTGAAATCCTGGCCAGGGAAGAGGCCCAGAAGCTGGTGGACATGGACAGGGTGGCCGAGCTGGCCCGCCAAAGGGTGGAAACCGGGGGCATAGTGTTCATTGACGAGATCGACAAGATAGCCAGCAAAGGCTCCCCACATGGGCCGGATGTCTCAAGAGAGGGTGTTCAAAGGGATATACTCCCCATAGTGGAGGGCACCACGGTCAACACCAAGTACGGCTGGGTCCGCACTGACCACATACTGTTTATAGCCGCGGGGGCGTTTCACATGAGCCGTCCTTCGGATCTGATCCCCGAGTTGCAGGGCAGATTTCCCATCAGGGTGGAGCTGGATCCCCTGGGGCGGGAGGAGTTCGTAAGAATACTCAGGGAGCCTGAAAACTCACTTCTCAAGCAATACCAAGCGCTCCTGGCAACAGAAGGGGTTGAACTAACCTTTACCGATGAGGCTGTTGAAGAGATAGCCTTGATAGCTGCGCAGGTGAACGAGAGGGGCCAAAGCATTGGGGCCAGAAGGCTCCATACGGTCATGGAGAAGCTTCTGGAGGATATATCCTTCGAATCCCCTGACATGGAGAATGGCTCTGTGAGGGTGGATGTCGAATACGTGAGAAATCGCTTGAGCGATGTGGTAAAGGACGAGGATCTGAGCCGATATATTCTGTGAGTGAAGAGTGAAGAGTTAAGAGTTAAGAGTTAAGAGTGAAGAATGAAGAGTGAAGAGTTAAGAGTGAAGAATGAAGAGTGAAGGGTGAAGAGTTAAGAGTGAAGGGTGAGGGGGTGGGCGTTGGGCAGCCTTGCTGAACAGCTCAGGCACCACCCTCATGGGCAAGGAGGTTCCTGAGATTCCATGGAGTCACCGCTTCAGAAAGCCAAGATACTGGTGGAAGCGCTTCCTTACATGCAACGCTTTTTCGGGAAGCGTATGGTGGTGAAGTTTGGAGGTCATGCCATGGTGGAGGAGCAGCTCAAGCGTTCTTTTGCCATGGACGTGATTCTCATGAAGGCCATAGGCCTGCATCCGGTGGTTGTTCACGGAGGGGGGCCTCAGATAGGAGAGACCCTGCGTAGAATGGGAAAGGAGTCCAAATTCTATCAGGGCATGAGAATCACGGACCAGGAAACCATGGATGTGGTGGAGATGGTCCTTGTGGGTAAGGTAAACAAGGAAATCGTTGGCTTGATAAACAAAGAGGGGGGCAGGGCCGTGGGGCTAAGCGGAAAGGACGGGGCCTTGCTCCTGGCTCGCAAACTGCTTCTGGAAAACAGCAAGCAACAGGAGGAACCCCCAGAGATCATAGACTTGGGCCGCGTTGGGGAGGTGGCATCAGTAAACCCCGAAGTGATTCTGGCCTTGGAGCGGGAACGTTTTATACCAGTTATAGCCCCTGTGGGGGTGGGTCCTGAGGGGGGATCTTACAACATAAATGCGGACCTGGTGGCCGGAGCCGTGGCCGCGAGTCTGGAGGCTGAGAAGCTCATACTGCTTACTGACGTGGAAGGGGTCATGGACGAGGCCGGGAAACTGGTTTCCACCCTGAGTGTGCGCCAGGCAAGGGAGATGATTCGCAAAGGTGTGATCCGCGCAGGCATGATTCCCAAGGTGAACTGTTGCCTGGATGCTCTTGCTGGCGGGGTCAAGAAGGCTCACATAGTGGACGGCAGGCAAGAGCATGCAGTGCTGCTGGAGATATTCACGGATGTGGGAGTGGGGACAGAGATAGTTCCCTAGCCTGCATTATTCAGACTCAGGGGATAATGTTGGCTTTCTTGATGATGTTTTAGGACCAACCGGCTCATGCTCAAGAACATCCTGTTTTTGGATTAGAGCCCTGGTTTGAGGGGGGGATATGCCAAAGCGTGAGCGGGAGCTTGGGTGCGCAGTTCACCAAACCAGAGGCTTTGGAGAAGAATCAGGGCTAAAAGGGCCGGGATGCCTTTTTAGCCGGCGCGGCGCTTGAGCAAGGGCAGAGCTTAGGGAGGCCAGCAAATGACTCAATGGCGGGAGAGGGCGGATAAAGTTCTTTTCCAGACTTACGGAAGATTCCCCGTTACCTTTGTGAAAGGCGAGGGAGCCAGGCTTTGGGATGACACAGGGCGCTGCTTCCTGGATCTGGTGGGAGGGCTGGCTGTGTGCAATGTGGGACACTGCCATCCCAAGGTTGTGCGGGCCATACAGGATCAGGCTGCCAGGCTTATTCATGTCTCCAATTTTTACTATCATCGGCCCATGGTTGAGCTGGCCGAGAGGCTCGTGGAATTGAGCTTTGCCCAGAGAGTGTTTTTTTGCAACAGCGGGGCCGAGGCCAACGAGGGGGCCATCAAATTGGCTCGAAAAGTGGCCAAGGACAGGGGAATGGGAGAGAGGTTCGAGGTGATCAGCATGGAGGGTTCTTTCCATGGGAGGACTCTGGCCACCCTCACGGCTACTGCCCAAGAGAAATATCACAAGGGGTTTGAGCCCTTGGTGGATGGATTCAGGTATGTTCCATTCGGGAATCTGGAGGCGGTAAAAAAAGCGGTATCTGCAAGGACTTGCGCGATCATGGTGGAGCCGATCCAGGGGGAGGGAGGTGTCAGACCTGCCCCACCGGGTTTCCTGGCTGGACTAAGGGAACTTTGTGACAAGGAGGGGATTCTTCTGATTTTGGACGAGGTTCAAACTGGCATGGGAAGAACCGGCCAGCTTTTTGCCTATGAGGCAGACGGGGTGGCACCCCACGTCATGACCCTGGCCAAGGGGATAGCCGGGGGGCTTCCCATGGGAGTTCTCCTGGCAGAAGAGAACGTGGCTTGCTCCCTTACTCCCGGGACTCACGCCAGCACCTTCGGCGGGAACCCTGTGGCTTCTGCGGCCGCGCTGGCAGTGCTTTCCATCCTGATTGAGGATGGGCTATTGGAGCAGATGGCCCCTGTGGCCAGGAGTTTGAGGCAGGGGTTAGAGAGAATTGCGGGGAAGTATCCTGAGCTGGTTGTGGAGGTAAGGGGAAGAGGGCTTATGCTGGGGATGGAATTAAGGGAACCTTGCAGGCCCCTTGTGGAGGCATGTATGGCCAAAGGAGTTCTCGTGAACTGTACGGTGGACAAGGTGGTAAGACTGGTGCCGCCTTTGGTCATCACATTGGAGGATGTGGAGGAGGCCCTGGAGGTGATGGAGCAGTGCATGCAGGAGGTGTTCGGTTGATACCCAGGCAAGGGCGCTTAGCCGGGCCCTTTGGTGAATCGGCCCGGGGCCGACCTTAAATATCCGGGGAGGGTTTTTGAGGTTATTGGCCCGAGCAAGAAACTCGGTCCGGTCAGTCTCAGGATCAAATGCAGGGTCCAGGAGGTGAGGGTGCCAAGACATCTTCTTAGGTTGTGCCAGCTCACAGAGCAGGAGTTGGAATCAATTCTTACCCTTGCCAGGGTCATCAAGGACAAGGTCCGAAGGGGAGTGCCGCACAGGAGCCTTGAGGGCAAGGTGCTGGCCATGATTTTCGAGAAGGCATCCACCCGAACGCGCATCTCTTTCGAGGTGGGCATGTATCAGTTGGGTGGCACGGCTCTCTATTTGGAGGCTCACACCACACAGCTGGGCAGGGGGGAGAGCATTGCGGATACGGCCCGGGTGCTCAGCCGCTACGTGGACGGGGTGATGATAAGAGCTTACTCCCAGCAGTCGGTGGAGGAGTTTGCAGCCAACTCTTCGGTGCCTGTAATAAACGGCCTTACCGACAGATTCCATCCTTGCCAGATACTGGGGGACCTGCTCACGATCCAGGAAAAAATTGGGGATCCGCGCCAGGTGAAAGTCGCCTACGTGGGAGACGGCAACAATGTGGCCAACTCCTGGATAGAGGCGGCCACTCTATTGGGCTTTGAGCTAACACTGGCCTGTCCTGAAGGATATGAACCCGATGGGGAACTCATGGCCAAACCAAGCCCCAATGTGAGGCTTGTGAGAGATCCCTCGGAGGCTGTAAAGGGCGCCAGGGTCATCTACACGGATGTATGGGTTAGCATGGGCCAAGAGAAAGAGGAGGAGCAGAGAAAACAACGCTTTGCTCCTTACCAAGTAAACGAGGAGCTTGTGGGCAGGGCGGGCAGCAACCCCATTGTGATGCACTGTCTTCCTGCCCACAGGGGTCTTGAGATCACAGACGGGGTCATGGACGGGCCCAACTCTGTGGTGTTTGACCAGGCTGAGAACCGGCTGCACGTCCAAAAGGCAATCCTGGAATTCTTGATGGGCGGCCACAGATCCAGGGCTATGGGGAGCGATCATTTCTGACAGGGGAAAAGAAGTCTAATTTTTTCAAGCTTTTTCTTGGAGGGGAAATCCCAAGGCATGGAGGCGGAAGATGGATGGCTTTAAAAAAGTTGTGCTTGCTTACTCCGGGGGTCTGGATACCTCGGTGATTCTAAAGTGGCTCATAGAGACTTACGGTTGCCAGGTAGTAGCCTTCACAGCGGACATAGGACAAGGGGAGGAACTTGAGGGCTTGGAAGAGAAGGCCTTGGCCACTGGAGCCTCCAAACTTGTGGTCAGGGATTTGAGGGAGGAGTTTGCCAGGGATTATGTTTTTGCGGCCATAAAGGGAAACGCTGTTTACGAGGGGGGGTATCTGCTTGGCACATCAATAGCCCGACCTATCATAGCCAAACATCAGGTGGAGGTGGCCCGCTTAGAGGGAGCCGATGCAGTGGCCCACGGCGCCACCGGAAAGGGCAATGACCAGGTCCGCTTCGAGTTGACTTACATGGCCCTGGAGCCGCGCTTGAAGATCATAGCCCCCTGGAGAGACCCACACTGGAACTTCAAGTCCAGAAGCGACATGTTGGCCTACGCCCAGGCACACAAGATCCCTGTGGAAGCCACGGCTGAGAAGCCTTACAGCTGTGACAGAAACCTTATGCACCTTAGCTTTGAGGGGGGCATACTGGAGGATCCTTGGCTGGAGCCCCAGGAGGATATGTTCAAACTTACTATTTCTCCTGAACGGGCGCCGGATGTGCCCACATACTTGGAGATAGATTTCCTGGACGGCACCCCTGTGGCCGTAGACGGGAAGGAGATGTCTCCAGGGACCCTTCTGGCCCACCTAAATGAACTGGGGGGCAGAAACGGCATCGGCAGAGTGGACTTGGTGGAAAACAGGTTTGTGGGCATGAAGTCCCGCGGCGTTTACGAAACACCTGGAGGCACCATATTGCATACGGCCCATAGAGCCATGGAGTCTATCACCATGGATCGTGAGGTCATGCACATAAGGGACTCCCTGCTGCCCAGGTACGCGGAGCTCATCTACTACGGCTTTTGGTTCTCCCCGGAGATGGAGCTGCTTCAACGCGCCATGGATCAGGCCCAAAAGGGGGTGACAGGCACGGTGAGACTCAAGCTCTACAAGGGCAATTGCATTGTAGTGGGCAGGAAATCGCCCAAGTCCCTGTACGTGCCTGATCTGGCAACCTTTGAGAAGGACCAGGTATACAACCAGCAGGATGCCACGGGATTCATCCGGCTTCAGGGGTTGCGCCTCAAGGTCAAACATCTGGTGGAGGGATCAGGCAAGAATTGATTGTTGCAGCCGGGCTGAGCCGGAAGAAGGGTTAGAGGGGAACTGCTCAAGATGAATTCAGCTGATTCTTTCCCAGAATTTCTGAGGGCCTTCGGGGCCTCCCTGCCTTGGGATCAGAGGATGTATAGGCAGGATATAAGAGGCAGCCAGGCTCATTGCAGGATGTTGGCCCGGCAGGGAATCATAAGGCAGGAGGAGGCAGAGCTCATCCTCAGGGGGCTTCAAGAGATCCTTGAGGAGATGGAGGCTGGCAATTTCCCTTTCTCTCTGGAATGGGAAGACATCCACATGAACGTGGAGCGGAGGCTCATTGAAAAAATAGGGGAGGTGGGAGGAAAGCTTCACACTGCCAGAAGCCGAAACGATCAGGTGGCTTTGGACGAAAGACTCTTCCTGAGGGAAGAGGTGGAGACCATCCAGGGGCAACTTCTTGATCTAATGGAGGTCTTGGTGGAAAAGGCTGCTGGCAGCCTAAGGGCCATCATGCCAGGGTACACTCATCTGCAACGAGCTCAACCAGTCTTGTTTTCCCATCACATGCTGGCCTATTACGAAATGTTCCGCCGCGACCACAAACGAATGGAGCAGTGTATTGAAAGCCTCATGGAACTCCCACTGGGGGCGGGGGCCTTGGCCGGGGTGGACTTCCCCATAGACAGGGAATCAGTGGCAAGGGAGCTGGGTTTCAAAGGGATTTCCGCAAACAGCATGGATGCCGTAAGCGACAGGGATTTTCTTCTGGAGTTCCTGGCTGCGTGCAGCATCCTTGGAGTTCACATGAGCCGGGTAGGTGAAGAGCTGATCCTTTGGAGCTCCCAGGAATTCGGCTTCATCAAGCTGGCCGACCCTTTTTGTACAGGCAGCAGCATAATGCCCCAGAAGCGAAACCCTGACTATGCAGAGCTCATAAGAGGCAAGGCCGGCTCCCTGATAGGGCATCTGGTGGGAATGTTGATCACCCTTAAGGGGCTTCCTCTGGCTTACAACAAGGATCTGCAGGAAGACAAGAGGCCCATGTTGGAAAGCTCGGACACCGTAAAGGGTTGTCTTCGGGTGCTGGTGCAGATGATCCGCACAATGGAGATCAGGCCCGCCAGGATGGCTGCGGCCACGGAAGAAGGCTATCTCACAGCCACGGATTTGGCGGACTATTTGGTGGCCAAGGGCAGGCCGTTTCGTAAGGCCCATGGAATAGTGGCGGAGATAGTACGTTCTTGCATGGAAAGGGAGATCAATCTTTCCTGCTTGGGCTTAGAGGAGTTAAGGCGTTTTGACGAGGCATTCCAGGAGGACGTGTGCCAGGTTTTGGACCCCAGGGCTTCGGTGGAAAGAAGGGCAAGCCTCGGGGGAACCGCCACCGTGCGGGTCATGGAGGCCATAGAGAAGGCCCGCAGTCAACTGGGCGAGCTGAGAAGGGCTTGCCAGGGGAGGTCCACATGAGAGCGGGAAAGGCCATTTTCAGCCTCCTGGCTGCAGTGGGATCCACCTTGTTGATCTTATCTGGGGGCTGCGGTCTCAAGAGCAAGCCTCAACCTCCTGCCAGGGTGATTCCAGGGACCCCTACGGGGCTCAGGGCAGAGGTGGAAGCACAGGGGGTGAAAATAAGTTGCGCTGTCCCGGAGCGTAACACCGACGGCTCAGCCCTCACGGATTTGGAGGCTTTGGAGTTCCAAAGAGGGGCTGCCCCCGAGGAGAGCTGTCCCACCTGTCCAATAAGTTTTGTCAAGGTGGGGGAGGTCATTTACACTTACAGCCCAGGGGAGCCAATGCCCAAAGGAAGGGTGAGTTGGCTGGATCCTGTGGGGAAGCCCGGACTTTACAAATACAGGGCAGTTGCCAGAAACAGCCAGGGTGAGCTCAGCAAGCCCTCTGGGGCGACCCAGATTTACTGGGACTTTCCACCTGCAAAGGTGGAGGGGTTGAAAGCAGTTGGTGGGGACCAGAAAGTGGAGCTCCAATGGCCCCAGGTGACCAGGACAGCCGATGGGGGCCTCCTCCCATCGGATCAGGTGGCTTACCAGGTCTTCAGAAGCAGAGAGGGGGGAGGTTTCGGGGTGGCTCCATTGAATCCAGTCCCCCTCTCCCAGAACTCATACCTGGACAGCGCAGTCCAAAACCAGGTGACCTACCTTTACAAGGTGAGGGCGGTACGTAAGGCAGGGGACAGGCTGGTCCCAGGGCCTTTTTCCGAATCGGTGGAAGCAATTCCTCAGAGGCTGACCCCCCCAGAGGCGCCCAAGGGTTTGGTTGGGTTCCCCACTTCAGTGGGGGTGCGTTTGGTTTGGGAGGGAGGTCCGGGCAAGGGTGTAAGCGGATATAAGGTATACAGGGCCTCGCAAGCAACAGGGCCTTGGGAGCTTTTGAGCCCTGAGCTGGTAGTGACCCCTTATTTTGATGACAAGACCGCCCAGCAGGGGCGTACCTACTGGTACAGCGTGAGCACCTTGGATGATAGCGCTGCGCCTCTGGAAAGCCAGAAGTCTGAGCCTATAAGAGTGCACATGCCCAAGGCGCCTTTACCTGCGCAGAGCCCCAGACCTTAGAGAACAGGGGATTTTAGGCCATGCATCATTTTCATTACATTGCAGGAGAGCTTTACTGCGAGGAGGTACCCCTTTCCAGAATAGCCCAAGAGGTGGGTACCCCAGTATACGTGTACAGCACCGAGACGCTCATTAGGCACTTTAAAGCTTTTGACGGTCCATTCCAGGGCTCCCCCCACCTGGTCTGTTTCTCGGCCAAATCCAACAGCAACCTGGCCATATTAAGCCTTTTTGGAAGCCTGGGCTGTGGTGTGGACATAGTCTCAGGAGGGGAGCTTTACAGAGCTCTCAGCGCCGGGATACCTTCGGAAAGGATAGTCTACTCAGGAGTGGGCAAGACAGAGCAGGAAATGGATTATGCCCTCAGGGCTTCCATACTGATGTTCAACATAGAGTCTTCACAGGAACTGGAGGTGCTCCAAGCTAGGGCGGCTAAGGCTGGAAGGAAGGCTCCCATTTCCTTGCGAGTGAACCCGGACGTGGATCCTCAGACTCATCCCTACATCTCCACAGGGCTCAAGAAGAACAAGTTCGGAATCCAGATGGAGAGGGCCCTGGAGGATTACAAAAAAGCAGGCCGTATGTCTCATGTGGAGGTTGTAGGTGTGGACTGTCACATAGGCTCTCAAATCACCAAATTGGAGCCCTTCCTGGACGCCCTGGAGCGTTTGGGTGTACTGGTAAGGACTCTGAGACGAGAAGGCATAGAGGTGAGATATCTGGATGTGGGAGGAGGGCTGGGCATAACCTACGATGAAGAGTCCCCTCCACATCCAAGCCAATACGCCAAAGGGGTTCTGGAGCTTACCAAGGACTTGGGATGCACTCTTGTGTTGGAGCCTGGCAGGGTACTGGTGGGGAATGCCGGGATCTTATTGACAAGGGTCCTTTACATCAAGGAAGGAGCGGCCAAGAAATTCGTCATAGTTGACGCGGGCATGAACGACCTGGCCAGGCCTAGCCTTTACGGATCCTACCATAGAATTCAACCTGTTGAAGAGAGCCTTCTTCTTGCGGAGGAGGAGGTGGCGGACATGGTGGGCCCCATCTGTGAGTCAACGGATTTCCTGGCCCGGGACAGGAGAATGCCTTGTTTCAAGAGGGGGGATCTGGTGGGTGTCATGAGTGCGGGGGCCTATGGGTTCAGTATGTCCTCCAATTACAACTCCAGACCCAGGGCTGCAGAAGTGCTGGTTCGAGGAAACCAGTACTTCGTGGTGCGAACCAGGGAGACTTACCAAAACCTGCTGGCTCTTGAAGCGGTGCCTCAGTGGATAAAAGGACTCGGAGGCGAAAAAGGGCAGGGGTGAATTTTACAAGAAAAAAGCCGGGTCCAGGGGCCCCAAAGTTAAGAACAAGTTTCGCCAGTCCTAAAGGAGGGTTGAGGAGAAAAGCAAATGAGGGAATTCCCCTTTTTTAAGATGAGCGGGAGCGGCAATGACTTTATATTTCTGGACCACAGGGATGTGGACTGGGAGAGCTGGGACCTGCCCCAGGTTACAAGACTTCTTTGCCGAAGGCGTATCTCCGTGGGAGCCGATGGTTTGGTCTTGATAGTGCCTCCAAAAGATCCGGGCAATGACTTTGCATGGAGGTTCTTCAATGCCGACGGGTCTGAGGCAGAGATGTGTGGCAATGCCGCCCGCTGTGCCGCCCGATTTGCGAATCTAAAAGGAATAGTGCGCTCAGCTCACATGCGCTTCGAGACTCTCTCAGGAGTCATAGAAGCCAGATTGGTGGGGGAGGGGGCAAGGGTTCGCATGGGGGATCCCTCGGGGATCAGGCCCCAGGTGACCCTGATTCTGCCGGAAGGTGAACTGGAGCTGGTGTATATCAACACGGGCGTGCCCCATGCCGTGCGATTTGTGGAGCACCTGGAGAATGTCCAGGTGGATGAGCTAGGCAGACTCATCCGATTTCATGAGGCTTTTGCACCGAGTGGCACCAATGTGGATTTTGTGGAGCCTGTAGACTCCTTTACCCTCAAAATGAGAACATACGAGAGGGGAGTCGAGGGGGAGACTCTGGCCTGCGGCACAGGAGCGGTTGCCTCGGCCATAGCGGCCCATCTGGCCGGGAGGGCTGAACCTCCAGTGCAAGTCATAACTCAAAGTGGGGGCAGGCTCAAGGTGGACTTCCTTGCCAAGGGGCCAGGGGAGTACACCCAAGTTTTCCTGGAAGGGGATGCCAGGATCATTTACGAGGGTGTCATAAAGCCGGATGCCTTTTCCCAGTGAGGTGCGATCCATGAGTCAGAGGCCTGAGTTACAAAACAGGGCAATAAGGGCGGCCGTAGCAGGAGCTGCGGGCCGCATGGGCCAAAGGCTCATCCACGCTGTAATGCAGAGCCAGGGGATGATCCTAACGGGAGCCCTGGAGGCCCCGAACCATCCTTTCCTGGGGCAAGATGTGGGGCTCTTGGCAGGGCTCGGTGAGCTGGGGATAAGACTCAGCCAGGATCTGAGGGAGGTGCTGGATGGGACGGATGTGCTCATAGATTTCACAAGCCACCAGGCCTCAATGGATCACCTCAGGGAAGCAGTAATGGCCAAGAAGGCCATAGTGATAGGTACCACCGGCTTCAGCCGGGAGGAGTGGGAGGAGATCCGCTCTGTGGGGCCTGCAACAAGGTGCCTTGTCTCTCCAAATATGAGCGTGGGGGTCAACGTGGTGCTTGGGCTTTTGGATCGCGCCGCCAGGATCCTGGGCCCGGATTACGACGTGGAGATAATAGAAGCCCATCACAGGCAGAAGGCAGACGCCCCCAGCGGTACCGCGCTTCGCATGGCCGAGGTCTTGGCCTTTGCCCTGGGAAGAAACCTGGAGGAGGTTGGGGTGTTTGCCCGCCACGGGCAGATCGGTCCTAGGAAAAGCAGTGAGATAGGTATCCAGACTGTGAGGGCTGGGGACATAGTTGGGGAGCATACAGTAATATTCGGCGGCCTAGGGGAGCGCATAGAAATAGTGCACAGAGCCCACAGCAGGGACAATTTCGCCAGAGGGGCCGTAAGGGCGGCTGCTTGGCTGGTGCATCAGCCCCCCGGACTTTACGACATGCAAGACGCTCTGGGGTTGAGAGAATGAGAAAATTCGTCAGGTACGAACACCAAGGCAAGAGAAGTTGGGGGCTCCTGGAGGAGGAGTGGGTAATACCTCTCCATGGGAATCCCCTGTACGGGGTGAGGGAAGCAGGGGGGGATAAGGTGAAGCTTGCCAATGTGCGTCTCATGGCTCCCTGCGAGCCCTCCAAGGTGGTGGCTGTGGGGCTGAATTACATGGACCATGCCAAAGAGACGGGTCATCCCATACCCGAGGAGCCGCTTCTTTTTATGAAGCCCTCTACCTCTGTCATCGGCCCTGGAGAGCCCATAAGGCTTACTCCTGCCTCTCAACGGGTGGACTATGAAGCCGAGCTGGCGGTGGTGATCGGCAAAAGGGCTTACTGCGTGGCTGAGGAAGAAGCTCTTGATCATGTTTTGGGCTACACCTGCCTGAATGATGTCACAGCAAGAGACCTTCAGGCCAAAGACGGACAGTGGACCAGATCCAAGAGCTTCGATACATTTTGCCCCTTGGGACCTTGGATAGTGGAAGGCCTGGATCCATCCGAGCTCAGCCTGGAGGGATGGTTAAACGGGGAGCTAAGGCAACGCTCCAACACAAGAAACCTGATTTTCCCGGTACCCAGGTTGATTTCCTTTGTCTCTCACATCATGACCTTGTTGCCTGGAGACGTGATAGCAACAGGCACCCCCTCGGGGATAGGTCCGCTCGAGAGAGGGGACCGCTTCCAGGTTTGTATAGAAGGGATAGGGGTTTTGGAAAACCCGGTGATCTGAGGCTGTTGCAGCCTGAAATTCCGCGGGGAGGCTTTCCCGCCGGCAAGGAGAGATTGATTAACATGTGGAGCGAGAGACTTGCCCAACGCCTTAAAAAACTTCCCCCTTATCTGTTCGCAGAAATTGACAGGTTGAAAGGAGAGCTCTTGGCCCAAGGGGTGGATGTCATAGACCTTGGGGTGGGGGATCCGGACCTGCCCACCCCTCGGCACATTGTAGAAGCCCTGGGCAAGGCGGCAGCAGATCCTGCCAACCACAGATATCCATCTTACTCCGGGATGGGGGATTTTAAGGTTTCTGTTGCAGGATGGTACAAGAGACGTTTCTCAGTGGCGTTGGATCCGGACACGGAAGTGGTTTCCTTGATAGGCTCCAAAGAAGGTATTGCACACATACCCCTGGCCTTTGTGGATCCTGGAGAGGTGGTCATAGTCCCTGACCCAGGCTATCCGGTGTACCAGGCCGGGACAGTGTTCGCCGAAGGGATTCCCTGGTTCCTTCCTTTGAGAGGGGAAAAGGATTTCCTGCCAGATCTTGCCGAGATACCTGAAGAGGTGGCCCGCAAGGCCAAGATGATCTTTTTGAACTATCCAAACAATCCTACGGGTGCTACAGCAACCATGGATTTTTACCGCGCCCTGGTGGCCTGGGCCAGGCATTACGAGGTGATGGTCTGCCATGACGCGGCCTACACGGAAATCTCCTACAACGGTTACCGGGCCCCCAGTATATTGGAGGTGGAAGGGGCCAAGGATGTGGCCATAGAGTTTCATTCTCTTTCCAAGACCTACAACATGACAGGGTGGCGAGTGGGCTTTGCTGTGGGGAACAAGGAGATGGTCTCAGGGCTGGGCAGGATCAAGACCAACGTGGATTCGGGTATTTTCCAGGCTGTGCAGTGGGCGGCAATGGCGGCCTTGGAGGGCTCCCAATCCTGCGTTGAGCAGAATAACCGCATATACTGTGAAAGGAGGGACGCACTGGTAAGCGGGCTTCGCAAGGCGGGCCTGGAGGTGAGTCCCCCCAGAGCTACCTTCTATGTCTGGGCCGGGGTGCCTCAAGGTTTTACCTCAAAGGAATTCGCCAGCTATCTCTTGTCCAAGGCCGGGATTGTGGCCACCCCGGGAGTGGGTTTTGGTCCACACGGGGAGGGCTACATCCGCATGACCCTTTGCGCCCCGCTAGAGAGGATCCAGGAGGCTGTGGAGCGTATCCTGAAGTTGGGGCTATAAGGCGGAGGAGAAAAGGTAGAGTTTTTTGGAAGACGTTTTCATAGGCTTCGGCTCCAACCTGCAGGATCCCAAGGCCAGGCTATGCGAGGCCTTATCCTGGCTTTTGGCTTTGGATTCGGTGAGTCTGGTGGCACTTTCCTCCCTTTACCGAAGTGAGCCCGTGGGATTAGAGGATCAACCCTGGTTTTTCAACGGGGTAGCCTGGGTGCGTTCGGAACTGGGGGCAAGGCAGATTTTGGGGTTTTTGCAGCGGATCGAAAACCGCATGGGCCGGGTAAGAAGCGTGCCCATGGGCCCTAGGATAATCGACTTGGATCTTCTGCTTGTTGGCCAGAGGGTCATCCAGGAGCATGGATTGCAAGTGCCTCATCCAAGGATGCATTTGAGAAGGTTTGTCCTGGAGCCCATGGCCGAGATCTGCCCTTGGGTTTGTCATCCAGTCTTGGGGAAAACCGCCAAAGAGCTTCTCTTGGAACTGGAAGACACCAAGGCAGTGGAGATGGTCGGCCCATGGGAGGTGCCAGGGTGTTGATCCGCCTCATTCTCATAGCAGCCGCCGTTTACTTGATCTATAGGTTTTTCTGGAAGAGAAAACCCAAGATTCCTTTTCCAGGCCGCAGCCGTGAGACTACTCATGAGGATGTGCTGGTGCAGGATCCATGCTGCAAAACTTATGTCCCTAAGGGACAAGCCATAACTCTCAAACATGAAGGGGAGACCCTTTACTTTTGCAGCCCTGAGTGCAGGGAACGGTTTCTCTCCAAGGGAGAATCCCAGGAGAAGGCCTGAAGAATATGGAAAGGCGGAGGAAAAAATGCAGTTCTTCATAGACACCGCGGACATAGAAGAAATCCGGGAGGCCAAACGCATGGGCATCCTGGACGGAGTGACCACTAATCCCTCCCTGATAGCCAAGACGGGCAGGGACTTCATTAGTGTTGTGAATGAGATATGCCAAGAGGTGGAGGGACCCGTAAGCGTTGAGGTGGTCTCCACCGAGGCCGAGGACATGGTGCGGGAGGCCAAGGATTTGGCCAAGATGCACAAAAACATAGTTGTAAAGGTCCCCATCACAACAGAGGGGCTCAAGGCTATAGTCGCCCTCTCTGAGAAGAATATCAAAACCAACTGCACCTTGGTCTTCTCACCCATCCAGGCCTTGCTGGCTGCCAAAGCCGGGGCCACCTACGTTAGCCCTTTTGTGGGGCGGCTGGATGACATATCCCAGGACGGAATGGAGCTGGTGGATCAAATAATCCGTATTTATGACCAATATGAAATGGACACGCAGGTGCTGGTGGCCAGCGTGCGCAATCCCATACACGTCTTGAGGGCTGCTCTAATGGGGGCTGATGTGGTGACAGTGCCTTTCCAAGTCTTAGGACAGTTGGCCAAGCATCCTCTTACTGACATAGGGCTCAAGAAGTTCTTGCAGGATTGGGAGAAAGTCCCCAAGAAGTAGCCCATGATCGGGGTATGCCCTGGGGTTGGGGGTGTTCTTGGAGCGTTCGGATACGCATGAAACCAGATTGGATTGGTCCGAGGTGCTGGACGCGCTTTGTGAACCAGTCCTGGGTGTCGAGAGAGACGGATCAATTCTCTTTTCCAACCTGGCGGCCAGGCAGCTATGGGGCTACGAGGCGGAGGAACTGGAGAGGGTGGGCCTGGGAGGGCTTTTTGCAGAAGGCCTAGAACAGGACTGCTCCCAGGGGATCCTGCAAGAAGTGCAGAGGTCAGGGCAGTGCCGGGGGGATTTTCTTTTTCAAAGAAAAGACGGCGGGAGATTCTTGGGCGCCCTGAGGGGCTGTTTTCTCCAAGGAAAGATAAGAGGCGATTCAGGACTGGTGATCTTGTCCGTGAGGGACCTGACCGAGCAGAGGAGGCTACAGCAAAAATTCCTGGAATCCCAGAAACTGAGTTACCTGGAAAGGGTGGTGGACGGGCTGGCCCATGAGATAAGGAACCCCATCGTGACTCTGGGAGGATATGCCAGGCGTCTCCAAAAGATGCTGGAGCCGGAGCATCCGGGACAGGTTCCTTTGAGAATAATGCTTTCGGATGTGGAAAGGCTGGAGTCCATGCTCAGGGAGGTGGAGGACTACCTGGATTTCGCACGTTCCCACAGGCTCACCTTCTGCAAAGTGGATCTCAAAGAAGTGGTCCAAGAGGCCCTTGCCCTGGTGCCGTTTCATGAGGGAATCAGGGTGGAGGAGAGCTACCTGGAGCAGGGGCCTTGGATCTTCGGGGATTCCACCCACCTCAGGGAGCTTTTTCGCCATTTATTGGACAATGCGGCAGAGGCCATGCCCCAGGGAGGGCTAATCAGGATAACTGTTTCTCAAGAAGGCCCCAATGCCCGGGTTAGCATCCAGGATACAGGAGTAGGCATCCCGCAGAAGTTCCTCCCGCACATTTACAGCCCTTTTTTCACTACCAAGACCAAAGGTGCTGGAGTGGGACTCGCCAAGGCACACATGATAGTGGATGAGCATGGAGGGCAGATTGATGTGCACAGTGAGGTTGCAAGGGGCACCACATTTGATGTAACATTCCCCCTTGACCGAAGGCAGACCCCTAGAAGGGTTGCGTGAGGGGCCATGACAAAGGTTGTTTGGGGAGCTATTCTGGGAATTCTTTGGATTTCGGCTTCACATGCCGACATTTACCGATATGTCGACTCCAAAGGGGTAATTCATTTCAGCAACGTGCCCACCAATCCCAATTACCGACTCTATATGAAAGAGGAAAGGGGTAGCCGGCCCCTTCTCAGCGAACCCAAGTTGGTCTCCAGGGCCAAGCTGGACCGTTATGATCCCCTGATACAGCACACGGCAAGAAGACACGGGTTGGATCATTCCCTAGTCACTGCAGTGATAAAGGTTGAGTCGGACTTTGATCCAGGAGCTGTTTCCTCCAAAGGGGCCAGAGGTCTCATGCAGCTCATGCCCGGCACAGCCAGGGAGCTTGGGGTGAGGGACTCCTTTGATCCTTGGGAGAACGTGGAAGGGGGGGTGCGCTATCTCAGAAATCTTTTGGAGTTTTTTAATGGAAACCTGTCGTTGGCTTTGGCCGCCTACAATGCGGGGAGGGAGGCGGTTTTGCAACACGGGGGGATACCGCCCTATCCAGAAACCCGCCAGTATGTAGAGAGGGTGCTTCAGTATTATGACCTCTTCAGACGGGACATGGGGCGGATCTCTTCGGCCTCCAGCTCTGCAGGGAAGATTGACAGCAAGCGGCCATCCGGCTTATGATGAAGTGTTACGAGCGGGAATAACTCAGCGGTAGAGTGCAACCTTGCCAAGGTTGAAGTCGCGGGTTCAAATCCCGTTTCCCGCTCCAAATCCAGGCAATACAATAAGCAGAGGGGTTCTTCCATCAGCCTTTTACCCATCTAAGCATTTGCGGCGGCATAGCCAAGTGGTAAGGCAGCGGTCTGCAAAACCGCTATTCACCGGTTCGAATCCGGTTGCCGCCTCCAACCCATTGCCCGGCCACCAGCAGCATTCTCCGTTCCTTCTGAAGATAGGCTTTGGGTATAAGCTATGCGGCCAGCAGGGGGTTACGGCCTCGGGCCGCTGGTGCTAAGCTAGAAAAAAGCGCCTGGGAGCGCAGGACTCTTCGAGCCTCAAGTTCCTGGGACAAAGAGTACATATGTGAGGGGGACGTAATGGGATACCGGTTTCACCACATGCACTTGATATGCAGGGATCTTGAGGGGATGATCCGTTTTTTCTCCGAGGTGCTTGGAGCCAGGTTGGTGCTGAGGAGGAAGTTCGGGACAGCCGACGGGGCCAGCCTGGATATGAACGGGGCCACCATCAATCTGAGGGTAGCCAAAGGAGATGAGGTCTTAGAGGAGGGATCGGTTGCCCGTTACGGTTACGATCACCTCGGTGTGGAAGTGGATGACTTTGAGAAAGCCTATGATGAACTCAGGAGCCATGGCTTCGAGTTTTATACCCCCATCCAGGAATCTCACGGGATCCGCTTCGCCTTTTTCAAAGGCCCCGAAGACATAAGGGTGGAACTGGTCCAGAGGATCGGGTGAGCCGAATCCAGGATCGCATTGCCTGGCCCGGATTATTCTCTGAAGCCTGTGAGTTTGGGGGCTCAAGTCCCAGGCCCCAGGGGTGCTTTGACATATTCCCAGTTAAACCGGGGCCAGAGTTGAGAACCAGAATCAGTGTGTTTTTGGGTATGGGCTGGTTGGTCCAAAACTGTCATTAAGATAGTCCACATCATCCACTTTTTTGTTAACGATGCGGTTAGGCGAGGGCACCAAAAGGTGCCCCCGCTGAACCTTCTTCTACATCCTGTTCTGCTCGAAAATGTCGGATATGAAACCCTCATGGCCTGTAGTTGCGTAGCTCTGGTAGATGGACTCGTAGTCCCTCATGTCCCTAGGGTCACCATCATTGGTGATACTGTGGTTTAGGTAGATGGCTATGACCGCTCCCATGTGGACAAAGTGGAGGATGTCATCACCATCGGCGTGAGTATCGTGAAGATCCCAGAAGGTTCGTGCTACCCAAACCTCGTTTTCGTAGCCGTTAGAGCATGCCGGTGGACTGGTTCGGATTTCAAGGTCATAGGGGAGGCCCCAGCGCCCTCCGGTGAACCCCCCATCGGCCACATTGCGGACCTGGTATCCGATCCACCCTGGCAGGAAATTGGCGAAGCCCTCTCTGAGTGCCAGCCCGAGCCTTGTGGGATAACACCCATCCAAGGTGTGGGATCCACCGCTCCCAGCCGGGCGTTTCTTGTTCCAGAACTTGTTGTTGAGCTGGTGGGCCAGCTCGTGGGTCACAACTCGTGCCTGGGTGCCGTGATCGGGGATCAGCCAGATCTCGCCGTCTATGTTGGCGCAGCTCCAGGGCGAGCTCCCGCCACAGTTTTCCCAGGTGTTAGGGTAATAAAGTTTGTAAGCCCCACCAGAAGGCACGGGGTTGATGCCCCCTGACCAGTAGAGCCTGGACCACATGGTCATGGCCGCATCCACTAGCTCTCCTACTCCATTGTAAGCCCCACCATCCGTGTCTGCGAACCAATGCCCTTCGTAGTGGTCCGTGGCAATGCTGGCCCGGTCGGGACCTTTCCATGAATAAGTGTGCCCATCCCTGTCCTGGGGCGCATAATACTGGTTATATGAGCGGTATAGCATCCTCAAATTGGTGCCTCCCCAACCGAAGTCCGAGGGAACGTATATGCTCCAGGTCCCGTTAGACTGCACCCATCCCGAACCAAGTATTCTCCAGGAGCCCCCCTCACTGGTCCATGCCTCGGCCTTGAACCCCCAAGCCGGATGAAGCGAGTGGTCGGTGGTCCACTTAGTGGAGAAAATACCTGAGAGGTTGAACGAGGGAGCCTTAGGAGCAATGGGAGTCTCTGCCTCGGTTCTCTGCTGGCGAGCATGCTCGTCGTCCAAGTAGCAGATGACTTCTCCAGCCCTGCCGGATCGGGTCTGTTGCACCATAGAGATGGTTTCGGCAAGCATTCGACCCTGATCGTCCTGAAAAAGTCCTGGCAAAGGCAGGGTCCTCTTGTAAGCCGTTGGGATGACCGGCAAAGAACCCTTGAGCTCATCGTAATTGTTGACTCCCTGACCCTCCTCTGTGTCCGATGGAAGCCCTTTCCCGAAGATGTCCACCCAGTTACCTGATCTCCAGCGGAGTATCTGTCCATCCAACCTGTAAAATAAATCTATTATTACCTCCCCCATGGGTTGCCCGCCCTTGATCCTGTCGGCCAGACGCAAAGCAGTGTCTGCCTTCCCACGCAGCTCGTTTGGTATCCCGTATACTAATCCTTTCACCTTGGGGTTTAAATTTTGGCTCACAGCCCTCAAGAAATCCACGTAGATTGTCAAGTTGGCAGTGCCCCCTGCCTTCAGCAAGATAACGTCGGGCTTGGGGCAGCCCAACCATCGTGGGCTGGGGGCTGTCCAGTCTCTGACATACTTGGGAGATGCATCCGGATCGATCAACAGCTCATCCAGATTCTCGATCGGCCTTCCCGCAGTCTCAGGATCTCGCCCGCATCCGTCAAACACGATAAGGAGATCTTGATTCCTGAGTTCCTCAAACAGAGGGTTGGCCCACAGCTGAACCTTGACCTTGTCATCCCCCCTGGGCAACTGCGCTTCCGGGGTGAACCTGCCCTCTGATTTGGGCTTGACCAGCTTCCATTCCACTACCTGGGGTTGATCCCCATTTGCCGGGCTGGTAAGGACTAATTGGAATGAAAAAGCGATGAAAGGCAATAATGCTAGGACCGACTTTCGCTGGTGGTTCATTAATCACTCCTTTCTCTCTGGAGGTGCTTTACTCAAAGAACTCCGTTCATGGCAAATTTGTCCACTTGATAAGAAAGGGGGGCCTCTATAGGAGATCCCACAAAGTGAAGGGGAATTTGCTCCCAACCAGACCACCCTGGCCGCTGAGGAGAGATCTGATGGGAACAGCTGCATGGTGTACCCTTCCGACCGGAAAATAGCTTGGGCGGGCTTCCCGAATATTCCAACTCAAACCATGGCCAAGTCTGAAACCGAAAGACAGAGCGCTTTTGATTATGGATCGGTTTGTCCAAACATCTCATTAAGATAGCCCGCACTGTCCACTGTTCCTGAATGATGCGGGCCATCTCTGGCCTATCCTTTTGGAAAGGCATGCCTCTGTCTCAGAGCGACCCAATATCCTCCCTTAAGCAGAGCTAGTCAAGAAAAAATTACGCCTGACCCGGACACTGATCCGGTCCATGGGAGATAATCGCCTTGCTGGCTGGAGAGCACGCACTCTTCTCCTTTTCATCTGCGGGGGTTGACTATGATCCTGTCCTCCCGGTCATAGAACAGGTAATCCCAAGCCCAGTTGATGAGGACCATGAGGCGGTTGCGGAAACCCACTATGGCCAGGAGATGCACCAGCAGCCAAACCACCCAGGCAGGGAAACCCTTGAGCTCCAGGCCGTGAATCCGGGCCACGGCGGCGTTTTTGCCAATGGTGGCCAGAAGCCCAGGATCCCGGTAACGGAAGGGTAGGGGCTTTCCCCCATCAAGCTGCCTCATGATATTGGCTGCAGCCAGCTCACCCATTTGGATGGCTACAGGGGCCATCATGGGCAGGGTCTTTCCGTCAATCTCAAAGTGGGCGGCATCCCCGATGGCGTAAGCCTCAGGGTGACCGGGGATTTGAAGGGTTGGCTCCACTATGAGCCTGCCATTTGGGGAAGTCTGCAACCCTAGGGCCTGGAGGAGCCCCTGGCCTTTCACACCGGCCGCCCAAATCAGGGTGTTGCAAGGGACCTGCTCCCCGCTTGAGAGTCGCAGGATATTCCCGTCAAAGCCTTGCACAGATACCCCAAGCCTCACCTCCACCCCTTTTCTCCTCAGAATGTCTAGGGCCGCCTTGCTTAGGCCTTGGGGGAAGCCGGGCAGAACGGATCCTGCAGCCTCAAGCAGCATTACCTTGAAGGCTTTGCTGCGTATTCGGGGATAGTCCCGAAGCTGCACCACCTTGACCAGCTCCGAGAGGGCCCCTGCCATCTCCACCCCCGTGGGTCCCGCCCCTGCCACGGCCAGGGTGAGAAGGGCTTCTTGAGCCTCAGGTTGCGTGGCGCTGCTTGCCCTCTCAAAACATCTTAGCACGTGGTTTCGGATGCTGATGGCATCCATGAGGGTCTTGAGGGGAAGTGCGTGGGTGGCAAGCCCGGGGATGCCTGGGAACCATGTGCTTGCCCCCACGGCCAGTATAAGGTAATCATAGCCTAGGTCCCCTGCCGTGGTGCTGATCCTCCTGTTGGAGAGATCAAGGGCCTCCACCTTGGCCATCATGAAATCGAAGTTGCCCTGGCGGCCAAAGATGGATCTGATAGGTTTGGCTATCTGCTCCGGCTCCAGGCCGGCTGTGGCCACCTGGTAAAGGAGGGGCTGGAAAAGGTGGTAGTTGTTCTGGTCTATAAGAACCACCTTGGCCTGAGCCTTGGCCAAAGCCTTTACGGCCCTGAGCCCCCCGAAGCCCCCACCTACAACCACAACGGTCTTGTCCCAGCGTTTCATCTCCAACTCCCTTACATGAGTCTAGCGCAACTGGCCCAACAAGTGTGGCCCAAGTGGCGCCGCCAAAACAACTATGACCGAATTATTCCCATCCATGGCCCCCAATGAAGAGATCTCCCTGCACACCGGAGAAGTGTGCAGATCCAGGTCCTTCTCGGCAACAAATCACAAGGCGGGACTACTTGCCGGGTTCTCAGGGTGAGCAGAAAACCGATGGGTCGGTTCCCCTGAGCAGGGGTGGGTCATTTCAACAAAGCCTCGGGGAATACGGAACCCACCCGAAACCCTTGAATACCACCTGAGCTTTTTTGAAGTTTTCGTTGGGTATGTTGGGATACTCTTCCTCAGCACCCTAGCCTCTCGTTCTACCCTGTCCCCCTTGGAGGTTTTGACACTTTGGTGATAGGAAAATCCCCTCTGACCAACGGGAGGAGGGGTCATGGATGAGAGGTTAGCAGTAGAGGTGATGGGGGTAGCTGGGTCCGGAGCGCAGTGTAGCAAAGCAGAGGACCCAGCTGGGGTGGGTCGTGGTCGAGCTGGGCCAAGAACATGAGGCGCAAATCGGAGCTAGCGGCCTAGGCCAAAACAAGGGGATTTCCATCATGAAAAAGTGTCTTGAAAAAGGGGTACAGTACAGGAGAGGGCGGCAGCCTAAGAGAGGTACGTTCCATATTTTCTCCGATGGGTCTACCCAATCTCGGCCATACCGCTTTTGGGTAAAATGGCGCCTCGCGGGTGGGGCTCTC
>CAYPWF010000045.1:0-30901 GCA_964414345.1 uncultured Desulfarculaceae bacterium
GGGGGCTACGCCCCCAAGCCCCCGGTACACTTCGACATATTCCGACTCAAAGCAGTATCAAATCTGGGAACCAAGATCAGGGTGCTTTTGAATCTGGAGGGGTTTGTCCAAAAATGTCATCAAGATAACCCGCATTATCAACTGATTGCGAATAATGCGGGTTAGGAGAGAGGTTCCACCTTTATCTCCTTTGGTATTTCCAGCTTAAACCGCTCCTCCGGGATCACCAGGTTGGGATCCAGCTCTTTGAGCCTGAGCTCCATACGGCTTGCCTTGGCAGGCAGCTCTGCCCTTATTTCTGTGGGGAGTCTAACATCCTTCACCTTCCGGAATCCCGACCAGGAGATGTTGGCAAGCACCTGCCCCGAAGAAGACAAGATGACCATGCCTAGGGGGTCTGCGTGAGTGGGGTCCACTCTGAGCTGTTCATGGATGCCCGAGTCCTGGCATTCAATCTCCAGGACCCAAACCCCTTCCTCTGATTTGGCTTGGGCCGAGGCAGGTGAACAAAGAGGGGGCCTCCCGCAAAGCACGCCCAAGACCTGGTCCACTTTCATGGGTAAAGCGAACAGCCGCTCCATTATTTTTTCAGAAGCAGCCCCTCTGAGGGCCTTACCTTCCCCGGGCACGAAAACTTCGGCCACTCCTCTGTTTATGGAGAGGCTCAACAGAGAAGGGCCCATGGGAGACAGGGCTTCCAGTCTGAGGCTCCCGGGCCTACTCAAAACCAGAGCCTGGTCCACCGACTGTTTTTCTCCCTGGCGGGTCCACTTAAGGCTGCCCACGGCCTGCAGGGTGCTTATCCTGGAGTCCTCGGCCTGAAGTCTTTGGAGGAGTTCCTGCGCAGAGGGAGTCACGGACGGACGAACCAGGGCTTTGGGAGCGCATCCCAGGAGGGCCAGGACCAAGGTAGCCCCCCAAAACCACCTTGATCCGCTCTTCAGAATGCACCGGCCTGCCGCGCTCATTTTTCCCTCTCTAGGAGCTTTCTCAATTTTTCCTTGAGCAGCTCTTTTTGTGCCTCTGTGCGTTCTTCGGAATCCAGCTCCAAAGACTTCTTGTAAAGTTGGATGGTCCTTTCACGATCCCCTCTTTGAAGCAAAGCGTCACCCAGGTGCTCCAAAATGATGGGGTCAGCCGGCACCAACTCCACTGCTCGCTCCAATTCCTGGATAGCTTGCTCCAGTTTGCCTTGCTGGAAGAACACCCATCCAAGGCTGTCTACTATGTAACCGTCATTGGGCCTTTTCTGAAGGGCCCTTCTTATATATTGTTCGGCTTCCTCCATGCGGATCCGCTGCACTGCCAGGGTGTAACCAAGGTAATTGAGAGCGTCGGCGTTTTCAGGCTCCAGTCTGATCACCTCTTCCATTTGCCGGATGGTGGAGGCACAGTCACCCGCCTTGTCGTAGGCCACTCCCAAGGCGAAGTGAAGCTTGGCATTATCAGGGTCTTGCTCCAAAGCGCTTTGCAGCAGCTCTATCGCCTCTTTAAACTGTTTGGATTTTGTGTAAAGCCGAGCCAGGTACCTTACCAGGAGCTCTTCTGCGGGGAGGGCCTCGCGGGCTTTTTGCACGGCACTGATGGCCCCTTCCAGATCACCCTTCTTCTCCAAAATCCCGGCCAAGTGTACCACGGCTTCTGGGTAGAGATCCGAGCTCTGAGCTATACGTTGAAACTCCTCCATTGCCCTTGCGGTTTCACCGGCCTCTTCCAGGGCTATCCCCAGGTAAAAACGGTTTTGATCAACCTGCATACCCTGGTTCAGGTTGGCCTGGAACTCCTCTATGGCCTCTTTGTAACGCTTGAGCTCCAGGTATAGCAGACCCACCTTGAGGCGGATCTCACCGCTTGCAGGATGCAACTGCTTGAGCTTCTCAAAAAAACCAGCGGCCTCCTGGAACCGGTCTTGCATTATAAGAAGCTGGCCCAGCCGGGCCATGGCCCTCTGGTTACCCGGCTCCACCTCCAGCAGCTCCTTGTAAACCCCGGAGGCCTCCTCCCAACGTTTGGCCCCTTCGTAAAGGGCAGCCAACTCTAAATAGGCCGTGGTAAATGCGGGATTTATGGCCAAGGCCTTCCTGAACCAAAGGGCCGCACCTTCCAGATCCTTCATCTCCTCCCTGAGCTTGGCCAAGTAATAGGGTCCCAATGGGTCCTTGGGCCTTGCTGCAGCCGCTTTCTCCAAGATCTCCAGGGCTTCATTGTACTGCGATCTTCCCCTAAGAAGGTTCACCAACCTAAGAGCTGCTTCCAGATTCCCAGAGTCGCTTTGCAGAACCCTGCGATAGTTCTCTATGGCCTCATCTGTCAAGCCCTTGCTGAGCTGGAGCTCAGAGAGAAGCATCAAGCCCTGCACATTTCCCGGAGCCAAAGCCACTGCCTTTTGGGCCTCATCTATGGCTTCTTCCAGAGAACCGTTTTGGGCAAGCTGCTGTGCCAGAAGCAACCTTAGGTACGCCGAGTCTGGATCCGCCTCTACAGCTTTTCTCATTTCTCCCAGGGCTTCCCCTCTCTTGCCCTCCTTGGACATGAGAAAGCTCAGGAGCATATGGTAAGCAGCCTTTGAGTTTTGCTGCAGCTCTGGATCCAGAAGTTGTGCGCGGGCCGGCTCTCCAGTTTGGAAAGAAGGAGTGCAGCCGCTCAAAAGGAGTACGAGCCCTAAAACCATGGGGATTCGTCTAAGCCTTGAAGTCATACCCTCTCCATGTTTGCCTGTGTGCCGGGGAAGAGTTGCTTCCGGGTTGAGCAGGTCTGGGTTGAGCCCTGCAGCAAGACTCAATCAGTCTGAGTACCTGTTGCTTTGGGAAGACCAGAGACATGCCCCGGAAGGATCTTTTCTCCGTCCCTCGGCTTGGGATGGCACCACCTAACTTGAGGAATATAGCACAGGGCGTCGGTGCGAACAACGCGCCTTGACGCCCCGGCATTTTAAGGAAAGGGCTCTTGGAAGGCTCAACTTTTTCGGGAAGTCTTGGTCATAAAAGGGGTTATGAGCTGCTCCACGCTCCCCTTCTTGCAGGATGGACATGTAACCTTCTTGTTATCCTTCTCCGAAATGGACATGGTCACCGTAAACTCTTTGTTACACTTCTTGCAGCGGTATTCGTAAATAGGCATGTTCGGCTCCTCCTGTGCTCAAGAATCCGGCCCTCCAGGGGGTGTCGCACAAAAATTTTCTAAGTCTCCTGCCAGGGCCTGTCAAGGTGTCCACATCTTTTTTGGGGCCCTGAATCCTCATAGGTTTTAACCCGGATTATTCTCCAAAGCCCGTGAGTTTGGGGGTACGCCCACCAAACCCTTGTACGCTTTGGCATACTTGCACTCAAACCAGGGCCGAACTGAAATAAAAAGTCAGGGTGTTTTTTTGAGTGTGGACCTATTTATCCCAAAAACATCAATAAGATAGCCTAGATTATCTACTATTCATGAAAAACCCTGGTCAGTTGAGTTCCCGCCTGAAAAGCTCCAGTGCCTGGGGGATCATTCTGCGAAGAAAGGCTTCCCGTTCCAACAGTGGTAGAGCTTCGAACCTGTGGTAATAGGGATGATCTTGTCTGAGCCTGAGAGGTCTTGTGAGCTCTTTTAAGTCACGGGGCTCCCTTGAGAGAATCTCCACCAGTGGTATTTGCCTTGCAGCCTGGGGTTCGATCCAGTCAAGACGCCTCATGCACTCGAAGCGAACCAGGTCCAGTGCACACAGGGAAACCTCCAGAATCCTCATGCGCATACGAGGTGCAAGGAGTCTCACAGACTTTTTTTCCCCGAAAACTATTAAGGATACAAGTTCCTCCAAGAGGCTTGTACCCCTTGGATCCGACTCGGCTAAAGCCAAAAGGAGTTTGTCCGGAAGCCCTTCCAGCGCCACGTTGGGAGGGATCCGGTAACCCATTCCCAAAGCCCACTGGGCCAGGAGCCGACCCTTTTTGGCCTCAAGGGTTCTTTCTTGAAAACGGATGATTTCAGCCACCGGATTTTCCCCTCACCCCTTTTATTCCACTTTGGCCACCAAGTCGGCCTCCAGAGCCGCACCCATGGGAAGCCCGGAGACCTGCACAGTGGTGCGGGCAGGGGGGTTGGCCCCGAAAAACCGTTCATATATCCGATTCACTGTGGAAAAATCATTCAAATCTTTCAGGTAAATATTCACCTTGATCACCTGCTCGGCTGAAGAGCCGGCCTCCTGCAATATTGCCAGGAGAGACCTGAAAACCCGCTCCGCCTGCGCTTCGACCCCGCCTTGTACCAGTCTGCCCGTGGAGGGATCTATGCCGATCTGGCCAGAGGTGAACAGAAAGCCTCCTGCCGAGATGCCCTGCTGGTAGGGCCCTATGGGGGCCGGTGCCTTGGAACTGGAAATGATCTGTCTGCTCATCTGGAAAACCTCCCTTCCTGGAGTTGGGCTATTTTACCACAGCTTTCCCCTCCATATCGCAGGGGACAGGCTGTTGTCACCTTATTGTTGCATTTTGGATACCTTGGTGTCACCTAAGTGGTGTAAGATCATAATGGCTAAAGTTGGATCCTTTTGGAGTACGATGGGATTCAAGATTTATAGCGACTCTAAGCCCGCATTACTATGCAAGAGCCTGTGAACTTGGGGGCTCAAGCCCCCCCAAACCCGGGTACGCTTTGGCCTAATCCGACTCAAAGCAGGGCCGGATCGGAAACTGGAAATCAGAGTTTTTTTGAGAATGGATCGGGTCTTCCTAACATACCACAAGAATAATCCGCATTATCCACCAACCGTGAACAATGCGGGTTAGGTGCCACGGAGCTTTTTTGGGGTTCAGGGGTTTTTCTGTTGGTGGTTCATCGCCAGACCCGCCCGAGGCCGGGCGGTCCATACCCAAAGGCTTTTCTTGGGTTGCGGGCGAGGCCCATGTTAGGTTCAGGATGGAGGATCCTAGGTGAAACAGCAAACCGTGTTGGTTGTGGAGGATGAGGAGGATATCCTGGAGCTTGTGGCCTACAACCTGGAGCAGGCAGGCCTGCGCACATTGAAAGCCCGTGACGGGGAAGAGGCGATGGCTGCCGTGTTTAGGGAGAGGCCGGATCTGGTGGTCCTGGACATAATGCTTCCCAAAATGGACGGCAAAGAGGTCTGCCGCCGCATAAGGCAAAATGAGCAAACCAGAAGCCTTCCTGTGATAATGCTTACGGCTTTGGCCGAGGAGGTGGATAGGATTGTGGGTTTTGAACTGGGAGCCGACGATTACCTGCCCAAGCCCTTCAGCCCCAAAGAGCTTGTGCTTCGAGTCAGGGCAGTGCTTCGAAGAAGGGAACAGGGTGTGGAAGCTCGGGAGCCCCTGCGCTTCCCGGGCCTGCTCATTGATCCTGAGGGTTTCAGGGTGGAGGTGGAAGGCAAAGAGGTTTCTCTTACAGCCACGGAGTTCAAGCTGCTGCACCACCTGGCCTCCCATGCCGGGAAAATACAAAGCAGAGAGGTGCTTCTGGACCGTGTGTGGGGTTATGCTTATGAAGGCTATGCTAGAACCGTAGACACCCATGTAAGAAGGCTAAGACAGAAGCTTGGGCCTGCCAGGCAGTACATAGAGACCTTGCGGGGAGTCGGGTACAGGTTTCGGGGTTAGGGGCCGGGCATGCTGAGCAAAATAGGGGGCTCAGTGCTCAGAAGATTTTCTCTTAGAACCAGGGTTTTCTTGGTTGGCAGCTCGTTGGTGGTTTTTTTTGCGGCCTGGGGTTTTCACTGGCTGGCCCAAATCCGAGAGGATATGGTGAGCCACGCATCCGAGTACCTGGCCAGGCAGCTGCCCATCATCAAGGAGGTTTTAGAGGCCAGAAAAGCTCAATGGGATTCTCCAAAATCCATGGATCCCCTGGCGGACTGGTTGGGGTCCGGCTTGCAGCTGAGATTGACCCTGATTCTCCCGGACGGAAGGGTGGTGGGAGACTCCCAAGTGGAACTGGGACAGCTGGAGCTGCTGGACAACCATGGAGATCGAGCTGAGGTGAGGGAGGCCTTGCGTCTTGGGTCGGGAAGTTCGGTAAGGTACAGCAAGACCTTGGGAGTGGATCTTCTCTATGTGGCAGCTTTGATGGGATCTCCGGAAACCCCCGGGATGGTGGTAAGGCTGGCCGTGCCTTTGGAAGAAGAAACCGCTTCGGCTCGAGAGGGCTACAAAAGGATTTTGGCAGGCTTAATCTTGGGCTTGGTGCTAAGCGGGGGGGCCGCCTACCTGGTGGCGAGGGTGACCGGGAAGGAGCTGGGGGACCTTGCCAGAAAAGCGAGGCAAATGGCCCAAGAAGGAACAGAAGAGGGGGAGTTTCCCGTACAGGTCTGTGAGGTGGGCAATGTTGACCGAGCCATCACGTCCTTGGGATATCACATGGAATCAAAGATCCGCGAGTTACAGGATGCTCGAGACAGCATGGAGACTCTCATTGAGGGCATGGTGGAAGGAGTGCTCCTTACAGATGAAGAGGGCAGGATTCTTCTTGTGAATAAGGCTTTGAAGAAACTGATGGAACCCCGCGTGGATCCCATGGGAAGAACACCAGCCGAGGCTTTCAGGCAGGCTGACTTGCAGGAAGCTTTGGAAAAATGCATTTCCCAGGCAGAGATAATTTCCCTGGAAATAAGAACATCAGGTGCGTCTGCCAAAGCCCTGGAGGTGCATGTGGCCCCTGTGGGAGGCACTGGGGCTGTGGCGGTTTTCCACGATGTCACGGAACGCAAGCGCATGGAGGAGATGCGAAGGGACTTGGTGGCCAGCGTTTCCCATGAGCTTCGAACTCCGGTTGCAGCTGTCAGGGCCTCGGTGGAGACCCTGCTGGAAGGAGCCCTTGAAGACCCTGGCCAGGCCAGGCGCTTCTTTGAGATCATTCATCGCCACGTGCTTCGGCTTCAGAAGATCCTGGAGGATCTCCTGGATCTCTCCAGACTGGAGTCAGGGGCCTGGGAGAGAAGAAGAGAGCCTGTGAGGCTTGGAGACATAGCCGAGGCTGCTTTGGGGGCCGTGGCAGAGCTGGCTCGGGCCAAAGGACTGGAATTGAGCAAAGAGTTGCCACAGGGGCAAGTGATGGTGAAAGGGGATCCCCGCCAGCTGGAACAAGCCTTGGTGAACCTCTTGGAGAACGCCGTGAATTATACGGAGCCGGGCGGGCGCGTCAGCCTCCAGGTAAGCCTGGAGGGAGCAGAAGCCCACATTGCAGTCCAGGATACGGGTGTGGGGATCCCTTCTGAGCATCTTCCACGCATATTCGAGAGGTTTTACCGTGTGGACAAGAACCGATCCAGGGCCCTAGGGGGAACAGGGCTGGGACTCTCCATTGTGAAACACGTGGTCCAAAGCCACTCAGGGAGGGTGGAGGTGGAAAGCAGCCCCGGCAAGGGAAGTATTTTTAGAATAATCCTTCCGGCTATTGGCCCCTCAGGGGTCGGCCAGCCCTCAAGCAAAGGCTGATCCCGAGGGGGTTTTTGATGCTGGCTCAGCCTCCCGGACGCCCCATCGGGAAAGAAGAGTGCTTCTCTCGGTAGCCGGCCTCCATCTTGATGAGAGTCTCCCCAAACTCGTCTGTGTGCTTTCTCATGGCCCGGGCAGCTTCTTGGGGATTGCCTGCCAGGACCGCCTCAACTATGGGGCGGTGAAGTCCTGCTGGATGGATGAACATGGGATCCGGCTGCACTGCTTCAATGACCTTCATGGTAAGTTCCATGGCCGATCTCACCAGGGCCTCGAAAAACCGGTTTCCGCACATCTCTGCCAGCAGCAGGTGCACCTTGGTCTTGCGATCAAAATCCTCCGGAAAGGAAACAGCCGGGAGTTGCTCTGCCTCAAGGGCTTCTTTGAGGCGTCTGGAATAATCCGCATTGATCCGTTGCGCAGCCAGCCTGGCAACCTCGGGTTCCACCAAACGTCTTACCTCATACATCTCAGGAATGGAGATCTTGCCGGCCAGAAAAAGGTCCAAAAAAGCCCGAGCCAACCTTTCAAAGGTTAGATCTGTTACAAAGGCTCCACCGGCAGCTCCCTGACGGGTGAGGATAAAGCCCAAGTTTTCCAAAGCTCTAAGGGCCTCCCGAATCACAACCCTGCTGACCTTGAACTGGTCTGCCAGATCCCTCTCGGAAGGGAGCCTGTCTCCGGGCTTGAAAAGACCCAGGAGAATGGACTCCTTGAGCTGCTGGGCTATTTCCTCTGAGATCCGGCCTTGCCTGACAGGCTTGAATCTGACCATCTGGGTGCCCTCGACCCAATCGTGGGTTTCCCTGCAAGAAGCAAATGGATTATAGCAGGCTTTTTTTTTCTTGACAGGTGAGGATTGGACTAATATTATACCAATCCATGCTTCAGCCATTGCAAGACAGAACCCTGGTCCTATGAGGAGGGCAGGCCGGATTTCTTACAAGCACCGGGGGGCTCACCTTCAACCAAACTCTTTTCAGGGGCGGGTTGTGGTCCCGGACAAGGGAGGGAAGACAGTGAACCGTGGGAAGGGAACTCAGGTGCCTTAAGAAAGCAATAGTAGGGTTCTGAGGCTAGGGACCATCTCCCGGAGTTCACCCAGATCCTCGCAGGTGAGGCAAATGAACCTGGCAAAGAATTTGGAGATCTCCAGCACTTTTTTCCCTGAGCGGCCCGCTTTGCGTCAAGAGGGCTTGGAACTCAGCTATTCACAGTTCAACGAAAAAGCCAATCGGGTTGCCACAGCTCTTCTGAGCATGGGCTTGAGGCCAGGGGAGCATGTGGCTCTGTACGCTCCCAACTCCATAGACTGGGTGGTTTTCTACTATGGGGTGCTCAAGGCAGGATGCGTGGCGGTAACCCTCTCCCATCTGCTCACCCAGGAGGAGCTTGCCCGATTGTTGGAACATTCCAGCCCCCGAGCTATTTTCACCGAAGCCTCCAAACTGGGAGTTCTGCAGAAACTCAAGGATCCAGAAGGCTTAAGAAAGGTGATTTGCCCTGACGGGGATGTGGATCTCCAAGAACTCATGGACAAGGGCAGCGCATCCTTCGAGGCTCTTGACAGAGACCGGCAAGACACAGCCGCCATCCTCTACACCGGGGGTACGACAGGAGTCCCCAAGGGCGTTATGCTCAGCCACGAAAGCATAGATTTCTCAAGCCACAGCATAGCCCGCTTCGAACGCTCCACAGAGACGGACTGCGCCTTGTGCTTCATGCCCTTCAATCACGTCTTCGGGCAAATCCACATTATGAACGCCACCGTGGCCAGCGCAGGCTGCCTGGAGATACTTCAGGGCTTTGATATGGACCGGATATTGGAGGCCACCCAGGGAGGCCGAGTGACAAAATTCTATGCCGTGCCCACGGTTTATGTGCGCATGCTTGGATTGGATGATTTGGAGAGGAAATTAGGGAAGCTGCGCTACTGTTTTTCTGCTGCAGCCAGCATGGCCATGGAGACAGTGATGAGATGGAAGGAGCGCACAAAGATAACCATCGCCGAGTCGTACGGGATGACCGAGGCCATGCCCGTGACTTACAACCATTACTACAGGCACGTCGTAGGATCTGTGGGGCAGACGGTGCAGGCCGTGGAGGTTCAAATCCGAGATGAGGAGGGCAATCCCCTGGAGAGAGGCAAGACCGGGGAGATTTGCATTCGGGGCCCTGTGGTCATGAAAGGTTATCTGAAAAATGAAGAGGGCACGCGCCTTGCGTTTCACAAGGACGGATGGCTGCGCTCGGGTGATGTAGGCCGTTTCGACGAGAACAACTACTTGTATGTGGTTGACCGGATCAAGGATTTGATAATAACCGGAGGAGAGAATGTTTACCCCCGGGAGGTGGAGGAGCTTATATACACATTACCAGAGGTGGAATCCTGCGCTGTGGTGGGCCTTCCGGACAAGGAATGGGGGGAGCGTGTCACAGCCTTCATAGTTCCAAGGCCGGGCAGCAGAATCCTGCCTGATCAAATAAAGAGCTTCCTCAAGTCCCGCCTGTCCCCTTTTAAAGTGCCCAAGGAATATTTCCTGGTGGAAGATCTACCCAAGAGCCCGGCAGGCAAAATCCTAAAGAGAGAGCTGAGGAGACAATTCCAATGGGGATTCCCCGCCAAGAATCTTGCCACCGGATCTGAGCGAAGTTAATGGCAGGAGGCAACAGAGGCATTCCGTGCGGCAAAGGCCGCCAAAGAAAGGAGGAACCAAAATGAAGGCTCGCAAACTGATGTGCTCTCTCTGGGTTCTTGCAGCTACCTTTTTTATCTTCACTTCAGCCTTGGCGCAGGAGAAAGCTGTAAAACTCAAATACTCCAATTTTTTCCCGCCTGTGCATCCCATAAGCAAGCTTTCCGAGGAATGGTGCAAGGCCATAGAGAAGGCCACAGAGGGAAGAGTGACCTTTTCCTATTTCCCGGGCAGCACCCTGACACCCCCCATGCAAACCTATGACAGCGTGGTAAAAGGCATCGTGGATGTGGGACAGAGCCTTCTGGCCTACGCACCCGGTAGGCTGCCTCTAAGCGGCGTTCTGACCTTGCCATTGGGGTACAAGAGCGGATCTCAAGCCACAAGGCTGAGCCAGGCCTACTACAAACAGTTCAAGCCCAAGGAATTTGACGATGTGCAGGTCATGTACCTTCATGGCCACGGCCCGGGCTTTTTCCATACCAAGAAGGTCATCTCCTCTGTTGAGGAAATAAAGGGACTCAGAATCAAAGCCAATGCGGAAAACGCCGACATAGTCTCGGCTTTCGGAGGGGCGCCGGTGACACTGCCCATAACAGAGACTTACGATGCTCTCCAAAAAGGGCTTCTTGACGGGATTCTGCTCCCGTTTGAGGCCCTCAAGGGCTGGAAATTCGCCGAAGTGGTCAAGTGCAGCGTTGAGAATTACGGGGTTTCTTATACGAGTCCCATCTACGTGATCATGAACAAGGAGAAGTGGAACAGCATATCTGAAGCCGATAGGAAGGCCATAGAAAAGATAAACGAGCAGTGGAACGAGAAGCAGGCTCAGTTGTGGGACCAGCTCGACAAAGAAGCCAAGGAATTCGCTATCCAGAAAGGGGTGAAGGTGGTTGAGGCCTCCAAGGAAGAACAAGAGAAGACCGCACAGAAGATGAAGCCTGTGCTGGAGAAATGGGTCCAAAGCATAAGCGCCAAGGGTCTTCCTGCAAGAGAAGCCTTGGATTTCTGCCAGGATTATTTAAGGAAGAATCCATGAGAAAGACAAGCTCAGTGTAGAGAGCTTGGGCGGCCAACACACCTTGTGCAGGCCGCCCCCTGAGGCCCGCTTTGGGCCGCGGCATGCGCCAAGACCGAAGACAAAGGGGGCTCAGGCCTCCAGACTCCTTGTGGGGGTCCTTCAGGTCAGAGCCCAGGCCGGGGTAGGAACGGAAAACCAGGGGTGTTTTTGGATAGCCTGCATTATCCACTGATCGTGGGTAATGCAGGCTAGGAGAGCCCGTTGAAGCGTTTTGCAGCGCTAATACAAAGACTGGACCTTTCCTTGCATGTGATTGCAGGGCTGGGGCTGGCCTTTATGATACTTCTGACCCTCACAGATGTGCTCATGAGAAGCTTGGGAAAACCCATAGTGGGTTCCATGGAGCTGGTTTGTTTTTCAGGGGCCATAGTGGTGGGCTTTGCCATTCCTTACTCCTCCCTGGCTCAGGTGCATATATTCGTGGATTTCCTTGTTAAGAGGCTTCCCCCAAGCTGGAGCCTTTCTCTCAAGGCTTTGACCACTTCCATAGGCTCCTTGCTTTTTCTGCTCATCGGATACCATTTCATCCTTTACGGCCTGGACCTGATAAGAACAGGAGAGGTGAGTGCCGGGCTTAAGATCCCTTACTATCCCATAACCTTTGGGCTGGCTTTGAGTTGCCTGCTGGAGTCGGTAACCCTGTTGTGTCAGCTCATAAAGCTGCTGGGGAGAGGGAGGTATGACTGAAACCTCAACCGGAATAGCAGGACTCTTGGCTTTGATGGTCCTTTTTCTGTCCGGGATAGAGCTTGCCTTGGCAATGGCTCTTATCGGCTTTGCGGGATTCGCCTACCTGGTGAGCTTCCATGCAGCCGCAAATCTATTGGTGAAGGACTTCTTCGACACTTTCACCACATATGGTTTCACGGTGATCCCTTTGTTTGTGCTCATGGGGCAGGTGGCATCCAACTCCAACATAGCCAAGCGGCTGTACATGGCCTCCCACAAGTTCGTGGGTCAGATCCCCGGCGGGCTGGCCATGACCACGGTGGTGGGCGCCACCCTTTTCAAGGCCATGTGCGGCTCCACCCTGGCCACCGCCGCCACCTTCGCCGGGGTGGCCATCCCGGAGATGGATCGTTACGGATACGACAAGCGGCTTTCCACAGGGGTGGTGGCCTCTGTGGGGACCCTGGGCATGCTGATCCCGCCCAGCCTGGTGCTCATCATCTACGGGATCGTTGTGGAGCAGTCCATAGGGCGGCTATTCCTGGCCGGAATAGTCCCGGGTCTTCTCATATCCTTTTTCTTCATTCTCATCATATACGCGTGGGCAAGAATTACACCTAACCTGGCCCCGCGAGGGGAGAAGGCCTCCTGGCCGGAACGACTGAGAGCCATGCCGGAATTCTTCTGGGTCGGAGCCATTTTCTTTATGGTTATCGGAGGAATGATGCAAGGAATTTTCAGCCCCACAGAGGCCGGGACTATAGGTACCGTGGGAGTGCTAGCCCTGGCTGCTGCAAGGAGGGAGCTTGGCTTCAGGAAACTGGTCAAGTCCTTCGATGAGTCTCTGAGGACCGCCTGTATGGTGTTGCTTTTGATTTTCGGCTCCAATGTGTTGGGGCACTTCCTGGCCATCACCGAGATCCCATTTATTGCAGCCGACTGGATAACGGCCCTTCCTCTGCATCGCTCCTTGATCATGGTGCTCATTATTCTCGTTTACCTTGTGGGTGGATCATTCATAGATGACTTGGCCTTCATGATCCTTGCAACTCCCATCTTCTACCCTGCTGTTCTGAAGTTGGGCTACGATCCCATCTGGTTCGGAATCATGATAGGTATCACCATCATGATCGGGGTCATCATCCCGCCTGTGGCCATCTGTGTCTTTGTGGTGAAACATATAACAGGGGTGCCTTTCCATGTGATCTACCGGGGGGTTCTCCCTTTCCTGATTGGACTAGTGGCTTGCGCGGCTCTTCTGTTCCTCTTCCCGGGTATGACCCTTTTTCTACCCAACTTTTTCATGGGCAGTTAGGACCTGGGAGGGATGAGACCGGGGCATAGACGGGCTGTGTCCCTGTGGAAGCCCCCAAGGGGGAAACCGGAGGCTGACAATATCCCCCAAGGCCCAGGGGCCGGACAAAAGTGGAGATGCAGGTGACCTGTGTCAGGAGGTTTGGATGAAGGATGTAAAGAAAGTAAGAACGGTTTGTAGAAGCTGCCACGGGGGATGCGGTGTGATCGCCCACGTGCGGGGCAATAAGGTCTTGAAAATAGAAGGTGATCCTGACTCACCTATCAGCCGTGGAACATTGTGTAGCAAGGGCCTGGCCATAACCCAGTTGGCTTACCACCCGGATCGGATTCTCCACCCCATGAAGAAGACGACTTCGGGCTGGAAGCGCATCACTTGGGATGAAGCTTTGGACACCATTGCCTCTGAGTTCAAAAAGGTCATAAAGGAATACGGCCCTCAATCCCTTTTCATAGGTCAGGGAACAGGAAGGGACTATGAGAGCCACTTCTCCAGGTTCGGCAATATGCTGGGAACACCCAACGTGCTGACTGCCGGCCATATGTGCTACCTCTCGCGCATAGGCGCCTCACTGATCACCTGTGGGCGTTTTCCCATCTGTGATTATGCAGGGGGCCCCAAGTGCATAGTGCTCTGGGGGGTGAATCCCCTTTGGACCAACCCGGATGAGTACAAAGGGGTTGACTTCTGGCAGGCCTACCAGAGGGGGGCAAGACTCATAGTTATCGATCCCAGGAAGAACTTCTACACTGAGAAGGCGGAGCTTTGGCTTCAGGTAAGGCCTGGAACCGATGCGGCCTTGGCCCTGGGCTTCTTGAATGTAATAGTGGAGGAAGGCCTTTACGACAAGGAGTTTGTGGCCAGTTACATTCACGGCTGGGAAGCCTTTGTGGAAAGGGTGAGGCAGTACCCGCCCGAGCTGGTGGAAAAGATAACCTGGGTGGATTCGGATCTGATAAGGGAAGCAGCCAGGATGTACGCCCTGACCAGGCCTGCCGGTATCCACTGGGGGGTCCCCACAGAGCAGAACATCAATTGCACGGATTTCATGCGGGCAGCCATCGGCCTTATGGCCGTAACAGGTAACATTGACGCGCTGGGAGGCAATGTTTTTCGGGTTCCTCCACCTGTGAGAACCGTCTCTGAGTTCTCAGCACACGAGGCCCTTACAGCCCAGCAGAGAAAAGCCAGACTGGGCGGGGAACAATACAGGTTGGCCGCCAGGATGACGATCATCACTCCAAAGGTGGCCTGGGATGCCATAACCCAGGGGAGCCCTTATCCCCTCAAGGCCGGCATCTTGGTAGGCACCAACCCGGTGGTGACAGGGGCCAATGCCAAGGGGATTCATGGGGCCTTGAAGAAGCTGGATTTCCTTGCGGTAGCGGACCTCTTTCTGACCCCTACCGCAGAGCTGGCACAGATCTTTCTCCCGGCCGGCACATGGCTGGAGCAGAATCACGTCTCAGAGAACTGGAAATTCCACGGCTACGTGCTGGCCAGGCAGAAAGTGGTGGAGATAGGCGAGGCCTGGCAGGACCACAAGATCTTCCTGGAGCTGGGCAAGAGGATGGGGCAGAAATGGTGGGACACGGTGGAAGAAGCCCTGGATTACATCCTGGAGCCCACAGGCCTCACATGGGAGCAGTTCAAGGAAAAAGGCTATCTCCAAGGGGAGATGTCATACTACAAGTACCGCAAGGGAGGCTTTTCCACACCCACCCGCAAGTTGGAGATCTACTCCACCATATTGGAGGCCTGGGGCCGGGATCCCTTGCCAAAGTACACGGAAATCCCCGAAAGCCCAGTGTCAAGACCCGACCTGGCTGAAAAATACCCTTACATCCTCAATGCAGGCCTGAGAATCCCGGTTTTCTTCCACTCGGCTAACAGACAAATCCCATGGCTCAGGCAGATCAGGCCTTACCCCATCGTGGAGCTTCACCCAGAGACCGCCAGGAAACATGGGATCCAGGAGATGGACTGGGTCTGGATAGAGTCGCCCAGGGGTCGAGTCAGGCAAAGGGCCAAGCTCAACGAGGGGATACATCCCTCAGTGGTGGTGGCAGAACATGGCTGGTGGTATCCGGAAATCAAGGAAGAGGACCACGGCTGGGAGATCTCCAATATTAACCTGCTGACCGACGACTCCTACGAATCCTTGGATCCGGTGATGGGGGCCACGAACCTGCGGGTGTTGCTTTGCAACATCTCACGCTGCGAGGAGCAACGAGAGGCGATTCCATGAAGAAACTGTCCCTTGCCATATTCCAGGAGGACTGTTGTGGCTGCCATGCCTGTGAGGTGGCCTGTAAGCAGGAACATCGGGTGGTCTCAGGCTGCGGGTTTGTGAGAGTCTTGGAGAAAAGCCCGCAGTTTGTGCCTGTTTACTGTCATCACTGTGCCAAAGCCCCCTGCGTAGAGGCATGCCCGGTGAAAGCCCTTTACAGGGATGAAAAGGGGTTAGTGCTTGTGGAGGAGAAAGAATGCATTGGCTGCAGGGAGTGCGTGGGTGCCTGTCCATTTGGAGCCATGGGCTTTTCGGAGGAAAAGGAAGTGGCGGCCAAGTGCGATCTTTGCAGGGCTAGGCTTCAGGAGGGCAAGGCCCCGGCTTGCGCGCTGGTTTGCCCCACAGGATGCATTCTTTGGGGAGACTCAACAGCAGAGCTATTGAAAGCAAAGAAATCAACTGCCAAGAATCTTTAAGGGAAACTTCCGCTTTTTTCCCATCCAACCCACCATGGGGCCTTGGGGAACCGTGAGTGCTTCTTTTTCTTGAGGTAAAATCCCTTCTGTGTTCCCCAGGGCCCAAGGTAATCCGTCAGTTCTGGAATCCGGCCCTGGTCTTTTCATCCCCGGGAGGGTCATGTTAGTGTTCGACATAGTGAGGGGCTTTTTCGTCTGACCGGCCAGCAAGCACTCAAGAAGGGGGTAGGCCATGAAAGGGCCGATTATGGGATGGGTGCTCACCTGGAGCCTCCTGCTGGGGGGTATGGCCCAGGCGGCGCAAGAGGCGCGCATCTTGAGTTTCACCCCCCAGGGGGAAGTGAAGGGGGTCCGTCAAGTGAGGGCCAGCTTCTCAGAGGCCATGGTGCCCTTGGGGGATCCCAGAGGTCTGATAGAGCCATTTGAAGTGGATTGCCCTGAGAGGGGAACGGCCCGGTGGGCGGACTCCAAGAACTGGATCTACGACTTTGAGAAAGACCTCCCGGCTGGGATCCGCTGCGAGTTTCGCCTCAAGTCTCAAACAAAGGCCCTCTCTGGAAAGGTCATAGCAGGACAGCGTTCCTTTTCCTTTTCCACGGGTGGTCCGGCCGTGGTGGGATCTGTGCCTTATCAGGGAAGCAGGGACATAGATGAGGAGCAGGTCTTCATCCTGAGCCTGGATGCAGAGCCCGCTCCTGATTCTGTCTTGGAAAATGTCTTCTTCGCCATCCAAGGAATCCAGGACAGGGTCGGGGTCCGCATCGTGACCGGCAATGAGAGGGAGGAAATCCTGAAGGCCTGGTACAGGGGGAGCGAGAGGCCGCCTCGCCCGCAAATCCTTATCCAGTGCCGGCAGCGCTTTCCTGCAGGCTCCGAGGTGAGGCTCATCTGGGGCAGAGGGGTGAGGGCCTCAACCGGGGTCTCCAGGGCCCAGGATCAGGTGATCCCCTTCAAGGTGAGGCCCAGGTTCACGGCGACCTTTCACTGCGAGAGGGAGAACCCCAGGGCGGGGTGCCTGCCCATGCTCCCCATGCGGGTGAAGTTCTCGGCCAGAGTGCCCAAATCTGAGGCAGAGAAGGTCCTTCTGAGGGGCGCCCAGGGTGAGGCTCGGAGACCTCAGATCTCTGAGCCGGAGGATGTGTGGGCCGTGGAGTTCCCAGGTCCCTTTCCTGAAGAGGCCCAATACCAGCTGGAGATCCCATCGGGACTCAAGGACGACGCAGGAAGGCCCTTGTCCAATGCGGATCGCTTTCCTTTGAGCGTGCGGACGGACAGGTATCCCCCCTTGGCCAAGTTCCCTGCGCGCTTCGGGATCGTGGAGCTCATGGGGGACCGAATGTTGCCCGTAACCCTTAGGAACCTGGAGCCTGAGCTCAAGGCAAGGGCCATTCACATGGGGGAATCCCAGGGAATTGTGGGGAAGCTCCAGGCCAAGATCCTCAATTTGGGCCCCAGCAATGCCGAGGATCTCCAATCGGCACTGAGAAGAGTTGCCGCCGCATCCAGGGAGAGCTCCATGTTCTCGGCCCAGGAAAAGCTCACCGAGTTCAAGCTCCCCAAGCCCAATGGGGCTAAGGCCTTCGAGGTTGTGGGCATTCCCCTCAAGGCTCCGGGGCTGCACCTCATCGAGCTGGAGAGTCAGATCCTGGGAAGCTCTCTCCTGGATCCCCCAGGGCCTATGTTCGTGCCTACAGCAGCCCTGCTCACCAACCTCTCGGTGCATTTCAAATGGGGAAGGGAGACCTCCTTGGTCTGGGTGACCAGCTTGGACAAAGCTCAGCCGGTGGAGGGAGCGGAAGTCACGGTGCGGGATTGCCGGGAGAGACTCCTTTGGAGCGGAAAGAGCGATGCCCAGGGGATTGCCAGGATAGACGCCCCACTGCCCTCGCCGCAGGAGCTTCCCCGTTGCCCCTTAGATGCTGATCGCTTGGACTCCCCCCAGATGGGGGCCCTTAGGTGGCTCGGGGGAGGCATCTTTGTTGTGGCCAGGACCTCCTCGGACATGGCCTTCGTGCACTCCAGCTGGGACCAGGGGATCGAGCCTTGGCGTTTCCAGCTCCCCACAGACCTGGATGGAGGCCCCCTCATCGGCCACACGATCCTGGACCGAGCCCTCCTCAGGGCCGGCGAGACCGTGCACATGAAACACATCCTTCGCCAGCATACCACAAGGGGATTCAGGCTGGTGCCAGAGGCGAAGCGGCCGCAGCTTGTCTCCATCGAGCACCTGGGGAGCGGGCAGATCTACGAGTTTCCCCTTGCCTGGGATTCCAAGGGAGTGGCTGAGACCACTTGGAGCATCCCCAAGGAGGCCAAGCTGGGAAGCTACCGGGTGGTGCTCAGGCTGAAGCAGGATCCGGCCGGGAAGAAGGGGCCTTCTGCGGCCCGGGAGTCAGGGGAAGGGGAGCGGCTCTACGAGCCCGAGGATGCCGATGCGTGGACCACTGCGCAGTTCAGGGTGGAGGAGTTCCGGGTGCCCCTGATGAAGGCGGTGATCCAGCCCTCCCTGGAACCGCTTGTAAAGGCCGGGGAGGCTACCCTGGACCTGAGCGTGCAGTATCTGGCCGGAGGGGGTGCGGGGGGCCTTCCAGTAAAGCTACGCAGGGAGGTGAGATACAGGTCGCTTCCTCCTCCGGAGGGATTCGAGGGGTTTGAGTTCTCCAACGGCCCGGTTCGGGAAGGGATCTCAAGAAGGGGAGAGGAGCTGGAACAGGATGAGCTCTTGGGGGAGCTCCCGGAGTCCTTGAGGGAAACCCTTGGGGCCAGCCGGGCCAAATTGGCCCCAATGGATCTGGTCTTGGACAAGGCAGGTTCGGCCAGGGTAAGTTTCAAGGATTTGCCTCAAGTTTCGGTCCCTATGGAGATGCTGGCCGAACTTGAGTACCGGGACCCTAACGGCGAGGTTCAGACAGCCTCCAGTCGTGTGGGGCTTTGGCCTTCCAGGCTTCTCATAGGCCTCAAGCCCAGCTCATGGGCCGTGGTGGATCAAGACCAGGATCTGCAGGTGGGGGTTGTGGATCTGGCTGGAAAGCCTGTGGCCGGCGCGCCCGTGAAGGTGGAGCTCTTCCAGAGGAAGACCATAAGCCACAGGAAGCGTATAGTAGGGGGCTTTTACGCTTACGAGCACGCCTGGGAGACCAAGCGCCTGGGGGTTATCTGCCAGGGCAAGACAGACCAGCATGGCAGGTTCTTGTGCCAGGTGCGCCCCCAGGTCTCAGGGGAGCTTGTCCTCCAGGCCCAGACCGAGGACCAGGATGGAAACCCCAGCATGGCCAATAGGGCCGTATGGGTCTCCAAACAACGAAGGTGGTGGTTCGATGCCCCAGATCATGACCGGATCGATCTTATCCCAGAAAAGAGCCGCTACGAGCCTGGGGAGACAGCCACCTTTCAGGTGCGAATGGGCTTCAAGGAGGCCACGGCCCTGGTCACAGTTGAGCGGGAAGGGGTCATGGAGGCCTGGGTCAAGCCCTTGTCAGGGCAGCGGCCCATTATCCAGATACCTGTTAAGGGTTCCTATGCCCCCAACGTGTTCGTCTCGGCCCTGGTGGTAAGGGGGAGGGTGAAAGATGTGGCCCCCACGGCCCTGGTGGATCTTGGGAAGCCAGCCTTCAAGTTGGGGATATCAGAGATCAAGGTGGGCTGGGGCGCCCATGAGCTTAAGGTGAGCGTCTCAACGGACAAGAAGGTCTATCAGGTCAGGCAGAAGGCCTTTGTGAAGATCAAAGTCCAGAGCCAGGATCTAAAGCCTCCACCCCCAGGCAGCGAGGTGGCTGTGGCGGCAGTGGACGAGGGGCTCCTGGAGCTGATGCCCAACAAGAGCTGGGAGATCCTTCCTGCCATGATGAGGAGGAGGCCGTATGAGGTCAGCTCGGCCACGGCCCAGATGCAGGTGGTGGGAAAGCGCCACTACGGGCTCAAGGCCCTCCCTCCTGGGGGAGGAGGTGGGAAGCAGCCCACCAGGGAGCTATTTGACACGCTGCTCCTGTGGAGGGCCCGTGTGCCCCTGGACCAAGAAGGCGAGGCCTCATTGGAACTCCCCCTCAATGACTCCATAACCAGCTTTCGCATAGTGGCCGTGGCCACAGGCGGCGAGGGCCTCTTCGGGACCGGATCAGCCGCCATCCAATCAACTCAAGACCTGATGATCCTCTCAGGGCTTCCTCCCCTGGTTCGGGAGGGGGACCGGTTCAGGGCCGGATTCACCTTAAGGAACACCACCCAGCTGCCTTTGACTGTGGAGGTAAGCGCCGCGGCCAAAGGCCTCCAGGAGAAATTGGAGCCTATGGTTGTCTCCTTGAATTCCGGTGAGGCCAGGGAGGTGGGCTGGGAGGTTACTGCTCCTGCCGGGCAGGAATCCCTCTCCTGGGAGGTGGAGCTGAAGGCCAAGGGTGCAAAAGACGGGGACCGCATCAAGCTCACCCAGAAGGTGGCCCCTGTGATCCCAGTGCGGACCCTCCAGGCCACAATGGCCCAACTGGAGGGAGCCTTCAACTTCCCAGTTGAGCCACCCCCTGAGGCTCTACTGGGCCGAGGAGGGCTCCAGATAAGGCTCAGCCCCAGAATCGGAGAAGGGCTAAGCGGGGTCGTGCATTACATGAAGTCCTACCCTTACGGCTGCATGGAGCAGAAGATCTCCATGGCCGTGGCCCTGCGGGATGAGGCCTTGTGGAATAGGTGGATGGCCCAGCTGGCCTCCCACTTGGACTCAGACGGGCTTGTGAAGTACTTCTCCAGCATGAACTTGGGCTGCCCGGTGCTCACCTCGTATATCCTGGCCATAGCCCATGAGGCCGGCTGGGAGATCCCCCCAGAGGCCAAGGAGAAGATGGCAAGCGGGCTCATAAAGTTCGTGGAAGGACGTATCTTGCGATACAGCCCCTTGCCAACAGCAGATCTCTCCATCAGAAAACTCTCAGCCTTGGAGGCCCTCTCGCGGGTGGGAAAGGCCCAGCCCAAGCACCTGGGCTCAATCCCCATAGAGCCCAATCTTTGGCCGACTTCAGCTCTGATCGACTGGCTGAACCTGCTTCGCCGTGTGCCCGGCATCCCGGAGCAGGAGAAAAGATTGCAAGAGGCCGGGCAGATCCTGAGATCGCGCCTGAATTTTCAGGGAACTGCCATGAGCTTTTCCACAGAAGAGATGGATCGTCTCTGGTGGCTCATGGTCTCCACTCATGTAAATGCAGTGCGCACCATACTGGCGGTGCTGCCCATGGCCGAATGGAAGGAGGAAATACCCAGGCTGGTCCGAGGGGCCTTGGGACTCCAAAGAAAGGGGCGCTGGGACCTAACAGTGGCCAATGCCTGGGGGGTGCTGGCCATGGAGAAGTTCTCCAAGGCCTTCGAGGCTCTCCCGGTCACAGGCAAAACCAGCCTCAACATGGAGGCGCAAACCAGCTTTCTGGACTGGGGCGGTTCACCAGGAGGAGGGGCCTTCTTCTTCCCCTGGCCCCAAGCTGTAAGACCCATGCGCATAATCCATGAAGGAACAGGCAGCCCCTGGGTCACAATACAGGGCCTGGCGGCCATCCCCCTCAAGAGCCCCTTGAGCAGCGGCTACAAGATCCGAAAGCATGTCTCAGCCCTGGAGAGAAAACGTGCTGATGGCTGGAGCAGGGGGGATCTGCTTCGGGTAAGGCTGGAGATGGAGGCCCAGGCTGACCAGACCTGGGTGGTTGTGAGCGACCCTATCCCGGCCGGGGCCAGCATCCTGGGAGGGGGATTGGGCAGGGACTCTGGGATCCTCACGACCGGGGAGAGTAGCAAGGGATGGGCCCGGCCGGTCTTCCAGGAGCGCTCTTTCGAGGCCCTCAGGGCCTACTTTGAGTTCGTGCCCAAGGGGGAATGGATCCTGGAGTATACGCTCCGTTTGAACCAGGAAGGGAGGTTCCATGTGCCCCCCACCAGGGTGGAGGCCTTGTATTCCCCTGAGATGTTCGGGGAGATCCCCAACGAGCCCTTGGAGGTGGGGCAGTGAGAAGGTCTTGGGCAGGTTTGCTCCTTTGCAATGGGAAAACACTCCTCTTGGGCCTCTTGTTTTGGCTTGGGCTTGGGGGGTCGAGTCTTGCTGTTCCCTCCTTTCAGGAGGTAAAAACATCCTGGGTTCGGTCGGATTCCTTGCTCCTGGACAGAAACGGGGAGGTGATCCATGAGCTCAGGGTGGACAAAGAGATCCGCAGGCTTGAGTGGGTACCCCTCAGGCAGGTTTCCCCGGCCTTGATAGAGGCCTTGATAGCGGCAGAGGACAAAAGATTCCACCATCACCCGGGGGTGGACTGGAGATCCTTGGCAGGGGCCCTCCTGAGGGGGCTTACATCCGAGGGCTTAAGGGGTGCCAGCACCTTAACCATGCAGCTGGCGGCCCTCCTGGACAGTGGAGTTCAGGCCAAAGGGGGGCGCAAGTCCTTGCCGCAGAAAATCAAGCAGATCCTGGCCGCCCTGGCCCTGGAGAGACACTGGTCCAAGGAGGAGATCCTGGAGGCCTATCTGAACCTGGTGAGCTTCAGGGGTGAGCTTCAGGGCATCCAAGCAGCCTCCAGGGGGCTTTTCGGCAAGGATCCGCACGGTCTGGGTCAAGCTGAATCCCTGATCCTGGTCTCCCTCCTGCGCGCCCCCAACGCCCCGTTTGAGGCGGTCAAGAGGCGGGCCTTGCTGAACAGCAACTCCCTGGGCTGGGCGCAGGTGGAAAAGGAGCTGGATGAGAAGCTGAGGCGATTGTTTCTAGGGGGCTATCTCCTTGAGCCTCGTGCGGCTGTTGCGCCCCATGTGGCAAGGCTGCTTTTCAAGGGGCAGCCCAAGGGATCCAGTGTGGCAAGCAGCCTGGATGCATCCATCCAGCGCTTTGTCATGGAACGGCTCGAACATCACCTGGAGCTCCTCAGGCCCCAGAACATGAACCAGGGGGCTGCCTTGGTGGTGGAGAACCAAAGCGGGGAGGTGCTGGCTTACGTGAGCCTGGGCGGGGCAGCCTCAGGAAGAACCCACGTGGATGGGGTCCAGGCCAAGAGGCAGGTTGGCTCTGCTCTGAAACCTTTTCTTTACGCTCATGCCCTGGAGGAGCGCATCCTAACCCCGGCCTCGCTTCTGGAGGACTCCCCGGTGGACATCCCTGTCCCTACCGGGATCTACTCCCCCAGGAATTACGACAACTTGTACAGGGGCCCTGTCTCTGTGCGCACGGCCCTGGCCTCCTCCATGAATGTTCCGGCTGTAAGGGCACTGGGGCTGGTGGGGGAGGAGGCTTTTCTGAGCAGGCTAAGGGGGCTCGGCTTCAGCGGCATCAAGGAGGCGGGGGATTTCTTCGGCCCCTCTTTGGCCTTGGGGAGCCTGGATGTGAGCTTGTGGGAGCTTGTAAACGGTTATCGCACCCTGGCCAATGGGGGGATGCATGGGGAGCTCAGCCTGACCCCTGTGAGGGCACACTCCCCCCCATCAAGACGCGTTTTTTCCAGGGAAGCGGCATTCCTGGTTTCAGACATCCTCTCCGACCGGGAGGCCAGAAGCACCACCTTCGGCCTGGAAAACCCGCTCTCAACTCGTTTCTGGGCTGCGGTCAAGACAGGAACCAGCAAGGACATGCGCGACAACTGGTGCGTAGGCTACACCGCCCGCTTTACCGTGGGGGTCTGGGTGGGAAACTTCTCGGGCCAGCCCATGTGGAATGTGAGCGGAGTCTCAGGGGCCGCCCCTGTTTGGGCGGAGATCATGAACTTCCTGCACCGAGACCAGATCTCCGATGCCCCAAGCCCCCCTGCCGGGTTGGTAAAGAGAAGGGTCGCGTTTCCCAAGGGCCTGGAACCCCCCAGACAGGAGTGGTTTCTCTCAGGGACCGAGCCCCACAATGGCACACTTGCCATGAATCCCGGGCTTTGCCGTATCGCCTATCCGCCTCAAGGAGCGATCATGGCGGTGGATCCCGACATCCCCCCGGAGCAGCAAGAGATGATCTTTCTCTCAGAGGGGTTCCAGGAGGGAATGAACTGGAGGCTAAACGGGGAGCTTTTGCCCGGCACCGGGAGGAGTGTGCGCTGGGGCTTGAAAGAAGGCAGGCACACACTCTCCCTTCTGGACAAAGACGGAAAGACCCTGGATAAGGTCTCCTTCCTGGTGAGGGGGTCTACCACCTGGGAGGAACTGCCTCCCAATCAATGGGAGATTTCCCAATTCTCGCCATCTCCTTGAATTTCTGACCAAAGCCCCCCTGCTAGGCTGAGGCCTTCCCTTAGCCCAACTTCCGCACCTCTGACTCAAGAATCGAGTGATATCAAGGTATTGTGGTGTTAGTTAATCACTAAACTGGCTTTAGCCAAGTCTTCCTTGGTTTGATCCGCTCGCAAGTTATGTTGAGCTTGGCACAGAGTTCCAGCTGCTACCCAATTTCGGTCATACCACTTTTGGGTAAGATGGCTATCTCGGTTTTGGGTACGTAGGGCGATACGGGTATCCAATAGGGAGAATCGAAGGTGGCAGACGCATCCAGGACTAAGTGAGTCCCACCCCATGGCGGCTCAGCCGGTTCAAGGCCATGGGGGTTGGAGCCCCCCAGCACAAAGAGCTGGGCGCACAGCCCCTGTAGTGCCGACTCAAAAAATGACCTGCTTGAAATCATTCAGCTGTTAGCCAAAGACGATAATCTCCGGAGGCCGAATCCAGGGAGGTCAAGATAAGAAAATCAAGGCCTTACTGGACCCTGAAAGCAAACAAGTGTCAAAGTCGGGCTATAGGCCAAATCAAATTTTTTATTTTCTATCCACAGTGTAGGCCAACATTGGAACATATATCAGCGTGAGAATCGTGCCGATAAGCAGTCCCCCTATGGCTACATCGGCAAGAGGTGCGAGACGCTCCAGCCCGACGGCTCGCTCGGCTGCAATAGGAATCATTCCGGCGATGGTTCCAAAAGCCGTCATGAAGACAGGCCTGAAACGCACCTGAACACTTCCTATAGCAGCTTCAAAAGAGGATGCTCCATCTGACCGGAAGGACTGATAAAAATCTACGAGAAGAATCGAGTTTTTGATAATGATGCCAAAGAGAAGCAAAAGCCCTACCTGGCTCGGCATACAGGAGGGTTTGTTAAAAATAAGCATTCCCCAGGATGCTCCAATCATGGAGAGCGGTAGAACCAGAATCATGACTCCCGCCATCCGAACCGAACGATACCCTGCAATCAGAGCCATGAAAAGTAGAATAACCCCCATGGTCATGGCTTTGATCATTCTTCCGAAGGAATCTTCCATTTGTTTAACATCGCCCTCCTGGCTTATTTCAACTCCCTTAAGGCCAATTTTCTTCAAGCCCGCTTGAACATCTTCCATTAACATAGACACGGGTCGCAAAGCCCGGTAGCCGGCGACATCTAAGGAATAAAACATTTGGTTTCGCTCGATCTTATTGGCCGTCAGCCCATATTCAATCTGGGCAAGAGCTTCCAGCGGCGCCGGCCCCTTGGGTGTTTGAATCGGGATGAGGCGCAGTTCTTGAGGGTTTCCATCAAAAGGACGATTAAAATAAAGGCGAACAAACTGGTTCTGCATAGAAACCATCTTTGCACTTACCGCCACAGGTGGCCCCGACAGAGGAAGTTGGGATATTATCTGAGAAGGGGTCATGTCGTAGGCTAGCGCCCGATTAGTGTCAATGTTAAGCCGGACCTCTGCAAAGTCATCGTCCCAGCTCAGAGTAATCGAAGTCAAACCCCTGACCGATTCCAAAGCTTCAGCAACTCTGTGCGCGGCTTCAGGTAAAATACGATAATCCTCGGCTCGTAACTGGACATTGACTGGAGCCTTGATGCTCGACATGGCCGTGGCTCCATAATCGTAAACATCAACAAACTTAACATGTTTTAACTTCGCCAGCTCAGATCTTATTTCATCTTCGATCTGCCACAGGTTCTTTTTACGGTGGAATCGGTCAACACAGTTTATTGTCATCGTTGCCTCGGTGGGTAGAGAGCCCTGCCCGAGAGACAATACCCCTGGCTCGGATCCCAAAGTAATCGAACTCATAGCCAATTCTGGACTCCCATGAACCCATTCTAGAAAGGGCTTAAGCCGATTTTCTACTTCTTCAACCGTTTCATTGGCGCTGAATTTTACTCGAGCTTTTATTATACCGGTGTCCATAGGAGGCATAAGATCTCCACCGATGACCGGCATAATGATCTTGATGCTTGCAGCGAGCACAACAAGCGCCGCCAGGCCCATGCAAATTCGTCTTATCTTGGAATGTCCACCAGAAGAGAATTTCAGAATAGCTACATAGCGGGCTGTCAGTCGTCCGAAACTTTTCTCATAAATTCTTTCTAAGGCTTGCTCCAGCCGGGTTTTGCCTGCACCTTTATGGTAAAGCAGAACCGAGATGGATGGAATGAAGGTGATGGAGAGAAAGTATGAGGCCAGGAGGGCTGTAATCAAAGTTGAAGCCAAGGGTCGATAAATTTGTTGGGGAAAATCACCCACGAAAAGAAGGGGGAATAGAAGAGTAATCGTCGCAATAGTGCCGGCAAATATGGGGCTTATTACTTCCCTTGTGCCGGAAATGATGGCGGTATTTACATCCTCCTTTAGCTCAGTGAGATGCCTTTCAACGTTCTCAAGGACAACAACAGCATCGTCTACGAGCATACCTAGAGCGAGTATTATGGCTGTGTAGACAACCATATCCATCTGCCCTCCGGTCAACCAGATGATGGCTAAGCTCGTGAAGAATACCATGGGTATGGATAAAAGGGCGGCGATCGTCGCTTTGAGGTTTCCCAGGAAGAGCAGTAGGACTAACAGAGTGAAAATAATAGCATCTCTTAAAGCCTCAAGCATATTTCGGTTGGATGTTTCAATCAGGGTTCGTTGAGTATCGGCCAGCTCAAAGCGTATGTTTGGGTAGCGAGGTTTCAGCTTTTCTATGACTTCTCTGGCAGCTTTACTTGTATGAATCACCGATCCTCCCGGCGAACGTTGAACTGCCAGGGCTATGGCAAATTTCCCGTTTCCTATATAGCCGGATAACCGTTTCTGATAATCCCAGGTTATGGTGGCTATGTCTCCGAGCCTTACATTGGTAGCCACCGGAAGCATTTCTAGCTCTTCAGCTTGAACCTTTTCTCCATAAAACGTAACGGTATAGAAGGAGTTGTCGTCCTTGCTAAAACCGATAGGAGCATCTCTGTCAAGGGATCGGAGGACGGAAGAGATTTTGTCCAGATTTACCCCGTAAGCCTTCGCCTTGAAAGGATCAACGTTTATATTGATGGCGCTCTGGTATCCACCAAATATTTCCACATTGCCGATTTGTCCGGTTCTTAGAATTGCAGGTTTTATGTCACTTTCCGCTATCTTTCGTATGTCACTTAGGGTGAGATTGCCATTTGCAGGCGATAGCGCAAAGACATCCACCGGTGGAATATGAGACCCCGATGTGTAAATAGAAGGGTTGGCTTCGGGAGAAAGCTTCCCGCGCACCTTGGCAATGGCTGTGCTCACATCAACCGCCGCAGCCTCCAATCCTTTGGCATATTCAAATTCGGCAGTAACAATAGACATGCCGGTAATGTTTACAGAAACAACCTGTCGGATCAGCGACAAGGTGGAAACTTCTTCTTCAATGGGCTTGGATACCGTTGTTGCCACAACACCAGGGGTGGCTCCAGGTGTCTGTGTCATAACCACGATAGTTGGTCTATCACTGTCGGGGAACAGATTTTTCGGCATAGAAATTAGACCATAGATACCCGACACACAGAGACCGGCTATGATGCTATATAGGAGGTAAGGACGCTTGTAGAAAAAATCAAACATGAAACGTTCCCCTCTTTACAAATTGCTTACGATAATAGGAACCCCGCTCGCTACTCTCAGAAGAATGTCCGGCTTAGCCAGGATAACTTTTCGGTTTGTAAAATCAGGTTCAACAATAGCTCCTTCAACACCCTTGACTTTGACTGTGACTTCAACCTTGGTGGCTTTGCCGTTAGGTTCAATGATAAAGAGCCATGAAGCATTGCCCATTGTCAGCAAAGCGTCCATAGGCACAAGGACGGCTTCACCCTTAAAAAGCACAACGTGCACATTTACGAATTGTCCTTCGAGAAATTCTGAATGTGGAGGAAGGGGCGACACATACTGAACAAGACCTGTTTCTGAAGTTTGGTCTTTTGGTGTTAGAGGAAATTCCTGTCCTTGAAGCAGAACAGATTTAGGCCTCAATTTATCCGGAAGTGAAATGGTCAGATAGAGCCCATTTTTTGAGGATATTTTGAGGATAGGCTTTCCCGGAGTGGCTAAGTCTCCTGGACGGGCCAGAAGCTGGGAGACTCGACCGTCAATGGGAGCGGTTAGAGTCCCATAGCTTATCTGGGAGTCCACATCCTTGATGGATGACCCGAGAGTTTCCACACTTTTCTGGAGAGTTTCAACGGCCTTCCGTGCCCCGTCCAGACTGGCTTTGAGTCTTGCTATTTCGGCTTCTTCCTGACTGTATTGCTCCGGGGAAGCTCCTTTTACGGCAAGAAGTTCCTCGGTTCTGGCGTGGGATTCCAAAGCGGTTTTAAGGGATGTTTCCAACGCCCTCGCTTCAGCCTTTTTGGCTTCTATTTGTGCGATAACGCCCTGACGCTGTGAAACGAGCCCCTGCTTCCTCGCTTCCAAATCTCTTGCATCGATTGATGCCAGAATTTCGCCTTTTTTGACCGTATTGCCCTCCCGCTTATACACAGCCGTTATTTGACCGCTTATGCGGGTGGATAGGACGGCGGAGATGTCAGAAGCCACCACTCCCATAGCCGGCAGAGTGATTGTAAGATTTTGAGGGGTAAGTTCCTTGGCTGATACAACCGCAGGAAGAAGCTGAGGAGGAGGAAGTTTGGCAAGATCTGCTTTGCGTTTTTTGACGATGACAATCCCTGCGATAACAAGCAAAATAATAGCTATGGTGACTTCTACCCATCTTTTCATTTGACCAGCCCTCTCAAGTCAGTTCCGTAAAGTATTGCCTGTTGAGCCATCGTCTCCCAGAGCTGATGCCTTGTTTGGTAAAGAATTGACTCTGCAGCCAACACATCGCTTTCATACCGTAGATACTCTTCGACTATCATACGGCCGGCGTTCAGAGCCACTTTTGCTATCTCCAGCAGATGTTTGGTGTTTGATACCGACTTTTCGGCTACCTTGATAGAGTGCTCTATGACGGGAAGTTTGTCCGACAGAGCTCTAGCTAGAGCTTCGGTATCGATCTTGGTTTGAGCGAGCTGTTTTCTCGCTTTTTCCGCCTGCACTCGAGCCATGTCCTCATCTGCGCTTATGGAAAAGTCGAAAAGCGGGACCTTAAGAACCAGAGCAATTTCGTGATAGCTTCTGTAAATGTGCTTATCGGTATTATAAGCCTCACCGTCATTACCTGAAACGAAACCGGTGGCCGAAAGTGTTGGGAATCGAGCAGCACGACGCCGTTCAAACTCTTTTTGAGCCGCTTCTGCAGCGTACTGAGCGGCGGTTACGGCAAGAAAGGTATCTCCTGATGGTTTTTGAATCAGGGCCATGGGCACCGGCTCCGTTAGATCTATTCCTGTCAAAGACCGAAGTTCTTTAAGAGTATCTATCCGTTTTGTGGCCAGCTCATCCTGCTGCTGCTCCAGATCGTTCAAGGTTTTCTGAATTTTGAGAAGCTCTGATTCCGGCGATCTTCCCGTTTTGACTTTAACGGCCATATCTTCCATGGTTTTAACAAGCGAAGCCCCGCGTGCTTTGAGAGCCCCTTCGAGGGATGTAAGATAGGTAAAAGCACTGTTCAGCGATACAACCGAAGCCTGCCGACGCACAAGATCAAGCTGACGGTCTATTTCAGATTTCCCCTGAAGGATTGCTGCCTTCTTGCGTAATACATAGAGCTCGTGGACATATAAAGGAGCGTCGAAGGTTAGCCCATAGCGTAGTATTTCTCTGGAGAACGGGATGGAATCGCCGGCCTGGACATTGACTTCCGTAGGAGTCATAGGCCGAAGGTTGGTAGGGGAGTTATAACGTTCATATTTACCGAACGCTCCCAGCTTAGGAAACAAGGCGGCGGTAGCCCGATCCTTTTCCTTGATGCTTTCCTGAACGGACATTAACGCTACTTCATGACCTGGCTGCTTCTCGACGGCATCGAGAAGATCCTTGAATGTAATGGCCGATGATGTGCTGTTGAACAGTAAGATCATGGAGGCCGACAATAAAAACTTTTTCATTTTCGACTCCCCCATTCCTATCTAGTCACAGAGTTTGTGATCAGGGCAGCGTTTGTCAATTGGTGTGAATTCTGAACTGCCCGATGGTGCGTGCCTCCTAGGTCTCATTTTGGGTTTGGAGTAGAGTGTAAAGGTGGTAAACTACTCTATTACCTTTACTCGCCTTTTGAGCTCCCTGAAGCTCCTCTCGATAAGGTTCGCTGTGCGAATGTGCTTCCGCCTGCAGGATGGGTGATTCATGTAGGCCAGGCAAGCATCCAGGTCCTTCTAAACACAGCTCACAAGCTCCACATACAACCGCAAGGGTTCCCTCAAAGCCGCCCTCAGCCCGATTTCCACTCGATCCAAAAACTCCCCCAGGCTCCCCAAACGCTCTTGCGTGGCCTCCGAACAAACCCCTTGATCCACCCCCAGCCTTCTTGCTTCTGTCTCTATCAAGCTTCTCATTTCCGGTCCAGGGTGCCTCAGCAACCCTTGCTTTGTTCTCCTACCCCATGGAAGGTTAAGCCCATTTGTTTCTCAGCTCAACACAATTTACACCACCTTTAGAACATTGTACTGATCCCCCTTTGTCAAGGCACTTTTTCATGATGGAAATCCCCTTCTTTTGGCCTAGGCCGCTAGCTCCGATTTGCGCCTCAGGTTCTTGGCCCTGCGCTCAGCCGGCGTCTCCCAGTCGAGCGCCTGATGAGGCCTCAGATGGTTGTATTGCTCCATCCACACACTGATCGCTTCACGAAGCTCTGCGATCGTCTCCCAGTCCCGAGTCCAGATCAGCTC
>CAYPWF010000046.1:0-30173 GCA_964414345.1 uncultured Desulfarculaceae bacterium
TACAACCCATTAAAATAACAATTGTTTCATGTAGGGGCGGGGTTCATCCCCGCCCAAACCACCACCAACCCCAAACCATCGAAATCACAATTGTTTTGCGTAGGGGCGGGGTTTATCCCCGCCCGTAAGGTTCATCCCCGCCGTAGGGTTTATCCCGCCCGTAGGATACCTCACCGCCCATGGCCTTTGGTTTCGCCCGGTTTTGCCGGCACACATGAAATGCCACCACACGAAACCAAACGCCCAAATCCATTACGGGCGGACATAAAGTCCGCCCCTACGACCCCAACGTACAACCCATTAAAATAACAATTGTTTCATGTAGGGGCGGGGTTTATCCCCGCCCCTTGTGTCCACAATACACCCCCATCGCATATGGGCCTGGCATTTCATGTTGACAAGACCTTCGGGCTCTGCTACATCCTGCTCCATTCCCTTATTCATCTCCAAAGAAAGGCCCCCCTCTAGGGGCCCACCAGAAAGGAGGGTGCGTCATGGCTCGACGGATCACCAGGAGGTCTCTCATCAAAGGAGGCGTGGCAGGAGGTCTGGTGCTGGGTGCCGGCCTGGGCGGGTTCAAAATAAGCTACGGCAAGTCGGCCAAGGGCAAGGAGCCTATCCGCATAGGGGGACAAGGGGCCACTTCCGGGGCGCACGCGGACTATGGGTGGCAGATGATGGCTGGGGCCACTTTGGCTGTGGAGGAGATAAACGCGAAGGGGGGAGTGCTGGGTAGGAAACTGGAGCTCAAGTTCATGGATGAGGAGTTGAAGCCCGCCACAGCGGTGAAAAACGCCAGATACCTGGTCACAGACTGGGGGGCGGACTTTCTCTTCGGGGTTGACTCCAGCGGCAGCGCCATGGCTGTGGGCCCGGTGCTGCCTGAGCTGAACAAACTCTGCTTCTTCTGTCATGCCGCCACCCACCGCCTCACAGAAGAACTGGTTGCCGAAAAGGGCATAAAGCAGATTTTCCGTATGGTGGCCCCGGTTTACCAGGACGCCTTGGCTGCCTGGGTTTTCAAGGATGCTTCCAACATTAAACGCTGGGCGGGCATTAACTGTGATTACGAGTACGGCTACGTGGCCTGGAACCTCTTCAAGCAGACCATAAAGAAATTCCGACCAGACGTGGAATTCGTGGCCGCAGCTTGGGCGCCGTTCTGGACCATGGACTTCTCTTCCCATATCTCGGCGGTAATGGCTGAAAAGCCCGACGCCATCTTCGCCACCCCATGGGCGGGAGAGGGGGTGATGCTCCTAAGACAGGCCCTACTTCTGGGGGTCTTTGACAAAATCCAGGTCTGGTGGCAGGCCATGGGTGGCTCAGTGGATCTCTTGGAGGGGATCTCCAGGGAAGTAGAGGGTAACAAGTTCCAGGGAAAGCTCTGGGCCACGGCCCGTTATATCCATAACTACCCGGACACCCCTGAGAACAAGAAATTCGTGGAGGCCTTCAGAAAGCGCTGGGGCAAGTTCCCCAACTACTCTGCAGAAAGCAGCTATTCCTCTATATACGCCATAAAAACAGGGGTGGAGAAAGCTCAAAGTCTGGAGACAGCCAAAGTGGCTGCTGCTCTGGAGGGCATGGAACTCAAGACCCCCGCAGGACCGCGGCTCATCCGAAAGGAAGACCACCAAGCCGTGTACACGGTTCCGGGGGGCAAGGTGATGAAGAGCCCTGATTATCCTCTCCCGGTGCTGGGGGATCTGAAGGTGGTGCCGGCCAAGGATTACTTCCGCAATCCTCCCTTTGAGCCGGTGGCCGCCACCAAGTAGCCAAAAGGCCGCCCCTGAATGAGCCCAGGGGCGGCTTCTTATTGCTTTCTTTAAAGGAGGGGGGGAGGATTTCGTGCTGGAAAAGCTTGTGTTTCAAGGACTCATAGGCCTCAGCCTGGCCATGTACTTGTGGCTTCTCTCTGCAGGACTCACTCTGGTCTTCGGTGTGCTGGGGGTGCTCAACTTCGCCCACGGAAGCCTCTTCATGCTGGGGGCTTACTTGGCTTTCACCCTGTACGGGAAGCTGGGCTGGAGTTTCGGGCTCTCGGTGATGTTGAGCCTTGTGGGGGTAGGTTTCATAGGGGCCTTGTTGGAACGTTTCTTCTTTAGAAGAATCTACAGCCTGGAGGTCCCCTACCAGCTCATCCTCACTTTCGGGTTCATACTCATCTTCGATGACCTGGTGAAGATGATATGGGGAGGAGTGGCCATGATTCCGCCCATGCCTGCCTTTTTGGACGGAAACCTGCTGGTCATGGGCAGACCCTTCCCTGTTTACAACCTGTTCATAATTCTATTCGGGATAGCCGTGGCAGTACTGCTTTGGCTTTCCTTGGAACGCACCTGGTGGGGAAGAACCGTGAGGGCCTCGGCTTTTGACAGGGAAATGGCCAGCGCCATAGGGGTGGACATTCCCAGGCTCTTTACACTGGTTTTTGTCTTGGCGGCCATGCTGGCCGCCTTGGGAGGTGCCTTGGGCACCCCAGTTAGGGTAGTGGCTCCGGGAATAGGAACCGCCATGATCATCCAGGCCTTTGTGATAACGGTCATAGGCGGTCTGGGGAATTTGAAAGGAGCCTTTGTGGGGGCGCTCATCGTTGGGGTTCTGACCTCTTATGGGATACTGCTCTTCCCGGTCTTCGAGCTCTTTATCATATTCGTGGTCATGGGAGTGGTGCTGATGGTAAAACCCGAGGGACTCTTTGCCAGGTGAGCCCTGCAGGAGGATGCGGATGTGGAAGAAAAGTTTGGGGAAGGCGCTTCTGGGAGGGCTCATGCTCCTGCTTTTGCTTATTCCCCTTTTCTCGGGCAGGTACTTGCCTTACATGGTGGTACAGATCCTCATACTGGCCGTCTTTGCCATGGGTTTCAATTTACTTTTGGGTTACACGGGACTGCTATCCTTTGGGCAGGCCGGTTTTTTCGCCATCGGGGCGTACGCATGCGCAAAGGTGCTTCTGGTTGTGCCCTCTTTACTCTTGGGGGTTGCAGCAGGGGTCCTGGCCGGAGCGCTGGGGGCGGTTTTTCTGGGGGTGCTCTGCGTGAGGCACACCAGGATTTACTTCTCCATGCTCACCCTGTCTTTTGGAATGATGATTTATTCTCTAGCCTGGAAATGGAGGGAGGTCACAGGAGGAGACGACGGACTTGTGGGTATTCCAAGGGCTCCTGTGGGAATTCCGGGAGTCTTGGAGATCCCCATGAGCTCCATGACCAATTATTATTACTTTGTTTTGGTGGTCTGCATAGGAGCCATCTTGCTTCTCAGGCGCATGGTGCGCTCTCCCTTTGTGCTGATCCTCAAAGGCATTAGAGACAGCGAAAACAGGGCCGCTTTCTCTGGAATCCCTGTGCGCAGGTACAAGCTCGCAGCCTTCATATTAGCCGGGGCTTACGCAGCTCTGGCAGGCTCGCTGGTGCCCCCTCTTGAGAACACCGTCACCCCTCCACTGGCCCACTGGACCCATTCGGCCGAGCCTGTCATGGTAACCCTTCTCGGGGGGATTTACAGCTTTGCAGGGCCCATAGTGGGAGCCGCCTGCTTCTACCTGCTCAAGGATCTGATAGTGCGTTTCACCCAGTACTGGCTCATCTGCTTCGGCTCCATAATAGTACTGCTGGTATTGCTCTTCAGAGGGGGATTGGTGATTTTCTTCCAGGAGAAGGTTTTGAGCAAGCTCAGGCCCCAGGGTGTGCAGGAGGTGGGCCGTGGCTGAGCTGCTTCGCACAGAGGGGTTAAGGAAATACTACGGGGTAGTGAGCGCCGCGGCGGACATCAACCTGAGTTTCCAGGAAGGGGTGCTCACCTCCATAATAGGACCCAACGGAGCTGGAAAGACAACCTTCATCCACCTGTTGACAGGACATGTGAGGCCCGACAGGGGCCGCATCCTGTTCCATGGGGAGGACATCACGCGGCTTCCCACCCACGCCAGGGTCCAAATGGGCATCTCCCGTTCCTTCCAGGTGGGGGACATTTTCCCCAGGCTGAGCGTCAAAGAAAACCTGCAGATTCCAGTGGCGGCCCGATTGGGCATTGGGATGAGTTTTCTTAAATCCACAGAGACAGACCCACTGGTCCGAGACAGGGTGGAGGCTCTTCTGCAGGAGGTGGGTCTGCAGGAGAAATCTGAGGTTTTGGCTGGCTCCCTCTCCCATGGGGACCAGAGGCTCTTGGAGATCGCTTTGGCCATGGCCCCGGAGCCAAGGCTGCTTTTCCTGGATGAACCCACAGCTGGCATGAACCCGGTGGAGAGGGTGCGCATACTGGAAAACATAAGAAAGCTCTCCCGGGGACGCAGCATAACCTTTGTAATAGTGGAACATGACATGGACATAGTCTTCGCCCTATCTGACCGAATAGTTGTGCTTCACCGAGGAGCGGTTATCGCAGACGGGAGCCCGGAGGAGATCAGGGAGAACAGGCAGGTCAGGGAGATATACCTTGGGGAGGAATTCCTTTGATTCTTCAGGTCAGGAATATAGACACCTATTACGGCAGCAGCCATATTCTCCAGGAGGTCTCCCTGGAAGCCGGGGAGGCCCAGGTGGTGGGACTTCTTGGCCGAAACGGGGTGGGCAAGACCACCACCCTCCGCACCATAATGGGCCTGGTCCCCCCGCGCAGGGGCGAGATTCTCCTTCGGGGCGTAAACATAGCGGGCAAACCCGCCTTTGAGACCGCCAAGATGGGAATAGCCTACGTGCCTGACGATCGCAGAATCTTTGCAGAGCTAACCACATACGAAAACATGGAGATAGCCAGAAGAAACGGGGGACGCAGAAGCGGCCCATGGAGTTACGAGAAGATCTTCGGGCTTTTCCCAATACTGGAGAGCTATAGAGACAGGAAAGGAAGCCACCTTAGCGGGGGGGAGCAGAAGATGCTGGCCATAGCCAGGGGCCTCATCGTGAACCCTCTTCTGCTCTTATTGGATGAACCCTCTGAGGGGTTGGCTCCCCTCATAGTCAGAAACCTGGTGGAGGTCACTTTGCGCATACGCCAGGAGGGAGTGACGGTACTTCTGGCAGATCAAAACCTCAAGTTCTGCCGGCAGGTAGCCAGCACCGGGTACATTTTGGAGAAAGGTAAAGTGCAGTACCATGCCCCAATGGAGGAAATCTGGCAGAACGAAGAGGTTTTACGAAAGTACCTGGTGCTTTGATCCGAGAAAACCAGCCGGCCTCAAGACTTTGGGTCTGCTTCCACTTGCCGCGGCGCGTATTCCAACCAACCCGCATTATTCTCCCATTCCCCGAGCGGGACAATAATCCGAGTTAAGACCAGAATGATCAAAGGACCTTTCTGTAAATCTCCTCGGCGTCCCTCTGGGTGACGGGCCTGGGATTGTTGGCCAGTAATCGAGTCACCTTCATGACTCCGGCAGCCAGCCTGGGAATGTCATCGGTTCCCACCCCGAAATCCCCAAGGTGTCCTGGAAGCCCCAAATCCCGCCTTAATTGCTCCATTGCCTCCACCGCCTTTAGGGCCAAGGCCCTTGGGGAGGAACCGGGTGTTTCCTCCTTAAAGATACGGGCCATATGGGCGAACCTTTCCAGATCCCCCAGCATGTTGAATTCCATTACCGGGGCCAACATCAAAGAGTTGGCGATACCGTGGGGAATGTGGAACTCAGCGCCTATGGGATAGGCAAAGGCGTGGACGGCGGTGACCCCTGCATTGGCGAAGGCCATGCCTGCAAGAAGGCTTCCTTCCAGCATCCTGGCCCTGGCCTCCAGGTTGCCTCCTTGGGCAAAGGCAGTGCGTATGTTGTGGTAGAGAAGTTCCATGGCCCGGCTGGCCAGAAGATCGGTCATGGAGTTGGCGTTCAAGGAAGTGTAAGCCTCTATGGCGTGGATGAGGGCATCCATCCCAGTGGCCGCTGTTACCTGGGGAGGCAGCCCCAAAGTCAGCTCAGGATCCAGGATGGCCACAGAGGGTAACAGATGGGAGCTCACAATACCCTTTTTCAGCTTTTCCTGCTCATCCGAGAGAATGGCGATGGGAGTCACTTCACTGCCTGTGCCGGCAGTAGTGGGCACCAGTACCAAGGGTAGACCGGCTTTGGGAATCAGCTCTATGCCAAAATAATCGGAGATTTTCCCTTTGTTTGTGGCCATGACCGAGGCGGCCTTGGCTATATCCAGTGCACTTCCGCCACCCACACCCAGCACGCAGTTGATTTTCCGGCCTCCCGCAGCTTCCAGACATCTCTCCACTAGCTCATAGGGAGGATCAGGCTCCACACCGTCGAAAACCAAGCTCTTTATGCGAAAAGAGCGCAGAGCCTTTTCCACCTTCTCCAAGAGCCCGGCCTTGAGGATCCCCTGGTCGGTTACCACCAAGACCATCCCGGCCCCCAGCCTTGAGAGCTCCTCGCCGGTGCGGCTCACAGCCCCGGGGCCCATGAGAATTCTAGGTGTTGTGCGGAACATGTTTATCTTGGCCCACATATGATCCCCCTTTTTTTCACCTTCCCACAATCATCATGAGCCTTTTGTCCTCCTGGATCTTTTGCGGAGGTCCCTCGAAGATGACCTCACCCCTCTCCACCACATAAGCCCGATCAGCCACCAAGGAGGCATTACCAAGGTTGGATTCGGCAAGCAGTATGGAAACCCCTTTTTCTCTTATCTGCTTCATGGCCTCCATGAAATGTCTCACCACCAAAGGAGCTAGCCCCTCAAAGGACTCATCCAGCAACAGAAGGGAAGGACTCAAGGTGAGGGCTCTGGCAATGGAGACCATTTTCTTCTCCCCACCGCTTAGCTGAGTCCCGTTCCTGGGAAGTAGTTTTCTGAGCACTGGAAAGATCTCCAAGGCCGTCTCAATGGTGAGTTGGGGTGTTCTGCCCGCCCCTTCCAAAACCCAGGAGCCCAGCTTTATATTCTCTTCCACTGTCAGATCCGGGAAAACACGGGTGTCCTCAGGGGAGTAAGCCAGGCCTTCCATCACCCTCTTTCTGGCAGGCCAATGGGTGATATCCTTCCCATTGAAGTTCACCTTTCCACCCGTAGGTCTGTAAAGCCCTATTATGCTCTTTAGAATCGAGCTTTTCCCCGAGCCGTTTCTTCCAAGCAGACCTGCCACCTCAGCAGCCTTCACCCCCAGGTTTACTTTCCTGAGAATCTGAGTCTTGCCTACCTGGAACTCCAGTGCTTCAGCCTCCAGGAGCATGTTTTACTCCTCTATACCGAAAAGGGTAGCCCTTACTTCTTTGTCTTGCATCACCTCCTGGGGTTTCCCATCGGCCATTATGGTTCCTTCTCTTAGCACCAGGACCCTGTCGGAGTAATCAAACACGATGTCCATGTCATGCTCCACTATCATAGTGGCCATCCTGGTGCGGTCTATGGCGCCTATTATGGTATCCATGATCTTGAATTTGTCTCCTGTGGCCACCCCGCTTGTGGGCTCATCCAGGAGCAAGAATTTGGACTCCAGGGCGTAGGCCATGGCGATGTCCAGCACCTTGCGATCCCCTTCCGAGAGGTTTAAGGGCAGTTCCTTCTCCAGATGGTCTATGTGGAATATCTCCAAGATTCTTCTGGCCGCCTGGGTGGCTTCTTGGTAGGAGCCCGCCGGCTTTAGCCAGCGTCGGCTCATTCGGCGAATGGAAAAAACGCAGTTCCGCACATTGTCCAGGACCGAAAGCTCCTGAAAGAGCTGGGTGATCTGGAAATTGCGGGCTATTCCCATACGGATTCTCACATGAGGCGGGGCGGCTGTGATATCCCGGCCTAGGAATTGCACTTTTCCCTTGTTAGGCCTAATGTGGCCGCTTATGAGGTTCACCAAAGTGGTCTTCCCGGCTCCGTTTGGTCCCACCAGGGCCACGATTTCCCCTTCCCCTATCTGGAGGGATGCCTTGTTGATCACCCTCATCTTCCCGAAATCCTTGACCAGATCATTCACCTGAAGCATCAGCGCCCCCCTACCCTCCCGAGCTGTAGCCTGGCAACCAAGGAGGCCACGGCTCCTGTGATGCCAGACGGCAAGAGCAGCACCAACCCGATCAAGGTGGCCCCTATGATGAGCATCCAGTACTCGGTGCCGCTTATGGCATAGAGCTTCAAGAAGGTGAAAAGCACGGCACCTACCACTGGGCCTGCAAAAGTCTTAAATCCACCCAGGAGAGTCATGTACACTACCTCCCCTGAAAAAACCCAGTGAGCCACCTCCGGAGTCACGTGCCCGTTGACAAAGCTCCAAAGACCCCCAGCCAGTCCAGCGTACATCCCTGAGATTAGGAAGGCCAGCCAGCGGAATTGCTTTACACGGATACCTATCATCTCGGCCCTCACCTCATTGTCCCTGATGGACTGGAGGGCCTTACCAAAGGGGGAATGGATCACTCGGTACATGAGGCCTGTGGCTACCAGAAAAACCCCCAAGAGGAAGTGGTAGTAAAAGCCGCTTAGAAACTGGGGTCTTCGCATGCCTTGAAAGGTGTGTCCCAGGACGGAGGGGATGGGGGCCCTGATCCCATCGGAGCCTCCGGTCAGGTAATACAGCTTAACCAGAAGCGCAAAGACCAGCATGGAGAGAGCAAGGGTCAGGATGGAGAAAAAAATACGGGTGTGGCGCACACACACAAAGCCGAACAGCGCAGCCACCATAGCTGAGGCGGCAACAGCACCCGGCAGAAGTATCTCCACCCTGTAGAGTTCGGGCATGTACCTGCCGATCATGGCCACGCTGTACGCTCCAACGGCAAAGTAGGCCCCGTGTCCGAAAGATAGAAGGCCCGTGTGACGCAAAAGCAGGTTGAAGCCGAGGCCCATTATTCCGAAGCAAAGGCCTGTCTCCAAAAGAATAAGCTGGTATGTGGGAAGGAACCAAGGCAGCATCACAAGAAAAAGCACCCCAAGCAGCAATCCACCCCCGCGCCCCCAACCGCCCGCCTTGAGCCCCATCTCAAGCCCTCCCGAACAGCCCCTGGGGCTGTATCACCAGGATCAACACAGCTATGAGGAACAGCACCGGCATCTCCAGCTCTGGGAAAAACCCCACACCGAAGGAGCGTGTCTGCCCAACTATGAGGGAGCCCAGTACCGCCCCCTTGAGGCTCCCCAGCCCCCCTACCACCACTACTATGAAGGCCATTATGAGAGGCTCCATTCCGATGCCCAAGAGAGCCGGAGAGGTGGGTACCATGAGCCCCCCTGCCAGGCCAGCCAGGGAGGCCCCCAACATGAAGGCCACAGTGGTGAGCCTGCGCATGGGAATGCCCATGGCCTCTGCCATGTCCCTGTCCATGGCTATTGCTCTGAGCATTATCCCCACCTTTGTCCTGGCCATGAAGAGCCATATGCAAAGCCCGGAGGCCGCGGTTACCCCCATAACAAACAGGAAATAAGCCGGGTACTCTGCACCCAAGAGGCTTACTCGACCCATCATGTCAAATGGCCCTGAGGCGTAATAGGCCTCACCTCCCCAGGTGAGCTTTATGAGGTCCTCTATGAGCAGAAGAGCTCCAAAGGTGATGAGCAGTTGGTACTCCAGGGGACGCCTGTACATAGGCCTGATGATTGTGTTTTCCAAAACAAATCCCACAACCCCGGCCAGAACCATTGCGGCCATTAAACCGCCTATCATTCCTGCTGTGGGTCCGGTGTGAACACAGACACCTATGACCCAGGCGGCCATGAACGCGCCCAGGGCAAAAAGGGAGCCATGGGCCAGATTCAAGATGCCCATTACTCCCAATATGATGCTTAGGCCCAAAGAGGTCAGAAAAAGGAAAGCCGAGAAGTAAAGCCCGTTGAGAACATATACGATTCCCATGGATCCCCGCTTAAGGGGCACCCCAAAGGATGCCCCTTGAGAATCATGAACCAGTTGGTTGCGGCTTCAGACCTTCCAGCCCTGGATCCAGTCCTCTGTGCGCATGCCGGCAGGCGCATTGACCATGTGTGCGGGGAAGACCTCCATCCTCTTGGGATCCAAGATGGGGAAAGGATAACCCTCCACCTTCTTGGAAAAACCCACCAGAACATCCTCCCGTCCATTGTGGTCTTGGTCAATATGGAGATAGCCGGAGGGAGTTTCCACCGAAAGGCCTTTCATGGCCGCAGCTATCTCCTCCGCAGTTGGCCACCCGCCAACCAGGGCCGAGGCCTTCTCCACAGCGGCCTTGTAAACCGCAAAGGACTGGTATGCATGATAACAGGGATAGGTTGGGTATTTGTTGTAACGCTTGTAGTACTCCTCCACAAACCATTTATTAAGGGGCCAGCGGTCGTGGGCTGGGTAAAGGAAATAATGCGTTCCTGCACAGCATATGACCTGCTCCTCTGGGAACTCCTGCCCTATCTCTTGGGGGTAAGGCTCTCCTCTGGAGTAAGCCATTCTGGTCTTTTGAAAAAGACCCATACCCAAAGCCTGTTTGGTGAAAGTTACCGCATCACCACCCCACAGGGAGGAGTGAACAATGTCCGCCCCGGAATTCATGAGGGTTGTTATGTGGGCAGTATAATCGGTGCTTCCCAAGGCGGGCCAGAGAGTAACCCCAATCTCTATCCCAGGGAAGAGTTTTTTCATGGCCACCTCAAAGACCCTCCAGCTCTCCCTGCCCCAGGCATAATCCGGGTTTATGCCGGCTATCTTCCTAGTGTTTGGTAAATACTTCTTGATCATCAAGGCCATTCCGATGTTGTCTATCCCAAGATGAGCCGCGCTTCTGAACCCCAGGCCGTGTTTAGGGTATTTGAAGGGGCTCTTTTCCCCCTCCAAAAGCTCGTGAGAGCCGCAATCATAAGCCACCATGAGCCCGCCTAGTTCGTCAGAGAGGGGCAGCACTGCCTTGCAATCCCCTGAGGAAATGTACCCCAGGATCACATCCACCTTGTCCTCCATGAGAAGTTTGCGGGCTAGTTTCACCTGGGCGTCGGCCCCACCGGCCTCGTCGTAGCTCTTGAGCTCAATTTTTCTGCCTAAAATCCCGCCCTTTTGGTTGTACACATCCGCCATCATCTTGAAGGTATTGTCCCCGGGAATCCCAAAAGGGGCGGCCGCCGCACCGGTTAGAAAACTAACAGCGGCTATACGCAAAGGCCCTTTGGGAATGTCCTTCTTGGAGGCTCCGTGAGCCCTGCCCACAAGGCCAAGGCCGGAGACAGTGCTTGCGCCCAATGCGCCCAACCCTGAGCTGGCCAAAAACTCCCTTCTCTTGATCCCACCAGCCATGGCTTCCTCCTTTTTGATGCCTGAGAGGTTAACTAAAAACCGCTTTGCCAGGGTTGCCTAAGCGGCTAAGCCTCACCAACGGAAAGCCCAAAAGGGGGAAAAAGCTACCCAAGGGAGAACCAACATGCCCAGAGACGCATCATTGCTTACCACAGGGAGCGAAACCGGGTCAAGAGCAAAAGGGCAGGGTTACTTAATCCAAGGGCCAGAAACGGGCCTCGTGCCATATTTCCTCCCGCATTGCCCGTTCCAGGGCTGTCAGCCTGTCCAGATGTGTCTTCTCCCATCTGGCCAGCCACCCGAAAAGCTCCTTTGTGGCCTTGTCCGAGGAGGCAAGCTCCCTTTTGCGGTAGTAATCCATGGCCTTCTTCTCTAGCATGACCCCGATGGAAAGGGCAGCCGAGTCGAACCAGGCCTCTTCAATCCGCTGCTTCAGGTCGGTCCCTATAACCGGATCCCGGAACCTGAGGTCTTTGTGAGATTCCTGGGGGAGAAACTCCGCTTTCTCCCCTTTTAAGAGATATCTGAATTGTTTTTCCAACTCCTGCCTATGGCGCACCTCATCCTTGGCCAGATCCAGAAACAATTCCCTGGCCGCCTGGCTGGTGCACCTCTTGGCCGCCACTTCGTAAAACCTAAGCCCATGCACCTCCAACATAATGGCCCTTTTTACCGAATCCAGCTGGGATTTTTGGGATCTCTTGGACTCTTTTCCCATGTTCCTCCTTCCTTAAATTTCATCCTGGCCTTGGCCTCAAGAATGTTCTAGTTGCTCACAGGGCTGATCCTTTACAAATTCTTGGTAAGCCATCACCCCAGTGACCAACTCCAATTTTTAAGCCCTCCCCCTGGAAGCAGGGCTTTTCCCCGTGATCTTCTTAAGGGCTTGCCTCATCTCTCTTGTCTCCCCGCAAAGAGCTTGCGCCTGGGACTCTCTTTCCAACATCTCCTCCAGGGAGCTCTCCACCCCCATATAAACCGAATCCTTGGTGAGTTCCAAGACAGTGGAAGACATCTGCACTATTTGTTTCATTATTAGATGGGCTTGGGCCATGAGCTGTTCAGGCTCCACCACCTGGCTTACTATGCCTAGCTCCAAAGCATCCTGGCTGCTTAGGATCTCCCCCCTCCAAAGAATTTCCAAGGCCTTGGAGGTACCCACCAGCCTGGGCAAAAAATATGTGGCCCCCATTCCAGGGTGTACCCCTATGTGCACGAAATTGGCGTGAAATGAAGCTTGAGTGCTGGCTATTCTCAAGTCGCATGCCAATGCCAGACTGAACCCAGCCCCCACGGCGGGCCCGTTTACTGCAGCCAAGGTGGGGATGCGAAGCCGTCTTAAGCTCAGGAATCGGGAGTAGAATTTCCGTAGCCTGGGCTGAAGTTCCACTGCCGGCCTGGTGAACTCTGAAATAATACTGTGGAAATCTCCCCCTGCGCAGAAGGCCCGGCCCGCCCCTGTCAGGATAAGGCCTCTTGCCTGCTTCTGCTCGGCCAGCTCTTCCATCACCCTCTGGAACTCCTCTGCCATCTCATAACTAAGGGCGTTTCGATTCTGGGGCTGGTTAAGAGTCAGGGTGAAAATCCCCTCTTGATTCTCCAGAACCAAGCTGCGGTACAAGACCTACCTCCTGGGTAAGACTAATGCTGGCTCAAGCCCAACCTGATTAATGTCGAAACGCCCTTTGCCCCGTAAAGACCATGGCCACAGGAGGCTCGGCCTCGTTGCAGGCCTGGATGGACTCATAGTCCCGCTCAGATCCCCCTGGGTGGGCAATGGCTGTCACGCCCTGGGCAATGGCCACATCCACCCCGTCTCTGAAGGGGAAAAAGGCATCAGAGACCATGATGGCCCCTTTGAGCCCAGCCTTCTGCCTGAGGGTCTCCTCCTCTATCTCTTCCAAGAGAGACCTGTCCCTTTTCCCAGAGGCCACATCTGCCTCCAGGGTCTTGTAAGGCATCCCATGCCTCTTGTAACACAGCCCGTCCTTGAACTTCGTGTATGCCTTGAATATGGCTATCTCTGCAACCCCTACCCTGTCCTGTTCCCCGGTACCAATGGCCACTGTGGCCCCCTGCTTGGCAAAAAGGACCGAGTTTGATGTGACGCCTTGCTCAACAGCCCATCCGAAGACTATGTCCTCCAGCTCCCCTGGGGTCGGCTCCCTCCTGGGCTTGAACTCCTTCCCCTTGTGCTGGGCCACTGCCGGCTTGAGGTCCCCTGCAGAGCGAATCGCGTTGAGAGCAGACTGTTGCAATATGATCCCCCCATCCAAAAGGGATGTAAATTCCAGGAAGCGGACTCCAGCGTATTCCTCCAACCTGTCCATCCTGGGAATGCGAAGTATCCGGAGGTTCTTCCTCTTGCCAAGGACCTCCAGAGTTCCTTCCTCATATTCTGGTGCAGCCACCACTTCCAGGTACTGGGACGCAATGGCCTCTGCAGTGGCTTGATCCACAGCCCGGTTCACCACCAGCGCTCCTCCGAAGGCCGCTATACGATCCGCCATGAAGGCCCGCTCATAGGCCTCCTGGAGTGAGTCCCCATAGGCAACCCCAGAGGGATTGTTGTGCTTCATGATGGCGGCGGCCGGGCCTTTGTTCAAGAACCTAAGGATTTGAAGGGCGCGGTCCACATCGGTCAGATTGATTTTCCCAGGATGTTTCCCGCCCTGCAGTAAATCCTCGTCGGAAACAGCACTCACAAGCCCTTTGCCCGGCTCCAGCCACTGGGCCCCACCCAGGCTAAGGTTTCCCCCGACCCACTCATACAGGGCGGCCTCCTGGCCGGGGTTCTCCCCGTAACGAAGCCCCTTTTCTAGGAGTTCACCCAGATCCGGATCCTGAATCCTCCAAGTGCGCTTTCGAAAAAGGAGTCTTTCGCTCCCCAAGGTAATGCTCATCTCCTGGGGAAAATGGTCTTCCATAACAGTCCTGTAAGCCTTGCGTATCTCATCCATTGCCCTTTCTCCGCTTACCGCATGAGCCTCTTAACCCGACTTGTCCCTAAGACTGCTTAGTGCTGGGGCAACACCCCCAAGCCCATAGGAGATCTGCTTCTCTTTTGGTTTCAACCCGGCCCCAACCCCCAAACAAGAACCTAGGGGGTCTATGAACCATGAGCCGGCTTACATTAGGCTCCAACGGAATTAGATCCTCTTTTTGACTGCTATAGAATAATGCGTCCTAACCTGCAGAGCCCAAGAGCCTTCTGTGCTCTTTTAGCATGCACTTGTCTTGTACTACCGCAAGCCCGGCATCCGCGGCTCTTTGGGCTGCTTCTTCATTGACTATGCCCTCCTGGAGCCACAAGACCTTTGCCCCAAGCCTCACAGCCTCTTCTGCTACTGGGGGCACATCCTGGGATTTGCGAAAAACATCTACTATATCCACCTTTAGCCCCTCAGGGATATCCAACAAAGACGCATAAGCTTTCTCTCCCAGGACCTCTCCCACGCCAGGATTCACAGGCACTATCTTGTATCCCTGTGCTTGAAGGTAGGAGGCCACCCTATAGCTGGGCCTATCTTCTTTCGGGGAAAGGCCCACAACGGCTACAATGCGGCATGACTGTAGTATTTCCTTGAGCTTTGAATCCTCCATGACTGCCCCCCCCAATAGTCAGTACAAACTAAGAGCCCCGCCCAGGATAACCTGAACGGGGCTTGTGTGCCAACCTACTTCAATCTTTGTCCTTTTCCCCTTTCTGCTGTTTGGCCTTGCCTTTTTGCTCAGGCTTAGGAGGCTGTTGAGTCTGAGTGTGGCCAGGCCCCACTGCACCGGGTCTTGGTGGGCCTCCCTTTACAGCTGGTCCAGGCTCCCTTCGCCTGCCTCCCGCAGGCTCAGGACCAGGTCTTCTCCCCTCCACTGCGGGCCCTGCGGGCCTGGGCGGTGTTCTAAGGGTATCTGGAGTGGTTTCCTCAGGGGCCTTGGGCCTCTTGGGCCTTCCCAAACCCTCCTGAGACTCGGGCTTAGGGGGCTTTCTGGGGGGCCCTTCCATGCCCTCAGGCTTTAGCGGAGGCTTGGGACGATCAAGGCTTCCGGGGCGGGGTGGCTTGCTTTCTGAAGGCTCTACACCCTCTGGTTTTCCCTTGGGGCTTATTGTCTTGGGCTTTCCAACAGTCTTGGGCTTTTCCTGTATCTCAGGTCGGTCAGGCCTACCTGCAACCCCAGGCTTTCCAGGTGCTCCAGGTTTGGGCTTCTCCTGACCGGGCGGCACAGTTCCCTCCCAGCCCTGCTTACGGCCCTTGTCCCAGCCGGGGGGTTTTCCCCCTGCGGCCTTGCCTTTTGGCTCAGCCGTGACAGCCGGCTTTGTCTGGGCTGGCCCTAAGGCTTCCAGCTTGGGTTTGCCGGGCTTTGCCTTGGGCTTTACCTCCTCGAACCGGGCCTCGGGTTTTCCAGCCATTTCCGCCTTTACCATCTTGTTGGTTATCTTGGGTTCAGCTATGCGTTTACCCGGGGCCAGATCCCCTTTGGGCGCCTTCTGGAGTTTCTCGTTCAGGACAGAGGCCTTCACGGGCTGAAGCTTCTGCTGCCTTTCCTTTATCTGGTTCACCACCATCTTGTGGGGCTTCACATGCACGTCCCTGTCCACAAAGCGGTATTGATTCTTGGCAAAGGCAACGTCCTTAAAAACCGTCTTGTGAACCACGGGGGACCCTTTGAATTTGTTTATTATCACCGTCTTATTGATATTGGTGACCCTAACCCCGTAATATCCATGGTGATGGTGAACTCCCCAGAAATCATGGTGGTGCACGCAAATGGCATAGTCCACAAAGGCCAGAGAGCCTATGGCTATGGCAGGCATGACACCCCCTGCCCAAATTGTGACACCCGGCCCCCAGGCATGGACCGCGTAGTATGGTTCCCAGGGGGCCAAGGGCACCCAGCCAACGTACACGTCGGTGTGGATCCAGGCCACCCTGCCAGGGTACCAGTAGAGCCTTGGCCAGGGCACTCCAACTGAGACCGTCACCACAGGAGGCATCCAGTACCAGAACCCACCCACAGGCACCCAGTGACCGTAATGGTGGGTTACGTATCCGAAAGGCTCATAGGGTATCCATACCTCCTCATCATACCATGTGGTCCAACGACCCACTGTGTAAGGAGCCCAGCCAGCCTCCACCACGGTGGGCCTCCAAAGGGTCCTGTACTCCCCGTCATAGTAGACCCGCTCCCACCGCCCGCTTTCTTCCAGCACAGCCGCGTCATCCTGAAGAGGCTCCGGAAGGTATTCAGAACGCACCCTCTGCCTTTGTCCCCAGAATCTGTCTCTGTCGCGGTTCCACTGATCCCAATCCGCATCCACAGTGCCTTCCCCTCGGGCAGCCCCGTCCCTGTCCACCAGCAGGGAACTGCCTCCTGCTGCCACGTCGTACTTGGCCTCGTACCCGTCACGGGTTCGGATGAATTGGACCGTGCCCTGAAGAGCTATTATCTCCGCGGATTCGTCCCCCACATAAAGGTCAGCCACGGTCCCTGTGGGGCCCACCATGTAACCGAAGGGCGTAGAAACCCTCATGTATGTATCTGAGCTTCGGTTGTACACCCTCACCTGGCCTGAGGCCACATAAAGATCCGTGAGGTCGTCCTCCAAGCCCACCACCTCCATCTGGGTGGCAGGCCCCAGTCTTCCCAGGGTTCTATTGGGAAACGAGATCTCGGCCTTCCCTGCCTTGTCAGAGTAAAAGACGTCCTTGGGCCCCACAGGACTGTCCGCCACTGTGGCCACCCAGTCCTCTTCTGCGGGCACGTACCTCAATAACTCACCATCAACGTAAGCCACCCTGGCCACAAGCGGGGGCGGCTGCTGAGAGGACTGGGCCTGAACCCCACCAGAACTCAAAACCCCGAACATACTAAGAAGAACCCAACCAGCCATCACTCTAAGTTTCAAGCCGCCCCCCCCCTTTTTTTCCCGACCCCGTCTTGCATTCCTGGGCTCCACAGGATAATGAATTTCCTCTCGGTCTCGGCTGGCCGGGATAACGCCGCAGCCTGAGGAGCCCCTCAAGAACTCCTCCTCTTCCATGCACTACGCAACTCATTATATTCCTACAGGCCATCACTAGGAACCCGTAAATTCACGTTCCCCTTGTCTCCTGAGACAGAGTTTTCCGTGGGTTTGTTTACACTGCCTAGGCCCAAAATCCCGCCAGTTTTTACCCCACAGGGGGAATTAAACTGGAAACCCCATCTGCCGGCTTGACACGTTACAAAACCATGCTTACTCATACAACAAAGGCAACAGGGCGCGCCCGCAAATAAGAAAAGGAGGGAGAAAGATGGCGCTCATCAGATTCAACAGGCCCATGAGTGATATATTCTCCGAGATGGAGAGGATCCGCAACGAGATAGATCGTGTTTTTCACCAAGGTTTTTCGGGAGTTTCTGGAAGGGATGCCACAGGTGTATTTCCCCCTGTGAATATCTACGAGGATAAAGACAGGTACATTCTGACAGCTGAGTTACCTGGTGTTAAACCCCAGGATGTGGAGATAACGGCAACAGAGGATTCAGTTACCATAAAAGGTGAGAGAAAACCTGAAGATGGTGGAGAAAAGGCTGGTTATCATAGAAGAGAGAGGGAGTCAGGGTTTTTCCGAAGGATAGTAAGTCTTCCGGATAGGGTGGATCCTAGCAAAGTGGAGGCTACCAGCAAGAATGGGATTCTGTACCTGACTCTTCCCAAGGCGGAAGATGTTAAACCCAGGCAGATTAAGGTGAAAAGCTCGGATTGATGGGTTTTATGAAAGCAGTTTACTGAGATGCAAAGCTTTGCGGTCAACCTCGAAAGGAGGAGAAGATATGAGCGACAAGGAGCTTAGGCCGACCCAGAAAAGAGAAGCTGCAGGCACTGCTGCTGAGGGTACAAGAGGTATCCCCTATTTTTCTCCAGCAGTGGACATATATGAAACAGAAACCGACTTGACCCTTGTGGCGGATATGCCGGGGGTGGACAGCTCAGGGGTGGAAATAGACCTCAAAGACAATGTGCTCACGTTGCAAGGCCATTGCTCACAAACTAGGCCCGAGGGAATGACTCCTGTGTACATGGAATACAGGGAAGGTGGATATTACAGACAGTTCGTTCTATCGGAAATTGTGGATCAAGAGAAGATTTCTGCCCAGATGTCGGCAGGAGTCTTGCGAGTGACGCTTCCAAAGGTGAGCAAGGCCAAGCCCAGGAAGATAGAGGTTCGCTCGGCGTAAGCGGTATCCGGCCTCAGGGGGCGGAGCAGAAAGCCGCTTCCTGAGGCCAATCCTTAAACTGCCCATCTGCTTCCTAAAGGAAATTCAAAAAAAACCTACACCGCCTAACCCCCATTATTCACGATCAAGGTACCCGGCCCGGCCATGGCTCACTCCTCATGTTCAATCTAGTGTCTTGGCATTTCTTTTGCTTGGAAATATATGACAAGGCTGCAGCTTCTGATTCAGCCGAATACGAGATGGAGCTGGGCCGAGAGCTAGGCTGTCAGGGCAAGGGGGCCCCAATGGATCTGTTTGAAGCATCTGACTGGATTTTTTGTTGTCTTTCTAGTTGGGTTGGAGTACAAAATATTGGAAGTCACTTTATATAATTAGGGGGATCCTCCCATGGCTGATAAGCAGGGAGCTGCAGTGGGGCTTAGAACCCGTTCCATCAAGTTAGGCATCATTGGGCTTTCCCAATATCCGAGTTTACTTAAGGAACTGGAGGGAACTCGCCTGGAAGTCAAGGCTGTAGCTGACTTCGACCTGCGACATGAGTCGATTCAAGAAGCTTTGGCCAAGGGAATACGGGTCTCCCAGGATTACACAGAGCTCATAGAGATGCCTGAGCTGGACCTGATCCTGAACCTCATCCCGGACAAGACTGTAGAGGCCATCATTCATCAACTCAAACCTGACAGAACACAGGTGGTGCATGCTGCAACCCCTTCCTTTTTGCAGGCCTTCTGTAGGGAGGCCACGGCCAGAAGGGCTCTGACGGAGATCCTGGGGGATCTCTCCAGGATGCTGACCGGCTTCATGGATGTAGGGGCTTTCTGCTCCAGGGTGCTTCAGCAGGCCACAGAAACCTGCAATGCCCTGGCTGCAGGGCTTTGGTTGAGGGAGGAGGATAGATTCGTGTTTTTTAGAGGCTTAGGGCTTCCACAGTCGGTTCAGGCCTGTCACCCCCAGGTTACAGATCCGGGCCCTTTTATGAAACTGGCCCAAGAGAGAAGCCCTGTCTGGATCAAGGAGACCACCGGCAGCGAAATGGGTGTTTGTAGAAAATTCTTTGAGGATTCAGGGCTTAATAGCCTCATTTTGATCCCGCTATTGGGGGAGATGGAAATCAGGGGGGCCTTGGCATTGTTCCCGGCCAAGCCAGCCTTCCCGGAGAAGGAAGATTTGAGGTTCTGCTCAGTATTGGCAGGGCTTTTGGGGGGGGTGCTTCAGCGCGCCGGGGCACTCGGGGACATAAGGGAGAATCTGATTCGCGACGACTTGACCGGACTTTACAACGATGTGTACTTTCTTGACAGGCTCAGGGCCGAATTGAAAAGGGCTGCTAGACATGAATCCCCCTTGTCACTTCTCTATCTGACCTTCCAAGCCGAGCGGGCCATGGATCAGGCAGATCAAATGATGATAAAGCCCTACCTTCGGGCCATCGCACAAGAGCTGGCTGGCTCCATACGCAATGTGGACGTGCCGGCCAGGTATAAGCTGAACGATTTCGCTGTAATTCTTCCTGACACAGGCCCTCCGGGTGCTCTTACCATAGCCAGGAGGCTTCTGGAAAGATTATCTACTGCCCGCATCGAAGGCATAGGGGAAAAGGCGGTGCATTTGAGCATAGGGGCAGCTTCATACCCTGAACATGCAAGCCAACCCAAGGAGTTGCTGGACAACGCCGAGCTCTCGGCCTTTCTTGCCAGTAGAGAGGGACCCAATCAGATCAGGCTCTTCCCCACAGGTCGCATGGAACTAGATGGTCTCACACCCGAGGCAATAACCAGGACTTATCCTGTTTTGTCTGAGGTTTTTGACCTCTTGACAGCCCAGGCCAAAAGCGATCCTTTTATTTTGCTTCACGCAAGGGAAGTGGCCAGATACGCAGCCCTGATTGCCAATGAACTAAACTTGAGCCCTCAGCAAAGAACAGAGCTGGGAATCGCAGGCTGGTTACACGACTTGGGAAAGATGGCCCTACCCGACGCCAATGGGGGAATACAACCAAGATATTCAAAGCTTCCGACCCTGAATTTAAAAATTCACCCAACCATAGGAGCCTATATTCTAAAGAATATGATAGATTCCCCGGCAATAGTTAGAGGAGTGCTTTACCACCACGCCCATTTTGATGGAACCGGACAGCCGGCCAGGGCGCAAGGGGAAGCCATCCCACTCGAAGGCAGGATCTTGGCCGTGGCTGACGCTTACCACCACATGTTGAGCGCCCGCCTCGGCGCCCCCCAAAGACCTCCCCATCACGTATTTCAGTCCCTGAGGGATAAAGCCGGCCGCGAGTTGGATCCCCGTCTAGTGGAATGTCTCATCAGGGCCATAACCGCTCCATGAACCGAAGCCGAGAGATTCTGGAAGAGGCCATAGGGGCCTTGGAAGAGGCCCTGAGAAGGGATCCCTCAAACGGCCCCTTTTTTTATGCCATGGCGGCTCTCCTGGCTTTAACCGGCAGGCTGCAGCAGGCCAGAGAGTGTCTTGAACGAGCCGAGGCTTTGGGGGTGGATGGAAGGGTGTTGCAAGACTGGCTTTCCAGGGAGAGCCAGCTACGATCCTAACCTGCATTATTAAGGATCAGTGAATGTCCGTCCGCATCCTGCGCCTTGGGCGCACACTAAAGTCTTCGCCTGAAGGCGAGGGTTTTCCTCCCATTCCCCGAGTGGGACAATATGCGGGTTATCTTAATGACATGGTTTAAGAAACCGGTCCATGCTCAAAAGCACCATGATCTTGGTTCCCAGATTTGGTCCTGCCTTGAGTCGGAACATGTCGAAGTGTACAAGGGGCTTTGGGGCTTGAGCCCCCAAAGTTAAGGGCTTCGGAGAACAATCTGGGCTAAGCAACGGGCTTATGCCACTGCAGAGACCACCTCATACCCGGCCTTTTTCAAAACACGACTAATGTGCCTCACGTTACATCTTTTCAGACGGAAGTAATAAACCCTCTTTCTTCTCAACCTGTGGCCTGAGATCCCCACGCTTACTATCTCCCCTCCCCTGCTTCTGATCAAGCCCGAGACCCTTTCAAAAGCCTCAGGATCTTCCCCCAGCACAACGTCTATCCTGGAGCTGGATTTCAAAACCCCCATAAGCTCTATGAAGGCTGCCAGTATATCAGCAACTGTGATGATGCCCAGAAGCCTCTCCTGCTCATCCACAACAGGAAGCCCGCCGATCTTGTTGTAAAAAATGACCTTCGCCGCATCTTCTATCTCTGTATCAGGTGTGACCGTGATGGGGTCATTGATCATCACGTCCTTTAAGCTCAATTCCTCTATGAGGGAGGCCAGAAAAACCTGTCTAAGATCCCCCTCTGTCACCAGCCCCACAAGTTTTCCGTTTTCAAGAACAGGAAGGTGCCTTATGGAGTGTTTTTTCATGAGGTCAACGCAATCCTGGATGGTATGATCCTGGGTTACGGAGACCACATCCCGGACCATCCAATCCCCGACCTTCATGAGCCCCTCCCTAAAGTCTATGCCGAATCTTGCAGGCAGAATCTCTATCTTGATTTCACAAAAAAGTCAAGCCAGGCTTAGAATGCGAGGGTCTCCTTGTTACCCTATCAAGATCCCGATCCAGACAAACTATCCCCCTGTCTCAGAGCGGGACAGGACCCTTCCTGCCTGAACCTTCTTTTCGGCTTTAAGTTTCTCAAGGAATTTGGAGGCCGATGCTCGGTCCTGGAACTTTCCTACGAACACTCGGTGAAAAAGCCCTTTGCCTGGAACCTCGGCCGGACGAGTGAAGGCATCCAGGCCCTCCTCCCTTAAGACATTGACCCTTCTTGCAGCAGCCTCGGCAGACTTGAAAGACTCAACATGAAGAGTGAAAGAAAAGGAATCTTTCCCTGGGGCTGCCTTTGCAGTCTTGGAATCCTTACCCACCCGGCCGGAGGCAACCCTCTCCTTCTGGGGATGGGATTGCTTGACCCCCACAGGCTCCTGGGTGGATCCTGCAATAGCTTCTTCTTGTTTGACTTCCTCACCTTTGGGCATCTTCTCCTCTGAAACGGGCAAGGAGGCCTGAGTCAAAGAAGCTTCCAGATCCGGCTCAGCCTTCATGGGCTCCATTTTGGAAAGCTGCATTGCCCCTTCGGAAGATTGCTCCGGGGGAGGCGAGGGTTGTGATGGAACCCTTGCACTCACCAGTCCCTGAGGAGCAGGAGGGGTCTGGGGTGGGGTCGGCCAAAACAAGATGGAGAATAGGAGCCCGGCAGCCATGCCCATTATCACCACCAGGAATCCCATCAAGACAGAGCGAAGCTTCACCCAGCCCTCCCGCCTACCCCAGAGCCTGAATCCTCCTGGCTCAGCCTGTCCCTACCTCCAACGGCCAATATGCCCGCAAGAAAGTTTTTTTCCTTGGGCAATTCCAACTGTATAGCCTCAAACCAGAATCTTATCTTGGGCTGCCTTCTTGTCACTCGGCCTTGAGCTTTTTCACCTCTTCGATTAGAGGAGGCACCACCTTGAAAAGGTCGTCCACCACCCCGTAGTCTGCTTTCTGGAAAATGGGTGCATCCGGATCCTTGTTTATGGCTACAATTACCTTGGAAGTTCCCATTCCAGCCAGGTGCTGAATCGAACCCGAAATACCACATGCAATGTAGAGATTGGGTGTGACCACCTTGCCGGTCTGTCCCACTTGGTCTGACTGGGGCCGCCAACCTGCATCCACCGCTGCTCTGGAAGCCCCCACAGTGCCTCCCAGCAAATCAGCCAGAGTCTCAAGCATGGCGTAGTTTTCAGGTCCTTTCATGCCCCTGCCTCCGGAGACTATGATCTCAGCCTCGGTGAGATCAGGTCTGCCGCCGGCCTCTTCCTTCAGCTCCAGAACTTTAGCCTTGAGATCCCCCTCTTCCAGCTGCACAGGCACTTTCACCACCTCGGCCTTGGCAGAGGCATCTGGCTCGGCCTTGGAGAGCACATTGGGTCTTGCTGTGGCTATCTGGGGGACACCCTTGCAGGCCACGTAAGCATAGAGTTTCCCGGCATACATAGGCCTCCTACCCACAAGGGCTCCGTCTTGCAATTCGAAAGCCACGCAGTCGGAAAGCATGCCCACACCCAGCCTGGCTGCCACCCTGGGAGCCAGATCTTTCCCGGTGGAAGAGGCGCCCATGAGGATTATTTTGGGCTCAAATTGCTTGGCCACGTCCACCACCACCCTGGTATAAGGATTAGTCCTGTAATCCCCAAGTTCCACGTGCTCGGCCACAAATACCTTCTTGGCCCCCCATTGGCCCAGCGCCTCTGCGTGGGATGAGATGCCGTCCCCTCCCACCAGCACAGCCGCCATCTCCTGTCCCAACTGGTCGGCCAGACGTTTCCCCTCGCTCAAGACCTCCCAGCTCACCTTTCTTATCGTTCCATTACGCTGCTCCACAACTACCAGTACGCCCTGTGCCATCTCAACCTCCCTAAAGGCTTCTTAACAGCCTTCCAATTCCTGTTTTCTTCATCTACTGATTGCCGATTACCTGTTAAGTGTTTCCTCTCAAATAACCTTCGCCTCTTCCCTGAGCAAAGCAGCCAGCTTGGAAGCCTTCTCCTCTGGGGTCTCGCCTTCAACTATTTTTCCAGCCTTTCGCGCAGGAGGCAGCTCCACCTTCAAGATATCAATGGTGTCCCCAGGCTTGCCCACCTGGGCCGGATCCAGGCCCAAACTTGCCAGATTCTTGGTGTCAAGAGGCTTTTTCTTGGCTTTCATTATGCCTGGAAGAGAGGCGTAACGAGGTTCATTAAGGCCTTTCTGGCAAGTAATCAGCGCAGGAAGGGGGCACTGTATCACCTGGCTCCCTCCTTCCACCTGACGGTTCACCTTCACTGTCTTTGCATCCACCCACTCCAAGCCGTTCACAAAGGTGAGCTGAGGTATGCCCAAGAGCTCTGCCACTGCAGCCCCGGTCTGGGCCATGTCGTCGTCTATGGCCTGTTTGCCTGCAAAAATTACGTCAAAGGGTATTGACTCCAGCACCTTGGCCAGGATTCTGGCCCTCCCGAGGCTGTCGCAGGCTCCGGCCAGGGCTGCGTCGTCCACATGCACTGCTTTGTCCGCCCCCATAGCCAAGGCCGTACGGATGGCCTCCACGGCCCTGGCAGGTCCTATGGAGACAATGGTGACTGTGCCCCCGTGCTTCTCCTTTGTGCGCAGGGCCTCCTCCACCCCGAACTCGCAATAGGGGTTCATGATCCATTTGATGTCATCTTCCACGATCCAGGTTCCCTGCGCATTGACCTTGATCTGGGTCTCCGTGTCCGGCACCTGCTTCATCAAAGCCACGATCTCCACTTTCAGCCCTCCTTTTTCCAGTTCTTGGGAGTCGAATCTCTCAAGGCCGCTCCCTAGAGCCGCTCCCAGATTGTAGCCATTCCCATGCCTCCACCCACACAAAGGGTGGCAAGCCCCACACTCAGGTCCCTTCTTCTCATCTCGTGCAGCAGTGTAACCACTATACGGCATCCCGTAGCCCCCACTGGGTGGCCAAGCCCGATGCCGCTTCCGTTCACATTCACTATGGAACGGTCCCAGCCCAAAAGTTTCTCACAAGCCAGATACTGGGCCGCAAAGGCCTCGTTGCATTCTATCAGCTGGATGTCTCTCAAATCCATACCGGCTTTCTTGAGCACCTTCTTGGTGGCAGGCACCGGACCGTATCCCATAAGCTCTGGTTCCACCCCTGCCACAGCGTTTGCCACAAGCCTTCCCATGGGCTGAATTCCCAGTTCCCTGGCTTTCTTCCTGGTCATCAGGACAACCGCCGAAGCGGCATCATTGATCCCGGAGGCGTTTCCCGCCGTGACCGTACCGTTGGGTTTAAATGTGGGCTGCAACTTGGCCAAATCCGCCATGGTCAGACCCAGGCGTGGATGCTCGTCTGTGTCCACTACCTTGGGCTCTCCTTTTTTCTGGGGCACCTTGAAAGGCACTATCTCCTCTTTGAACTTGCCCGACTTGATGGCCGCCTCGGCATTGTTGTGGCTTCTAAGAGCCACCTCGTCCTGCTCCCGGCGGCTTATATTGTATTTCTCGGCCAAATTCTCTGCAGTAAGCCCCATGATGAGCCCACTCCAGGCATCGGTCAAACCATCCCAAACCCCGTCGCCCAGTCTGGATGGGCGAAGCCTGAGGCCCCACCTAGCCCCTTCTATGTAGTAGGGGGCATCGCTCATGGCCTCCACCCCGCCTGCCACTATGATCTCAGCATCCCCTGCCTGAATGATCTGGGCCCCGTAAGCTATGGCCTGCATGCCAGAGGCACAGTTTCGCTGAATGGTCACACCAGGTACCTCTATTGGTAGGCCCGCCTTCAGGGCTGCCAGCCTGCCCAAGGTGAGCTCATTGGGTTTCTGAAGACAGCAGCCGAAGATCACATCTTCCACCTGATCCTTTTGAATACCGGCCCTCCGGATGGCCTCTTCTATGACCGCTGCGGCCAGATCCACAGCTGAGACATCCTTGAAAGCACCCCCAAAATCCCCTATGGCCGTCCTGACCCCTGCCACCACGCACACATCGCTCATCTGCCCTTATCCCCCTTCCCCTCTTGGATTACTCTGACTTCCCACCGCCACTTCCCTCACCCCTAAGCAGAAAGGCTCCAACTCCCCATTGGATGAGCCTGCCCACCCCGGCCCCCAGGATCAGCTCACCTGTCCTTGAACTTGGGCTCTCTCTTCTCCAGAAACGCAGCCATGCCCTCTGCCCGGTCCTCTGTCTCGCAAAGCCTGGCAAAGTACTCGGCCTCCAGCTCCAGCCCTGAATAGAGATCTTTCTTCAGCCCCTCGATCACCACCTCCATGGCATAGCGCACTGCCAACTGCCCCTTGGAAACGATTTTCTCGGCAAGGGCTCTGGCAGCAGGGAGGACCTGGTCCTGGGGGACCACCTGGTTGACCAAGCCAAGAGCCAGGGCTTCCTGGGCCGAGATGAACTCACCTGTCAAGATCATCTCCAGGGCCTTGGCCTTGCCCACCACACGGGGCAGCCTCTGTGTGCCCCCTGCCCCCGGGAACACCCCCAGTTTGATCTCCGGCACCCCGAACTGGGCCTTCTCGCCTGCCACCCTCATGTGACACACCAGGGCGAACTCCAGTCCCCCTCCCAGACAGTAGCCGTGAATGGCTGCTATCACAGGCTTTCTCATCTCTTCTATGCGATTGAGGGTTCTGTGGAAAATGACCGTGAGCTGCTTGGAATCCTTGGCATCCTTGACCGCCTGGAGCATCCTTATGTCCGCCCCCGCTATAAAGGCCCTTCCTTCACCAGAGAAGATCACAACCTTGACCGTTTCGTCCGCCTCCAGCTTCTTGAAAGTCTCCTCTATTTCCAAGAAAACCTCCCGGCTCAAGGCGTTCATAGGCGGGTTGTTGATGGTGACGTACGCGATGCGGTTTTCCACCTTATAGCTGATCCTCTGCTCTGCCATGGCCATCCCCCTTCCCTCTTGGTTTGATCCAGATCTTCTTATTTTGCAAACGGCTACTTGGTTTAGCCAAACCCTGTCCTTCTCAAAGACACCTTTCAAAAGGCCTTGCAGTTCCATTTTGAGGCCCGGGGCCCCAAAAGCGTTCAGGCTAGTTTCCCGAGGCAGCCGCCTCGGCCGCCATAGAGGAAGAGCCCTCAGCCAGGCCTCGGATCAGGATCTCGCAGACTTGAGCTGCCACTTCTTCCAAGACCTTGGAGCGCCTCTTGGAAAACACCCAGTAAGTGGACATCTCGTCCAGGGCCCCGAATATGACCCGCTTGGCCACCGAAGGCAAAATGTTTTGCCTAATTAAGCCCTTCTGCTGACCCTCCCTGACTATCTCGGCCAGGATGTTCAGGTACTCGTGAAACCTCCTGTTGTCATAGTCCTTCATGAACTTGTTGCTCTGCCTGAGCTCCACCTGAATAACCTCGGCCATGGCCGGGTTGCTCTCCACCAACCCAAGGTGCGTGCGGATAAAGATCTTGAGCTTTTCCACCGGGTCAGCACTGGCCCGCAACCTTTCCCTCATGCCCCGGATGATCTTCTCCATCTCCTCCTCGAACAGATGGATTAGGATGTCATCCTTGTTCTTGAAGTAGAGATAGATTGTGCCGTCTGCCACCCTGGCCTCCTTGGCTATCTCAGAGACCTTGGCATTGAAGAACCCCTTCTGCGCGAATACCTTCACCGCAGCTTCCAAGATCTTCTGGTGCTTGCCGTCTTGACGCTGGCGTGCCAATGGGAGACCTCAGCCGAATGAACGATCATTCATTCGCGTCTTGATACCACATCCCAGAAAGCCGTGTCAAGGAGGAAGCTGGAGGGATTTGAGCTGACAGCCCTTCAGTGTTCCTGGGGCTCTTTATTCTTTTCTTGGCCTTGACAGCCTTTTGGCACCCAGGCTTTCTTGCATAGAAAGCTGGGCGGGGGTTCAAGCAGGAGCTCGGCAAGGGAAAAAATCCGATTGACTTGCTGCTTCCCATCCTCTAGACTGTCGCTCGCTTTCCCAGACCGAATCCCGACAGGTGCCAGCTGCGGCGGACCGGGTCGTGAGCTGGAAAGCTCATTGGCTCGCGCTGATGGCTGGGTGAATTGACCTGTAGGCACAGCATGACCACTCAGGCGAGATCGCCCCGAGGCCAGGGGCTAACTCCCATCAAGAGGAGGTGGACGGATGAGACGGGTGGCTATCTTGGGGGGCGGCATATACCGCCCGGATCGTGTGAGGCTGGATGTGGCAGAGGAAGGGGTAGCCATGGCCTACCGCCAGCTACTGAAGGACGTGCCAAACCTGGACCCTATGGATATCGAGTTTGTGCAGTCAAGTTATTTCAGTGACCACCTCAACCAGCAGCTCTGCATGGCCTGGATAGTGCAGGATTACATCGGGCTGCACCGAAAAGGGGGCTTCAGGGTGGAGGCGGGCGGCAGCACTCCCCTGGATGCTATCATCAATGCCTATTACCTGATTCAATCAGGTCATTACGACCTGATCCTGGTGCTAGGCTGGGAGTGGATGTCGGAGGTGGACACGGCCACCACCAATGAATTCATAGCCTCGGCGTCTGATACGGACTGGGACTTCACCGTGGGCGGCTTCTACAACGGCTACTATGCTGCCTTGGAGACCAGACACATGCAGCTTTACGGCGAAACCATCGAGGATCTGGGGCGAATCGCCGTCAAGAACAGGAACAACGCTGTTCACAACCCATACTCCCAGTGGAGATCCGAACATGGCACTTCCTACGTGACCATCGAGGACTATTACAAAGACAGGATCATAGCCTGGCCCTACAGGCGCTGGAACTGTGCCCTCATCAGCGAGGGGGCGTGCTGTATCTTGATGGGGTCGGATAGGGTGGCTGCCAGATACTCAGATCATCCCATGTGGATTGCAGGTGTTGGCCTGGGCACCGACTCCATGAGACCGGGAGACCGCCTGGTTAATTGGGCGTACCAAGGCGCCTTCAAGGCCGAAGAGCGTATCTATCCACAAGAGTTTCCAAAGCCCATCACCCCATACCCTGAGATGGCCAACTTCGGCTTCGCCAGGGAGGCTGCCAAACAAGCATACGCCCAGGCCGGGATAGCAGACCCGGTGAAACAGATTGATTTCTGTGAGCTGTTCGCCCCATACGATGGAGTTGAGCTGTGCCTTTATGAGGATCTCATGTTCTGCCCCAGAGGGGAGGGCAAGACTTTAGTCCGGCAAGGAGTTACAGAGAGAGGGGGCGAGCTTCCCTGCCAGTTGAGCGGGGGCCTGACCGCCTTCGCGCACCCGGTTGGAGCCACTTCACTGTATCAGGCGCTTTTCTGCTTTTGGCAATTGGCCGGCCGGATCCACGAGAAATTTGGTGATCCCACACTACAGCTAAGCAACCCGCGACGAGCGCTCATGACAGGTCATGGTGGGACTGGTTGCCAGGGCGGTGTCATCATCTATTCCAAGGACTAGAGATACAAAGGGGGGCAGACCATGGCAGACGAGATCAAGATTCTGGAAGATAAGGCCACACCCATCCTCAAGGAATGGGAGGAATACGCACGCAAGGGGAACTGGACGGTCAAGGGCTATCAGATGGTCAGGGGGATTTCCGGACCTGAGGCGCTTGGCAAAGGCGAGGAACAGGACTACATGGTGATCTACAGGCCCCACGGGGTCCTTTATCACCACAGCTACGGACTGGTGTCCAAGTTCTTCAAAGGCCTGGTGGACGGGAAGCTTTACGGGACCAAGTGCACGAAATGTGAGACCGTTTACTGCCCGCCCAGAGTGCACTGTTGGAATCCCAGGTGCAAGGTGGAACGCACCCAGTGGATTGAGCTGCCCCTGAGGGGTGTCGTGCACACCTTCTCGGTGATGCTCTTTTCGGCGGACGCCTTCCTGGAGCAACTTCCGTTCGTGCTGGGATACGTGCAAGTCGAGCAAGCCCACACGGCACTGCCCATCCAGATCATCACAGCCCCTACCAATGTTTTCGTTGGCCAAAAGGTGCAGATACGATTCAGGGAAAAGCGAAACGGCGACCTCATGGACATTTACTGCGTTCCAGAGCCTGACCAGGAAATTCCTCAGTACTCCTGCCTGCACAAGGAGGAAAAGAATCTACAGGACCTCAATCGTGATCTGGAGAACACCTACAGCTTTCTCAAGAATAGATTCGGGTTGACCAAGCAGGAGGTCGAACGTCGCTGGAAGGAGACATCCTAGAGGCGATCTTTGCGGGCCCGGTCCCCCCATGGGGGGCCCGGGCCCCGGAACTACTTACATACTCCACCCCCCGGTCACC
>CAYPWF010000047.1:0-29090 GCA_964414345.1 uncultured Desulfarculaceae bacterium
GGTCCCCCCATGGGGGGACCGGGCCCCGGAACTCCTTACATCCTCCAGCCCCCGGTCACCTCTACGCAGGCTCCTGTCATGAAGCTGGCCTCGTCAGAGGCCAGAAAGGCCACCACATTGGCTATTTCCATGGGATCCCCCATCCTTCCCAGAGGAGTCTCTCTGAGAATCATGTCTTTGTACTTCTCAGGCATCTTTAGAATGGTCGGGGTGGCCGTGAGCCCTGGAAGCACTGCGTTTACGTTTATGGCGTGTTTGCCTAGCTCTCTTGCAAGAGATTTGGTCAGGCCCAGGATCGCTGCTTTAGCGGCGCTGTAACTTATGGCTGCCACGGCCCCCGTCCTGCCGTAGATGGAAGAGATATTCACTATCTTCCCGTAAGACCTCTCCATCATGTGGGGGGCCACGGCCCGGATAGTATTCAAGCTACCTCTTAGGTGCACCCCCAGTACCGCCTCAAAATCCTCATCTGTAACTTTGAGAAGAGTAGCCGGCCTGTCGAACCCGGCGTTGTTGACCAGGATTTCCAGCCTCCCCCACTTCTCCAGAACCTCCTGAACCGCGGCCTCAACCCCTATGCGATCGGCCACGTCGCAGGAAATGAGAAAAACCCTGGAGCCTAAGCTTTGAAGCTCGGCCAGCACTTGGGGTCCGGTCTGAGGATTCCACTCAACCAAAGCCACCCAAGCCCCCTCCAAAGCCATCTTGCGGGCAACAGCCCTTCCTATGCCCTGCCCTGCCCCAGTCACAACGGCAACCCTGTCCTTTAGCCTCATCCCTTTGCCCTCAAACCAGATGCCCTTTCAGGCCCTGTGCAAAGCCTTTACAGCTCTAAAAAAGCTCTTTTCAGCCAATGGGTCTCTCCCAAGACCCTAAAGGGGAAACTAGGCTGCAAGGATCTCCTTTTCAGAAGCGGGCACAACTTAGCACGGGGAGCTTTTCATGTAAAGCCGATTACAACCCTCTCTTTGAGGAAAGGGATCCTGGACAAAGAACCGGCCAAGCATGATCATTAGGCAGAATCCCAAATCTCATGAGTCTGGGGAGGTATTCTTCCCGGCTGTGGAGAGCTTTCATGAAACTGGTTTTGGAGATCCAAACTCTAGGGCACAGAGCTGTTGGGATAGGCCGCCATAAAGGAAAGGTGGTTATGGTGCCCTTTGCTGCTGCAGGAGACAAGCTGGAGGTGGAGATAGTCAGCTCCCACAAGAGCTACGATGAAGCCCGAATTCTCAGGGTCTTGGAACCCTCTTCGCAGAGAAGGGATCCCCCTTGTCCATATTTTGGAAGCTGCGGGGGCTGTCAGCTCCAGCACTTGGAGATCGGCTTCCAGCGGCTCCACAAAGAGCAGCTCTTGAGGGAGATGTTAAGAAGACAGGCAGGCCTGGATGAGGATAGGGTGCTTCCCATCCAGGCAGGCTCCATGGAGTTGGGTTACAGGCCCCGCCTGGATCTTCAGCTGCTTCCAGGGAATCCCCCCAGGCTGGGATTTGCTCCCTGGGGTTCCTCCTGCCTGATTCCGGTGAAGCGCTGTCTGCTGGCAATGGAGACTCTCAACCAATTCCTGGGAGAGCTCAGGGAGCTTTTGGCCGTTTGTAGCCGCTTCAACATAAGGCGCGTTGAGCTTGCCTGCGACAGCTCTGGCCCCGGGAAAACCCTTCTTCTTTCGGCCTCGGCCCCTCTGCCCAGACAGACGTACAAAGCCATGGTGGAAGCGGCCGCCAGGATCCAGGGGCTGCGGTCCGTCTGCCTGGGACGAGGCAGGGGTGGAAGGATTGAGACCCTCTGGAAAGCCCCTGAACTCTCCCTGGGGGTCCTGATTCCCTTCCCAGGTGAGGGAAAGGAGGGGCTCAGTCTGGAGGCATGGCCTGGGGTTTTCTCCCAGGTAAACCCGCAGGTCAACGAGATTCTGGTGCAGGTCCTCACCTCCTGGGTGGGAGACCTGCGCCCCAGAAATGCTTTGGATCTTTATGCTGGGATGGGTAACTTGAGCCTCACCTTAGCCGGCCTGGTAGAGCATGTCACGGCGGTGGAAGTGGACCGGAGGGCTGTGGCCAATGGAATCGCCAACTCCTTGAGCCTAGGGATCCAGAACATTACATGGATCCGGGCGGAGGCATCCAGGGAACTCCACAGGATGCTCTCCAGTGGCCAGAAGTTCGATCTGGTGCTCCTGGACCCACCCAGATCAGGGGCCAGGGAGCTCTTGGAGGCTCTTTTGACCCTCAAACCAAGGGTTATCCTCTATGTCTCCTGCGATCCAGCCACCCTGGCCCGGGACCTTAGTCATCTGAATTCAAAGGGAGGTTACATTCTGGAGAGGATCCAACCCCTGGACATGTTCCCCCAAACTTTCCACCTGGAGTCCATCAGCCTGCTTCTGGCTCAGGGCTCCGTGGCTTGAGGGCCTCCCAATTTTCCAAGCCTATTGAGCACTCCACGCAGCCTTTCCAACTCCTCCTCAGGGAATGCCCTCATTTGGTTAAGTGAGGGCTCCAATGTCCTTCCGGGCCTGAAACCCTGGAGAGTGTATCTCCCCCTAAGGGGCAACAGGGAGGCTATCTGCAGAATCTCCTCCTCCCCCAGGAACCCTGGGACCAGGGTGGTCCGAAACTCCAGCTCCAGGAAGGAGCCCCCCAAGAGCTCCAGGCTTTTGGAGATGGCTTCCAGGGGTGGGTCAACCCCAGCCGCTCGTCTGTAAGGCAAATAGCTCAGGGGGGCCTTGAGGTCCATGGAGACCCCACTGAGCAGATTCTTTTTCAGAAGCTCCTCGATGACCTGCGGCCTGGAGCCGTTTGTATCCAGCTTAACCTCAAAGCCCAGCTCCCGGATCTCCTCCAAGAGTCTCACGAGCCTGGGGTGGAGGGTGGGCTCCCCGCCCGTGATGCAGACCCCATCCACCCAGCCCTTTAGGCTCAAGAGCCTGCCTTTCACCTTCTCCCAGCTCACATCCTCCAGCTCATGGGGGGCCAGCACCAACTCCGGGTTATGGCAGTAAGGACAGCGGAAGTTACAGCCCCCCAGAAACAAAACTGCGCAGATCCTGCCCGGCCAATCCAGAAAAGAGGTCTCCAGGAAGCCTTTTATCCCAGCCAAGCCCAAAGATCCTGAACTCACCACTTGCTTCCCCATGCCTCAGGCCACCAGACCTTGGGCCTCCATTTCCCGCAGATGGCGCAAAATGGGCACTACGTCAGCCAGATAAGAACAGTCATCCAACACCAGGATAGGCAAGTGCCTCTCAGCCACCGAGACCAACCCATGCCAGGCCAGGTGAGCCAATCCCTCTGGGTTCTCCGGCCCCAACACCTCTACCCGCACTCCCAGGCGCGCTAGATCCACCTTGCCCTTTAGGTAATCACACTTGGGACAACCTTCTTTTGTGAAAAGCGTCATATGCATGCCTCCTTGTGGGACATCCGAAGGATCATTTTGTCAAGCCTCGGGCCAGCAAGCCTGCTTATTCTAAAAAGGCGGTTGCTCACAGGGGTGATGGCTTACCTCCAAAGCTCTCAACTGTGGGGGCTCTAGCCTCCCCCAAGTCCCCGGCAAAACTCAAAATATCGTACTCAAATCCTGAAAAAGCCCAAAGCCAAGAATCACGGCCTACCCACCCATCCCGAGTACAAGGGATTAAAAAGAGCCATCAGGGTTTGTCCTGTGCCTATCTCTGAGCTCCCCCAGTTTTCCCTTGTTCCAACTCGAAGTCTTGCTGAAATATCCTGTTATTCTGGTTATGCCCTCCACCCGTGAGGAGCCGCAACGGCCGCAGGAGTCCCTCAGGCCCCTCTGGGTGCGGCCGCACTCCAGGCAGGCTGTGAACTCGGGGCTGAAGGCTATCTGGTCGTTCTGGGTCCAGCGAAATACCTTGCTCACGAAATTGGCCAGGGATTCCGCCGAGGGCCTGTGCTCTCCCAGCCAGAGGTGGCTTAAGGCCCCTGCCTCTATGATGGGATGAAAGAGTCCTTCGAGGCGCACCCGCTCAATGGGATTTAGGGCAGCCCCCACGTTCAGGTACGTGGAGTTGGTGTAGTATACTTGGCCTCTCCCAGGATCCCCCTTGGTGCATCTGGACGCGGCCCCGTCATATTGTTCCAGGTCCAGTTTGGCAAACCTGTAGGCAGTGCTTTCGGCCGGGGTCTGCTCCAGCACGAAGTGCATGCCCTGTTTTTGGCTGAGCTTGTCGGCCAGAAGCTTCATGTGGGCTATGACCTTAAGCCCGAAGCGCAGGGCATCAGGGGACTCGTGGAGCTCCTGGCCAAGATGTGCCTGGACCAGCTCGTTGAGCCCTACCATGCCTATGAGATAAGAAGCCCTTCTCAATCTAAGATAAGGCTCCCCATCCTGTCTCATGGTCAAAAGCCCCAATGGTCCACCCTCTCCCAGAAATAGCAATTTCTCGATGAAGGCTCTTTTCTGAAGATGAGCCTTCGCTGCCAGCTCCATCCTGCTGGTGATCTCTGAAAAGAGCCTGGCATCGTCTCCCTTGGCCTGATAGGCAATGCGTGGCAGATTCAAGGTCACATTTTGAAGCGCACAGTAACGCATGCGCCAGGGCTCTTCGGCGTCTTTGAGATCACTTTCTTGGAGCTTGAAGCTCAACCTGCAGCACTCGGAGATCTTGGCCGTCTCTCCACGGTCAAACACAAAATAGGTGTTTCCCTTTTCTGCGGCCACCTCGCAGATATGAGCCAGAAAGTCCTCGTGCCCGGGAGTCCTGAAGAACTTCTCGGTCATGTGCACCAAGGGCTTTGGGAAGAAAAAAGGCCGGCCTATCCCGTCCCCTTCTTTGAAAACCTCGAAAATAGCCCAAACAAAGCGTTGCGCCTCAGGCAGATAATCTCCGTACGTGAGTCCTGTGAAAGTGCCTCCAGGGCCTATTGCAGGAACCTTCTCAAAGTGTTTGGGTACCTCCCAGTAAAGGTTGATATCCGTAAAGATCGCCTGCCCTCCCCTGGCCACGGCCTGCTGGGAGAACTCAAAGACCAACATCTGGGCCAACTGCTCTACCTCTTTTTGGCTCAAGCCTCTCAGGTACGGGGCGAAAAAAAGGTTCACAGCGTCCCAACCTATGGCCCCTGCGAAATGACTCTGCAGTGCGGCGGCGAATTTCACCATGTGGGCCAAAAGCACCTCAGGATGTTTTGCTGGTTTTGCCACAGCCAAGGAGTTGGGAAGATTAAGACCGAAACGCTTCAAGTACTCCAGGGACTGTCCAGAACAATAGGGCCTGTCCATGAACCCCAAATCATGAAGATGTATGTCTCCCCGCATGTGGGCGTCAGCAACTTCCTGTGAAAAGACCCTAAGCAGCGCGAACTCCTTCTTGATCCTCTCGGCCAGAGTCAGATTGGTGGCCTCTGGCCCGTGGGGCACATTGGCGTTTTCCCTGTTGGGGTGCAAGATGAGCTGCTCCACATCGTAAAGTGGGACACCAAGGCGAGTGTGCATGCGGCGGGCTTCTTCAAGCCCTCGCTCTATGAGCTTGGTATCCACAAGCTCCCTTATGAGGGGGGCGGTCACCACCGAGATGCGGGAGCGCCGAATGAGCTCCTCCACCTCCAAACTGATCTCCTGGGCGGTTTCAGGATCAACCCTGGTTTCCCTAAGGAGGGCCTCCACTATTCTGTGGCGATCCCATCCTTTCATATCCTCGCTGGAGGTCCTCACAAAAAGGGCCATGTCGGTGGTGTCCATACCCTTCTCCAAGGCTTCCCTGGCCTCCTGCATGGAGTAGATCATCTGCTCCCCTCCTTCTTCATATTGTATGGCTTGCTCTTTTACACCCAACATGTTGGGGCTGTCAAGAGAAAAAAGTCACACCAAGAGCATGCCCTAAGCCCAAGCCCACCCCCAAAAGCTTTTGCCGAAACCATCAGTTCCGGCTGGGTCCATCTATTCAAGCAATTTTCCCTCGACCAAAGCTCCTTGAATGGATGGGAATCATTGGAATCTTGTCAAAACCCGACAGGCGCTGATATAAGAACTGGGGAATTTTTCAAAAAAACGGGGGGGGAGCCCTTCACCCATGGCACTGAGCGATCTCAGCCTGAAATGGAAGCTCCTCATTCCTATTCTTCTGCTTTCTTTCTTGGGAACCACAGCCTTGGTCCTTGTGGCACACAAATCCCAGCAAGTCCTGGTGGCCAAAGGGGAATACTCTTTGCTGGAGGGGCACTACCGTCAGTTCCAGCAGAGCCTGGAGAGCATGAGGATGCAGGCCTCGGTTCTGGCTTGGGCCGTGGCCAAAGATCCCTACGTTGGAGAGCTTCTGGCCTCAGCATACAGAGAGGGGCTCCTGCATCACCTGAGTCCTTTGTATGAAACCTTGCACCCTAGAATCGGGGTGACCCAGATCCATTTCCATAAGCCAGCCGGAGTCTCTTTTCTTAGGGTTCACTCCCCGGAGCGTTACGGGGATCTTTTGACTGAGTCCAGAAGAGAAATCCTGGAGGTTTACAAGAGCGGCCAAGAAGCTAGTGGATTGGTCAAAGGGGCCACGGGCTACAGCATGAGGGCGCTTGTGCCGGTAGATCTTGCCGGAGCAAGGATTGGCACATTGGAGATAGGGCTATCCCTTGAGGCTTCTTTTCTCAAGGAGTTCAAAAACAAATGGGCCTGCGACATAACCCTGTATCTGCCTCCCCGAGAAAAGAAGGAGAGAGCCTCAGTGCTGGCCTCCACTCTGGAGGCACCTGAGCCTATGAATTGGGAAAGCTTCCAAGATTTGAAGGCTTCACAGTGGCCGGTGATCATGGTTCCGATTCCTGGCAAGCAGGATGCCTCGGCTGCGCTGGGGCCCATCCTAGGGCCTTTGGGGGACATAGCTGCTTTGGCGGAGATCCGTCTTCCACGCATGCCGGTTTTGGAGCTGATGGAGCAATACCTTAGAGAAATGCTCATTGTGGAGCTTGTCGGACTTTTGGCTTCAGCCATTTTGATTTGGATGGTGGTGCAGCGCTTCTTGAAGCCTATCCGAGAGATAGTAAAATCCGCCACCGAGATCGCATCCGGGGAGCGGGTTCATATTCCCCCTGGGGGCCGAAACGAGTTGGGGCAGTTGGCCAAAGCCTTGAGAAGCATGGTGGGTTATCTGGAGGCCTCCAGGGAGCGCACAAGGGACTATGCCCGTAACCTGGAAGTAGAGGTAGAGAAGCGGACTAAAGAACTTAGAGCCTCGGAGGAGCGTTACCGGAACCTGCTGGAAAGGCTGCCCCTGGTGGTGTACCAGATGAAAGCTAACCGATCCCTCAGCTTCGCGAGCTCTTTCGCCACAGAGCTGCTGGGCATGGCGCCTGCCCAGGTCCTGGAAAGCCCTGATGGGTGGGACCGGCTCATATTCCCAGAGGACCTGGAAAGAGTGAGATCCGGTTTCGCCAGAGCTGTCTCCCAGGGGGAGCCATGGATCCAGGAGTACAGGGTGAGGACCCCGGATGGCAGGGATCTTTTGGTCCGGGAACAGGCGGTCCCGGTAAAGGACGAGCAGGGTCAGAGCCTCGGGATGGAGGGGATCCTGGCCGACATAACACTTCAGAAGCGGCTCCAGGATATGACCCTTCAGGCCGAGGAGCTCAAGACCCTGGGGGAGATCTCGGCAAGGCTTGCCCACGAGATCAGAAATCCCCTGACCTCGGTAGGGGGCTTATCCCGCAGAATCCTCAAAGAGCTCGGAGAAGAGAATCATGCCAGGGAGCTGGCCCAGGCCATAGTGCATGAGGTTCAGCGGCTGGAGGCCATGCTACACATGGTTCTGGCCTACATACAACCCGTGGATGTGGAACTCTCCCAGGGGGAACTGGACAGCATACTGAGCAACATACTCCAGGATCTGGCCCCGGAGTTCGAATCCCGTGGCATGGGACTCTCATGGCAGATTCAGGAGCCAGTGGGTTCGGCCCTGCTGGATCCCAGGGCCATGCGCCGTGCCCTGGAGATCTTGCTGCGCAGGCCCCTTTTCCACATGGATGAGAAAGGGGTCTTGGACGTATCCCTTTCCCAGGAGCAATCCAGGATCCTACTTCGGCTCCGATATAGGGCACCATCCCTGGGCTCGGACGACCTGGAGCACTACTTTTACCCCTTCCTGGCCCAGGAGAGTCCAGACCCCTCTTTGCTGGAGCTGCCGGTGGCCAGGACTATCCTATACAAGCATGGGGCCCTGGTCAGAGTGAGCCGCGGGGCTTCCCCAGGGGAGGTGCTTCTGGAAGTGAGCCTGCCCCAGGCCGCCCTGGCCATAAACCCTGTTGCGACCCAGCGCACATAAAAAAGGGGGGCACGAGGCCCCCCTTCCGGATCATCTTCAAATCATGCTCTAGAACAATCCCCTCACCCTTCCGGTCTCCACATCTATATCCACTCTGCGGAAGGCCGGGTCCGAGGCTGTGCCGGGCATGAGGCTGATATTGCCTGCAACCGGGCAGATGAACCTGGCCCCCCCATATGTCAGGAAATCCCTTATGTGAAGGGTCCATCCCTTGGGCTCGCCTTTGAGGTTTGGATCGTGGGTCAGGGATAGATGCGTCTTGACCATCATGGTGGCATACTCGTTGAATTTGGGGTCCTTCTCGAACCTCTCTGCCTTGGCAGTGGCTTCCGGGGAATAGCTGACTCCATCAGCCCCGTAAACCTCTTTGGCGATGAGCTCCACCCGTTTGCGAAGAGGGGTGTTCAGGTCGTACAGGAACTTGAACTCCACCTTCTCGTTGCAGGCATCCAGGACCGCATCTGCCAGCTCCAGGGCACCTTCTCCTCCATACTGCCAGTGGCGGGAAACCGCCACCCTCGCACCTGCTGCCTCGCACATCCTACGGGTCATCTTTATCTCTTCCTCTGTGTCGGTATGGAACACGTTGATGCATACAACCGGTTTGATGCCCGCCTTCTTGACCGTGTTGATGTGGTGGATCACGTTGCACATCCCGGCTTCCAGCCACTTGAGGTTCTCCTGGAAGATCTCCTTGGGGATGGGCTTCCCAGGGACCACCAGTGGGGCACCGGCTGTCACTCCATGGCTCTTGAGTGCCCGAATAGTGGCCGTGATAACGGAGACATTGGGAATATTTCCTGAATAGCGGCACTTCACGTTCCAGAACTTCTCAAAACCGATATCAGCCCCGAATCCAGACTCGGTGATGTGGTAGTCGGCCAGCTTGAGGGCTATCTTGTCCGCCACGACAGAGGACTGCCCAACCGCTATATTCGCGAAAGGTCCGGCATGCACGAACACGGGCTGCCCTTCAATGGACTGGAGCAGGTTGGGGTTTATGGCCTCTCGCATCCAGGCGGTCATGGCGCCTGCCACTTCCAAGTCTTCTGTGGTGATAGGGTTTCCACGCTTGTCGTAGGCCACCACGATGCCGCCCATCCGTTTCCTGAAATCCGCCAGGTCGCTGAAGACTGCCAGGATGGCCATCACCTCCGAAGAGACGGCTATGCCGAACTTGGAGGGCATGACGAACCCGTCCATCTTCCCCCCAAGGCCGATGATGATGTTACGGAGGGCCTGAGCGCAAAAATCTATTACCCAGCCCATCTCCACGTTCTTAGGGTCGATGTCCAGCCGGCGAAGCTTCCTTTGAGCCAACTGCTCGTCCGTATAGTTGGCCTCGTGCTGCATTCTGGAGGTGACGGCAACCATGGCCAGGTTGTGGGCGTTCATTACCGCGTTTATGTCTCCTGTCAGCCCCAGGGAGAACTCCGTCAAAGGGATGCACTGGGAGAGGCCTCCCCCTGCTGCCGAGCCCTTTATGTTCATGGTTGGGCCACCCGATGGCTGCCTAATGGCTGCGGTGACCTTCTTACCCCTTTTCCCCATTCCCTGCAATAGCCCCATGGTGGTGGTGGACTTCCCCTCCCCCAGGGGGGTAGGGGTGATGGCCGTGACCTCGATGAACTTCCCGTCCGGCCTGTCCTTTAGTCTGTTGAGAACCCTCTGGTAGTCCACCTTGGCCACATAGTGACCGTGGGGAAGAAGCTCTTCCTTGGTGATCCCGAGCTCCTCGGCGATCTGCACAATAGGCTTCATGTGCTTCTCTGCTTCTTCTGCTATCTGCCAATCCGCGTACTTGGTTGGATCCAACGGCATCCTCCACCTCCTCACACCGAATTTATCGTCCCGGTGGGACAATTATCTTGCTAGACTCTTAACCTGGAAATCCGCGGCATTATAGAAAAACAGTTCCAAACATGTCAACTGCATAGTGCAGATGCATTGAAAAGAAGGCTTTGGCTACGAGCCTGCCCGTTGAAAAGCATTCTTGGAGTGAGGCCGTGGGCTGAACCTTTTTAAGTACTTCACGAAGCCTTGGGGTCGCCGGCCTCTTTTGGAATGCCAAGGCCAAAAGCAGCAGCCGGAGCCACCGTAGAGCAAGCCGAGCCTGCGGGGAGCCGCAGTTGGTCACAGTTGGCCTTTTGCTCGTTGCACTGGGGAAACCCAAAGGATATACTTTGCAAGGCAATCAACTCCAAGGAGATCAAAGGTGCAGCTAAGACGCGCTTTTTTCGCCGGGAGCTGGTATCCTTCGGATCCGGCCGGATGTAGGAGGCAGATAGAGACTTTTCTAAGTTCGGCCCCCAGACTGCCTGTTGCCCTGGCCAAACCCCTGGGTGGCATAGTTCCTCACGCTGGGTGGGTTTTCTCCGGAAGAATAGCCGGATGGGTCATTGGGCTCTTGAAGGCCTCGGAAGATCCCCAAACCATAGTGATTTTTGGAAGTCACCTGGGCCCTCAAGATCCTTCTTGGATAATGCCGGAAGGTGGCTGGGAGACCCCCTTAGGGCCTATGGAGGTGGACCAGGATCTGGCAAAGCAACTACTCTCAGAGTTTCCCATCAGGAGGGAACTCCCCGGACACGCCCAGCCAGAGAACACCATAGAGGTGCAGCTGCCCATACTTCGCTATTTTTTCCCTAAAGCCCGCATCCTGCCTTTGGGCGTGGCCCCCAGCAAAGAGGGCATCACCATAGGCTCCAGATGCGCAGAGCTGATCCTGGAAAAGAGAATGAAAGCCCTGGTTTTGGGCTCTACCGATCTTACCCATTATGGGCCGGGATACGGTTTTTGCCCCAAAGGAGCGGCCTCCAAAGCTGAGCCTTGGGTGAGAGAGGTGTTGGATCGGGCCGTCATAGATAAGATGCTGGCCATGGATCCTGAGTCAGTCCTCAAAGAGGCCCTGAGACAGAAAAACGCTTGTTGTCCTGGGGCTGCTGCTTCAGCCCTAGCTTGTCTGAGAACTCTAGGGGCCACAAGAGCCCAACTGATCTCCTATGCCACTAGTAAAGATGTGATGGAGGCAGAAGATTTCGTGGGGTATGCTGGTATAGTTTATGGGAAGTGAGGCTTGGTTTGGATGGTTGTGCCGGTGGCTGCGGCCATAATACTGAATGAGGAAGGGCAAGTGCTCCTGGCCCGCAGATTAGAAGAAGATCCTCAGGGCCCCCGTTGGGAGTTCCCGGGCGGCAAGCTGCGCAAGGGAGAAAGCCCGCAAGAGTGCCTCAAAAGAGAGCTCCAAGAGGAGCTGGGCATAGAGGCCGAGGTGAGAGATTTTTTCCATGCCGTAGAGCAAGAGCTGGGGGATCGCTCTATACTGCTTCTGACATACTTCTGCAGATGGAACCGGGGTGAAATAGAGCTCAGGGCGCACAGCGCTTGGAAGTGGATGGACCCCGGGGATTTGATGGAACTGGATCTTTTGGAAGCCGACCGGATCGTGGCTGCCATGCTGCTAAGCCAATGGAAAAGCGCTGGCGTGCAGCCCGGTTAAGGAGGGGTTAGTGCGTGGGGAGCAGGAAACCGCCTTGAAGGCGGTGCGAATAGAGGTTTTGGATCGCGAAGGGGAAATCTATCACAAGATCATTTGCCCCTATTGTAGGAAAGTGATGGTTTTTGCCTTGAGAAGCAATCTTTATCCCAAAGGCAGCACCATGCGCTGCACGGAGTGTAAGGGCTTGTTCAAGAAGTTTCTCAGAGAGATGCGAAGAGAGTGATGTAGTTGTTAACCGGGCTGATGGCTGAGGAACTGATTCACCAGGGCGGATACAAAGGTTATTTTCAGAAACAAAATGGGTTCAAAGGGAAGCGGATTCTCGAGTAAAATCCAGCTGGCTTGCAAGAACAGGGAAAAGCGAAATGATCATATATGACCTCGTTTGTGAGCAAGGGCACAAATTTGAAGGATGGTTTCAGGACGGCCCAAGTTTTCAAGAGCAAGTGGAAACAGGTCTTGTACAGTGCCCTGTTTGCGGTACTTCCCAGGTAAGCCAAAGACTCTCTACCGGAGGCACTATTCGCCACAGAGGGCATGTTTCTGAGCGAACCGAGCCACCCAAAGATCCTGAAAACCTACTTCGTGCGATCCAGACAGTGGTTGAGAAGCATTTCCAAAACGTGGGGAGCGATTTTGCCAAGGTGGCACTTCGAATGCACTATGGGGTGGAGGAGCCTCGTAACATAAGAGGTACAACCACCGAGGCCGAAGAACAAATGCTGCGTGATGAGGGAGTGAAGTTTTTCAAAGTGGCCTTGCCTGCCCCGGATACGGAAGAGCCGGTGCATTGAACTCCCAAGCCAGGGCTGCTACAAGTAAGGACGGAAAGCCCTCTTCCCAACTGCGCTTCCCAGATCCTTCTGAGTGTGATTGTCTCAGTTTTGGGTACAGCTCGGTTTTAAGCCTAAAGACGGCTTAGGCCCATTATTGTCCCACTCGGGGAATGGGGAAAAAGCCTCGCCTTTAGGCGAAGACTTTAGTATGCGCGCAAGGCGCAGGGTGAGGACATCCCCCGACTGAACTCGGCGGTCTTACCCGTTACGACTCAACAACCACCGTCTGAAGCCGGTGGTTTGTAGCTATAGGAAGCCTTCCAGGTTGATTCCACCGGCTTTCTTTGATATTTATCTGCCGCGGGCCCTTTGGCCAGAATTACTTACGACCAGTGGATAATGAGCGCCGTCTGGAGGATTTGCTGTGACAAACCGTTCCATGCTCGAAAACGCCCTGTTTTTTATTTGAAATTTCGCCCTTTTGGGGCTGGGGAACATGCCCCAAGCCTACAGGGGGATTGGGGGCGTAGCCCTCAAAGTGAAAGGTTTTGGAAAACAGTGGTGCTCAATCGGCAAAACTTGTTCTCGAAAAAGAGGGGCCATAAAAGATGATGCGCACTTCTTTTGCAGTTCTGATAATCTTCTTGGGGGTCTTTTTTTGCAGCACAGAAGGCTCTACCCAAGAAGTACGCCGGGAGAATCAAAAGAAGCAGTTGCTCCAAGAAACGCAGGCTGAGCTCAAACTCCTGAGAGAAAAACTCGAGGAAGCACTTCAGAGGATTGAGAAACTAGAAAGGCTCAGGGGAATGGCTCACTATAGGTTTCCCAACCAAATGGAGCTGCTGGGGGTGAGTTTGCCTCTCCAGAGAAGAGATCTTTGGGAGCGCATGGACAGGGAGTTCTTGCTTCTTGTAAATGACGTGCCTCAGGTGCTGCTGTGGATGAAAAGGGCCAATAGGTACTTTCCTTTGATAGAGGAGCGCATAAGGCTTCGTGGATTGCCTGAAGACCTCAAGTATGTGGCCATAGTGGAAAGCTCTTTGAGACCTGAGGCCCGCTCCAGCGCCGGTGCCGTGGGGATTTGGCAGTTTATGCCCACCACAGGATCCTTGTACCAGCTGGAAATCACCAATTGGGTGGACCTGCGGCAGGACCCGGTTCTCTCCACAGAGGCGGCTTTGAGTTACCTAGAGTACCTCTATTCCAAGTTCGGGGATTGGCTTCTTGCTCTGGCGGCTTATAACGGTGGAGAAGACAGGGTTCGTAAGGAGATGGCACGACAAGAAGTGAGCTCTTTCTACGACCTCATGCTTCCCTCTGAGACCGAGCGCTACATTTTCAAGATCGCTTCGGCCAAAGTCATTCTTTCTGATCCTCGGGCTTATGGTTTCGAGCTAAGCCCGGAAGAACTGTATGAGTCCCTGCAGGTGGAGCTTGTGGAAGTTGAGGCGGAAGGGGACTTGGATTTGGTTTCCCTTGGCCGCGCATGCGGCATCACGTACAGGGCTTTACGCAGTATGAACCCTCATTTAAGGGATTCTTGGCTGCCCAAAGGGAAATACCGCATGTACTTTCCCGCGGGATCTGGGAGTTGCGCCCAGGAATTGGCCAGAAACAAGGCTCTCTCCACAGCTCCAAGACCAAAGCCGCAGCCTGAGGCAGCCAGAACACAGCCTCCAAAGCAGGCCCATCGTGAGCAATTAGTTCATAAGGTGCAGGAAAAGGAGAGTCTTTGGGATATAGCCAGGAAATACGGGGTTCAGGTGAAGTCTATCCAGGAGTGGAATAAGCTGAGTGCGCAGGAGAAGATCCGCCCGGGTCAGCGTCTTGTGATATATAGATAAGAACCTTGTTGTCTGGTCTTCCCGGGCGATCATTGCTAGCCCAAGCCGGTTTTGGAACCAGAAAAGGTGTTGGGAGCTTGGGTTTGGGAAAAATTTCTTTAGGAGAGAATGGTTATGGCCTCCAAGCCTGGTGCAACAAAGCCAAAGAGAAGCTTCGGGAAAAGAATGCGTGCCCTCAGGCAGAAAGCGGAAATGTCCATAGAAGCCCTGGCTGGCGATACAGGTTGCTCCACTCAAAGGCTTCTCAATATCGAGGCTGACAAGGTGCTCCCCACGGTTTCGGAGGTCATAAGGATCTCCAAGGCCTTGTGTGTGGATCCTGGATCATTTTTGAGCGCAGACCAAAAGGAGTCCCATAAGAGAAAGGTAGAGGCCTACCGAAAGCGCACAGAGGCATACTCGTACACTCCCCTCACACCAGGAGCCAAGACTAAACATATGAAAGCCTTTCTGGTGCAGATAGACCCGCGTTCAGATCATGATATGGTTGAGTATCAGCACGAGGGGGAGGAGTTCATATATGTGCTTAGGGGAAAGCTGGAAATCAAAGTGGGAGATCATTTGCGCGTGCTGGAGCAGGGAGAAAGCATTCATTTCAATTCGGGAATCCCTCACCAGTTGAGAAACCTAAGCGATGTTGCTATGGAGTTGATAGTTGTGGTTTACACTCCTTAGCCTGATTAAGCTCTCTGAAACCATCCGGCCCGCCTCCTGGAGGAAGCCCCTAGGGGAGGAGCAGAAGGTTAACTTTTTCTTTACCACAGAAACGCCTGTCTCAAATGACCGGGGACATGACTCTGATATGGGAGTACAAGACAGGCTTTGCAGGGCTCTTGCTAGTCCGCTTGGCTTGGACGAGCTAGTTCTGGGGGAGGTGTTGCCATGGCTTTCCAGCTCACCAACGAGCAGCACATGATCCAGCTCATGGTGCGTGATTTTGCCCGAAAGGAAATCGAGCCTGTTGCCGCACGTTTGGATCGGGAAGGCGCGTTCCCCTGGGAGATTCTTCGAAAAATGGCTGAATTGGGATTGATGGGCATGATGGTGCCGGAGGAATACGGGGGATCCAACGTGGGCGCGGTGAGTTACAGCCTGGCCATGCAGGAGATAGCTTACTCCTGCCCTTCCACTGCCGTGACAATGGCGGTGTGCAACCTGGCTTGCGAGCCCTTGGTGGCCTTTGGCACCGAGGATCAGAAGAGAAAATATCTTCTTCCTTTGGCCCGAGGGGAAAAACTGGGAGCTTTTGCTGTTACCGAGCCCCAAGCCGGATCCGATGCCGCTGGGATCAGAATGCAAGCCAGTTTCAGGGAAGAATGTTATCATCTAACCGGGACCAAGATGTTCATAACCAACGGCAGTTATGCTGGTGTGATAGTAGTGCTTGCCAGAACAAGCGAAGAAGGCCACCGGGGCATCAGCGGTTTCCTGGTGGAGCCGGGTTTCCCTGGTTTTTCAGTGGGCACTGTGGAAGACAAGATGGGTCTTAGGGCCAGCAACACAGCTGAACTGGTCTTGGAGGAGTGCCGGGTGCCCAAATCCAACCTGTTGGGGCAGGAGGGAGATGGTTTCCGCATGGCCATGGCCGCCTTAGACAGCGGCCGTATCGGCATTGCCTCCCAGTCAGTGGGCATGGCCAGGGCCTGCTTCGACGAAGCTGTCAGATATAGCAAAGAGAGAAAACAGTTCGGCAAGTACATCTGCAGCTACCAGGCCATCCAATGGATGTTGGCGGATATGGCCACCGAGATAGAGGCGGCCGCTCTGTTGACCCTGCACGCGGCAGCGCAAAGGGACAGGGGGGAGCCCTTCACCATGATGGCTTCCATGGCCAAACTGTATGCCTCTGAGATGGTAAACAGGACGGCTTTCAAAGCCACGCAAATATTCGGTGGTTACGGCTTCATGAAAGACCACAAGGTGGAGAGGATCTATCGGGACGCCAGGGTTACTACCGTGTACGAGGGCACCTCAGAGGTGCAAAGGATGGTCATAGCAAGACAGGTTCTCAAAGGCTCATGAGGGCCGGGGAAAAAAGTGGAGTCAGCTTGGAAACTCTTTTCCCAATCCATTGTCTAAATAAGGAAGAGGAAGGCCAAGGGCAAGAAAAAGACCCTTGGACTCCTGAGGAGTGGGAGAGACGATGGATCCAATCCGCGCAGAAGGGAGACAGCGAATCCTTCGAGCGGATCGTCATAGCCTACCAGCAAAGGATCTTCAATCTAGCCTTTCGTCTCTTGGGGGACAAGGAAGAGGCGGAAGATCTCACCCAAGAAGTATTCCTAAACGTTTACAAGCATCTTCCCAGTTTTCGTGGAGACTCTCAGTTCTCCACCTGGATCTACCAGGTGACTCTCAATCATTGTCGAAACCGCTTCAAGTACCTCAAGAGGAGATTTCATCAAAGCACAGAATCTCTGGACGATCCACTCCAAGGGGAAGAGGGGGATCTGGAGCGGGAGCTGCCCGACGAGGCGGATATGCCGGAAGAGGCCCTTCACCGAAGGCAAGTCCAAAGGCTTGTGCAAAAGGCGGTTCAAAGGCTTCGGCCGGATTATCGCGAGATCATAGTTCTGAGGGATATCCAGGAGCTTTCTTACCAGGAAATCTCAGAGGTGCTGGGCCTGCCGGAAGGAACCATAAAGTCCCGGCTTCACCGCGCCCGCTGGGAGCTGAAGGAACTCTTAGCCGGGCTAGGCATTCATAGGAGCGGATGATGGAACCTAAAGCAGGATCAAATGCTTGCCAGGAGTTCACAGACAGATTTTTGGATCTGTTGGATGGGAATTTGGCTGGCAAGGATTTGAGCTCACTGGAGAGGCATCTTAGGGCTTGCAGGAGCTGCGCGGAAAACTGGGAACACTATCGGGCCACAGTGGCGGCGCTTAACTCTTTGGAAAAACTGCAGGTTCCAGAAGGCGTCCTGGAGGGAATAAGGGCGCGGATACACAAAGGATCTGTATTCCAAAAACTTTTTGGGTGGGTTAGGCTTCACCCCTGGAGGGTGCCGGTGCCTGCCATGGCAGCTTTGGGCGTGCTGTTGCTCTTGGGCGGTCTCGGACAGTGGAGACCCTGGGAGAACAGGCAACAGGAGTCGTCTCAAACAGCCTTTCTGCAAGACTCGGGTGTTGCCATCCATCAGCATCAGATGCAGCAGGCTTGGAGTCCCTTTTTCCAGGACAACCTGGTTAGCCCGGTGAAAGCAGTGGATCCGGATTCGGATTGGCCGCTTCGGGGAAAGGTGATGATCCAGGATGAGATGGTCTTGGATCTTACAGGATCTGAAGAGGTGTTCCAGCGTATCGAAGGAATCCTCAAGGAATCCAGGGGAAAGATGTTTCTAATGGGGGTCAGGCACAAGGATTCAGGACAGGTGATAAGGAGCAGAATCCTTTTGGAGATCCCCATGGAGAGCTATTCTAGGGTTGTACAGCAGATAGAATCCATTGCACCGGTGCAAAGGGTTTTCCTGGAAAGGGATGCTTTGCCCCTCAGACCGGATCGCTTGAGAATAAGCGTAGTGGCTACGGACACGGGAATCTCAGGAGAGACACCTTCCATCCAAAATGTTAGGGCGGATTGAACTCTAACCTTAGCCCGAAACAAGGCCGCCTTCCAGGCGGCTTTTGATTTCCTGGAACCCTCCTATCACGGATTATTTTCCAAAGCGCTTGATTTTGAAGGCTAAAGCCCCCAAGCCCCTGGGTGCGCTTTGGCATATTGTGACCCTAACCAAGGCCGACTCTGAAGCTGAAAAAAAGGAACTTCTTGAGAATGGGCTAGTTTGTTTTAAGATATTATTAAGATAGCCTGCATTATCCACCCAATGGCGAATATTGCGGGTTGGATCAGCCCGTTGACGTGCTTGGAATCGCTGTGATAGCGTCAAAACATGTATATTTCCAGAGGAGGATAGGGATCTAGTTGCAAGTGGAGCTTAAACAAGGAGTCTCCTCCCTGCTGGAGCTGCAAGCCCCTTGGCTTGAACTTTGGAGCCATGCCTGCAACCCAGAGGTGTTTCTTCATCCCCTTTGGGCTCTTTCATGGTGGAATCATTATGGTCAGGCCAGGGAACCTTATTTGATCTTGGTGCGGGATGGCGCCGGCGCCTTGGTAGGGCTGGCCCCTTTTTGCCGTACCCAGACGACTCCAGAGGTGTTGGAATGGATAGGCAACACAGAGCTGTCGGACACTATGGATTTCCTGGTTCGCTCCGGCATGGAGGTGCAGGTTATGGCAGCCTTGGAAAAAGGTTTGAAAAAGCTGCTTCCGGTCGGTCACCAACTGGATCTTCACTGCGTGCCCGAGGGCTCCCCAACCTTAGAAGAACTAAACGAAATGTTGAGTCAGGGCTGGGACGTGCGCATAGATCTCGAAGAATTCTCGCCTTGGGTGGAGCTTCCGGAAACCTGGGAAGAATTCTTGCTGAGCCTTACCTCTCATCACCGCCACGAAATCAGGCGGAAGATGAGAAAGGCCGAGAAAGACCTTGAAGCTGGTTTTGCCCTGGTGAATCCCGAAGACGGCTGGGACAAGGCCATGGAGCATTTTTTTCGTCTTCACCGTTTAAGCCAGCCTCAAAAGGCTGTCTTTATGGACGAGAAAAGAGAGTCTTTCTTCTGCGAGATGGCTAAGACCTTTGCAACCGAGGGGCTGGTGAGGCTTACGGAACTTCGCTCTGTGCAAGGCCCAATTGCCTCAAGCATATCTTTTGTAAAGGGGCGAACCTGGGCCTTGTACAACTCGGGCTTTGATCCGCGTTACAAGCAATACAGTCCCGGCATAGTGCTTGTGGCGCACACCATAAAGAGGGCCATCCTGGAGAAGCTGAAGGTATATGATTTCCTTCGTGGTCGTGAGATATACAAATATGACTTTGGTGCCAAAGACCGTCTTCTTTTCAGGCTCAGACTAAAACCACGCCCAGAGGCGCCGCCCTGATGCGACTGGCTGTGCTAAGTTTCCATACTTGTCCTCTGGCTTCCTTGGGAGGCAAGGAGACCGGGGGCATGAACGTTTACGTGAGGGAAACCTGTTCCCAGTTGGGCCTGCGTGGCGTGGAAGTGGATATTTTCACCAGAAGCCAGGATCCTGCGGTTCCCCAAAAAGTGAAGCTGGCTCCTGGAGTTTTTGTGCATCACGTGCCTGCAGGCCCCCAGAGCCCCTATCCCAAGGAGAGGCTGGTGGAGCACGTGGGGGAGTTCGTAGAGAGGACCCTGGCCCTGGCCTCCAAACCCTATGATCTTATTTACTCTCATTACTGGCTTTCGGGCGTAGCTGCTCTGAGCTTGAGGGCCCGATGGGGGATCCCCATGGTGCACATGTTCCACACCATGGGTTGGATAAAGAACCTGGTGGCCAGAACTTGCAGCGAGCAGGAAGGGGAAGTTCGGCTGTATTGGGAGGAGCGGGTGGCCAGAAAGGCCGACGCTCTGGTGGCTCCCCATCCCTTGGAGAGGGCTCAGTTGGTTTGGCAATATAAGGCCTGCCCAGCAAGAATCAGGGTCATCCCTTGCGGGGTGGACACCTCCCTATTCAGGCCCATGGATCGGCTGGAGGCACAGAGAATCCTGGGTTTGGATGAGAGAGCCTGGCTCATCTTTGTGGGCCGGCTGGACCCCATCAAGGGTTTGGACACTCTTTTGGGAGCCATGTCCATCTTGAAATCAACCAGAACTTCCCGCAAGCCCTGCCCTTCCCTTATGGTGGTAGGAGGGCCCCCATGGAAGAGCCCTTGGGAACCTCCCCCAGAGGTCCTGGAAATTTCCCAACAGGTCCGCTCCATGGGTATACAAGAGCTGGTTCATTTCCTGGGTCCAAAGCCTCAGAACAGTCTCCCAATTTACTACTCGGCCTCAATGGCCTGTGTGCTCCCCAGCCGGTATGAATCCTTTGGCATGGCCTCATTGGAATCAATGGCCTGCGGGGTACCGGTGATTGCCTCCAGGGTGGGCGGTTTGAGCTACACGGTTTTAGACGGGAAGACAGGGGTGCTGGTGCCGGAGGGAAACAGTGAGCTCCTGGCTGAGACTATCCTGGAACTGCTTGAATTCCCCGACTGGAGGGCCAAAATGGGAGCCGAAGCCCTCAGGCGGGCCCAACGTTTCTCGTGGCCTGCTGTGGCAAATGGGCTCATGGACTTCTTCAGAGAACTTCTGGAACAACTGGACGGATTACCACCAGTTCAGAGGGACCCTGAAGCCTTGTCCGGATCTCCAGGCAGATCTTAGTTGGGAGGGAATCCAGGCTTGAACGGTGAGCGCGAGGACTTGGCCCCCTATGCGGCCCGCAGCCATCTTTCCAGAGGCAGAAGATATCCCGAGGAACTGAAAGACAACAGACCTCACTTTGAGCGGGATCGAGACCGGGTGATCCATTGCGCGGCTTTTAGAAGACTGGAATACAAGACTCAGGTCTTTGTGAACCATGAAGGAGATTACTACAGAACCCGTCTGACCCATACCCTGGAGGTGGCCCAGATTTCCAGAGGCATTGCCCGTCGCTTGGGTCTCAACGAGGACTTGGCCGAGTCCATAGCCCTTGCCCACGATCTGGGTCACACCCCCTTCGGACATACAGGGGAGGAGACCCTCAACAGGCTCATGGAGGACTCAGGCGGTTTTGAGCATAATCTGCAAAGCCTCCGCATAGTTGAGGAACTAGAGGAGCGTTATCCCCTTTTCCCTGGCCTCAACCTGACCTGGGAGACCAGGGAAGGTCTTGTGAAGCGCTCAGCGGAGGCCAGGGAGGGCTCAAAAAAAATACCTGAGGAGTTTGAGCCTGATCAAGCTCCCACCCTGGAAGCGCAGATAATAGAGCTGGCCGATGAGATCGCTTACAACAACCACGATATAGACGACGGCCTGGAAGCTGGCTATCTGCAAGAGGAAGAGCTGCTGGAGGAAGTGGACCTCTGGGAGGAGCTGGAAAGCATGGTGAAAGGCAAGTATCCAGCCATTTCGGGCAAACGCCTCAAATACCAGACCATTAGCCATCTGATAGGATATCTCATTGAGGATTTGGTTGAATCCACGCGTCTTAGGCTCAAAGAGAAAAATATAGAAAGCCTTGAGGATGTAAGAAGAGCCGAAGGCAATCTCATAGGTTTCTCTCCCTCCATTGGGGCCAGGAACAACGCCCTTAAGCTTTTTCTACAAGAGAGGCTTTACAGGCACTATAAGATGGAACGCATGCGGATAAAGGCCAAGCGGGTTATCCAGGGACTTTTTGAAGCCTATCTGAGCCACCCTACCCTTCTTCCCATTCGCCAGCAGCACAAGGCGGATTCCGAACCTCTCAAGAGGGTCATCTGCGATTACATAGCCGGTATGACCGACCGTTTCGCCCTGGAAGAATACCGACGCCTCTTTGATCCGGAAGAAAAAGTCTGAGTTCTGCCACCAAGGCGTGAAGCTGCCTGGGTTGTACCCTACTGCGCGTCACACCCATGCCTTGAGTGCACCTGGGGCCCCCAAGTGAAGGCCGGGTTAGCCCCCTTTACTCACGATCACTGGGTAATGCGGGCCAGCCCAATGGGATATTTGGACAAACCAGTCACACTCAGAAACACCCTGATTTTCGGTTTCGGATTTGGTCCTGATTTGAGTCAGGATAGAGCAAAGCCTGAGCGGGGGCTTGAGCCCCCCAAGGCACGGGCTTTGGAGAATAATCCGGGTTAGGACACCTGGCACGTCCGTTGCTTTGTACATTGACGAGCCTTTCCAAGAGTTGGGCTCCAGGCACTCAATTCCCCCCGAGAAGGGGGAAACGATTTCCCCCTGGGAGGCAAAGCTTTCCTTGGATAGTGTCGCACATGTGACCAGAAGTGGCGGGAACGTGACAGGTCCGGTGTCTCCCGGGGGAAACATCACCTCAGGCCACATGGAGAATTTGCGCTTTGAGGAGCTCCTGGGACAGGCCCAAACCCTCAGCCCCACCCCGGCAGGGGTATCTATGCCGGAAATTCGGGCCTTGGCGCCAGCCCCTTATGCAATCCATGGTCTGGAAACGCTCAGCTCCTCACTCAAATCCTCACCTGCTTCTTGGCAGGAGCAATTAAGAGTTTACAAGGAGGACCAACTTCTGGCTCATCCCGGCGGGGATTGGGTGGATTTAGAAGCCCCAAACCCTCTTGAGGCGCCTCCCCCCCAAGAAGGTTTCTTCCAAAGGATAGGGAAAGACCTGAAGGATGCGGCAGCAAACCTGGTCAATTTTTTCAAGGATCTCTTTGGCGGCTCCACTTACAGATACATTGATGAGAACCAGGAGGTGAAGACCGCTCAAAGAAGAGGTATTGGGGGAACCATACTTGAATTCTTCAAGGATCTGGCAAGCGGCTTGAGCTTCGGATTTTTCAGGCCGGATGGAGAACCCGAACCCAAAAATATCCTGGAGCGCTTGTCTTTTGCCTGGCAAAAGGTGGTGGGAGAGGCCTTGGTGGACGACCTGGTCTTGGGATTACCATCTTCTGCTATCCACGTCTTGGATGATGCAGCCCTAGCGGCTTGGAATCTCTTGGAGGTGGTACCGGACGCAACCATCGGGAACCTTCCCGGGGGAAGGGAGCTTGTGACCACGGTATTCGACAACGGCCAAGTGCTCATAGACTACATAACAGACTGCCTGCCTTCTGGGGAGGCCTGGATGCGGGTCCATGCCTTTGAGGTAAACGGCGGTGAACTTGTACCGCCGATTCTTTACAATCTGAAACTGCCCGAGCGCTACGGGAGGGATTCGCGCTGGTCCACAGTCAGAAACACACCTTTTCGAAAAACCATAGAAACAGTGGGAAGCCTGCTGGCGGATGTGGCTCTGGCCAAGTTCACAACCCACGGCCCCAAAACCAGCAAGAGGAGACAGTGAAGATGATTCCCATGGCTTTGAGAAAAAACCTGGCACCCTTGGCCCAACGCTTCATCTCAGGCCTAAGCGCCCAGCTGAAAAGGTTTGCCAATCCGGTGAGGACTCAGGCCCTTGCAGCCGGGGCCACTTCCCATCCAAGGGGACTCATTCTACAGAAGATGCCGGCTTTCTCTGCCTTGTTAGAGGAAGCCCAGGCATCCAACTCAGTAAGGCCGCAGGCCCTGGCCGCAGCCCCAACCACAAGACAAGCGCCCAGTGTCTTGCCCCAGAGCCCGGCCTCACACCCCCCTGCGGCTCCACCCAAAAGGTACCTTGATTACACCGTCAAACCGGGAGACACCCTCTGGGGGCTGGGGGTAAAGAAGTTCGCTGTAGATCCTGAGTTGCTGGCCAAAGAGAACTCCATCGAGAACCCACGCAAGCTTGAACCCGGGCAGCGCCTTAAAATTCCGCTTCGCACTGCTTCTCGGGAGCAGACTGTGGTGGCCAGCTGGTACGGGCACGAGCATCACGGAAAGCCAATGGCCAACGGTGAGCCTTTTAACATGCACGCAGCCACCATCGCCCACAAAGAGCTTCCCCTGGGCACAAAGGTGGAATTGAAAAACCCCCAGACAGGCCAAAAAGTTCTGGCAGTAGTGACCGACAGGGGGCCTTACATAGAAGGCCGTGACGTGGATCTCTCCTACGGTCTGGCCAGAAGACTCAATATGGTGGACAAAGGAGTGGGCAAACTGGTCATGAGGGTGCTGGCATAAAGGATTCTTGCCGCACGAGAAGCCAGCGCTCTTTTTTCCTTTACCTTAACGCTTTGCTTGAGTAAAATCCGGGAAAAGCTCGGAGAAGTTCCCAGGGGGAGGTGGCCGCATGGAATTACTTGTAGTGGATGACGAACCCCAACTTTCGGAACTAATGGCCGAGTATTTAGCCCGTTGCGGATACAGTGCGACCTGTGCTGCAAGCGCAGATGAGGCTCTCAGTTTGATAAAAGAGCGCCACTTCTCTGTTCTCGTCTCTGATATTACTATGCCCGGCACAAGCGGCTTGGAGCTTTTAAGGGCAACCAAAAACATTTCCCCGGCAACCAAAGTCATCCTGATAACCGGTTCGACAAGTGCAAGGGCCGCTTTGGAGGCTTTGGAGCATGGGGCTTTTGCCGTGCTTCGGAAGCCCTTCTCATTGCAGGAGCTAAGAAAAAAAATAGATGAGGCTGTAAAAGAGGGCCTCAGCAAGTCCGAGGCTGAGGGTACCAGGGGGGCCAAAACCTTGAACCAGGCCCACCAAGAAGAGTCCCTTTCACTAAAGAGTAAGGAATTACAAGTACTTGCATCGATGGGGGCAGCTTTGGCCCTGGTGGATTCCCAGGGAACTGTCTTGGATGTGAACGAGGCATTCCTCAAAACCTTCTCCAGGAAAGCCCCTCAAGCAACAGGAACCACACTTTGCAAGGCCGTGGGGTGCGCTTTGGGATCAAGGTCTCCTTGCTCCAGCCCCTGCGAGATGTGGGACAGGCTTCAAAAGGCCGCAAGAGAGCAACGCTCCTCAGGCCTATTTGTATGCAGCATGCCGCTCAAAGAGAAAGCTGAAGGTAAACACTCCCTTTTTCACACAAGGATTCTAGTGCTCCCCTCAAGCAATGGTCTGGGCCCAGGCAACAGAAACCTAGCCGTCTTAATGGAGGACGTCTCAGAGGTCCTGGATGCAGAAGCGCAGGTGTTGGATGCGGGTTGTCTGGGATGCCTCGGGGAGATCACCAGGGACATTGTGCATGAACTGGCCCAGCCCCTAAACGCCATATCAGCCCAGTGCCAGCTTCTTAAGTTCAGGATAGAACAGCAAGGTGAGTCCTCCAGGGAAGTTGTGCTCTCCAGCCTGGAAGAATTGCAGAAACAGACCTACCGTATGACAGAAGTCCTACATCATCTCAGATCCGGGTACCGAAACAAGGCCTTGGAAAAACAAGGAGAGTCCGCCCCCAAGGCAAAGCTCCTGTCAAGTTCCAAGATCTAATCCCCCGCTGCGAACAAGACTCATTCCGCCTCAGTTACCTATTGGGCTAAGTCTTGCCCTAACCTGCATTATTCACGGTCAGCGGATAATGCAGGTTATCTCTATCATATTTTGGGACAACCTGGTCCATACTCAAAAGCATCCTGCTTTTAGGTTTCAGCTTTGGTCCTGCTTTGAGTCGGAACATGTCGAAGCGTACCGGGGGCTTGGGGGCGTAGCCCCCAAAGTTACGGGCTTTAGAAAACAATCCGGGCTAAGGGCAAAGTTACCCTCTTGAATCCCCTGAGCAGGAGAAATAAAGCACCGGCTGCATTGGCACGAAAACTGCTAAAAGCAGAGTTTTCGAGGAGGAGGCAGCATGTATCCTGAGACGGCCATATTGGAAACATGGGAGTATGTTGAACAGCCTTGTAGTAAGCGGGTTAACCTTTTCTCTGCTGAGATCTCCCCTTGCTTGCCGGATTTGGAGGTCTGGAAGCTCCTTTCCCAACAGCCGGGACTTCAGGGCGAAGCAGCTTCGGTTCTTTGGGCGTATGAAAGGCCCCTTTCGCCTTGGTTAAAGTCCCTGGTGCGCTCGGCTTTGGGGCCTCAGGTCTCCTTGCGTCTTGCTCGATCTTTTCCCATGGCTTTGGGGGAGCTTTGCTCAAGACCTTTTGAGCTTCTTATTACCGGAGACACTCTGGAGCAGGGCAGCGGGTTCCAACTGATAAGATGCCTCAAGGAAAGAAAGATCTGGACTCCTTCTGTTTTTCTGACACGCAAGGGTCATGAGGATCTGGCAGCCAAGTGCTTGGGGGAAGGATTTGTGGGATACCTGGCAGGAGACATGTTGAAGGATGGGGCCAGGGTTTCCCAAACCCTCTCCAGAGCCCTTGAAGAAGGCCTGAAAAGAAAGCGCATGATCTCCTTTTTAAAACAGGTGGGGGAGATGGCCATATTGGACCCTCTCACATCCTTGTACAACAGGTTCTTCATGGAAAAGCTCCTGGAGATGGAGGTATCAAGGTCCCGACGCTACGGAGACCCCTTTTGCGTGGCCCTCCTGGACCTGGATGGATTCAAGAAGGTCAATGACCTCCTGGGCCATCTCAGGGGAGATCAGCTTCTGGTGGAACTGGCGGGGCTCCTAAAGAAAACAGCGAGGGCAACCGATCATATTGGGCGGTATGGAGGAGACGAGTTCTTGATGATTCTGCCCAGGGCGGGCCTTGCGAGCGGCATCAGCCTATGCAGTAGGATCCTTGAGGCTGTGAGGAGCCGCAGCTTTTGGTTACAGGCGGGTGAGCCGGCCGTAAGTTTGAGCATAGGGCTCACCCACTGGAGAGGAGCGCAGGCTCCCGGGTGGGAGTCCATTTTGGATAAAACAGACAGAGCTCTTTACAAGGCCAAGGGCAAAGGAAAGAACCGAATCTGTTATGAGCAGGCTTGATTCAGAAACAGGGCCCTAATGGGAATTCAACAATAAGTCGAACTCCCACTTAGGATCAGCCCCCCTTGAAGCGTGATCAGAAGGAGGAGTCGAAGTGGCTGAGGAATCTTCTCATCAGGCGGAATTCCAGGAACTCACCCAGGAGTTGGCAGCATGTCTCGTTTTGGCCGACCCAGGGGATCTAAGCACTTTTCAGCCAGTGTTCAGGGCTCTGGAAGGGCTAGAGCAGCACCCACTTGCCTCAAAAGAGGCCCACTTGCCCCTCCTACTAAAGGAAATACGCGAAAAAATTGAGTCCTGCATTATGGGCGGCAGTTCCCTACAGGAACTCATGCCTGAGTTGGAGGTGGCGATCCAAAGGATCTCGGGTGAGGACGGCCCCGAGAAAATCCAAAACCCCAGCCCGGATTCCCCATCCTGCAGCCAGGAGCCCCTACCAAAGCCCACTGGGCATGTTGAGGAGGCGGCTGCTCAAAACGAGGAGTCCATCTCTGATCCGGAGCTTCTTCGAGAGTTCCTGGCAGAGGCCAGAGAAAACCTGGATTCTATAGAGGTAGACATTTTGGCACTGGAAGAGAACCCCTCGGATGTGGAAGTCATTCATCGCATTTTCAGACCCTTCCACACCATAAAAGGGGTTTCTGGCTTCTTGAATCTAAAGCAGGTGCATACCCTTTCCCACAGGGTGGAGGATTTGCTGGACAGGGCCAGAAACAAAACAATGGCCATGACTCAGGATGTCATAGACATGGTGTTGGAGGCCGTTGACCTTCTCAAGGCACTCCTGAACGCAATAGAAAAGGAAGCAGCCGGAGAGCCCCACCAGGATTGCTCCGAGCGGGTGCAAGATTTCCTTGAGCGTTTGGGAGAGCTGGATGGCGAGGAGAAAACCCTCCCCGAGGAAGAGCCTCCTCCCCTTGGCCAAATCCTCATTGCAACGCAAAAAGTAAGTTCCCAAGACGTCTCCCAGGCTCTCAGTCTGCAGGAGTCCCAAGCTCCGGACCGTCCTTTGGGACAGATCCTGGTAGAGCAGGGAAAAGTGGCCCCAAAAGACGTGGACAGAGCCCTCAAGGTGCAGCAAGCCATTGCCCAGGTATCCGAGGAGTCGCGATCCGCCTCGGCTTCGGGGACCATAAGGGTGGACATGGCTAAGCTGGACAACCTGGTGGACATGGTGGGGGAGCTCGTGATCGCCCAATCCCTAATAAGGCAGAACCCCAGAATACAAGAGGCCATGGATCACCGGCTGAGCAAGGATTTCGGTCACCTGGGACGTATCACCTCGGAGCTGCAACGCACGGCCATGTCCATGCGCATGGTGCCCATCAAGAACACCTTTCAGAAAATGATTCGGCTGGTGAGGGATCTTTCCAGAAAGTCAGGCAAGGCTGTTCAGCTTCTGATGTCAGGAGAAGAAACCGAGATAGACAGAAACATGGTGGATGCCATCCACGATCCCTTGGTGCACATGATCCGCAATTCCGTGGACCATGGCATAGAGCTCCCCGAGAGGCGTGAGCAGAGAGGAAAACCTCCTGTGGGAACCATTTACCTCAGGGCCTACCACAAGGGAGGCCATGTGATTATAGAGATCCAGGATGACGGCGGGGGGCTGGATCTGGGAAAAATCCTTAGCAAGGCAAGGGAGAAAGGGCTTGTGAGGCCTGAAGACACCCCATCGGATCACGAGATTTATCAACTCATCTTCCATCCCGGCTTCTCCACTGCAGAGCGGGTCACAGACGTCTCAGGCCGCGGGGTGGGGATGGATGTGGTGAAAAAAGCCATTGAGAAGCTCAGGGGCAGAATCGAAATTCTCTCCCAGCCGGGTCAGGGCTGCACCATGGTGGTCAAGCTCCCCCTGACCTTGGCCATAATTGACGGAATGATAGTTCGTGTGGGCACAGAGCGTTACATAATCCCCACCATGAACATAAGGGAAACCTTCCAGCCTCAGGAGGGCTCGGTCTCCACGGTGCACGGCCGCGGGGAGGTCATCCGAGTGCGTGACAGGCTACTCCCCCTCATGAGGCTCCACAAGGTGTTCGGGATTCCCACAGCCCGCATCAGAGCCTCGGAAGCTCTCGGTATAGTGGTGGACAACGAGGGTGAATGCTGGTGTTTGCTTGTGGATCAAGTCCTGGGGAAGCAGGAGGTGGTGATAAAGAGTTTGGGTGAGGGGCTAAAGCGCTCCCAGGGGGTTTCCGGAGGAGCCATCCTGGGGGACGGAAGAGTGGCCCTTATCCTGGACGTTGCGGGTCTCTTATCTTTGGGGCAGAGCAAGGAACAAGACACCTTGGGATCCTGAATCAGAAGTAAACCATTCCTCTCCAAGCATCCCACCCCCCCATTCCTTCCTCCTTAGAGCGGGCCCTCTAAAAAAGGGCCCGCACCCTCCAAGCCAAGC
>CAYPWF010000048.1:0-27859 GCA_964414345.1 uncultured Desulfarculaceae bacterium
GAGGCGCTGGGGGAGGGTTTATGAGCTGGGCCTCATGATGAGGTACAAGCTGGCCGCAGGGAGGTTGTTCGAGGATCTTGGGGTGGGCCTCAAGATGATGGGCAAGAGGCGATTGGAACTCCTCCCCTCCAGGGTGAAGGACCCAAAGCAGGTAAGAAGGTTTATGAACGGGGAAAAGCTCTGATCTGATCTTAGCTTGCGGGTTGGGAGCGGGTTCTAGTCACAATGTCTCGTTGTCGGGGGCTTGGGGAGGATCCCAGGCCTTTTTGGGTTCCTTAGGATTTCCACGAGCAAAACCCCTGCCTGGAAACAGGGGAAGGGGTGCTATTTCCCAAAGCAGTGGTATAATGTCCCACCATAAGGTTTGCTGTCCTATATTTTGAGACAGCCACCGGCTCCAAAGGCAGCGAATTCTCCGGATGTCTTACCAGAATGCGCTTTGAGAGAATCCTCTTTTACTCGGATCTGAGCCAAGCGGCCGACAATGCCTTCCCCTTTGCCTTGGGTCTGGCGCGTTCTGCATCCACCTGCCATTTGTATGTGGTTCACGTGCTACCTTCCCCTTACAGATTCTATGCAGAAGTAGTGGAACCCGGCTTGGCTTTGGGTTTGAATCCGGAAATGGCAAGTTTTGCCGAGAAGACCCTTCAGGACCGCTACGCAAAGGGCTTGGAAGGAGGCCCGCAGAGCTCTTTCCATGTCCTGGTGGGGGTTGAGGGTGTGGAGCTTGTGAGATTTGCAAGGAAACACCGAGTGGAAGCTATGGTCATGGCCGCCTCGGTGGCCGAGGCCCGCATGGGGGGAGCCCAGAGCCCGCTTCGAGCCTTTCTGGCCAAAAGGTGCCCCTGTCCCCTTCTCATGGTGCAGCCTGCAAGACAGTCTCTTCGGAGGGGATTCCGGGCAGGGCCGGCCAAGATCCTGGAGATGAGGAATTTCAAAAGGCGCCCAAGGGGGCCCGTGGCTGAGGGGCCTGATTGAGGTTATTCTAATAAAAGGGCTGGAGGGGTACCCGCCAGCCTCATTAGGAAGGAGGGTTATATGGGGACCTTGGTGGGGGTGGTGCTGCCGTACGTGGCGGTTTTATTTTTTGTGGCAGGTGTTCTGTACAGGCTGGGTGGCTGGGGCAAAGCCCCTAAGAAGCTGAACTGGAAACTCTATCCGGTGCCGGAGGGCCTGAAGGGGGAGGCGGCCTACATTCTGGAGGAGTGGGTGAGTTTCAAGATGTTGTTTCGCCACAACCGAGCTGTGTGGCTGGGCTCTTATGTTTTCCACCTGAGCCTGGTGGGGTTGGGGGCGTGGTTTTTGCTTCTTCTTTTGGGTGCCACAGTGCCTTGGCTTGTGCGTGTGGGGGCTGCTGGGCTTTTCCTTTCCAGTGCATATCTTTTTCTGCTCAGGCTCTGGGTGCCCCAGATAAGGCTCCTTTCTTCGCCGGTGGAGTTTTTCAACTTGGCCCTTTTCATAGCCATAGCAGCCTTGGGTTGGAGTTTGATGGGACGAGAGATGGGACCGGAGCTTCGTTCCTGGGCCATTTCGGTAATCTCCTTGAAGCCCAGGGCCCTTGCTGAAGAGGGAACTTTGGTTGTTTTGGTTTTTTTGCTGGAGTTCTTCCTGGCGTACCTGCCCTTCTCCAAGATGTTTCATGCTGCCAGCAAGTACTTCGCCTTTCACAAGAGCAGATGGCTTAATCCTTATGAGGTGACCCATTAGTTCCAGGAGCAGGCTGGAGCGGCTTAGCATACAGACTTCAGGAGCATACCATGGAAAAACAAAGCAGCCAGAATCAACAGCCCCCCAAAGAGGACAAAAGGGGAACTCCGCGCAAGAAGATAGACAAATACCAGCTCTACAGGGCTTCCCACGTGCCCAGCGAGGGCAGGGTGAAGCCTTTTCTGGAATGTCTGGACAAGGTGGTAAATCATGAGCTTTACAAGTTTCCGCTGAGACTCTACCTGGATACCTGCGCAAAATGCAACAACTGCGCGGCTCAGTGCCACATAACCTGCGACGACCAATCCAATCCTCATTGGTTGCCCGCCAAGCGATCCGATTTGCTTAGAAAGGTCTACAAGAAGCGATACACCCTTGCTGGGAAGCTCTTGGGGAGGCTGGTGGGGGCCCAGGATTTGACTGAGGAACTTGTGGACGAGATGTACGAGAGCTTTTACCGCTGTACCATGTGCAGGCGCTGCGCCCTGGAATGCCCCATGGGGGTGGACAACAGCCTCATCACGCGCATAGGGAGGGTATGTCTGAGCGCAGCCGGCATGGTGCCCAACAATTTCAGAGTAAGCGTGGAGTCGCAGCTCAGGGGTCCTACCAAAAACACCTCGGCAATCCCCGAGCGGGCCTTCCTGGATACCATCGAATTTCTGAACGAGGAAATGCAGGAGATGACAGGCCTTCCCATCGAGTTCCCGGTGAACGTAAAGGGGGCCGACATCCTGTTCGTGGCACCGGTGAGCGACTACATAATGGAAGCCGACACCCTAATGGGGAACGCCATGACCTTTTACGCTGCCAAGGAGAACTGGACCATAGCCACGGGGCCAGGCAGCGACTCCATAAACTACGGCCTGTTTTATGACGACAACTGGCTAAAGGACATAATCCTTCAGCTGCACGAGGTGGTAAAGGAGATCGGCGCTAAGACTCTGGTAATAGGCGAATGCGGTCATGCTACAAAAGCCCAAAAGGTCTTTGCAGAGTACTTTGGCGGGAAGCTCCCCTTTAAGATCAAAAACGTAACCGAGGTGACCGCCCAGTATATTCGTGATGGAAGGATCCAGCTGGATCCCAGCCGGAACAAGGAATCGGTTACTTTGCACGATCCCTGCAACCAAAGCCGCATGGGAGGCTTGGCCGAGACTCTCAGGTTTGTTCTCAAAAGCGCAGTGAGCAATTTCGTGGAAATGGAGCCCCACGGAAACGAGAATTACTGCTGCGGGGGTGGAGGCGGCACCGTAGGCTTTGAAGAGATTTATGATTTCCGCATGGAGGTGGGGGGCAGAAAGAAGGTGGAACAGCTCAAGGCCACGGGGGCCAAACTCGTAGCCGCCCCATGCGCCAACTGCAAGAAACAGCTAAGGGAGCTGGTGGACTACCACAACTTAGAGATGGAGGTGGTGGGAATTCATGATCTGGTTGCCAAGGCCCTGATTTTCGAGAAATCCGAGCCCCGCAAGATAGAGGTGGTGAAATAACCCGCCCCTGGGATACACCTGCTACAGCTCTTGAACTGGCCCGCATGATTCACTGGTCGTGAATGATGCGGGCTATCTTAATGACATGTTTTGACAAACCGGTCTATGCTCAAAAGCACCCTGATTTTGGTTTCCAGATTTTATCCTGCTTTGAGTCGGAATATGTCGAAGCGGACCGGGGGCTTGGAGGCATGAGCCCCCAAAGTTACGGGCTTTGGAGAATAATCCGCGCTAGAAGTGGGCAGAGGCTTTTTCCCTCAGTGAGCCTCTGCCCAGTTTTTTCCCCAGCCCAGCTCAACCCTTAGGGGTACATCCAGGCTGTACACGCTCTCCATCTCCTGCCTGACCAGCTCCGCCACTTTTTCCCGCTCAGGCTCCGGCACCTCGAAAAGTAGCTCGTCATGCACTTGAAGCAGCATTCGGGCAGAGCACCCATCGCTTCCTAATCTTCTGTGGATCCCTATCATGGCCTTTTTGATGAGATCCGCGGCAGTTCCCTGAATGGGCGTGTTGATAGCCGTGCGCTCGGCGAACTTTCTGGCTGCGGTGTTGGAGCTGCGAATCTCCGGGAGGTATCTCCTTCGCCCCAGGAGTGTTTCCACATATCCTTTTTCCCTGGCCTCCTCCAGGACCCTGTCCAAGTATGCCCTGACTCCCCTGTAGCGTTGGAAGTAACCATCGATGTAAGCTTGGGCCACCTTTTGCTCCACCCCTAGCTCCTTGGCAAGTCCGTAAGCGCTCATCCCGTAAATGATACCGAAATTGACCACCTTGGCTTCCCTGCGCATTTGGGCTGTGACGCTTTCCAAGGGGACCCCCAGGATCTCGGCTGCGGTCCTGGCATGCACGTCGTCTCCCCTTTGGAAAGCCTCCCTCAAGACAGGGTCTCCTGAGAGATGGGCCAGGACTCTGAGCTCCACCTGACTGTAATCAGCCGAAAGAAACCAGCACCCCTCCTCTGGCAAAAAAGCCTTACGGATCCTTTGGCCCAGCTCTGTTCTCACGGGGATGTTTTGGAGATTGGGGCTAGAGGAACTCAGCCTTCCCGTGGCGGTGACAGTCTGGTTAAAGGAGGTGTGAACCCTCCCGGTGCGCGGATCCAGCATTGCGGGAAGTGCGTCCACGTAAGTGGTTTTTAGCTTTGCAAGACTCCTGTACTCCAGGATCTTGGCCGGAAGAGGGTGCCCTCTGGAGAGGGTTTCCAGCACCTCATTGTCAGTGGAAAAACCCGTCTTGGTGCGCTTCACCACGGGGAGTTTCAGCCTTTGAAATAGCACCTCTGAAAGCTGTTGCGGAGAATTGATGTTAAAAACCCCTCCTGCCAGCTCGTAGATCTCTCTTTCCAGCCCGCAGAGGCTCTCTCCCATCTCCTTTGAAAGCTGCCCTAGGAGCCCGATGTCCACCCTGATGCCTTGGGCTTCCATGGAGGCCAGCACTTGAATCAGCGGAACCTCCAACCCCAGGTAAAGGTTTATCAAGCCTGCCTGGGTCAGCTCAGCCTCCAGCCTCTTGTGCAGCTCCAAGACAGCTGCAGCCCTCTCACAAGCCCCCTGGGCGGAGCCGGCATCTGCCTCTTGAAGCCTTAAATCCAGAAACTCAGCTGCCAGCTCCTCCAGACCATGAGCTCTTCTTGAGGGATTCAGCACGTATGAGGCCACCATGGTGTCCCCTGTCACACCTCCCAAGCAGATCCCCCTGGCTCCCAACCAGAGCATGGCTGACTTGATATTGTGACCAACTTTGCCGGGTGAGGGGGACTCCAAAAACTGCCCAAGCCCTGCCAAGGCTTCCTGGCAAGGAACATACCAGCCGGACTCTTTCCCCCCTGAGAGGGCCAAGCCGGCCGGCTCTGCTTTGCCCTTTACTTCCTCCACCATCCAGAGCCCCACACTCTTCTGCCCTGAAAGAGAATGAAGCAGAGCTTCCAGATCCTGCCTGCCGGCCACCTCCCGGCAACTGTACTGCACGCCACCGTCCTGGCGGGTCCATTCCTGGAGCAGGCGATGGAATTCCAGGGACTTGAAGATCCCTCTGAGTTTTTCCACATCCGGGGGGCCGTGGCGCAAATCCTCCAAGCAGATCTCCAGCTCCAAGCTGGTGTCTATGGTGGCCAAGCGTTTGCTCAGCAAAGCTTGGTCCCTGAAGCGGGAGAGGGCCTCCCTGGTTCTGGCAGGACTCACCTCTTCCAGGCGGGAGAGAACAGCCTCCAGGGAGCCGAAGCGCTGCAAAATCTCTTTGGCTCTTTTTTCCCCTATACCGGGCACCCCTGGAATGTTGTCGGAGCTGTCCCCCATGAGCCCGAAAAGGTCCGGCAGCAAAGAAGGCTCCACCCCGTAGCGGGCCAGCACCGCCTCCCTGTCAAAGACCCTCTCGTGCAAGGTGTCCATCATGATTACGCCCGGCCGGATGAGCTGCAACAGATCCTTGTCTCCTGAGATCAGAACCACCTCTGCCCCCTGAGCGCTTAGGATCCGCACCAGGCTCCCCATGACGTCGTCGGCTTCAAAGCCTTGTTTCTCCAGGAGAGGAATCCCCAGGGCCTTTACTATCTCGTGGATCCACGGGATCTGCGGTCTTAAGGTTTCCGGCATCTCCGGCCGGTTGGCCTTGTAATGCTCGTATGCCAGATGTCTGAAAGTGGGGCCGCGGGCATCCACCACCACGGCCAAGAATTCCGGGTTCATATCTCGCAGCACCTTGAGGAGCATGGTGCTGAAGCCGTAAGCCGCATTGGTGGGAACCCCCTGGGAAGTCTTGAGTTCCCTTATGGCGTAGAAAGCCCTGTATATATAGGAGCTTCCGTCTATGAGATGCACACGGGGAGGCTCACTCACGGGCTCTTTGCACCTCTCTGTGGAGGGCCTTGGGGGCGCCATCCACTAAGCTTCTAAGATCCTCCAAGGGGCTTTGACTTCACTTTAGGTTGAACCGCTTGGGGTCTCTCACAGCTCGAATTTCACCTTGATCTTGAAGGTCCTTCTGGCCGGGAGGCTCACAATTTCTCCAACACCGGCCTTCTGAGCCATCTCCTCAAGGGTCCTCTTCACCGCTTCTTGGCTTTCCCCTATGAGAGTGAACCAGATGTTGTAGTGGTGATCCCGCTGGTAGTTATGCGTCACCCCGGGATAGGAATTGATGACCCTGTTGAACCGCTCAAGATCCTGGTGTGGAACTTTGGCCGCGCAAAGGGTGCTGTAAAAGCCCAGTCTGCGGGAGTCAAAACTGCCTCCTATCCTGCGGATCACCCCGGCCTGCTTCATTTGGCGCACTCTTTGAAGCACCTGGGCTTCGCTCAGCCCCAGAATCCTCCCCAGTTCTCTAAAGGGTCTGGGATGTACAGGGAACTCGCTTTGTATCAGATTCAGGATTTTACGGTCCGTATCGTCCATTTCCAGTAGACCCCCCCAGACCCCTGGTCTTGCTTTTCTCAATCCCCCCTGCAGCCTGGATAACCCTGGGGTTGGTAAGCGCAAAGAGGCTCTTCCGAGAGGTAGTCCCCGGTTGCCTCGTACGCCCTGGCCCTGCACCCGCCGCAGACTCGCCTGTACTCACACCTTGCACAGCGCCCCTTGTAACCGCTGAGGTCTCTCAGCCGTTGGAAAACCTCCGAGGAACTCCAGATAGCCGAAAGGGGCTGATTCCTGACGTTTCCACAAGCCACCTCAAGATAACCGCAGGGCTGCACCTCCCCCACGTGGGAGATGAAGCAAAACCCCCAGCCCGCCAAACATCCCCTGGTGACCCAATCCAGGTTTTGGGGATGACCCGAACCGTGAAATCCCTGGGGGCTTTTCCCCTTCTGTCGAATTATCCTTTGGTATTGAGGGGCGCATGTGGCTTTGAGCTGCAGGGGAACCTTTCCTTCCTGCTCGCAGAACCAGCCCAAGGTCTCCTCGTATTGTCTGGCCGAGAGGGCGGCCTGTGCCATCTCCCTGCCTCTGCCTGTGGGAACCAGCAGGAAGATATGGTGAGCAACGGCTCCCAAGGAAACTGCCAGTTGCAAGATGGCCGGGAGTTCCTTGAGGTTCTTCTCTGTTACGGTGGTATTTATCTGAAAAGGAAGCCCCGCTTCCTTGGCGGCCCTTATCCCATCCAGGGCCCCCTCAAAGGCCCCCTCCACCTGCCTGAAGGCGTCGTGGGTGCTGGAGCTGGAGCCATCCAGGCTGATGCTGATTCTCTGGATGCCGGCCTTCTTGAGTTGCCCGGCCAGCTTAAGCGTCAGGAGCGTTCCATTGGGAGCCATGACCATGCGCAGCCCAAGCTCATTTCCCCTACGGGCCAGCTCAAGCACGTCCTGCCTGAGCAAAGGCTCTCCCCCTGTGAGTATCACCACGGGCCTGGCAAAGGAAGCCATGTCTTCCAACAGGGCCAAAGCCTCTTGGGTACTCAGCTCCCCGGGATACGGACCTCTTTGTGCAGAAGCCCTACAATGCACGCAGGAGAGATTGCAGGAACGGGTGACTTCCCAAGCCACCATCCTGAGGGCAGGAACCTCCTGTTTCGGCTTCATGAGCCCTCCAGGAGTTTGGCAGCCTCCGGGGCCGCATAGCTTAGGATAAAGTCCGCCCCTGCCCGTTTAATCCCCACCAAGGCCTCCAACATGGCCTTCTGGCCGTCCAGCCAACCCAGACGGGCTGCGGCCTGGATCATGGCGAACTCGCCGCTTACCTGGTAGGCTGCCACCGGGTAGTTGAACTTCTGCCTCACCCTGGTGATGATGTCCAGGTAGGGCATGGCTGGTTTCACCATGAGAATATCGGCACCCTCCTGGATGTCCAGGGCCACCTCCCGCAGGGCCTCCCTCCAGTTGGGCGGGTCCATCTGGTAGGATCTCCTGTCCCCAAAGCGGGGGGCAGATTGAGCTGCTTCTCTGAAAGGACCGTAAAATGAGGAGCAGTACTTGGCTGCATAGGAAAGTATGGGAATCTGCTGGAAGCCCTCGGCGTCCAAAGCTGAGCGGATAGCCTTGACCCGGCCATCCATCATGTCCGAGGGAGCCACCATGTCCGCCCCGGCCCGGGCGTGGGACAGGGCTGTGAGGGCCAGGAGCTCCAAAGTGGCATCGTTGTCCACCTCCCCGTTGCTTATGAGGCCGCAATGCCCGTGATCTGTGTACTCGCAAAGACATACATCGGTGATGACCAGCAGCTCCGGCACCGCCTGCTTGAGCTGTCTGACTGCCCGCTGGATTATGCCCTCCGGGTCATAGGCTTCAGAGCCCCTCTGGTCTTTTCGGCTGGGCAGCCCGAAGAGAATAACACCCTGGATCCCCAAACCCAGGATCTCACGACCCACTCCAGGCAGCTGGTCCACCGAGAGGTGGAACTGGCCCGGCAAAGAGGAAATCTCCTCACGAACCCCTTTGCCCGGGACCACAAAAAGAGGGTAGATCAAGTCTTTTGGAGCAAGGCTTGTTTCCCTGACCAGTTTTCTGAGAGGCTCACTTTTGCGCAAGCGCCTTGGTCTGTACAGGGGATGGTTCATGCTGAGACCTCCTCTTGACTCCTTTCAGGAGAGCCTGAGATCTCTTCCTCAGTAAGATAGCAGGCTGGATCCTCGGCCCAGACATCTCCGCTTACGGCCTCGGCCCTTACCCTGAAGTTCCCTCCGCAGATATCCAGCCAGCAGCACATGGCACAACGCCCTTTTACATGTCGCTTCTTGTCCTTGAGGGCGGCCATGAGCGGGTCGCTGGTGTCGGTCCAGATGCGGCTAAAAGGTCTATTCCTCACGTTGCCGAAGCTTCGGTGGCGCCAGAACTGGTCGGCATGGACCTCCCCGTCCCAACTCACGCAACCTATGCCGTGCCCGGAACTGTTTCCCTCGTTCATTTTGAGCAGCTCCAGGACCTCTTTAGCCCTTGCTGGATTCTCCTTGAGAAGACGAAGATAAAGGTAGGGGCCGTCGGCGTGGTTGTCCACGGTGAGCACCTCCACCTTAAAGCCCCTCTGGTGGAGCAGCTTTGTGCGATCCATTATGAGGTCCACGGTCTTGCGGGTCTGCTGGTGAGTTAGGTCCTCTTGCACCAGCCGGCTTCCCCTGCCCGAGTAAACCAGGTGATAAAAGCAGATCCTGGGGATATTCTCCCTCTCAACCAAGTCGAAGATCCCTGGTATCTCTCCCACGTTTCCCTTGTGTATGGTGAAACGCAAGCCCACCTTCAGTCCCGCATCCTGGCAATTTTTAACCCCCGCCATGGCTGCCTGAAAAGCCCCTTTTACACCCCTGAACCTATCGTGATGCTCCCCCAGGCCGTCCAGACTTATTCCCACGTAGGAGAGTCCTATGGAGTGGAGCCTTCTGGCCACGGACTCCTCAATGCGGGTCCCGTTGGTGGAGAGCACCACCCTCATGCCAAGATCCCTGGCCTTCTCGGCCAGCAGAAACAGATCTGGCCTCAAAAGCGGCTCCCCTCCTGAAAACAACAACACAGGGCATCCAAAGGAGGCCAGATCCCGGATAAGGCTCAGGCCTTCCTCTGTTGTGAGTTCTCCCGAGGCCAAGTGGGAGTCCGACTGGGAATAGCAATGGATGCACCTCAGGTTGCATTGGCGGGTCACGTTCCAAACAACCACCGGCCGCTTGTCCTTGGAGAACTGAAGCAGATGGGAGGGAAGACTTCCGGAGAGCCTTCCGTACCTCAGGGGGTCGGAAGGCTCCACTGTGCCGCAGTAGAGTTTGGATATGCCTATCATGACGCCTCTTTTCCGGCCTCGAAATGGGCCGCCAAAGCCTCCACCAAGCCCTCTATGGTGTACCTGGAGGCCACTATGTGGGGGGTGAGTCCCAGTTCCCTGGCCGTACTGGCTGTTATGGGGCCTATGCAGGCCACCGTGACCCCCGCCATAAGCTCTGAGAGTTTATCACCCAGCAATTGGGCCAGGTTGGTAACTGTGGAAGAACTGGTGAAGGTCACAGCATCCAGCCTGCGCTCCCGCAGGAGTTGCTCGGCGCGGGGATCCATATCGCGGCACACCAGGGTCTTGTATGCACTGACGACCTTCACCCGGCCCCCGAGTCCTCTGAGGGTCTCGGGCAGCACGTCCCGGGCTTGCTCGGCCCTGGCCAGAAGAAAGCGCTTCCCTGCCGCTGCCTGCTCGCAGAGAGCCTGGGCCAGGGCTTCGGCCCTGAACTCTTCTGGAATCAGATCCGTTCTGAGGCCTCTTTGCTCCAACGCCCGAGCCGTACCTGTTCCCATAGCGGCGATAAGAACATGCCCCAAGGCCCTGCAGTCCTTCCCGGACTGAAACAAACGATCAAAGAAGAAGCGCACTCCGTTGGGGCTGGTCAAGATCAACCAGTCATATTCCCCCAAACAGGAGATGGCCTCATCCAGCTCCCTCCAGTCCGAAGGTGGCCCCACCGAGATGGTGGGGAACTCCACGGCCTGTGCACCCAGGCGCCTTAGGCTCTGAGCCAGCTCACTGGCCTGCTCCCTGGCTCTTGTGACCAAGATCCTTTTACCCCAAAGAGGCATAAACTTAACCCAGTCAAGCTTTTCCCTGAGGCTGACCACGTTGCCCACCACCAGGGCAGCGGGAGGGCCAAGGCCCTTTTCCTCTGCCTGCTGGGCCAGGTCCCCCACAGTTCCCTGCAAAACCACCTGATCAGGCGTTGTACCCCAATGGATGAGGGCAGCCGGAACCTGCGGTCCCACGCCGTTTTCCTGAAGCCTGCCCAGGATCATGGGAAGGTTTCGCATTCCCATGAGAAAGACCAGGGTGTCCACGCCCCTGCCCAGGTGCTCCCAGCGAATGCTGGAGCCTGACTTATTTTGATCCTCGTGACCCGTCACAAAGGCCACAGAAGATGCGTATCCGCGATGGGTGACTGGAATTCCTGCGTAAGCCGGGGCTGCAACGGCGGAAGTCACACCCGGCACGATCTGGAATGGCACCCCGGCTTGGGCAAGGGCTTCGGCCTCCTCCCCACCCCTTCCGAACACAAAAGGATCCCCGCCTTTGAGACGCACCACCTTGCAACCCCTTTGAGCCTCTTCCACCAGGACTCGGTTGATACTCTCCTGCGGAAGGGTATGCTCCCCACTTTTTTTGCCCACGTAAATTCTTTTGCATTGCGCTGGACATGCGGCCAGGAGCTCTTCAGGGATCAAGTGGTCATAAACCACCACCTCCGCCTGGCCAAGAGCCTCCCATCCCTTCAGGGTTATGAGGCCCGGGTCTCCTGGGCCGGCTCCCACCAGAACCACCATCCCAGATTTCACTTGGTGCCCTCCTCTTGCCAGTATATTGACCCATCCGCATGAGGTTCAAGTGGCCTGGCCTGTGTTAGCCCGGGCTTTGGGGGGATCACCCTCGGGAGGCCAGCCCAGGTTGAGGCTTCCTGAGCTCTGCCAGAACCTCTGCGGCTCCCATTCGGAGTAAACCCCTGGCCACCTCAAGCCCGGCCTTTTCCGCCTCCCCCAGCTCTGCCCTGCAGGAACACCTGTACACAGGCTTGCCTTGCAGACTAGCCACCATCCCCCTAAGCAGAATCCCCCCCCCTTCTTCCACTAGAGCCAAAGCAGCCATGGGCACCTGGCATCCACCTTGGAGCTCCCTCATTAAGGCCCTTTCGGCAGTCACACAGGCCCTTGTCTCTGAGTGATCCAGAGGCTCCAGAAGGGCTCGGAGCCTATGGTCCTCCAGCCTTGTTTCTACAGCCAGAGCACCCTGCCCTATGGCTGGCAGGAAATCCCTTGGATTGAGAACCTGGGTAACCCTGGACCAAAGACCCATTCTTCTTACGCCTGCCGCAGCTAGAACTATTGCCTCCAACCCTCCCTCTTGCCTGTCAAGCTTTCCAATTCTGGTATCAACGTTTCCCCTGAGATCCACTACATTGAGGTCGGGCCTGCGCTCCAAGAGCTGCGCTTTTCTTCTCAGGCTGCTTGTGCCCACCGTAGCCCCTTCTGGGAGCTCTTCGAGGCTTTGGCCCCCTCTTGATATGATTACATCTGAAGGATCCTCCCTCGGGGGCACGGCCGCCACCATCAGCTCTGGATCCAGCTCAGCCGGAAGGTCCTTCATGCTATGCACCGCCAGGTCTACTTCGCCTTTCAGGAGAGCCTCTTCTATCTCTTTGACAAAAAGCCCCTTTCCTCCAAAACCGGCCAGGGGGGAATTCAGGATCTTATCCCCCTTTGTACGGATCGTCACAAGCACACATTCTATGTGCGGGAATATGCGGCTCAGCTCTCCTGCAACCCAGTTGGCCTGCCATTTTGCCAGAGCACTTGCTCTGGTTCCGATGCGAATGGAAAGATGCCGGCCGGGTCTCACTTGGTCTCCCCGTTAAGTCCAAAGAGTTCCCTGGCCACCTCCAGATACCCCGCCGAACCCTCCTTGCCGCTTTGCTCTCTTATGCGGGATATGGGCCTGTGCAGAAGCTTGCTAACTATTGCCTTGCTCATAGCCTCCAAGGTCTCTCTTTCCTTTTCACTCAGACCCTTTAGTTTTTGAATACTCCGCTGCAGCTCGCTTTGGCGCACCTGATCGGCCCATTGTGCCAGGGCCCTTATGGTGGGCTCGGCCTCCAGGGTGTTCAGCCAGGAGGAAAAACGCTTGGTTTCTTCTTCCAAGATGGCCGTTGCCTTCTTGAGTTCTTCCTGCCTGGCTCCCCTGTGGTCTTCCACCACCTTTTGCAGATCGTCCAGATCGTACAGAAACACGTTGTTTAGATCTCCGACCCTGGGGTCCACGTCCCTGGGCACTGCTATGTCTATGAAAAACATAGGCCTGTTCTTCCTGGTCTTTAGGGCGCTCTTCACATGCTCCAGGCCTATTATTGGCACCTGGGAGCCTGTGCAGCTTAAGACCATGTCGGCTCTGTAGAGCTGGGAGCTTAGAGATTCCAGGGGTACAGCTTGGCCCCCGAGTTGCGCGGCCAGAGCCTCTGCTCTGGAGAGGGTTCGGTTGCTGACCAAGATTCTTTGGACTCCCCGCTCTTTGAGATGCTTGGCGGCCAGCTCCACCATTTCTCCTGCTCCCAGAAGCAGAACCGTCTTGTCCATAAGGCTACGGAAGATGGAACGCGCCATCTCCACCGCTGCATAGGCCACCGAGACTGCACCTCGCCCTATATCCGTCTCGGTGCGCACCCTCTTGGAGACCCTGAAGGCATGGTGGAGCAACCGATTCAGCATGGGGCCGGCCGTGCCATTCTGCACCGCCAACCTGTAGGCCTCCTTGACTTGTCCAAGGATTTGAGGCTCGCCCACCACCATAGAATCCATACTAGAGGCTACTGAAAACAGGTGGCGAACAGCTTGGGAATCCATCAGCACATAGATGTGCTCTTCCAGCTCTTCTGCCAACAGGGGGCTTCGGCCCATCATCAAAGACCTGACCCTTTGCACACAAACATGTGGGTCTGCCCCGTGGGCAAGCACCTCAGTGCGGTTACAGGTTGAAAGAATCAAGGCCTCGTCCAAACCCGGGGGCTCAAGCAGAGACTTGAGGGCCTCAGCCTGTTCTTCAGGCCCAAAAGATAGGCTCTCCCTCAACTCCAGAGGGGCGGTTTTATGATTTGCTCCTATGAGTATCAAAGGCACCTTTTAGAGTTCCTCAACCCTGAAATTTATCGAAACGATGGGGCCCTGAGCCCATGAGGCCGGCTCCGGCAAAGGTAAAAAGCACAAGCAGAAAACCCAAAACTGCCATGGTGGCTGCCCTCTTTCCCCTCCAGCCTGCATTTAGCCTCTGGTGCAAAAGCCCGGCATAAACCAGCCAGGTTACAAGGCCCCATGTCTCTTTGGCCTGCCAGGACCAATAAGAGCCCCAAACCTCGCTGGCCCATATGGCGCCGGTTATAATTCCTGCAGTCAGTAACAAGAACCCCACGCTCAGACAGCGGTAATTCACCTCATCCAGAATCTCCAAGGAGGGTAGACGTCCAAGGCTTTCCACAGAACATCTGGACCTGATTCTTCTTTCCTGCAGCAAATAGAGCAGACCCGCCCCGAAGGCAATAGCAAGACTGGCTTCTCCGGCAAAAGATAGCAGCCCGTGCACGGTAAGCCAGTGACTGTCCACTAGCGGGGATACACTTGCAGGCAAACGGGGTGGACCACCTAAGGCCCACATGACCGCAGCAAGAGGTAGGGCCACCACCCCAACTGATGCTACACCGTATCTCCATGCTGCAAGCAGGTAAGCACCCACCGTGCACCAGGAAAGAAAATGCAGGGCTCCTGAAAGATTGGTTATAGGGAGCCTAAGAGCACTCCAAACCCCCCAAAGAATGATTGAAGTTTGGGCTGCAAATCCCACAATTACAATAACTCTATGCCATACTCTTGCAGGGCTGCCTTTCCCCTTTATATGCCAGAAAAGCAATCCAGCAGAGAAAGCGTAGGCTACAAGACAAATCTTCCAGCTTACCAGGATCAAAAGCTTTTATCTCCAATTTCCGGGCCGCACCCACAAGAAGCTGCCGCATGATTTTGTTTTGAGTTGTATTGCTCTTCAAAGGCCTCTTGAAGGCGTGTCTCCAAGAGAGCTCTAATATCCTTCTCTTTTGCGTTGACACAAGCCTTCATTACCTCCTCATCCACCAAGCTTCTAAGAAGAACCAGCCTTTTCTCCTCCGAAAAGCCCATTTCTTTAATCCGGCCTCTCATTTCGCTCAAGAGTTCCAGCAAAATTTCATAGCCTGGCTGCAGAGAATCGCCTATCTGATCCCTTAATCGGGCAGCCATGGTTGGACTGGCTCCCCCTGTGGAGACAGCCACTTCCAGCTTACCCTTTCTAAAAATTGCCGGAAACACAGCACTGCACAGCTCCGGCTCATCCACCACATTGCAAAGCACTCCCTGGTCTTGAGCCCAGTTGCTCACAGAGCGGTTCACTTCCCTTTTATCCGTTGCCACAACCACCAACCTGGCACCCCTCAAATCCTGTTGATCCACCTCTTTAATTCTAAGCTGAACAAGACCCCCTTGAGCCATCTCCTCCACCTGGGGGCAAGCTTTCTTTGTGACAACCTCCACAGAGGCTCCAGTCTCAAGAAGCATCCTGATTTTGCGCAAAGCCACTTGTCCCCCGCCCACCACCAGGCATTTAAAGCCTCTTACCCGAACCCAAAGAGGTATCCAGCCTGAGGCCTTTGCAGACACAGCCGATCTCCAATTCACTCAAGTTATCAAACCATTTTAGTTATTTTACGCCACTCAAACTCCCAAGACAACGAAGGCCCGGTTACCGCTGCTATTCAAGATTAATGTAGTTGCTCACGGGGGTGATGGCCTAGGGATTAATGAATGATGCAGGCCAGGGGGCCCCCCCCCGAACTCCTATGACCCATGCCGCTTCCATTTTCTTTCACATCAGAGGCTTGAGTCAGCTGGTTTGCTTGATAAATTCTGCTTTAATATTAATGACTTAATTTTAACAATGGGCTGTTGAAAATAAGTTGATTCCGAGCTATAATTTGGCTACTGATGTTGGGAGACAATGTCCGGCCCGGATTGTTCACCGGTGGTGCATGATCCAGGTTATTCTATCGCAATTCCTCGAGTCTGCCTCCAAGAGCCAAGAAGATTTTTTTCTAAAGGCTGTGGGAAAAAGACATCCTGAAGTATTCAGCGGACTTGGGAATAGCTGTTGCCTCCCTGGGGAATTCAGAGGAGAACCATGGTGGGATTTGTTAGTTTCATCCACCTCACCCACTCTTACTTCACAAGGGAATGTTAAGAAAAAAACTAAATATCACGGTAGGTTAGGCGTTTTTCCAACAAATCCACTTTCCTTATTTTTGAAGCTAAGAAAATATTTGGGAGATAGGAAATGGAAATAAAAACACCAAAAGAAGTTCTCTATCAGGTGCTACAGACCATCCACTCCGTCTCCGAGAAGCGAAACACAATGCCAATTCTTTCCCATGTTCTCTTGGAAGCCAAGGAACAGGAGTTGCGCTTGGCTGCTACAGACCTGGAATTGGCTATGGAAACGAAAATAGAGGCAAGCGTCATGAACCAGGGGGCTGCGGCGGTTCCCTGCCGCAAGCTCTTTGAGATAGTCCGGGAGATGCCCGACGGCATTGTGCATCTGAAGTTGGAGCCGGAATTCACTCTTAGGATATCTTGCAATGAGGTTTTGATTCGACTCAAAGGACTGGATCCAGTGGAGTTCCCAGTTTTTAAGAAACTTGAAGACGAGGGAACCAGGCAGGCCAAGGCAAGGATAGTGGCAGAGATGATAGACAGGACCATTTACGCTGTGGCCACAGAGGAAATGCAGTTCAATCTGAGCGGAATCCATGTGGAAAAGGTGGCCGAAACCGGGGAGATCAGGTTTGTAGCCACAGACGGGAACCGGCTTTCCTTGGTGGACAGGCCTCTGGATCTATTCATTCCTGAGGGGCTCTCGGTGATCCTTCCTAGAAAGGGCGTAGTTGAACTTAGGAAATTGCTCTCGGCTGAGCAGGACAGTATCAGTTGGGGAATTCTGGATGGGCAGATGGTTGTTCTAACCTCCAATTACTCTTTGTATATCAGACTGATAGATGGTATTTTCCCCTCTTATCAAGAGGTTATACCCCGATTTGGGCCCAACAGAGCTCGGGTTAATAGGGAGCAGTTTTCCATGGCTTTGAAAAGGGCCTCTCTACTTTCTGACCCGAGGTTCCTTGCGGTAAATCTGGGCTTCAGCAGGCAAGGCATCAGTATAGCCTCCAACAACCCTGATCTGGGAGACTCGGCAGAGCTGATCCAGGTGGACTACACCGGAGAGCCGGTAAGCATCCTGCTGAATCCGCGATATCTAATCGACATAGCTTCATGTTTAGAAAGCGACACAGTTCTTTTGGAGCTCAATGACGACACCAGTGCTGTCATTGTGAAAGATCCAGGCGATGAGAAGTTTCTAGGCGTAGTTATGCCTATGCGAGTATAGCCCCCAATTTTTTGGAGGGGGCTTACTAATTGAGGCCAAAGAGAAAATAGGCCGGGGGGAAAATGGAAGCAGCCTATACAGCTGAGAACATAAAGATACTAGAGGGGCTGGAGCCTGTCAGGGAAAGGCCTGCCATGTATATTGGAAGCACAGGACTTCTCGGGCTCCATCATCTGGTCTACGAGGTGGTTGACAACAGCATAGACGAGGCTCTGGCTGGCTACTGTGACCAGGTAAGTGTGACCATTCACAGGGATAACTCAGTGACCGTGGAGGACAACGGTAGGGGTATTCCTGTAGACGAGCACCCCATAGCCCGCAGACCCGCAGCCGAAGTCGTGATGACCACTTTGCACTCAGGTGCCAAATTCGACAAGAAAAGCTATGCTTTTTCAGGGGGTTTGCACGGGGTAGGCGTATCTGTTGTAAACGCTCTCTCAGAGTATCTTTATCTTGAAATCCACAGGGACGGCTGGGTTTATACTCAAAATTATGAAAAAGGATTGGCCACAACAAAACTTGAGGCGGTAAGAAAAACAAGAAAACACGGCACAAAAATAACTTTCTCTCCAGATGGAGAAATTTTCGAAACTACAGATTTCAGTTTTGATATCCTTTCCAGGAGGATGAGAGAGCTTGCATTTTTGACTCCAGGCATAACTATAACTATTACCGATGAGAGGATCGAAGAGACCAAGGTATATAAATACAAAGGTGGGGTTGCTAGTTTTGTAGAATACCTCAATCGAAATAAAAATCCAATAACAAAGGTAATATCTTTAAGTGGCGAAAAGGAAAACGTCTTATTTGATATTGCAATTCAATATAATGATTCATATGTTGAAAATCTTCTTTCTTTTGTTAACAATATAAACACAACTGAAGGTGGAACTCATGTTATTGGGTTTAAGGCAGGCTTGACAAGGGCAATAAACCAGTACTCTTCAAATAACAATCTTACCAAGAACTTTAAATATAACATAACTGGGGACGACATCAGGGAAGGCCTGTGTGCTGTAATAAGCGTTCGAATGCCCAATCCTCAGTTTGAAGGCCAGACAAAAGGCAAGCTTGGAAACAGTGAGGTCAAGGGAATAGCGGAATCCTTTACTCATGAAAGGTTGTACCAATATCTTGAGGAGAATCCCTCTGCAGCCAGAAAGATAGTAGAGAGATCAATGGAGGCTGCTAGGGCCAGAGAGGCTGCCAGGAGAGCCAAAGAGTTGGCTCGAAAGAAAAACTCGGTGGAGTTGGGCTCTTTGCCTGGAAAACTGGCCGACTGCCAAAGCAAAGACCCCAACCTGGCCGAGCTCTTTTTGGTGGAGGGGGACTCAGCAGGCGGATCCGCCAAACAGGCCAGAGACCGTACAATCCAGGCCATATTACCCCTTAAAGGAAAAATTCTGAATGTGGAGAAGGCCAGGTTTGACAAGATGATCTCCAACGAGGAGATCAAGACCATGATCACTGCCCTGGGCACCGGGATAGGAGAGAATGACTTTTCAATAGAGAAGCTAAGATACCGTAAGATCATAATAATGACGGACGCGGACGTGGATGGGGCCCACATAAGAACACTGTTGTTGACGTTTTTCTACAGGCAGATGCCGCAGGTCATAGAAACAGGTTGTCTATATATAGCTCAACCGCCCCTTCTCAGGGCCCGGATGGAGAACAGGGATCATTACTTCAAAAACGAGGCACAGTTCAACAGCTTCGTGGTGGAGCGTTCAATAAAGTCCCTGAAGCTGGCCACAAACGACGGTCGCACCTTGGAGGGCTCGCGTCTCTTGGAGCTTTACAGGGCTGCTCAAAGACTGGAGGAGGGAGCCAATCAGCTGGAGAAGATCCGCTATGACTGGGCCGTGGTGGAGGCCCTTCTAATGGAAGAGGAGATTCCTCTTCAAATATTTAGAGACGAGAAGGCTCTACAGAGGTTGGCAAGGGATTTGGTGAGCTACGCCAGGACAACCCGCGCGGATTATAACTCCATGGATTTCAAGGTCGTTCGGGCCGGGGAGGAGCAGGAGTCCTTAAGGCTAGAGATAAGCTCCGAGAGGGGAACCCAGAGGTTCCATACAGTGGTGGACGAGCATTTCATCCAATCGGTCCGTTTCAAATCCATTAAAGACTTGAGCAAGAAATTGGCAGCCGTGGGGCAGTTGCCGTGGCACATCCAGTTGGACGGCCAGCCGGTTCAAATCCGGCGGTTTCAGGATCTGGCATCAACTATAGCAAACTCATGCCGCGGGAAAGTGGTTGTGCAACGCTATAAAGGTCTGGGAGAGATGAACCCCGAACAACTCTGGACCACCACCATGGATCCCAAGACCAGGACCTTGTTAAGAGTGCGTATAGAGGACCTGGTGGAAGCGGATCAGATCTTCTCGGTGCTGATGGGGGACAGTGTTGAGCCCAGGCGGGAGTTTATCCAAACAAACGCCATGAACGTGACCAACCTGGATATATAGCACGCACCAACCCCTAATTGTGGATGATGCGGGTTCTATTGGGAAGACTGCAGTGAAAGTAAATGGAGGGGCCAAAGCAGCCTTTTTTTTGCGTTTCAGATTCGGGCCGGGCTTGCTTGGTTATATTAAGGCAGCTTGGCACGGGATTGGGCGCCTAGCCCGCTAACTGAGCGGCCATGAGGGTTGATTTGGGCAACCAGAAACACAGGAGATGAAATGGGAGATTTAGTTGAGATAAGCATAGAGCAGGAGCTTACCCGCTCTTACCTGGACTATGCCCTGAGCGTCATCATCGGGAGAGCCATACCCGATGTGCGAGACGGACTCAAGCCCGTGCAAAGGCGGGTCATATACGCCATGCACGAGATGGGAAACCTTTGGAACAAGCCTTACAAGAAATCGGCCCGCATCGTAGGTGACGTCATAGGAAAGTACCATCCCCATGGTGATGCCGCAGTATATGACTCCATCGTGCGCCTGGCACAGGACTTCAGCATGCGCTATCCCCTGGTGGATGGGCAGGGCAATTTCGGCTCGGTGGACGGGGACCCCCCGGCTGCCATGCGTTATACGGAAGTACGCCTCAACCGTATTGCCAAGGAACTTTTGGAGGACATAGATAAGGAGACGGTGAGCTTCTCACCCAACTACGACTCCTCCCTGAGCGAGCCGGATGTTTTGCCCTCCAGAATCCCCAACCTCCTTATAAACGGCAGCTCCGGAATAGCGGTTGGAATGGCCACCAACATTCCGCCCCACAATCTGCGAGAGGTCGTGGACGCGCTTTTGGCCCGGATGGAAAATCCTTCCTCCGGGGTTACCGAACTCATGCGCCACCTGAAGGGCCCAGACTTTCCCACGGGTGGAATAATTCAGGGCAGATCAGGGATCCTGGATGCTTACAAGACCGGGAAGGGCAGCATCAAGGTGCGCGCAAAGGCCCACGTGGAAAGAAATGAGAATTCCGAGAAAAGCTCTATAGTCATAACAGAGCTGCCTTACCAAGTTAACAAGGCGAAGCTCTTGGAGCGCATAGGGGAGTTGGTCAAGAACAAGGTGGTGGAGGGCATAGAGGAGCTTAGGGACGAGAGCGACAAGGATGGAATGCGGGTGGTGGTGACCCTAAAGAGGAATGAAATAGCCGATGTGGTCCTGGGAAAGCTCTTTAAGCATACCCAGATGGAGGTGAACTTCGGGGTCACGCTTCTGGCAATAGACAGCGGCATGCCCAAGGTTTTCTCGCTCCCTGAGCTGCTGGACAGATTCATTCTTTTCAGAAGAGATGTGGTGATAAGGAGGACCAGGTTCGAACTCCAGAAAGCCGAGGAGCATTGTCACCTTCTGGAGGGTTTGAAGCTGGCCCTGGAGAACCTGGATTTGGTTTTGGGGATCATCCGGGGCTCCGATACTCCCAAGGCAGCCCAACAGGCCCTCATGGAAAAAGTGGGATTAAGCGACAAGCAGGCCCAGGCAATACTGGAGATGCGCCTGCAAAGACTCACCAAGTTGGAGAAGGACAAGATACTCTCGGAGTACGAAGAGACCAGAAAACGCATAGAGGAGTATCGCGCCATACTTTCCAGCGAGGAGAAAGTCCGGGATATAGTCAAGGGGGAGCTCCAGGAGATACGCAAGCAGTATGGAGACGAAAGGCGAACCCAGATCTTGGAAGAGGCCGGGGAAATAGACTACGAAGACCTCATCGTGGAAGAGAGCATGGTTGTAACCATAACCCACAGAGGCTACGTAAAGAGGACCCCTCTTTCAACATACCGGACTCAGAAAAGGGGTGGCAAGGGCAAGGTAGGCATAAGCATGGCCGAGAGCGACTTTGTGGAGGACCTCTTTGTCTCCAGTACCAGAAGTTATTTGCTGGTTTTCACCAACAGCGGTAGGGTGCACTGGCTGAAGGTGCATGAAATTCCCGAGGCCAGCCGTGTGGCCAAGGGGAGGCCCATCGTGAACCTGCTACCCCTTCAAGAGAAGGAGCGGGTGGCCACAGTTCTGCCTGTAAGGGAATTCAAGGAGGGAATGTATATATTGCTGGCCACAAGGGCCGGAGTGGTCAAGAAAACCGAAATGATGGCCTTCAGCCGGCCAAGGGCCGGGGGTATACATGCCATAAACCTGGATGAGGGAGACGAGCTGATCTCGGCCATATTGACCGACGGCACACAAAGGCTTCTCATGGCCACAAAAAGGGGTATGGCTCTGCTGGTGGAGGAGACCCAACTCAGGCCCATGCAGAGAGCCTCAAGGGGTGTGAAGGGCATAAGGCTTAGGTCAGGAGACACCCTGATTTCCATGAACGCAGCTCCTCCGGCTCATGGAGCCCTGGTGACTATCACGGAGAAGGGTTATGGGAAAAGAACCCTGATCAGTCACTACCGGGTTCAAAACAGGGGCGGAATAGGGCTTACAAACATAAAGATAAACGAGAAAAACGGTGCCGTGGTAAACGTCTTCCCGGCGGGGGAAGAGGACAACCTGGTGATCATCACAGACCAGGGGAAACTCATTAGAATCAGGGCCTCGGAAATCAAACTGGTGGGCCGAGCAGCTATGGGAGTGAAGGTTATAGATGTGGGAGAACAGGAAAGAGTGGTTGCGGTCCAGCGGGTGGCAGACACCGAAGGATAGCATCCCTGCGGGCCGGGGGCCGCAGCCGGATGCAAAGGAAAAGCAATGCGTTTTGCAGTCATAGGAGCCGGGAGTTGGGGCACCACTCTGGCTAATCACCTCTGCGGGCTGGGACACGAGGTGAACCTCTGGGTCTACGAGGCAGATCTCCTGGAGCAAATGCGCTCCCAGAGGCTGAACCCTATTTACCTTCCAGGAGTGCCCGTGCATCCTCGGATGGGCTTGGAGGGGGACATCCTCAAGGCCTGCGAGGAGGCAGGCTACCTGCTCATGGCAGTACCCTCCCATGTGTACAGGCAGGTGCTTGAAAGACTGTTGCCAGTGCTGGACAGCTCTAAGGTCGTAATTTCAGCCACCAAAGGGATAGAAGTGGGTACTCTCATGACCATGTCCCAGGTAGTGGGATCAATGGCCGAGGGGATCCCCTATGCGGTGATATCCGGACCCAGCTTTGCAAAGGAGGTGGCAAGGGGTCTTCCAACGGCTGTCACCATCGCATCCAGATCCTCGGAACTGGCCGCCAGGCTCCAAAACATTTTCTCCTCTGAGCGCTTTAGGGTATATGCCCACGACGACGTGATAGGCGCGGAGCTGGGCGGCGCTGTGAAGAACGTGATCGCCATAGCAGCCGGGATAAGCGACGGCCTGGGCTTCGGCCTCAATGCAAGGGCCGCCCTTCTCACACGGGGCCTCTCGGAGATGATGCGCCTGGGAGTCAGGATGGGGGCCAACCCTCTCACCTTCGGAGGGCTCTCCGGCATAGGAGATCTCATTCTGACCTGCACCGGCGACCTGAGCCGCAATCGAACGGTGGGGCTGCGCATAGCGGGTGGAGAGTCCCTGGAGGAGATCTCAAGAAGCATGGTGGCAGTTGCAGAGGGCGTGATCACGACCCGATCCTTGAGGGAGCTCGCCCACAGGGAGCAGGTGGACATGCCCATAGCAGAGCAGGTCTACCAGGTCTTGTACAAGGGGAAGAACCCCATGGAGGCCCTAAACGACCTCATGAATCGGCCCCTCAAGAGGGAGATATCCCTGATCCCCGCAATGGGAACTCCCCTCTCGTAGGGGGGGTCCATGGCCGCCTCAAGAAGATCCAGATTTTCGCTTTCAGATTTGGTCCTGGTTCGAGTCGGTTTGAAACCTCACCCGTTTCCATAAGGTACCTTCAAGGTGAAGCATGTGTCGCCGGGGCGGCTTTGCACATGGATTTGTACCCTGTAGGGCTCCATGAGCATCTTTACCATGTGAAGCCCCAACCCGGTTCCCACGGGCTTTCCGCTATCCTCATGGGCCTTCTTGGTGGTGAAATAAGGCTCGAAAATCCTCTCTAAGTTCTCCTTGGGGATGCCGCACCCAGTATCCCTCACCTTAATCTCGATCCACTCCCCGTTGAGCCTGCTTTTCACAGAAAGCTTTCTGGTTTGGCTCTCTCTCATGGCATCAATGGCGTTCTGAATGAGGTTCAAGAAGGTCTGAGAGAAATCCGAGTAGATGCCTCTCACAGGGGGGAGGTCCTCTTGCAGGTCGTAGTCTTTCTCCACGTTATGTTTGAAGAACAGGTCTCCTTCCATGAACTGGAGTTCTTCGCGCAGGATAGTGGAGAGGTTCAGGGACTGGTGATAATCGATCTGGTCCTGGCGGCTCTTCTGCATCACGTTCCTTATGATGTCGCTCAGCTTGGCCACGTTCTCAATGATGATATCGGTGTCTCTCAGGTTCTGATCATATTCCTGCAGAAGGGCCAGGGTCTGGGCTCGCGCCTCGGGGCTTTGGTTTCCGGAAAGGCTCTGGATTTTCGACCTCATTTGAAGCAGCTTGTCCTTCATCAGCTCGGCCCGGCCCAGGATGATGAGCAGGGGAGAGCTCAGATTGTGGGCCATTCCCTGGGCCAGCATCCCTATGGTGGAGAGCTTGGAGAGCTGAACGATCTGCTTCTGGAGGTTCTCCTGCTGTTCTGCAAGTCTGTTGCTGGTCTCCTGGATCTGGTGGAGCATGCGCTGGGAGTCGGGGTCTGTTTTGCCTTGTTCCAGGGCCTTCTTGACCTTGTCCAGGAGCGCGAAGCTGTCAAATGGCTTTGTTATGTAATCGAAGGCGCCTACCTTCATGGCCTCAACGGCCGTGTCTATGGTGCCGTAGCCCGTGACCATTATCACTGGCAGGTAGGGGTTATGCTCCTTCATGCGGCGCAGGGCCTCCATACCGTCCATTACGGGCATCTTCATGTCCATGATCACCAGGTCAGCCGAATCCGACATGACTTTTTCCACCGCTTCTTTCCCGTTGGTGGCAAAAAGAAGGGGAAAGTGATCCTTTAGAATCATTCTCAAGGATTCTCTTGGACCCAACTCATCGTCCACTATCAGGATATGGGCCTTCTCCATAGGAACACCTCACCGCTTAAGGCAAAGACATACTTTCGGGCCTAAAGCCGCCCTCCAAAGGGATGAGGATCTTGAACCTTGAGCCCTTACCGGGTTCTGAATCAGCCTCTATCCGGCCTCCATGGTCTTGAATTATTCGTTGGGCTATGGGAAGCCCAAAACCCATTCCCTTTACTTTTGTGGTAAAAAAAGGTGAAAAAATCTCCCCCATCTGATCCCTGGGGATGCCGCAGCCAGCGTCCTCCACTAAGATCTCAGCCCAGTCCCTGGCCGCGGGATCAAAGCTGGCCTGCGCTCTTGTGGAGCGCATGGCCGGGGGCCTAACCCTCTGGGTCCTTAGCCTGAGCTTGCCCCCTTCGGGGCTGGCCTCCAGGGCGTTGTCCAAAAGGTGGCACAAAGCTTTTTCTAAGTGCTCCCTGTCTGCCGATACGTAAATGGGGTCAGAGGCCAGCTGCTTCACAAGTCTAAGTTTTTTGGCTTCAATCCACGCGGCGCGGGATTGCACAGCGGATTCCACCACTTGGTTTATGTCCTGGCGCATGGGCCGGCTTTCCCTTGGCATGGCGAACTCCATGAGCCTTTCTGTCATGAGGTTCAGCCTGTCGATCTCGCCCATCACCACGGAGAAGAATTGCTCGCGGAATTCTTGCTCTTTGTAACGCTCTGGAAGCAACTGTGCGAAGGTCTTGACTGCCACCAGTGGATTTCTGATCTCCTGGGCCATGCGATTGGCCAACAGGCTCCAGAACCTGAGCCTTTCCAGGTCCCTGGTGCGGGCCTCAAGCTCCTTGGTCTCAGTCAGGTCAGTGAAGACCATGATGGCTCCCCGGATGCGGTTGGAGTCATCTTTGAGGGGGGAGGTGCTGACCCCGAGAGGGGCTTTGGACATGGGATGCATTACCTCCCGCCTGGAGAAGCTCTCAGCCCCCTCCAGAGTCCTAAGCAAGAGGTCTGCAAAAACAGAGCCCAACTTTTGAATACTTCTGCCCAGAATTTCCTCTTTTGGGACCGCCAGCATTCTCTCTGCCGCCGGGTTGTACGTGGTGACCTTTGCCAGATGGTCTATGGCCACAACTCCTGTGCCTATGCTCTTGAGAATGTTTTCGTTGTACTTTTTCTGCAGGCAGAGCTCTCTGTACAGGAGAGAGTTCTCCACGGCCACTGCAGCGTAATTCCCCACCATGGAGAGCTGCTCCACGTCAGAATCGCTGAATGCCCTGCCCGTGACCTTGTTTCCCAAACACAGGATTCCCACCAGGCGTCCCTTGGTCAGAAGAGGAGCTGAGATTTTAGCATCCAGAGCATCCATCTGCTGGAGCACCAAGGCGCCTTCCCTTGTGAAACCAGAGAGTTCCACTTCTTCCCGCTTTAAGATCTGGTTGTAGCGAAGCAGCCATCCCGGCAGGCCCTCTTCCAGCCTGAAGCCCAAAGTTCGAATTCTCAGTTCCTCTATACCCAAAGAAGCCCGCACCCTGAAGACCGAGCGTGAGGGCTCCAAAAGCATCACGGCTGCTTTGTTCACCTGGAACATCTCGCATATGGCGTGAAGCATGAAATCCAAGAGCCTTTCCAGGTCTGTTATGTGGGTGAGGGCTTTGAAAAACTCCTTGAGGGCAAATTGCCTCAAGGCAGGATCCCGCTCAACGGGGTACCAGCCCAGACCGGCCATGGGAACAGGAACCTCCTCCCTATACGGAAAAGGAAAAACCCTCGCTCCTCCGTTAGCCTCCACTCGGCTCTTGAGCATACGGACCTCCCTTCGCAGCCTGTTGCGCTCCAAGGCCCGCTTCATGACCCATTTGACCTCGCTGCTCTCAAAGGGCTTAACCAAAACTTCATAGCCCGTCTCTCCATCTGTGGCCTCTATGAGGTCTCGGCCTTTGGAGTTGGTTATGAGCACCAGGCAGAGGTCCTCGGAGATCTGGCGAATCCTCTCCAGGAGGCTCAATCCGTTCATGTCGGGGAGGATTGGTTCCAGCAGCACGATCTCCACCGGGTGGTGGGCCACCATGGCCAGGGCCTCTTGCCCTGATCGGGCCTGAAGGACCGAGAACTCCTCCTTCAAAATCATGCGCAGGGATTCCTGCACAGCTAACTCATGCGAGACGATCAGCACGAAGCTCATGGGCGTCTCCACTGCGGGTGGCCACCTCGCTTTCCAGCAGAGGAAGGGCTATGGTAAAGACCGCCCCGCCCCCAGGGCGGTTTTCGGCATTGATGGAGCCTTTATGCTCCCTGACTATACCGTGGGCTATGGAAAGCCCAAGTCCATGACCAGTTTCTTTTGTGGTGAAGAATGGATCGAAAATGTGTTTGATATGATTTTCCCTTATGCCCGGGCCGTTGTCGGCTATGCGCACGTATGCCTCCCGGTCTCCTTGTGAGTAGCCCTCAGGAAGCTTAGCAAAAGGCGGCGTAAGAGGCCAGCCCCAGCGCCTCCTGATCCCGGTGGAGATCTCCAAAGAAGGTTCCTCTTGCAAAGAGAGAGCCTCCAGGGCGTTCAGCAGCACATTCATGAAGACTTGTTTCAGCTGCTCCGAGTCGGCGAAGACTAAAAGAGGTTTCTCGGGAAACCTGGTGGTGAGCCTTATGCCTTTTTTGGCCGTTTCGGTTCCCAGCAACGCCAAGGTCTGCTCCACCGGCTCATGAAGATCTATTGGCATGGGAATGGGCTTGGGGGGCCTGGCAAAGCGCAGCAGCTGCTCCACGAGGGAATTGATCCTCTCTATCTCGTCTGAGGCGATCTTGGAAAAAGACTCCCTGAACTCCGGATCGTCGTACTTGCCGGGCAACAGCTGGGCAAAGGTCTTCAGAGACACCAGAGGGTTCTTGATCTCGTGGGCCATGCCTGCGGCCAACGTCCCCACCGTGGCCAGCCGCTCAACCCTGCGCACCTCTGCCTCAAGCTGCTTGATCTCAGTGAGATCCGTGAGCACTGCCAGGGCGCCGATAACGTCACCCTTTGGATCCCTTAACGGGGTTGTGGATAAGTTGAGAAACTGGGTCGGTTGCCCCTCGATCTCGAGGCGAATCTCCAAGTTGGAAGCCGCGGTACGAGATCTAAGCGTTGTTCCGATGGCCTCTGCTATTTCTTGAGGCAATTCCGCCACAGTTCCCAGCCCCTGATTCCCCCTCTTAATGCCTAGCACAGTAAAGGCCTTTGCGTTCATGGCTGTGACTGCGCCACTGTTGTCAACCGTCACCACGCCACAGGTGAGTTGTTCCAACACCCTTTCTGTGTACTCCTTAATGGCCAAGAGCTCGGAGTATAA
>CAYPWF010000049.1:0-27596 GCA_964414345.1 uncultured Desulfarculaceae bacterium
AAAATCGAAAACATGGAGCTTGCATACATCAGGGATGATTTGCGGGTACCACAAATCGCGGGTCAGACGCCTGAGCTGATAACGGACGATGGTTTCGTGTCGCGCATCCGAGTATACGTCGCGACACCTAGGACCATAGCTAAAGATCATGTCATCATAAAAGTTTCATATACGGCGGATCTCGATTTGGCGAAAAAGGAGAAAGCTCCGTTTCTGAGGAGTGGTAACTAAAGATGTCTTTGTTGGGCAAGTCGTCCATGAGACAGTTTATTTGCGCTCTGGCCTCCATTCTGGTGCTGCTTTCTTTACGTGATGCCTCGTCTTGGGGTCTGATCACCCACATGACCATCGTTGATGATATCTTGAAGGATCCACGGCTTGATAGCGAGATAAAGCGCATTCTCGAGGAGAATATGGCCTACGCAAAGGAGGGAGTGACCGGGCCTGACATGTTCTACGCAGAGCGCCCATGGTAGAACTCCTAACCCGGATCATTCTCCAAAGACCGTGACTTTGGGGACTACGCCCCCAAGCCCCCGGCACACTTCGACATATTTCGACTCAAAGCAGGACCAAATCTGGAAACCAAAATCAGGGTGTTTTTGAGCACACACCGGTTCGCCAAAACATGTCATTAAGATAGCCCGCATTATTCACTGATACTGAATAACGCGGTTTAGATAGCCAGCATGATCAACCTATTCTGCTTGATGCGGGATAAGCGGCCTGTAATGCAGGCCTGATAATGTTGGAAGAATCGAACCTACCAGCTTATGTCCCGGCCTGGAAAACGCTCCAGTATAAACCCTTCCTCATGAAGAGGGATTCTCTGGCCGGCCCTCAGGGCTTCTGAAAACTGGGTCCTCATACGCTCCCGGCTCAAAATCGCAATAGGGGTGTTGGATTGAGCCTCACTGGATTCCACCAGGGCGAGACCCATCTGGATCCCCTGTCCGTTGGGGGCTGCGCTTGTGACCCATCCCATGAGTTGCTGTGATCTTCTGTGGAAAACCAGATCCCCTGAGCGCACCACGCGGACCCCTTTTTGATTCAGGCGGAAGCGTATGAGTCTTCTTTTCACTGCTTGGCTCTTCACCAGCATTTCCTTGCGGCCGCAAAAGAAGGGCTTGTGTAGCTTCACAAATTGCCCGAAGCCGGCCTCAAAAGGGTCTATTTCCCAAGGCCCTGCCAGCTCAAAGCCCCAAAGGGGGAGCCCTGCCTCTATTCGAAGGGAATCCCTGGCTCCTAGCCCGGCAGGGACCACATCAAAAGCCCTTCCTACCTCTAAGATCCGGTCCCAAAGCTCAAGGGCCTTCTGCGGGTGCACAAAAAGCTCGAACCCCATCTGTTCTCCGGTGTATCCTGTCCTGGCCGCCCAAAGGGAGATCTCCCCAAGGCTCACCTTAGCTATCTGGCCTTTGCGAAGCCCCCTGATTACCCATCTGTCCGAAAGGGTCGAGGTCATCTGCTCCAGGAGTCCCCTTGAGGCAGGGCCCTGAAGGGCGAGATCCACAAGGGCCTTTTCCCCTGCTTCGGGATCCTGAAGAACTGTGAGCCTTACCTCTCCTCGGAAACGCACTCCTCGGCCTTCCGAGTCCAGCACAACTTCCCCATTTGCCGCAGCCTTCAGCCATCCAAAATCCTTCTGGGCATTGGCAGCATTGACCACCAGGAGGTACCCTTGGGGCTCCAGCCGGTACACCATTAAGTCGTCCATCACGGCTCCGCCGGGGCTCAACAGGAAACTGTACTGACTCTCACCCGGCCTGAGCCAACGCACGTAATTGGTGGTGACCAGATCCAAGAAGTGAGCTGCATCAGATCCCTCCACCCAAATGGTACCCATATGGGTAACGTCGAAAACTCCCGCCGTCTTTCTAACAGCCCTGTGTTCTTCCTGTATGGAACCGTACCAGATAGGCATTTCCCAACCTGCAAAGGGGGCCATTTTTTTTGCCAAGACACGGTGCCTAGAGTAAAGAGGGGTTCTGCGCGGAGCATTGGGAGAGGAGGGAGGTTCCCAGCATGGGGGTCTTTCAGAGGGCCAGCATTCCCTCAAAGCCCAAAGCCCGATGAAATAGGGTTTATCCAGGTCTATGAGGGAGGGGTTCTCTTGGTAGAGCTTCAGTGCAGCGATCCGTCCATCCATGCCAATACAGCCAGAGTGCGTTTCATGTTCCGTGCCTTTCCCTGAGCTCTCCAAATGCACCTTCACTGGTCCTTGTACCTTTGCTAGGAGGTCCTCAGGGTCGAAAATGACATAACCGTCCGAGAGATTCCTAAACCAGACAGCCAAATGAAACGCTTTCCCCAAGTCCGACTCTAGCTTGAAAGATTCGGGGCCCTCTTTAATGATCCGAACCCGGTCCAGCAGCTTGCCCTCCCCATCCAGTACAAAAGATTCCCTGACCACCCCTATCTCAAGCCCTGTTAGATCTCTTGTGCACACCTCCTGCAAGAAGGCCCAGGCTCTCTCTCCTTGAACCCTCACAAAAGCCTCTTTGTGCTTGTTTCCTCCTCCCAGGGCGGATGCGTCTGAACTGCTTTGGTGGGGATAACCCAAAGGCAAAATCCCTGGATCAACCCCTTTCAAGAGCTCCAGCAACTGTCTTCGGGCCTTCTCCAACGCGTCCTGGGGCAACTTTCCCCTAGGCAGGGGGCCTGTGGAGCCCCTGTAAGTGAAAGGCCTGATCTCCCCCAAGATGGAAGCTATCAGCCGGGCCACTTCCTGCATTTCCGGAGGTCCCATTCCTCTTTGGGTGGCCCAGGGGGTCCCCAGCCTGATGCCTGTTGCCTGTGCAAAGGAGGGGTCCCCCGGAAGGGAGTTGCGGTTCACCACTAGTCCAGCCAAATCCAGGATGCGCGCCGCTATCTCCCCTAGAAGGGGATAACCCGTGGGTTTTCCGAGCCCTTTAAGGTCTGCCACGAGCAGATGGGTATCCGTTCCCCCGTAACATATTCTAATCCCTTGATTTTCAAGAGCTTGAGCCAGCGCCTTTGCGTTTCCCACTATGTTTTCCTGAAGCTTCCTAAAGGCCTGGGTTTTGGCAATGGCAAAGGTTACCGCCATGGCAGCCATCTTGTTCACATGAGGGCCGCCCTGCTCTCCTGGGAACACGGCCGAGTCCAGCCTCTGGGCCAAAGCGGGGTCAGTTGTGAGGATCACGGCCGCTCTGGGGCCGCAAAGTGTCTTGTGAGTCGTAAAGGTGACCACGTGGGCTATACCCACCGGATTAGGATAGAGCCCCGCCACAACTAGGCCAGCCGGATGAGCGATGTCGGCCAAAAGGAAAGCCCCAACCTCATCGGCGATTTGTCTTAGCTCCATCCAGTCCGGGGCCCAAGGGTAAGATGTGAAGCCGGCCACTATGAGCCTAGGGCTGTGTTCCTTGGCCAGAGTTCTCAACTCCTGGTAGTCGATTCGGCCCGTGCGGCTTGAGACAGAGTATGGCACAGGCCTGTACAACCTGCCTGATCTGTTGAGCTCGCTGCCATGTGTGAGATGGCCTCCATGGGCCAAGGCCATGCCCATTATGGTTTCTCCCGGCTGCAGAAGTGCCTGATAAACGGCGTTATTGGCTGCTGCACCTGAAAGAGGCTGAACGTTGGGAAAGATGTTTTGGGCAGGACATTGAGTGGTGGCGAACAGGCGGCTCACCCTGGCCTTGGCCAAGGCCTCCACAAAGTGCACGTATTCTGTGCCCTTGTAAAACCTCCTGTCCCCATACCTTCTGTAGCGGATGAGTTGTTCTTCCACATCCTGTAATTCTTCCTCCGTGGCCCCTTCCATGAGAGGGGGGGGGTATCCCTCGGCATAGACGCTCGTGAAAGGCGAGGCCAAGGCCTCTCTTACAGGTTTGGGGCATATGCTCTCAGAGGGAATCAGAATCAGCTTGACTCTTTGCCTTTGCTCCTCCCACTGTGTAAGCCGGGCCAGGAAAGGATCCGCCTCTTTGAGGTTCAAGTCCTTCCATTGCTCATAAGATTCTTCTCTCATAGGAATCCCCGGTTGAAAGAAGATGGACTCAGGAAGGCTCCCCATGTGGTGAAGCTGCTTTGGCCATGGGTGCTGCCAAAACCGGTTTTCTGGCTGCAGCCACCTCATCCAGCCTTCCCAATTTGGTGAGATGGGGAGCCGAGCGCACTTTTTCGGGCTCCTCCTGTGCCTCTCGAGCTATGCTGCGCATGGCTTCTACGAATTTTCCCAGGGTCTCAGGAGTTTCACTCTCTGTGGGTTCTACCATGAGAGCCCCCTTGACTATAAGAGGGAAATAGATGGTAGGGGGGTGAAAGCCGTAGTCCATCAACCTCTTGGCTATGTCCAAGGCCTGTACGCCGAAGCGGGCCTGGTTTCGATCGGAAAAAACGCATTCATGCTTGCAGAGCCTATCGTAGGGCAAGTGGTACAGATCCTTTAGGGCCACCCTCAGGTAATTGGCGTTCAGGACAGCCTTGCGGGTTGCCTCCCTGAGCCCGCCCGGTCCCTGGGAGAGAAGGTATGCGTATGCTCTCACCAGGACTCCGAAGTGGCCGTAAAAGGCCTTGATCCGTCCTATGCTCTTGGGAAAGTCCTCCTGCAGGCTGAAACCATCGCCTTCTTTTTCCACCCTGGGGACTGGAAGAAAAGGCTCCAAGCTGGCCTTTACACCCAAGGGACCGGCCCCTGGTCCACCTCCCCCGTGGGGGGTGGAGAAGGTCTTGTGAAGGTTCATGTGGACCAAATCCACACCCATATCGCCCACCCTGGCAACTCCGGTCAAAGCGTTCAGGTTGGCCCCGTCACAATAGACAAGGCCCCCGGCCCTGTGAACCATCTCTGAGATCTCCAAGATGTCTTCCTCGAAAAGGCCAAGGGTATTGGGGTTTGTCAACATCAGGGCAGCCACATCTTGGTCCAGGCGGGAGGAGATTTCCCTGGGACTGAGCAATCCCCTCTCATCCGAGGGGACTTGCACTACCTGGAAACCGCAAAGAGCGCAGGAGGCCGGATTAGTGCCGTGGGCCGAATCCGGGATCAAGACCTTCTTGCGCTGTTTGCCAAGCTCTCTGTGGTAGGCTCTTACCATGAGCATCCCGGTCAATTCCGCCTGAGCGCCGGCAGCCGGTTGCAGAGTCACTCTGTCCATGCCGGTGATTTCAGCCAGCATGGCCTCCAGTTCATACATCAGGGCCAAGGCCCCTTGCACCGCCTCTTCAGGGGCATAAGGGTGAAGGGAAGCAAACCCCTCCAGGGAGGCCGCCTCTTCGTTCACTCTGGGGTTGTATTTCATGGTGCAGGAACCCAGAGGATAGAAGCCTGTGTCCACAGAGAAATTCCATTGGGAAAGACGGGTGTAATGCCGAACTACCTGTTGCTCTGTGAGCTGGGGGATGGGCAGGTTTTGCCTCAGGTATTCCTCTGGGATTCCAATGGATTCCCCTGAAATCCTCTCCTTCTCAAGGAAGTCTCCCCTCTGTTTGCTCCCACCCAGCTCGAAGATCAGAGGCTCCCTGAAGAGCAGCCCCGCTTCGGCATCAAAAAAGCCTGGGGGCTCATGGTTTCTCATCATAAAACCTCTCCTAGAGCTGCAACCAGTTTCTGGATGTTCTCCGGGGAGCTCTTCTCTGTGCAACACAAAAGCCAGTTGTTCTTCCAAGCCGGGTTAAAGCGCCCCAAATCCAGTCCTCCCACGATCCCTTTGTTAAGAAGCTCCCGGTTGAGCCGTCCAGGTTCCACGGGCGTTTGCACAACAAACTCGTTGTACACACGCCTCTGGGTTATGAGCAGGCCTGGGATCTTTGCCAATGAATCCATGGCCTGACTGGCAGCCTCTTTGCTGCGGACCGCTATTTCCCTCAGCCCCCCAGGGCCCAGCAGGGCCAACTGTATGGTCATGGCCAAAGCGCAAAGGGCCTGATTGGTGCAGATGTTGGAAGTGGCTCTTTCCCTCCTTATGTGCTGCTCCCTTGTAGAGAGGGTCAGCACAAAACCCCTTTTCCCTGTGCTGTCATGGCCCTGCCCTACAAGTCTTCCCGGCATTTGCCTCAGAAAGGCCTCCTTGGTGGCCATAAGCCCCAGGAGGGGCCCCCCGAAGCTCATGGGCAGCCCCAGGGGTTGACCTTCCCCCACAAAGATATCCGCTCCCAGCTCCCCGGGCGGCTTGAGAAGCCCCAAGGCAGTGGTCTCCACTACAGCCAGGATGAAAAGACCCCCCACCTTATGAACGGCTTCCGCTGCCCTCCGAAGTCCTTCCTGGTCCTCTATGGTTCCGAAGAAGTTGGGATTTTGGACCACCAGGCAGGAGGTATTGGGGGTTAGTGAGGTTTCCAGTTTCTCCCAGTGGGTCTGCCAAGACAAATCCGGTTCTATCTCAAGAATTTCCAAACCCAGTGGGTCTGTCATAGCACGCACCACGGCTCGGTATTCGGGATGGACCGCACCTGAGATCACCACCCGAGTTCTACCGGGTCTGAGCCTCTGGGCCATAAGGACTGCTTCTGCCAGAGCCGTGGCTCCGTCGTACATGGAGGAGTTGGCCACCTCCATGCCTGAGAGACGGCACACGTAGGTCTGAAACTCGAACATGGCCTGAAGGGTCCCCTGGCTCAGCTCAGGTTGATATGGAGTATAGGCTGTAAAGAACTCCCCCCGCCGAATCAAGCTCTTGGTGGCCGAGAAAACATGGTGGTCATAACAGCCGGCTCCAAGGAAATGAGCGGCCTTAGAGCTAGGGAGGTTTCTAGAGGCCATGGAGCCGAGACGGGCCGTGAGCTCCCATTCCTTAAGAGGACCGGGCAGATGAAGATCCCCCTGCAAGCGGATTTGCTCGGGGATCTCTCGGAAAAGCTCCTCAAAGGAGCTCACTCCAACAAAATCCAGCATCTTCTCCAAGGCTTCTTTTTCTCCATCCCGCTGCAGGTCCAAAAAAAGCCTCCCAAACACCTTCTTACCGCACTCCTCAACCTGTCCCCTTGCAGTGAATCACCTGGGATGTACGGCTCACATCCATTGGTCTGTCGGGGTCCACAGAAGTAAGTCCGGTTCTTAAACCCTCCAACCAGGCTCCTCAGACCTCCTCTGCGATAAAGGCCCCATAGCCTGAGGCATCCAAGAGCTCATCCAACTGGGATGGGTTCTCGGCTTGCACTTCTATCATCCAACCCTTCCCGTATGGGTCCTGGTTTACCCATTCGGGATGTTCGCTCAAAGCCCTGTTCACCTCCACCACTTGGCCGCTTACAGGGGCCAGGAGATCCGAGACGGCTTTCACTGACTCCACCACCCCGAAGGCGCGGCCTGCCTCCACCCTTTCTCCCGGGCTGGGGAGCTCCACATAAACGATGTCGCCCAGCTGCTGTTGGGCGAAATCCGTTATCCCCACCAAGACCCTGCCCTCCTCTAGGCGGGCCCACTCGTGATCTTTGCTGTATCTGAGGTTATCTGGCAGTAACATTACACGGCTCCTAATGATGTGTATGTTCGGCAAAGCCTTCCCTGGAGGGCGGATGCTTCGCCTATGGGATAAGGCCTATTCTAAGAGCTGCTCTAAGATTTGCAAGTTCGCTTGCAGGGCCTTGCGACTGCTCTGTCTCGTTGACCCCCTGTTTGTATCAATGTTATAAGGGCCCAAAGAAGGGGGATCCTCATGCTCAAGAGCGGGAAGTTGAAGGGATATCTGTGCGTGGTAGCGGCAGCCCTGCTTTGGGCATCTTCTGGAGCAGCAGGGAAGGGAGTTCTCTCGCAGGGAATGGGAGTGCTGGACCTTGTGCAGGCGCGCATAACACTGGCTGCCCTGCTCCTTGGCGCAGCCCTTGGGCTTTGGGGAAGAGGTTTTTTCAGGATCGGGTTTCGGGACCTCCCATGGCTTTTTCTCCTAGGATTTTTCATGGCCCTCAACAATGCCACTTACTTTTACGCCATCAGCAAGATCCAGGTGGCTGCGGCGATTCTGTTACAGTACATGGCCCCGGTATTAGTGGCTCTTTACGCCATGCTTTTCTGGGGGGAGCGCTTTGGCAAAATCAAGGCTATGGCCTTGATTTGTGCACTAGGGGGCTGCTATTTGGTTGTGGGAGGCTACAACCTTAAACTTCTGGAACTCAACAGAGAAGGCATTTTGGGGGGCTTGGCCGCTGCTTTTTGTTTTGCCTCTTATACCCTTCTGGGAGAAAGAGGCATGCAAGTCAGGTCCCCATGGACCGTGCTCGTTTACGCCATGCTTTTCGCTGCCATCTTCTGGCACCTGTTCATGGAGCCCTTCCGTTACATTAAATGCAACTTCAGCCTGGAGCAATGGGGCTGGCTTCTCTACATAGCCTTGGCTGGCACTGTTTTCCCGTTCGGGCTTTACCTTGTGGGAGTGAGCCGCATCAGATCCACAAGGGCAATAATCACAGCCAGCTTGGAGCCTATATCCGCCGCGCTCATCTCCTTTCTATTCTTGAATGAGGCCCTGGAAACTCTGCAGGCCCTGGGAGGGGCTCTGGTGATAGGTGCGGTGGTGTTGCTTCAGCTGGAAAGGGAGCAGGGGCAGGCTTTGGCTCCTGAAAACATAAGGAACAGAAAAAGCACATGACCAAGCCGGGAGAAATCTCCTTGTCATGGCTCTAGTACTGAGGAATGCCTTCTGCTGCAGAAGCCACAAGCGGTGGTAGGTTCAGGATGTTCAGAGGTTTTTTAAGGGCCTTAATGGAGGTGCAGGATGGCTGCCGTGGGATTTCTCTCTTCGGATCTGAACGGTACTTTAGTGCATTCTCACACTATGCAGGAGATGATCAGATGGGCATTCCCAGATGAGCCAGGACGTTGGGAGGAAGCTTCAAAGGCTTTTGGCAGGCAGACAGAAGGGAGCCTCTCCATGGCGCAGGCCTTTGCCGTGGCAGGAGCCAAAAGCAAGGGGCTGCCCTTGCGTGCAGCCATAATGTACAGCATGACAGGGGTGCGCTACCTGGAGGGATACGACTCATTCATGGGCTTCCTCAACAGCAGGAGGCTTCCCCTGGCCATAATATCAACGGGTTACACCGTGACTCTCTATACTATCCGGTACGCCACCCGAAGCGTGCCCTTCAAGTTTGTGTGCAACAGACTCCTTTTCGCTCTTGGTGGGGAAGGTGAACCTTTGGGGGAGGAGAGGCTGGAGCGACTGGTCAGGGATTTTGTCTTGAGACCTGAGCTCAGGGAGGCACCCCTTTACGAGGAGATAAAGGCCACAGGGGAAGTGCAGCTGGGCATTGGGGATGAGGCCCAAAAGGCTGAGCTCGCCTTGCAGTTGGCCTCAGAGATGGGTATTCCTCCCAAAGCCGTGGCCCACATGGGGGATACCATGGGGGACAGCATGGGAATACTTGGGGTGGCCCGGGCAGGGGGTTTGGGCATTGCCTTCAACTACAATCGGGCTTTGGAGCTTTTCCTAAGGAAAGAAGGTGCCCTAGAGCTGGCATCTGGGAGGATACGTCTTGTGGATCCCAAGGGCTCAGGAGCCGATTTGAACCACGTGATTCCCCTTTTGAGCTGAGTTCGTGGGAAAACCATGGATGTTCTGCTGGACATTGAGATCCTGCTGGCCTCAGCAGTGGGAGCCTTGTTCCTCTGTGGGTTGCTCAAGGCTCCTGTTTTGCTGGGGTTTCTGGGTGTGGGTTGGGTGGCGGGTCCTCACGGCTTCGGGTGGGTCGGGGGCCCCCACAGGGTTGAAATGCTGGCCGAGGTGGGAGTTTCTCTTTTGCTTTTCAGTGTTGGAATGGAGTTCTCACAGGAAAGCCTCAGCCGGATCCAACGTGCCATGTTCAAGGGCGGTCCCCTCCAGGTGGTAGGAACCATGGGGCTCTGCCTGCTCATAGCCCTTTTGGCGGGCCGGGACTTTTCTCTGGCTCTCCTGGCAGGGATGCTGGCTGCTCTGAGCAGCACGGCCATAGTGATCCGTTCTTTGCAGGAGAGGGCGGAACTGGACTCTCCCCACGGCCAGAATGCCCTGGGCATACTCATCTTCCAAGATTTGCTGATTATTCCCATGATGTTGGTGCTGCCCCTTATGGGAACCGGTGAGACTGGAGGCCTGGGCGGGCTCGAAGTGCTTCGCGGCATGGGGCTCATGTTCCTTGTGACTTTGGCAGGCTGGAAGGTCTTGCCTTGGGTTCTGTTTCTTGCTGCAAGATCCAGAAACAAAGAGATGTTTCTCCTGACTTTGCTGGCAGTGTGCTTTTTTATGGCCTGGTTTGCCCACTCACAGGGGCTCTCTCCCGCCATAGGCGCTTTGCTGGCAGGTATTGTGATTTCCAGGTCTGAATTCAGTCATGAGGCCCTCGGAAACGTGACTCCTTTCAGGGACGTATTCATGAGCTTCTTTTTTGTTTCATTGGGGATGTTGATGGATCCCAAGGAGCTTGTCCGGGAACCGCTTTGGATAGCATTGGGGGCGGTATTTTTAGTGGTGCTCAAGGCCTTGGTGGCGATGGGCACGGGCCTTGTGATGAGCCTTCCTCTTAGAACTTTAATCCTTATGGGAGCGGCCCTAGCTCAGATAGGGGAACTCTCTTTTGTGCTTGCCCAATCAGCTGTAAACCGGGGAATCCTCCCTGGAGAGATATACCAGGGTTTTCTGGCTGCCGCGGTATTGACCATGGGATTCACTCCTGTTCTGATAAAAACAGGACATATCCTGGCCTCCCTGGCCCTTCGTTGGAAGGGGTGGCCGGGCTTTTTGCTTGCTGAGCCTGTGCCAGAAGATGCCTCCAAGGAGGAACTATCGGGACACCTGGTGATCCTGGGTTTCGGCCTAAACGGCAGGAATCTGGCCAAGGCTGCCAAGGCGGGAGGAATAAGATATGTGATTGTTGAGGCAAATCTTCAAACGGTACGAAAGGAAAGATCCAAGGGAGAGCCTATCCTTTACGGAGACGGATCCCATGAATCTGTGCTTAGGGCAGCTGGGATAGAGCTGGCAAGGGCCTTGGTTGTGGTCATAAACGACCCCGGGGCAGTGCGCACAATAGTTAGTTTGGCAAGGCGCATTTCGCCCGGCCTTTACATAATAGCCAGGACCAGATACCTCCAAGAGGTGGAAGCTCTTTACGGGCTGGGGGCAGACGAGGTGATTCCCGAGGAATTCGAGACCTCGGTTGAGATCTTCACCAGGGTTTTGAGACGTTTTTTGGTTCCGGAAGACCAGGTTGAAAAGATGGTGGAGGAGATAAGGGCCGAAGGCTACGAGATGTTGAGGAGTCCGGCTGCGGCCGGTCTCACAGTATGCGATATCGGAGCATTAAGCAGTGGGATAGAGGTGCGTTCTTTAAGAATCCAAGAAGGTTCCCAGGCCGTTGGTAGAAGTCTTGCCCAGCTCGACTTCAGAAAGAGATACGGCGTGACCGTGGTGGCCATCAGGCGCGGGGAGGAGCTGATCGTGGATCCGGATCCTAGATTGCCCCTTTTGGCAGGGGACGTGCTAGTAGTTTTGGCCGATCCCCGGAATTTTCCTGGAGTCACAGGGATTCTGGAAGCGCAGGAGAAAGTATGATTTATTTTCTCGCTGTTATGATGGGTAAGCTTTCGGCCTTGGCCAGAAAATGTCCGGCCTGCAAAAGGATACAGCTGCTGCCCAGGCGCAAGAGGGGGGAAACAGTGCGTTGTAAGTTTTGCGGGAAAGAAATGCCGTCTGTAAGGTCAAATCCAGGGTGAGGCTCAACCAGGGTTCTTGGCCAGGACCGCTCGGGTTGGGGACCGGCCCTCAATGTTCTCAAGCTATGTTTAGGTTAGGCCAGGTTTTGGATCGAAACAAGAAAATCAGGCCGCACTTAAATCCGTTAAAAAAAGCTTATAAAAAAGGGGGAGTAGGGAGATGAAGATAGTTGTTTTGGATGGCTATACCCTTAACCCGGGAGACAATCCCTGGGATGAACTCGCCGAGCTGGGGGAGCTGGAAGTCTACGATCGGACAAAACAGACCGAGCTCCTCGCCAGGGCCCAGGGGGCCCAGATCCTTCTTACCAATAAGACTCCAATAAGGGAAGAGGCCATAGCCAAGCTTCCTAAACTAAGGTTTATCTCGGTTCTGGCCACAGGATTTGATGTAGTGGATGTAAAGGCGGCCGCCCAGAGGGGGATTCCAGTCTCCAACGTACCTGTGTACGGGACCGACACTGTGGCCGAGCACGTCTTCGCACTGGTGCTGGAAATGGCCCGAAGGCCTGCCCTGCACGACGAGGCGGTCAAGGCCGGGGTATGGTGGAGCCAGCCGGACTGGTGCTTCTGGCGCACTCCGCTGCTTGAGTTGGCCGGCAGAACCATGGGAATAGTAGGCTTTGGACGCATAGGAAGGCGAGTAGGGGAAATAGCCCATGCATTTGGGATGAAGGTGGCGGCCAACGACCTTCAGAAAGGTTCGGATCCTCCTTACCAGCCTTTCCAGTGGATGGAGCTGGAAGAGCTCTTTTCCTGCTCTGATTTTATCACTCTCCACTGTTTCCAGACTCAGGAAAACGCGGGTTTTGTGAACATGGGGCTTTTGAGCAAGATGAAGCCCACATCATTTCTCATAAACACCTCCAGGGGAGGGCTTGTAAACGAAAGGGATCTGGCCTTGGCCCTAGAGAGGGGAATCCTGGCAGGGGCTGCATTGGATGTGGTCTCCAATGAGCCCATAACACCGGAGAATCCTTTGCTCAGGGCTCCCAATGTCTTGATCACCCCCCACATTGCTTGGGCCACGCTGGAGGCGAGGAAAAGGCTCATGAGGACCACGGTGGAGAATGTGAGGGCTTTTCTTTCAGGAAAGCCTCAAAACGTGGTGAATCCTGTAAAATAGGGCTTCTGGCCCGCATTGTTCAGAATCCGTGGATAATGCGGACTATCTCAATGACAGGCTTAAACAAACCGCTCCATACTCAAAAACATACTGATTTTCGGCTTCACCTTTGGTCCTGGTTTGAGTCGCAATTTGCCGAAGCGGGAGCCGGGGCTTGGGGGCTTGAGCCCATGAAGTCAGAGGCTTTGGATAATAATCCGGGTCAATACACAATGGGGTACAGCTACTTCCAGGCCCTAAGGCATAGGCTTGACAGGGAAAGCGGGTTTCCCTAGGGTAAGGGCGGCTCGCTCAGAAGCTTTTTCATCCAGGTCCCTGTGCTCGGGTACCGGGCAAAGGGGCCAAGCCCATCAGGAGGAGACCATGAAAACGACCATCTCGGCTATCAAGGCGGACGTGGGGAGCATAGGAGGTCACATAAGGCCCAGCCAGAGGCTCTTGGATGCTGTTAAGAGCTTCCTGGAGGAACACAGAAGGGGTCTTCTCATAGACTACAAGGTTTCCTTCACCGGGGATGATGTGGCCATCTTGTGCACCCATGAAAGAGGTGTGAACGACGAACAGGTTCACAAACTGGCCTGGGACGCTTTTTGGGAAGGGGCTGAGGTGGCCCGCAAACAGGGCCTCTACGGGGCTGGCCAGGATCTTCTAAAGGATGCCTTTTCAGGTAATGTAAAGGGGCTGGGGCCGGCGGTCGCGGAAATGGAGTTCGAGGAGCGGCCCAACGAGCCCTTTTTGTTTTTTGCCGCGGACAAGACGGATCCCGGCGCGTACAATCTGCCGCTTTACCTGGGTTTTTGCGATCCTATGTTCAACAGCGGACTTATACTTTCACCAGGCATGTTCAATGGATTCAGGTTTACCATAATGGACGTAAATTACGTGGAAGCAGACAGGGTGATAGACCTCAATGCCCCTGAAGAACTTTACGATATAGCGGCCTTGCTAAGAGACCCTGAGAGATTCGTGGTGGAGGCCGTGTATTCCAGGGCCACCGGGGAGCAGGCCGCGGCGGTGAGCACTACCAGATTGCACAACATAGCCGGGAAGTACACAGGGAAGGATGACCCCATCATGTTGGTGAGGGTACAGGGGGCCTTCCCGGCCACAGGGGAGATCCTGGCCCCCTTCAGCATCGGGCATTATGTGGCCGGGTTCATGAGAGGGAGCCACACAGGACCCCTGATGCCCGTAAAACGAAATTCAACCATTTCCTACTTTGACGGTCCGCCGGTGGTAAGTTGTTCGGCATACTGCGTTCATGAAGGGCATCTAACCGAGTCTGCGGACGCTTTTGACCACCCCTTCTGGGAATATGTGAGACAGGAGGTCTCCCGCAAGGCTCTGGAAATAAGGAGACAGGGGTTCTTCGGAAATGCCATGCTCCCCTTCTCGGAGCTGGAGTACGGTGGCATCGTGGAGAAGCTCTCTAGGCTGGACGCTCGTTTCGCAGTACGCTCCTAAGAAATGTAAAGCCCGGGCCATCCCCTGGGTGAGGATGGCCCGGGCCCAAGCCCCTTTGAGTTCGGGCCGAAACTTGACAGCCCTAGCCTTTATTTGTAAAATTAGTTAACACGTTATGCTAAACGGGATTTCAGGGCATGGCTTGTCCGCCGGACACCCAGCCTTTTTGAGCGTACCACCCGGACCGTTCCATCTTGGGAAAACAGAGTCTTTTGCCGGTAGGAAGCCGGTGTGGACAGTGGGGCGGAAGGGTTGCACATACGGGCCTAGAACCGCGATGTGGCTGCAGAGGGAAAAGTGGGTTTTCCTACTGAAGCTGATGCGGTGTCGGTTTCCCTAGGCGGTCCTCATGAGAAGACAGGTGCGGGTGCGTTTCGAGCCTGAAGGGCTAGAGATCCGGGTGGATCAAGGGGAAAATCTTTTGCGGGCGGCTATGGCAGCAGGAGTTTTCCTGAACGCCGCCTGTGGAGGGGCGGGTGTATGCGGCAAATGCCGAGTTAAGCTTGTAAAAGGGCATCTGGACTCATCCCCTGGGAACTACCTGAGCCAGGAGGAATTTGCTCAAGGCTTTAGGCAGGCCTGCCAAAGCACCGTACAGACGGACCTGGTGGTGGAGGTACCGCCGGAATCGCAACTGGACAGAGGTGCTCTGGCCAGGGACAGAGACGGGCAGGCAGCCGGAAGATTGGCCAGCACTCAGGAGCTGGAGAACCTGGCTGTGGGTTGGCGTTTCAATCCGGCCCTGCGCAAGTTCTACGTGGAACTTCCTCCCCCGAGCCCCGAGGACAATCGAAGCGACCTGAGCAGGCTTCTGCTGGGCCTCAAGAAGACTCACGGCATAGACAGTATCTCCACTGATTTCCAAGTGATCCAGGAGCTACCGGAACTGCTTAGAAAAGCGAACTGGAAGGTCACTGGCACGATCGTGCACACGCGCGTGTCTCATCCCGGTGAAGACTTGCAATTCCACGGCCCCCGGAAGCCCAAACTGATCCGGGTGGAGCAAGGTGACACCAGCAAGGAGCACTATTCGGTGGTGCTGGACATAGGCACCACCACCGTGTGGGGACAGCTTCTGGATCTCAACCTAGGCATCACTCTGGCCGAGGCCTCAGACTATAACGGACAGATCCGCTATGGGGACGATGTGATCACCCGCATAGTGCATGCACTGAAGCCCGGAGGCCTGAAAGGTTTGCAGCAGGCGGTGGTGGCCACCATAAACGGCATAATAGGAGAGTTGTTGAACAAAACAGGTGTCCCCAGAGAGAGGATTTCGCATCTTACAGCTGCGGGCAACACCACCATGACCCACCTTCTTCTGGGGATAAATCCCAAATACATCCGGGAAGCACCCTATGTGCCGGCAGCCAACTTCATACCTCCTGTCAGGGCAGTGGGTTTGGGCCTGGAGGTGGGTCCCCACGTGCATCTCTACACTTTTCCATCTGTATCAAGCTACGTGGGGGGGGACATAGTCTCCGGCGTTCTGGGCTCTGGCCTATTCCAAAAAAAAGATCTCACCCTGTACATGGACGTGGGTACCAATGGAGAGATAGTGGTCGGTAACTCCGACTGGATGATCACTGCCTCCTGCTCGGCTGGCCCGGCTTTCGAGGGTGGAGGGCTTCGTCATGGCATGAGGGCCACCACAGGGGCCATAGAGGATTTCAGGCTGGATCCCAAGTGTTTGGAACCGGTGGTCTTGACAGTGGGTAGAGTCAAACCCCGAGGTATATGCGGCTCAGGCCTTATCAACATGCTGGCGGAGCTCTTGGAGTGCTGCGTCATAGGGCAAAACGGGAAGTTTCGGACCGATCTGGACACCCCCAGGATACGCCAGGGCGATTACGGCTTGGAGTACGTGGTGGCATGGGCCAAAGACACTGATATAGGCCAGGACATAGTCCTCACAGAGGCGGATGTTGACAACGTGATTCGGGCAAAGGCGGCCATGTTCGCGGGCTGCCACACCCTTTTGGAGAGTGCGGATCTTAGACCTGAGGATTTGGACAGGGTCATGATAGCCGGGGCTTTCGGGAGTTACCTAAATGTGGAGAGCGCCATAACCATAGGACTACTGCCCGAACTGCCCCTGGAGAGGTTCCAGTTTGTGGGCAACGGTTCTCTGCTTGGGGCAAGGCTCATATCCCTTTCCAACGAGATGCTGGATGATGCGGAGAGGGTGGCCAGAATGATGACCAACGTGGAGCTGAGCGAGAGTCGAGCCTTTATGGATCATTACATGGCGGCGCTTTTCCTGCCTCACACCCACTCCCGATTCTTCCCGGGAGTAATGGACAGGATCAAGTGCCTGAAACAGGAGATGGGCAGAGCATGAGTTTTCAGATCGCTATGGCCGGCAAAGGCGGCACGGGCAAGACCACGGTGGCTGCCTTGGTCATCCGGTATTTGGTGGGAAAAGGGTTGAAGCCTGTTTTGGCTGTAGATGCCGACGCCAATTCCAATTTAAATGAGATGCTGGGTGTGAAAGTCCACAAGGTGGTGGGGGACGCAAGGGAGGAGATGAAGACCCAGGTTCCCACAGGCATGACCAAGGAAACTTACATGGAGATGAAGGTCCAGGAAGCCTTGGTGGAATCCGACGGCTTTGACCTCATAGTGATGGGCAGGCCCGAGGGGCCAGGTTGTTATTGCTATGCAAATACTCTGCTTTGCAAGTACTTGGATATTCTTCAGAAGAACTATCCTTATGTGGTGGTGGACAATGAGGCCGGTCTGGAGCACATAAGCCGCCTGAACCAGCAGGATGTGGATCTGATGCTTGTAGTGACAGACCCTACCAAGAGGGGGCTTCTCACTGCCGAGCGTGTCAAGGACCTTACCCGGGAACTCAAAATCAGAGTGAATCATTTGAAGGTCATAGTGAACCGCTCCCCCGGGGGACTGGACCCCGGCCTGGAAGAGGAGCTTAGAGCCAGGGGTTTGGATTTGGGAGGGGTCATCCCCTCTGACCCCAATGTGGCGGAATTCGACTTGAGGGGCAGACCCATTGTGGAGTTGCCCCTGGAATCTCCGGCTGTAGCAGCTCTCTGGGGGATTTTGGACAGACTCTTGGACTCGCGGGCACAGCCCTTTTTAATTCAGAGACTTGGAAACCAGCAGGGATGACCGTATAATAGCCGGTCGTCACAAGGATGGATTTTTTGGGGTTTTTGTTTGTCTCGCTTTTCTCAAAAAAAGGATCCACCATACCGCGAAGGGAATAGGAGGAGGGGACCGTGGCTGCCAAACTCATCAAGGGTGCAGAGGTGGCGAAGGAGATCCGGGAGGAGCTGAGGGAGCAGGTGGCGCAGATGAAGGAGAAGCACGGAGTCGTGCCCGGGCTGGTGACGATCCTGGTGGGAGAGAATCCTGCCTCCCAAAGCTACGTGAGGGCCAAGCAGCAGACCGCCCACGAGCTGGGCTTTTACTCTGTTCAGGACAACCAACCGGCAGACATAGCCGAGAGCGCCTTGCTGGCCCTCATAGACAAGTACAACAAGGATCCCAAGATCCACGGGATCCTGGTGCAGCTTCCGCTGCCCAAGCACATTGACGAGACCAGGGTCTTGTACGCCATAGACCCGGACAAGGACGTGGATGGGTTTCATCCGGTGAACGTGGGCAAGCTCATGATAGGCACAGCGGACTTCCTGCCCTGCACCCCGGCTGGGATCCAGGAGCTTCTGGTGCGATCCGGGACGAAGATAGATGGGGCGGAGGTGGTGGTGGTAGGCAGGTCTAACATCGTGGGCAAGCCAATAGCAAACATGCTGATCCAGAAAGGGCTTGGGGCCAATGCCACGGTGACCGTGGTGCACACGCGCACCAGAGACGTGGCATTCCATACTCGAAGGGCCGACATCCTGATCGTGGCCGCCGGTGTGCCTGAGTATGTCAAGGGGGACATGGTCAAGGAAGGCTCTGTGGTGATAGACGTGGGGGTCAACGAGGTGGGTCGCACAGCCGATGGAAAGCGCAAACTAGTGGGAGACGTGGCCTTCGATGAGGTGGTGGACAAGGTGGCTGCAATCACCCCGGTGCCGGGCGGGGTGGGGCCCATGACCATAACGATGCTCATGAAGAACACGGTGAAGGCGGCTCTCAAGGCCATAGGGCAGAAGTAGGGACTGGACCTGATCCTCGAATCCGCGGCGTCCCCTGAAGGGGCACGCGGCGCGCAATCTCGCACAGGGGGTGGCAAATTGGCTTTCGCAATCTCGAAAATCAAGTACACGGGGAAGATCAGGGAGGTGGCCCTGGGCAAAGAGCCCAAGGTCGCGCGCGTGGGCGGAGAGGATTGCTATCCTTTTCATCTTTTCGAAGGCTCCATGCCCAACAAGCCGCTGATCGCCATGGAAGTTTGGGACATGAAGCCAGAGGGCTGGCCAGAGGCCTGCGAGAAGCCTTTTCAGGGCGTTCTGGAGGATCCAGGGGCTTGGGCCAAGAAGTGTGTGGAGGACTACGGGGCAGAGGCCATAGTGGTTCAGCTCAAGTCCACGGACCCCAATGGACTGGATGCCCCTGCCGAGAAGGCCAGCGAGGCGGTGGGCAAGGTGCTGGATGCGGTGGATGTGCCGGTGATAGTGTGGGGCACGGCCAACACGGCCAAGGACACGGTTGTGCTGAGGAAGATAGCAGAGGATTACCAGAACAGAAATCTTATCCTGGGCCCGGTGGAGGAGGATAACCACAAGGCCATAGGGGCCGCTGCACTCGGGTTCGGGCACACGGTTATAGCAAGCTCTCCCATTGACGTGAACCTGGCAAAACAGCTCAACATCCTGCTTGGGAATCTGGGGGTGCCCAGGGAGAAGATCATCATCGATCCCACCACAGGTGGTCTGGGCTACGGCCTGGAGTACACCTACTCTGTCATGGAGCGAATCAGGATGGCCGCCTTGGTGCAGGAGGACGACCAGCTGGCTCAACCCATGATCAACAACGTTGGGAACGAGGTTTGGAAGACAAAGGAAGCCAAGGTGGGCAAAGAGGAAGCCCCGGAGCTGGGGGACCCCGAGATGCGGGGCATACTCATGGAGACAGTGACGGCTATCTCCTTCCTTATGGCCGGCTCCGACATACTGATCCTTCGCCACCCTGAGACCGTGAAGCTGGTTAAGAGATTCATGGAAGGCATCACGGCCAAAAGGGCCGAGGCCCCTGCCAGGCTCAAGGTGGAAAGGGAGAAGGCCAAGCCCATAGCCGCAGCAGCAGCCAAGCCTGCTGCCCCGGCCAAGCCCGCAGCGGCCGCAGCTCCCAAGCCCGCAGCAGCCCCACCTCCCCCACCTCCCAAGGCTGCAGCTGCTACCCCGCCTCCACCACCGCCTAAGCCTGCCCCCAAGGCAGGGGTGAAGCCTGAGGTGGACTTGGAGGCGGCCGCAAGAGCCAAAGCCGAGGCCGAGGCAAAGGCCAAGGCTCAGGAAGAGGCCAGGGCAAAAGCCGAGGCGGAAGCCAAAGCCAGGGCTGAAGCAGAGGCCAAGGCACGGGCAGAGGCCGAGGCCAAAGCCAAGGCTGAAGCAGAGGCAAAGGCAAGGGAAGAGGCCAGGGCCAAGGCCGAAGAAGAGCTCATGGAGCTGCGGCGGAGGCGCAGGGAGGAGAGGCAGCGCAGGCAGGCCGAGATGCACCTGGTGGAGAAAAGGGATGTCCAGTTCGGCAAGGGCCCGGAGCCCGGAACCGCAGGCCCTGATGGAGTTTACATTTTGCGGCAGCTTGAGAGGTGGAGGCTGCGAGGAGAGGGAGTTTTGCGCAAGTAGGGGGGGTGTCCGGGGCTGGAAAGCCCGTTAAACTGAAGAATGGACTCATATGTCCATCGGGAAGGCCCCCCTTTCCGAACAAAAAAGCGGAGGAGGAACCGCTATGGCAGAAGAGAAGAAGGAGAAGTTAGCGGCTGCGGCCGAGAGCAAGACCAAGAAGGTCGATCCCAAGGAACTCAGCGTGGATACGGCCACCCAGACCATGCTGGCTAAGGCGCAGGCGGACCAGGTGGAGACAATCTTCGACAGGGCTCAGACCATGAAGCCCTGCAACATCGGGGAGCAAGGCACCTGCTGCAAGATGTGCGCCCAAGGACCCTGCAGACTCCCGCTCACCAAGAAAGACCTGGAAGGGCCGGACAACAGAAAAGGGCTTTGCGGGGCCACCCCGGAGACCATTGCGGCCAGAAACTTCGCGCGCATGGTGGCTGCAGGCTCTGCTGCCCACAGCGACCATGGAAGAGGGGTGGCCGAGGTCTTCCTGGCTGCAGCCAGAAGGGAGACAGAGGACTACAGCATCCAGGACAGGCAGAAACTCCTGGAGATCGCCCCGGATTTCGGCGTGGCCACACACGTGATCGAGAACGGCGAGGAGGTGGAGAGGGACATCTACGAGATCGCCGTGGAGGTGGGCGAGAGGGCCCTCGGGGAATGGGGCAAGCAGGAAGGCGAGATCTTCTACGCCAAGCGAGCCCCCCAGGCCAGATACGAGCTGTGGAAGAAGCTGGATGTGATCCCTAGGGGGATAGATCGTGAGGTGGTGGAGATCATGCACCGCACCCACATGGGGGTGGACCAGGATTACAAGAACCTGGTCAAGCAGTGCACAAGGGCAGCCCTGGCTGATGGCTGGGCAGGCTCCATGATCGCAACAGACCTCCAGGACGTGCTCTTCGGCACCCCGTACCCCATCCAGGGGGAGATCAACCTGGGTGTGCTGAAGCCGGATCATGTCAACGTGGTGGTGCACGGGCATGAGCCCCTGCTTTCGGAGATGATAGTGGTCGCTGCCAGGGACCCTGAGATGGTTGCCTATGCCCAGAGCAAGGGGGCCAAGGGCATAGTGCTGGCCGGCATGTGCTGCACGGCCAACGAGATCCTGGTTCGCCACGGTTTGCCCATAGCCGGCAACTATCTCCAGCAGGAGCTGGCCATAGTCACAGGCGCCGTGGATGCTATGGTGGTTGACGTGCAGTGTATCATGGAGAACATAGCCAACGTGGCCAGCTGTTACCACACCAAGATCATCACAACCAACCCCAGGGCCATGATGGCAAGTGGGGAGACCCTCCACATAGAGTTCGACGAGCATCACGCCCTCGAGGATGCCAAGAAGATAGTGAAGATAGCCATCGACAACTTCCCCAACCGCAAATCCGAGATCCTCATACCCAAGGAAAAGGAGATGATGGTGGTGGGCTTCAGCTACGAGGCCATCAACTACCACCTGGGGGGGACCTTCAGGGGTTCCTACTGGCCCCTCAACGACAACATCATCAATGGCCGCATCCGGGGCATAGGAGGCGTTGTAGGATGCAATAACGCCAGGACAACCCACGACTCGGCCCATCTCATAGTGGTGAAGGAGCTTCTCAAGAACGACGTGATCGTGCTCACAACAGGTTGCAACGCCATGGCCTGCGGCAAGGCAGGACTGCTCACTCCAGAGGCTGCAAAAGTGTACTGCGGGCCAGGTCTTGCCGAGGTGTGCGAGACAGTGGGCATCCCCCCTGTGCTCCACATGGGGGCCTGTGTGGACAACAGCCGAATCCTCATGGCTGCAACCCAGGTGGTGAAGGCAGGGGGCTTGGGCAAGGACATCTCGGACCTGCCGGCTGCTGGATGCGCCCCTGAATGGATGAGCGAGAAGGCCATCTCCATAGGGCAGTACTTTGTGGCCAGCGGGGTTTACACCATCTTCGGGGTGGGGCTTCCCATAACCGGGGCCCCCAGGTTCGCCAACTACCTCACAAAGGAACTGGAGAACATCTACGGCGGCATGTGGGACGTGGAACCTGATCCTTACGAGATGGCCAGAAAGATGATCGCCCACATAGACAAGAAGAGGCAGGCCTTGGGTCTGGACAAGGCCAAGGAGAGAAAACTGTTCGACATGGCGGATCGCCGTGCTCTGGAAGTGGCCTAGCCCACGAAGGGAATAGATACTCCGGAAAGGAGGATAGCGAGACATGTCCAAGCTGGTTGCGTTTGCGGCGATCCAGGGTGCCCGAAACATAGTCTCCAAGGCGGAAGGCACTTACAAGAGGGCCCTGGAACAATATGGACCGGATCAGAAGCTGGAGTTTCCAAACACCGCATATTACCTGCCCATCATTTACTCCCTGCTGGGCATACCGGTCAAGACCCTCAGGGATGCAGGAAAGGTGTTGGAGATAGCCAAGAAACTCCTCCCCCCCATCGTGAAGAACCGTCACAATCTGCCCTATCTGGGGCCAACCCTGGATGCTGGCATGGCAACCCTCTTCGCAGAGGAGATAGTGGAGGCAATCCGGTACGTGGATGATCCGGATTTCTACTACCCGGGGGAGGAGTGCGACCCTGAAAACGGACACCTCTGGCTGGGGGCGGCCGATGACGTGATCATGAGAAAGCGTGGAGTTGAGTTCGTGGACGGCACGGCTCCCGGTTTTGCGGCCATAGTGGGTGCCGCTCCGGATCCAGAGACGGCCAAGATGATAGCCGAGGAGTATCAGAGACGGAACCTCTACGTGTTCATGTGCGCCCACCAGGCCGGCACCACCTTTGCCGAGCAGTTGGTACAGGCTGGGGTGCAGGTGGGCTGGAACACCAGGCTTGTGCCCTTCGGCCCAGAGATAAGCGCTGCGGTATACGCCCTGGGCTTCGCCAATCGTGCTGCCATGGCCTTTGGAGGGGTCAAGCCGGGGGATTACAGAAAGATCCTTCTTTACAATAAGGACAGGATCTTTGCCTTTGTGAACGCCCTGGGGGAGGTCAACGCAGAGTGGGCGGCCAACGCGGCAGGGGCCATAAATTGGGGCTTCCCCACCATTGCCGACACTGACATTCCCGAGATCCTGCCCACGGGTGTGTGCACGTACGAGCACGTTGTGGCCAATGTGCCCCACAGCGAGATGGTTCAGAAGTCCGTGGAGGTAAGGGGCCTTAAGACCACCATAACCAAGGTGGATATTCCCGTTTCCTACGGGCCAGCCTTCGAGGGGGAGCGCGTCAGGAAAGAGGATCTTGTCCTGGAGATGGGTGGTGGCAAGACCCAGTGCACGGAGCTCGTCCAGATGGCCTCTATGGACGAGATAGAGGACAACAGGATCACGGTCATCGGCAAGGACATCCCGGACTGCGAGAAAGGTGAGAGGCTGCCTTTGGGCATCCACGTGAAGGTGGCGGGCCGCAAGATGCAGCCCGATTTCGAGCCCATCCTGGAAAGGCAGATCCACCACCTGATCAACTACGCCCAGGGCGTGATGCACATAGGCCAGAGGGATATAGCCTGGATAAGGCTATCCGCTCTGGCCACGGACAAGGGTTTCCGCCTCAAGCACATTGGCCAGATCATTCACGACATGTTCCACAAGGACTTCGGCTCAATCCTGGACAAGGTGGAGGTGGCCCTTTACACCAAGGCCGAGGACGTAGAGAAGTTCACCCAGATGGCGCGAGCCGTTTACAGGGAACGGGATGCCCGAGTGGAGAACATGACCGACGAGGGCGTGGAGACCTACTACTCCTGTACCCTGTGCCAGTCCTTCGCGCCGAGCCATGTCTGCATGATAAGCCCAGAGCGCACAGGCCTCTGCGGGGCCTACAACTGGTTCGACTGCAAGGCCAGCTTCGAGATCAACCCCACCGGGCCCAACCAGCCCGTGGAGAAGGGAGAGTGCCTTGATCCCAAGCTGGGCCAGTGGAAAGGTGTGAACGAGTTTGTTCAGAAGGCCAGCCGTGGCAAGATCGACCACTACAACTTCTACAGCATCGTGTATGATCCCATGACCACCTGCGGTTGCTGCGAGTGCATCGCGGCGGTGCTTCCGGGTTGCAACGGGGTAATGACAGTGAACCGGGACTACACAGGGGACACCCCTTGCGGCATGAAGTTCACCACCTTGGCGGGAGTCATGGGAGGCGGACAGTCCAGCCCGGGTTTCGTGGGCCACTCCAAATACAACATCATCCAGCGCAAGTATCTCATGGGGGACGGCGGGCTTCTCAGGATGGTATGGATGCCCAAGGCCCTCAAGGAGGAGCTGCGCGAGGGCTTGTTGAGAAGGGGTCAGGAGCTGGGAGTGCCTGATCTCATCGACAAGATCGCCGATGAGACGGTGGGGGTGGATGAGGCCTCGGTCCTGGAGTTCATGAAGAGGGTGAACCACCCGGCTCTTTCCATGCCTCCCATCACGGGTTAGGCCAGGCTGGAGGCCCTTGCCCAGCCGGAGGGGCCTCCTGATTTCCCGCAAGGCCAGGCCCAGCAGGGCCCGGGCAGTAACGAGCGAATGCAGGAAGGAGTGGAAAATGGCGCTGACCGGAATTCAAATCTACAAGTTGCTTCCCAAGACCAATTGCGGAGAGTGCGGTGTCCCAACGTGTCTGGCCTTTGCCATGGCCTTGGCAGCCGGAAAGGCTGAACTGGCCGCCTGCCCCTATGTTTCGGAAGAAGCAAAGGAACAGCTGGCTGAGGCTAGTGCTCCACCCATAAGACCGGTGGTGATAGGAAGCGACGGCCGCTCTCTTAAAGTGGGCGGGGAAACAGTGCTTTTCAGACATGAGAAGACCTTTTACAACCCCTGTGGCCTGGCCGGGCAGCTAAGCGACACGGACCCAGATCTGCTGGAGAAGGCCAAACGCTGGGCAGGGCTCAAATGGGAACGCATAGGGCTTACCCTTCAGCCTGAGTTGGTTTTTCTCAAGTGCGAGTCCGCAGATCCGGATAAGCTCACCGCGGCGGCTAAGGCCCTGGCAGAGAACACGGATTTCTCCATGATCCTGGCCTGCGAGGACCCACAGGTCCTGGCCCCTGCGGCAAAGGCCCTCAAGGACAAGAAGCCCCTCCTCTATGCTGCCACACAGGCCAATGCGGACAAGATGTGCGAGCTGGCAGGCGAGACTGGCTGCCCCCTTGCGGTGAAGGGGGTGGACCTGGAGGAGGTGGTAGAGCTCACCACCGAGCTCACTGAGGCGGGCCTCAAGGATTTGGTCATAGACTCGGGGGCCAGGGACCTGGCTGGCGCCTTCCTGGATCAGGTGGCCATCCGAAGAGCGGCCCTCCTGGACAAGAACAGGGCTCTCGGGTTCCCCACCATCGCCTTTGCCAATGCCATGGGCGACAGCCTGGCAGAGCAGACCGCCGCGGCCGCCATGCTTCTGCCCAAGTACGCGGGCATAATAGTCATGGATGAGCTGGCCCCGGAGAGCCTCTTCCCGCTCCTGCTCCAGAGGCTCAACATCTACACGGATCCCCAGAGACCCATGGCCACCTCTCCTGGCATTTATGAGATAAACGGGCCTGACGAGAACTCTCCGCTTTGTGTCACTAGCAATTTCTCCCTTACCTACTTCATTGTCAGCGGCGAGATAGAGGCCAGCAGGGTCCCGTCTTGGCTTCTGGTGGTGGACACAGAGGGGCTCTCGGTCATGACTGCCTGGGCAGCCGGGAAGTTCGCGGGTGATGCTATCGGGATCTTCATGAAGAAATCCGGGGCCATAGAGAAGGTGAAGCACAAGAAAGTCATCATCCCTGGCTACGCTGCTGCTATCGCCGGAGACCTGGAGGAGGAACTGGTGGACTGGACAGTGCTGGTGGGCCCCAGGGAGGCATCGGCCCTGTCCGCATACCTCAAGGAGTTCAAGGCCTGAAAAATGGGCTACAGGGAGATGTCCAAAATTCATGGCTAGGAGGAGGTGATTTATGCTGCGGATAGGTGAGAATCTCAATGTGATGGTCAAACGCATCGGGGAGGCCATGAAGAACAGGGATCCCAAGCCCATTCAGGAGATGGCCATTGCCGAGGCCGAGGCCGGGGTGGACTGGATAGATATTAACCTGGGGCCTGCCCGAAAAGGCGGCGAGGAGCTCATGGAGTGGATGGTCAAGACCGTGCAGGAGGTGGTGGATACCCCCCTGTATCTGGATACCACCAATATCCAGGCCATGGAGGCAGGGCTTCGGGTTTACAAGCCCAAGAAAGGGAAGGCTGTAATCAACTCCATCATGTGTCGCCCGGAGCGCATGGAAGCCCAGATCCCTATGGCCAAGAACTACGACGCGGGCATGGTGGCTCTCCTTTGGGGGCCGGAGGGGCTTCCCAGGGACGCCTCTGAGAGGAGCCTTTTGGCCACCGACATCCTGAGCAGGGCAGTGGAGGCGGGCATCGCCCCAGAGGATATCTACGTGGACCCCATCATCACCCCGGTGAACGTCCAGCAGCAGCAGCTCATGGAGTGCCTTGAGTTCATGAGACAATTGATGGAGATGGCCGAGGTGCTGGCCCCTGGGGTGAACTCAACATGTGGTCTTTCCAACTGCTCCAATGGGGCCCCTGACCATCTGAGGCCTATTCTGAACCAGACTTTCATGATCATCCTGGAGCGTTACGGGATGACCACGGCCATAGTGGACGCCTTTGACAAGCAGCTCGCCTCCATAGCCAGGGGGGAAAGGCCTGACATAGTTGCTCTGGTCAACAAAGTCCTGGATGGGGAGACGATTGACATGGCCTCTCTGGGCAGGGAGGAGCAGGATTACGTCAAGACCGTTCGGGTGCTCATGGGCCAGACTCTGTACTCGGACTCCTGGCTTGAGCTTTGAGAAGTGGATCTTTGGGGGACCGCCGGAGGGTTGAGCTAGAGGAGGCGATCAGGGGTTCATGAAGCTTAGGGACCTCATAGGTGTCCTGGAAGCAGAGGTTATAGTTGGGCAGGACAGGTTGGACTTGGAGATCGACAGGGCTTTTGCATCGGACCTGATGAGCGATGTCCTGGCCTTTGCCACAGAAGGCACCATGCTTCTCACAGGCCTGACCAACGCCCAGGTGGTGCGCACGGCCGAGATGTTGGACATGTCTGCTGTTGTTTTCGTGAGGGGCAAGAGGCCCCAGGCCGAGGCTGTGGAGCTGGCCAAGAGCAGGGGAATACCGCTTCTTACAACCCCTTACATCCTTTACGAGAGCTGCGGCCGGCTCTACCAGTGCGGGATAAGCGGTTGCAGAAAGAAGGTGAACGGTTGTAAGCTTTCCTGGGCGGCGGAGGAAAGTTAGAAGTGGTTTTCCCCCGTCGGTTGAGCAGATCTGAAAAGACAGGCAGGGGACACAGAGTAATCAAGGAGGTGGGGTTGTGGGGAAAATAGTGGTGAGTAAGGAAAAAGCTAAGACCCCGCTTAGGGAGATAGCAGGTGATGCCAGCAAGCTGGATCAATGCCTCACCTGCGGCACCTGTGCCGGTGGATGCCCTGTGGCGGACTGGGAGGGCATGGACCCAAGGAAGCTCATCCGGATGATCCACTACGGCTTGGACGAGGAGGTCATCAAGTCCAACTGGATTTGGAACTGCACCAACTGCCAGAGGTGCACCTGGGCCTGCCCCATGGGGATCAACTTCGGGG
>CAYPWF010000050.1:0-27025 GCA_964414345.1 uncultured Desulfarculaceae bacterium
GGGTTTACCCCCGCCCGCAATCGGGTTTGGCAGGAGATTTTGTTTGGGTGGGGTATTTGGTCTCTTGAGGGATTTTAGGTATTAAAGCCAACCTTTCTTGTTTCCGATAAGAATCTGGGGGCATTTGACCCCAAGCAGGGCCTCAGTGCCCAAGGCCTGAGCCCAATGGATGCTTTTGGGGCTTGGGTCTTTGCCTAAGGCGCCTTGGGAGGGTATAGATGGAAGCCTTGGCACAAAAAAAGGAAATCCTCAGAACAAGTTTGTCCACGAAGCAGAGCCTCAGAGAAGGCCTGGGGCATGGAATTGTTTCCCCTTCCTCTCCAATAGCCTGCCGGGTGCTAGTGGTGGACGACGAGGAGCCTGTGCGGCTTCTCCTGGCCCGCATTTTGAAGCCTGAAGGATATCCGGTGGAGCTGGCCTCAAATGCATCCCAGGCCAGGCAGATCATGTCCAAGCAACCCTTTGACGTGGTGCTTTGCGATCTTACCATGCCGGGTGAGTCGGGCATGGAGCTAGCCCGCTGGATCATTGAGACTTGCCCTCAAAGCGCTGTGGTCATCGTCTCGGTGGTGTCTGATCCCAAAATCGCAGAAAGCGCACTGGAGATAGGGGTTCACGGTTATGTGCCCAAGCCTTTCACCCCTGAGGCCATACTGATAAACGTGGCAGGGGCGGTGAAACGCAAGCAACTGGAAGAGGAAAACAGGAGCCACAGGGAACGCCTTGAGCAGGCGGTGAAGGAGCGAACCGCCAGCTTGCGCTCAACCATAAGCAAGCTGCGTAAGACCCGGGAAGCCTTAAGGAGAGCTCAGGAGAGCTACCGCAACCTCTTCGACCGCATCCCCCTGGGGCTTTTCCGCACAACACCTGAGGGACAAATCCTGGATGCCAACAAGGCCCTTGTACAGATGCTGGGGTTCCCAAGCAGGGATGAACTCCTGCGGGCCAACGCGGCCCTTCTTTACCTGGATCCCTCAGCGCGCTTGAGATGGAAAAAGGCTATCCAAAGGCAGGGCCTGGTAAAAGGATTCCAAAAGGAACTTCGAAGAAGAGACGGAAAGAGCATTTGGGTTGAGGAAAACACCACGGCCGTAAGAGATGGGCGGGGCCGCATAATCTGTTTTGAGGGCAGTATCCAGGATGTGACCGAAAGAAAACTCATGGAGCAAGCCCTCAGGGAAAGCCAAGAGCGTCTGCAAGAACTGTTCGAGCAAGCCCCTGTGGGTTACTTCGAGTATGATCGCTATGGCCGCATATTCAACGTGAACCGGACTCAGCAGGAAATGCTGGGATACACACGAGAGGAGATCCTAGGACGCTGTGTTTGGGAATTCTTCATAGAGCCCGAGCCAGGAAGAAGCCAAGTCTTGGCTAAATTGGCCGGGGCCTTACCTCCGGCAGTAGCTCTGGAGAGGTATTACAGGCGAAGAGACGGCTCAACCCTTGTGGGGCTGATCCAGGACAAGCTCATCCTGGACGACCAGGGAATGGTCAGGGCCATCCGCTGCACGGTCCAGGACATCACAGAGCGCAAGGCCATGGAGGATGAGCTTAGAAAGGCTCACGACGAAAAGGAACTCCTTCTCTCGGCCATATCCTCCATCCTCATAGGGGTGTCCAGTCAAGGAGTGGTGACTCAGTGGAACAAGGCAGCAGCCTGGACTCTGGGAGTGGCAAGGGAGGATGCCCTAGGCGCCAGGCTAAAAGACCTAAGGGTACAGTGGGATATAAAGTCCGTTGAGGAAGGAGTCTCGCGCTGTTTGGAGTCCGGAGAAGCCTGCCGTCTGGAGGAAATAATATTTGCTCGTCGGGACGGGAAAGAGGGTTTCCTGGGATTGAACATCAGCCCGGTGGGTCGGCCGGGGAGGCCTCTGGATGGGGTCTTGATCTTGGGGGCCGACATCACTGAGAGAAGGATTCTGGAAAGACAGCTTGTGCAGGCCCAAAAACTGGAATCCATCGGGCAGTTGGCAGCCGGCATAGCCCACGAGATAAACACCCCCGTTCAGTACATAGGTGACAACACCCGTTTCCTAAGGGATGCTTGGGGGGAGATCCTGCCTGTCCTGGAAAAGGCCCTGAGGCTTCTTAAGGGCACGGAAAACTGGCAGGAGGGCTCTTCGGATTTCTCACGGGCACTTGCACAGGCTCTGGAGAAAACAGATCTGGAGTACCTCCAGGAGGAGATCCCCAAGGCCATAGAGCAAAGCCTCGACGGCGTGGAAAGAGTGGCGGGTATAGTTAGGGCCATGAAGGAGTTCTCCCACCCGGGGAAACGGGAAAACACTTCCGTTGACATCAACCGTAGCTTGGAGAGCACCATCACTGTATGTAGAAACGAGTGGAAATACGTGGCTGAGCTTGTGACCGAACTGGACCCTTCCCTTCCTTTGGTGCAGTGCGATCCAGGGGAAATTAACCAGGTATTCCTGAATCTCATTATCAATGCATCCCACGCCATCGGGGAGAAGGTCAAGGACGGATCCAAGGCAAAGGGGTTGATCAGGATCTCAACCCATAACAGAGGGTCCTGGGTGGAGGTGCGCATTCAGGACACTGGCACCGGTATTCCTGAAGCCATACGCTCACGCATTTTCGATCCTTTTTTCACTACCAAGGAGGTGGGCCGTGGCACTGGCCAGGGGCTGGCCATTTGCCACTCGGTGATAGTCAATAAGCTTGGAGGCAGTCTGGACTTCGAAACTGAAGTCGGGAGAGGAACCACCTTCATTGCTAGAATTCCTGCGTCGGATCCGCAGACACCTGAAAGGGATTCCACATGAAGCCGAAGGTTCTTTTCGTAGACGACGAAACAAATGTTTTGCACGGGCTGGCCAGGATGCTCCGCCCCCTGCGGGAAAAGTGGGACATGGCATTCGCAAGCGGGGGAGAGGAAGCCCTGGAGCTTTTGGGCCAGGAGTCCTTCGACGTCATAGTCACGGATATGCGCATGCCGGGCATGGATGGCTCCAGATTGCTGGAGCAGGTGATGAAGCTCTATCCCCACATGGTTCGTATTGTGCTTTCCGGCCACTCTGACTCGGCAATGATCCTCAGGTCCGTGGGGGCAGCTCACCAATATCTTGCCAAGCCCTGCGATGCTGGGCTTCTGGTAAGTACAGTAGAAAGGGCTCTTAGCCTCCAGGAGCTTTTCTCAACTCCCAGGGTCAAAGCCCTGGTGGCGGGTCTGGGAAGTCTTCCAAGCCTTCCTTCTCTCTACAAGCAGATCCTGGCCGAACTCCAGGCCCCTGAGCCCTCACCGCAAAAGGTGGGAGAAATAGTGGCCAGGGACGTGGCCATGACGGCAAAGATTCTCCAGCTTGTAAACTCTGCATTTTTCGGGCTTTTCAGGGAAGTTCGCCACCCCGTGGAGGCTGTGAGGTACCTGGGGATAGAAACCATCAAGGCGCTGGTGCTCTCCCTTCACCTCTTTGAGGAGTTGCAACCAGCCCCCCTGGAGAACTTCTGCGCAGAGCGGCTCTGGGAGCACAGTTTCCAGGTGGCCAGGGCGGCAAAGCGCATAGCCTGGGGGGAAACCCAAGACCCGCCGGTTTCCGAGGCTGCTTTCACCTCGGGTCTTTTGCACGACGCAGGGCGCCTCTTGTTGGCCACCTCCCTCCCGGAACGCTACGGCCTCCTGCTGAACAAGGCCAGGGAAGACAGGGAGATGGTTTGGCAAGCAGAGCTCGCCGAATTGGGAGCCTCCCATGCGGAGGTGGGGGCATACCTTTTGGGGATCTGGGGCCTACCCCAAGACATAGTGGAGGCCACTGCTTTCCATCACTGCCCTTCCAAGAGCCCGACACATCCAGGAGGATTTCCCGCTGCTGCGGCCGTGCACGTGGCCGAGACCTTACTCCAAGACCCAGAAGAAGCCTTTCTGGAGGACTGGAAAGCCTGCATGGACCAAGATTACCTCATGGTGCTGGGCAGACTTGAACGGCTCCCGGACTGGGAAGGATTCTGCTGTGAAATAAGGGAGAAGGCACATGTTTGAGGAACGAATTCTGCTGGTAGATGACGAGCCCAACGTGCTGGCGGCCATGGAAAGAAGGCTCAAAGGCCGATTCAGCATAGAAACCCTCTCCCATCCTCTTCAGGCCTTGGAAGCCGTGCAGTCCAAAGGGCCCTATGGGGTGGTGGTCTCCGACCTTCGAATGCCTGAGATGAACGGCACCGAGTTGCTCAAGAAGATAAGGGAGCTGGCCCCGGACACCGTGCGCATAATGCTAACGGGGTATGCGGATGTGGATACGGCCATTGAGGCTGTAAATGAGGGGAATGTCTTTCGCTTTCTCACTAAACCTTGCCCGGCCGAGGTCCTGGAGAGGGCCCTCGGGGCAGGTCTTAAGCAATACAGATTAGTACGCGCCGAGAGGGAGCTTTTGGAGCAAACCCTCAAAGGTAGCATCAGGGTGCTCACGGAGCTGCTCTCCTTGCTCCAGCCCGAGGCCTTCGAGCGTTCCAGCAGGGTGGCCCGATTGGCCGTCTTGGTGGCCCGGGCCATGGATCTGGATCAAGTATGGAAAATGGAAACTGCGGCCCTGCTCTCCCAGATCGGGTGGGTCACCCTCCCGGAGGAACTCTTGGGAAAGCTCAAAGTTGAGCTTGAACTCACCCCAGAGGAACAGCGTCTCTTCGAGCGCCACCCCTTTGTGGCCTCCAACCTGATCGGACACATCCCCAGGCTGGGTGAGATAGCTGAGATCATAAGCCTTCAAGAGAAGCGCTTCGACGGCTCGGGTTTCCCAGAGGGTCCCCTGATCGGGGAAGATATCCCGGTGGAGGCCAGGATCCTGAAGGTTCTGTTGGATTTCGACTTCCTGACCCAAAAGGGTAAATCAAGGGAAGAGGCCCTGGAGACCCTAAGGAGCCGCAGTGGCTGGTATGACCCAACTGTGCTTACAGCTCTGGATGCTGTTTTGAATGCCGCTACCCGCTACGTGGTCAAGGCCCTGGGCGTGGCGGAGATCATGCCGGGGATGATCATAGGGGAGGACGTAAGGAGCAAAGAAGGCACCCTTCTTTTGGCCAAGGGCCGCCAGGTAACCCAGCCCATTCTGGAACGCCTCAGCGCTGTGGCACGGGCATACGGTTTGGAAGAGCCCCTAAGGGTTCTGGTGCCCATGGAGTGGGTGCTCCGGGGCATGCCGGTTGTCTCAAAATCGGCCCAGCCCTCCTGAGCCTGCTTACACCTAGCTTCAGTAAAAATAAAACGGGCCCTAAAATTGGGCTGCTAAGAAGACTTGGCAGACGGGCCAGGATTCGAACCTGGATAGTGGGATCCAAAGTCCCAAGTCCTGCCGTTGGACGACCCGTCTGCAGGATGCCAACAGAGCCAGAACTCCAGATGCCTTATGCTACCACGGCGCCTAGCGGCAGGGCAACGCGTGACAAAAGGCTCAGCCCCCCAAATGAACAGCTCCCGCGGCCCGTCCGACCAAGCCATCGGCGATCTCGGCCATCCTCGACACTTAAGGCGAATCCTGGGGTCGATCATCTATTTCCCAGGAGGCTGCTGGATCGTCACCTGCAAGCTCCCCTGGTTGTTGTCCTCTCGGCTCTCCATAAGAACGTTTGTGGAATCCAAGTTTAGGACCAAGTTGTAAGTGCCGGGTGGAACGGCGCCCTTGATCCAGAGCTTCTTGGAGCCCTCCAACACCTCCCCAGGCTCAAGCTTTGGAATTCCTTGGGTCCCCAGAGGGAACTCCCATGACCCATCCTGGCTTTGAAGGCGCCATGAGATCCTGGCCCTTTTTCTGCTTGCGTCCTCTCCTTGATTCTCCACCTTGTAGGTCACGAGCACCTTTTCTCCCGAGAAGACCGTGCTGGGAAAAGAGAAGTCGGTCAAGGCCAGATCCGCAAATCCAGGTACTCCTCCCTGGGAGTACCTCACTGCCAGCCCAAGGAGCCTGTCATTGGTGGTGTCGCTCCTTTCGTTCATGAGCAGGATCATGGTGTTACCGCCATTTCCCAGCGCTCCAGAGACATGAGGCTTCTCATCGTTTATGTGGAATCCGTTTATGCTCCCGCTTCCATCCAGGTCCACCGAGAGAGACCGCTCAGCCTTCACATACCGGGCAGAGCCGTTTAGGTTTACGGTCTTGGTGGAAAAGACGCACTGGCCCGAAGACTCGCAGAAAATGAGGCCTGTTTCTGCCCTGAACGTGCCTGCCCAGTCCCCGAACCCCACAAATGCCCACCTGCCGGAAAGATCCGATGTGGCGTACTGCCGATCCTGCTTCTTCAAGACAACGTGGGCTGCGAAGTCGTCCCCGGTTGCAGGGTAGAAAGCCGAGGGATTCGATATAATTGCCACCTTTCTTCCCAGGTCAAGGTAACCTGTGGCGAAGTCATCCACCCTGAAGGATCCGTCCGAGTCCAGCTGGATGGGGATATCCGCCAGGCTTAGGGGATGGAGCCCTCCGTCCCCATTTTCATAGCCAATGACAGAGCTGATCCTCCCCGAGCCGTCCATGCTTGTGATGGCGGAAGCCAGTCGGTTTCGGCCACGTGATTCCCCGTACAGGTCCTTCTCGTAATTGCCCATAAAGTAATCCCCGGCGAGGTCAGAGTCGTTGTAAGGGTTGGTTTCATCCAGCTTGACAGCACAGATGAAGAATTTCTCACCACCCTTCTCCATGCCCATGGTCCCATCGCAGAGCATTAGGTCCTGGCTGTCCGCAAGAAAGCACTTGATGGCGTCCTCTATGACGATCACGCCACCTTCATCCACTGTGTAATGAAGCTCCTCAGAAACGCTCTCCAGGCAGTGCTCAGGACCTGGACAACGATCAGCGCTCTCCTTGTAGGTGTTGTTCAGGCTTCCGTCCTGGTTGAAAACCATGGTCCCGGCCTCTGTCTTGTAGCCGAACCAGGATCCTTTACCGCCCTTTCCCAGAACCACATATCCCCACTTGCCCAGAAACGGCTCCTGAGCCTGGCAAACAAGTCCCTGGGGCCCAAAGATCAGCACCTGGCATGTTGCAAAGAGTGCCGCCAACGTTACTTTCTCAAACCGCATTCCCTTCCTCCTTCACCCTTGTGTTGTGCGCCCCGCTAATAGAGGCCTTTTTGGCTACACGCTGTTGAGACCCCTTCCATTTCACAGGCCCTCGCTCACGGTGGCACCTCTTCTGGTGCAAGCCTCCCATGCTTAGGGAACAGGCGCCGCGTCCAATGTGCCTTTGGAATAGGTCTACTAGGTAATGCCTGGCGGAACCCTGGTTCGCGGGCTTTTCCAGCAGAACTCGGCCACCAGCCGAGGCAAGTAGAAGATTCTAGGGAGCCAACCGCTGTATGTCAAGAAATCCGTCGCGTCTAGCCTCACAGCCCTGCGATGCCCTTAATTGAGCCGGCATCCCCTTTACCTCACCGCACCAGGATCCGCACCTGTGCCTTTCTTTCCACTCCCAGTGTCAATTGGGAGCCCAGGCGTCCGGTCAGGTCCTCCCCGTCTGCCTGGACTGGGGTTTGCCGGCCCAGCCCTATTTCCACCCTCCTGGCTTTCACCCTCCACCAGCGCTCCTGCAAGCCCAGACGGGCCAAAGGCTTGGCTCTTGTGGCCATGAGCTCGGCGTAATGACGCATGTGTCTAAAAAGGGTTACCTCCAAAAGCCCGTCATCCAGCTGGGCCCCAGGCTCCATGAGGGCGCCTGCAGCATAATAGGGGGAATTCGTGAGGGCCAAGACCCTGGCCCCTCCTATGCGCTTCTCATGTTTACCCCCTCTCTCATCTTCCCAGGCCAAAACCGTTCCCTCAGGCACCCGCTGCCCCACCCGGCTGATCCAAACAAGTATGTAGAGTGAGAAATAGAAACCCCTTCTCCCCAGCACCGGCCTTTCCTCCATCCATTGGCGAAGCCGGCAGAACCTCCTCACTACCGCTGCATCAAGCCCTATGCTGGCGTAGTTGCTGAAACACACTTTCCCCTGGAGACCCCACAGGTCAACAAGCTTGGTTTTGCTGGTTCCAACATACTCCAAGATCTCTTCGGGGTGCCAGGATCTCCCCTTGTAAAGCCCGAGGCTTCTGGCCATGTCGTTTCCGGTGCCCAGGGGAACTATCCCTACCGGCATGGAAAGCCCCTGGGCCCAGGCGGCTTGTAGAACTTGGCTGACCGTTCCATCTCCCCCCACTATGATGAGGCTGTCCATGCCAGGCGCCATCTGGCTAATCTGCTCTGGAAGGCCTGCTTTTGAGGTGGGCTCCACCCGCCATTGCCCCCCGGGCCCCAGGCGGCCGGCCAAATCCTTCAATGCAGTAAGCCACTCGGCTCCTTTTCTGTTTCCAGCCTGCGGATTGACCAGTATCAGCACCCTCATGAACCCAGGATTCCTCCTTCGCTCCAATCTCCAAACCCCAAACACGTCGCCACGGGCAGCACCATCATCAACTTCGTGGAGTCCCTAGAACTTTTTTACCGCGCTGCCTGGCCTCTTTCTGAAGGTCCACAGAGAGGTCCGACTCGTCCACAATCTCCTGGCCCAAAATGGTCTCGAACACATCTTCCAATGTAACCACGCCCGTCACTCCCCCGAACTCGTCCAGCACCACGAAAAGGTGTTCCCTGCGCTCTATGAACTGCTGGAGCAGTAGGTCTGCACTTGCCATATCAGGCACCATGTGGACCGGCCTTAAGAAATCGGAAAGTAGCGCTTCTTCCCTGTCTTCGGCAAGTGCAGCCAGCACATCCCTCCTGTGGACAAGCCCCACTATGCGGTCCAGGTCTCCTTCATGCACAGGTACCCTGCTGTGAGGCCAAGGCCAAAGAGGGGATGCCTGTTTTGCCTCTCTTAGGCTCAGATCCTTGGAAAGGGCGAAAACCACTGTTCTAGGCGTCATTATCTGCCTGGCGGTCACCTTCCTGAGGCTCAAGATGTTTTTTATCACAGCCTCCTCCATCCCTCTTAAGGCCCCTGTCTTACGGCCCAGCCGAGCCATCACCTGGAGCTCCTCAGCCGTGACACCGCGGGAAGGGTCCGTGCTTCCAAGCCAGCGGGTCAAAACAGAGGTGCTCCATGTCACGGGCAGCAGCGCCCATTGAAGGAGGTACATGGGAAGAGCCACTAAGTGGGAAAGCCCTTTGCAGTATCGCACACCGATGGTTTTTGGAAATATTTCTGAGAGCACTAGGACTCCCAGTGTAAGGCCGGCCGAAAAAACCTCCAGGGATTCTCTCCCCAAAGCCGACACAGCAGCTGCGCCTGCCACAGCCGCCCCGAAAGTATTGGCCACCGTGTTCAAGGTTAAAATGGCCGAGATGGGCCTGGAGATGTTCTCCCTCATCCTTCTGAGCAATCTACCCGAGGCTCCCCCTTTGGCAGCCAGGAGCTCCACATAGGAGTAAGGAACCGAGTAAAGAACCGCCTCACACAGGGAGCAGAAAAAAGAGACTCCTATCACTATTCCCACTGTGAGCAAGACTTCCCCCATATCCCCACCTCCCTGTACAAGGATGTCCATATTTGGCCACCTAATTGCTGGTTGCGCAAGGCCAAGGACCGGCCTGGCTTAGTTGCAGGGCGCAGCCCCAGGCAGGTTGAGCTACCAGGCCCTCCTATGCTAAAAAGAGTCTCTGAGGAGGCTTTCATGGACCAGATCCGTTATTACAGCACAGCAGGCAAAGCTCCCCTGGCGAGCTTCAGGGAAGCTCTTTTTCAAGGCCAGCCCCCTGACGGGGGGCTCTACATGCCCGAGAGAATCCCCAGGCTTACCCGCAAAGAATTATGGGCGCTTAGGGGAAAGGCTTACAGCGAGGTGGCTTTCGAGGTTCTGAGGAGGTTTCTCCAGGCCGACATCCCGGAAGAGACTTTGTGGAGAATTACCCGGGAAGCCTATGATTTTCCGGTACCTGTGGAGAAGGTGGTGGGCCGGCGTTACCTGCTTAGGCTGGACTGCGGGCCCACGGCTTCTTTCAAAGATTTCGCGGCAAGGTTCTTGGCCAGAGCCATGCATTACCTAGGAGTTGAAAGGCAGGAGCGCAGGATCATACTTGTGGCCACCTCAGGCGACACTGGAAGCGCCATAGCCAATGCCTTCCACGGCCTGGAAGGCTTGAGCGTGGTGGTGCTTTATCCCAAGAAGGAGGTAAGTCTAAGGCAGGCCAAACAGATGAACACCCTTGGGGGAAACGTGGTGGCCGTGGCGGCTGAAGCCAAGTTCGACCAGCTCCAGGTCATGGCCATGAAGGCCTTCGAAGACCCGGACCTCTCCTGCCTTAAGCTCACCTCGGCTAATTCCATAAACTGGGGAAGGCTCTTGCCTCAAGTGGGCTATCATGTGTACGGCTATCTTTGTGTGGCAGAAGACCCCCAGGATCGGATAATCGATTCGGTTGCCTCAGGCAATTTCGGCAATGTTACCGCAGATTTTTTGGCCATGCGCATGGGCAAGCCGGTGGAGAAGATCCTGGTGGCCACCAATGAAAACGATGAGTTTCCGGCCTTTCTGGAAACCGGGCTTTACAGGCCCATAAGACCCTCCAAGGCCTGTTTATCCAATGCCATGAACGTGGGCAATCCCAGCAACATGAGAAGGATATTCGATCTTTACGGGGGTCGGGTGGACAGGGAGGGGAACATTCATCAAATGCCTGACATGAAAGCTCTCCGAAGGGATGCCGCAGCCATCTCCATCTCGGACCACCTCACCAGGCTCACTATCCAGGAGGCTTATGAGGCCCACGGGGTTGTCCTGGAACCCCATGGGGCAGTGGCCTGGGCTGCACTCAAGAGATATCTCTGGGAAAAGGAAAAGGACTCTTTGGCTTTGGCCACCGAGACCGCTCACCCTGCTAAGTTCCCGGAGGTTCTCAAGGAGCTGGGTATCAGGGTGGAGCCCCCCGCCTGCCTGGCTGGCTTGGAGCAAAAGCCTTCCCTGGAAATAAATCTTTCGGCTGATTATCAGGAGTTGAAGGAGCTCCTGCTCTCTCTTGCCTGATTTTCAGATTCTGAAGACCTGGCCCTCCCTGGCCCCATCCATCTCTAGGCCGGATCCCTTTTCTTGGGCATGGGCCTTGGCTGTCTCGACCAGGTCATCCACCTCTTGGTCTGTACGATCCGGGTCGTGGTGAGTAAGCAGTAATCTCCCCACACCGGCCTCAAGGGCGAGGTTCACGGCCGAGACACAGTCCGAATGGCCCCAACCCCTTCTGGCCCCCATTTCACTGGGCAGGTACTGGGCATCATGGATCAGGAGGTCGGCCCCCCTGCAAAAGCTGACATAGTCGGTGTGGGAACGCCCATTCACAGGATGGGGGCTAAGCTCGTTGTCCGTAAGAAAGACAAGGCTACTGTCCCCCTCCCGGATCCTAAATCCCATCCCACCCTGAGGGTGTCTAAGCTCAATCCCCTCCACCACAGCGGACCCGATTCTGAGAGGGCCTTGGCAAAGGCGTGAAAGAGGCTCTATGCGCTGGCTTAGGGAGTCGAACTCCACCGGGAAAACCCCATCCACCATGCCCTTGTTCAGGGTCATGCGAAGTCCTTCCATGGCCCTCTTGCACCCGTCTATCTTTATACGCGAACCCTCTTCATAAACCGGAGCGAAGAAAGGAAAACCCATGATGTGATCCCAGTGAATGTGAGTTATGAGAAGGTAGCACTCCACAGGTTTCCTGCTTCTAGAAAGCACAAGACCCAGAGGCCTTATCCCGGATCCTGCATCCAGGATCAACCTTTGGCCGCCCTCCAAGAGCACTTCCAGGCAGGTGGTGTTCCCACCGTATCTGACTGTGTTTGGGCCCGGAGCCGCTATAGAGCCCCTTGTGCCCCAAAAACGAACTTCCATTCCTTCTCCTTCCCCCCCAAGCCCCCTGCCCCTCCTCCATGAGGATCCGAAATGACGGATTCAGGCCAGATCAGCCTTCCAACCATGTGTACTCCTCACCACAACAGCCGTCCTTGTGCAAACAGGGCACTCCAGGAAGGTGCCCACTTTGGGATCTTCCCCGAGGGGGATATGGGTGCTGCAAAACGGGCAAGGCACTGATCTTTCGCCCTTGGCATAATCTTGCAGGATCCTGACCACCTCCCCTTTTGCCCACACCTCCAGGAAAATATCCACCATTTGGGGATCGAACTGCTTCCCCCTGTAACGTCTCAACTCGTTGACCGCCTCCTTGGGCTCCAGGCTCTTCCTGTAGGGTCTGTGGCTGGTCATGGCGTCAAAGGCGTCGCAAACGGCCAAGAGCCTCCCCTCCCAGGGCACCTCGTCCTTGGCAAGTCCGAAGGGATATCCCTTCCCGTCCCATCTCTCCTGATGGAAAAGCACGTAAGGCACAACCGGTTTGAGGAATTCCACATCCTTCAGCATCCTGGCTCCATGCTCAGGATGCAGTTGCATCTTCTGATACTCCTCAGGGGTCAAAGGGCCTGTCTTGCGCAGGATGGAGTCCTCGACCGCTATCTTGCCCACATCGTGCAGGATGCCTCCCATCTCGGTGTACTTGCGCTTCTCCGGGCTGCAGCCCATATGATCCGTCATTGCCAAGGCCATCCGGGTGACCCTCCAGGTGTGCCCCACCGTGTAATGGTCTCTGGCCTCAATGGCATTGGCCAAAACCGACAGAGTGTCCAAGTAGGCCTGTTGGATCTCTTCCATGAACTGGATGTTCTTTATCTGTACGGTGGTGGGGGCGGCTATGGCAGTCAGAAGCTGAAGATCATCCTGCGAAAAGGAACGCTTTCTCTTTAGCACATCCGTGTAAAGAACCCCTATGGTCTGGCCTCTGTCCAAAAGCGGCACGCAAAGAGCTGACTTTATGCTTTCAGGCTCGGATAAGACCCCTGAGCTGTGAGGCTCCCGGCTCTGGGTGTCCTCTATGAGAAGACCGTGTCCTTCCTGTAAGACCTGCTTGATTATGGATTGGCTTACAAGCATGTCTCCCATTTCCATCAGCTCCGGCCGGGTCAGGGAAAACCTCAACTGTAGCTCCCTTGTATAAGGATCCAGCATCAGCACTATGGCCCTGTCCGAATCCAGGACCTGCAGAAGTTGTTCCAGGAGCCTTTGGAAAACCCCGTCCAGGTCTTTCTCGTGGCTGAGCATTATGTTGGCCTGGTAAAGAGCTTGAAGCCTGGAGAGCTGTGCGGCTATTGCCGGGTCCTTGAGCTGGGTCTCCCATGGGGCCAGCATGCCCGCCATGGTTCGAGCCTTGACCTTGCCCGAGGTTTCCCCTCTCAAGAGCATGGTGCCCCTGGGGCGACCCTGCAGCTCCCTGGAAGAGGCTTCCTCGGTAAGGCGCATCCTTATTTTCCCGACGCGGATCTGGTCTCCTGTCTGAAGCCAGGCTTCCTCCACCTTGTGGCCGTTTACAAAGGTGCCGTTTCGGCTTCCCAAATCCCTCAGTAGGAAGCCTTCCTGCTTGGGTTCGATTATGGCGTGAAAGCGGGAGATGTTTTGGTCCGTCAGTTGAAGGTCATTGTCTGGGTGTCTGCCTATGCGAAAGGGAGCATAAATGAGATACCGGGATCCCTGAAACAGCCCTGATTCCACAAGCAGGGTCGGATATGCCACCTGGACCTCCCGCTTGAGCTTTGCCCAGGATATTAACCTCTTGGGAACCTGTTTGTAAAGCTCCCCAGGCACTGTCTTGAGGGACGCTCCTCCTTCCTCTATGATGCTTTGAAAAACGCGTCCCGGACTCCCTCGTCTTAGAATTTATCGGCAGAAGCCCTCCGGGACTTGAGAAAAGGGGTCTCAAAACATGCCAGCTTCATGGCCCACAATCTATCGACAAAGGAGTGTGTCTTTGGAAAGGGCGCTTCAGGCGGTCAGGCGCGGCTCAAAGGTTTTTCTGGCCACTGCCTGCGCGGAGCCCAAGTTTTTGGTTCAGGGCCTCCTGGACATGGCGGACCAGCTCCACGATGTTCAGCTCCTACACTTCATCACTCTGGGGGATGCTCCTTACACAGATCAGAGGTTTGACACCCGGTTCAGGCACAACGCCTTTTTTGTGGGCCTGGCCACCAGGGACGCCATCAACCAGGGCAGGGCCGATTACACCCCTGTGTTCATTTCAGAGATCCCGGGGCTCTTCCGAAAAGGGATCGTTTCCATTGATGTGGCCCTCATACAGGTTTCCCCGCCTGATGCACATGGTTTTGTGAGCCTGGGGGTCTCGGTGGACATCGTGAAGGCGGCCGTGGAGTCAGCCCGGGTGGTCATAGCTCAAGTCAACAGGGCTATGCCCAGGACCATGGGTGACACCTTTGTGCACATATCCAAGATCCACTATCTGGTGGAGCAGGACAATCCTCTTATCGAGTTTCGATATCCGCAGTTAAGCCCGGTGGAGGAGCAGGTGGCCCGAAACGTGGCTCGCCTTGTGCATGACGGGGACACCATCCACGTGGGCATAGGACACATTCCCCATGGCGTGCTGTCTTTTCTCAAAGGCAGGAAGGATTTGGGAGTGCACACCGAGGTGGTCTCAGACGAATTCGTGGAGCTGGTCCAGTCGGGATGCATAACCGGGGAAAGGAAAACCTTGCACCAGGGTAAAATAGTTTGCAGCTTCTGTGTAGGAACCAGACGAATATACGATTATGTGCATGAAAACCCCCTTTTCCTTTTTTTGCCTGCTGATCGGGTTTACAGCCCCCTTGTGATAGCACAAAACGAGCGCATGGTGTCCATAGTAAGCGCCCAGGAAGTGGACCTAAGCGGTCAGGTCTGCTCCGAGTCGAGGGGTTTCCATTTTTACAGCGGCATAGGAGGCCGCCTGGATTTTATTCGAGGAGCCGCCATGTCCCAAGGAGGCAGGTCCATAGTGGCAGTGGCCTCAACCAATGAGGATGAATCCTGCTCCCGCATCGTGCCTTACCTGCAGGAGGGGGCCGGGGTGGTGGCCACCAGAGGGGATGTGAAGTACGTGGTGACTGAATACGGCATCGCATACCTGCACGGCAAATCCATAAGGGAAAGGGCAATGGCCCTCATAAACATAGCCCACCCCAAGTTCAGAAGGGAACTCCTGGAAGAGGCCAAGCGCAGGTCCTATGTTTACCAGGACCAGATCCTGGTGGAGACTGAGACCTTCGACTACCCTGAGGAAGAGACCAAAGAACTGCTCAAAGACGGCACTGTGGTGACCCTAAGGCCCATCAAGCCCACGGACGAGCCCTTGCTGCAGGATTTCTTTTACTCCCACTCGGACGACACCATTTACAGGCGCTATTTCAGGGCAGTGAGGGCCATGCCCCATGCCACGGCCCAGACCCTTGTGAACCTGGATTACAAGTCCCGCATGGCCTTTGTGGCCACCGTGGGGGAAATAGGCCTGGAGAAGATAGTAGGGGTTGCAAGGTACGCCCAGGAAAAGGAACAGCCGGATATGGTGGAGGTGGCTTACACCATCCACGATTTGTACCAAGGCCGGGGGCTGGGCGCATTGCTTCAGAACCGCCTGGAGGATTACGCCGAAAGGATGAACTTTAAGGGCGTTTCAGGCTACCTTTTTCAGGACAACATGCCCATGATCAAGCTCTTCTCCCGAAAGGGGCCCTATCACAAGGAGCGTATTGAGGGGGGAGTCCTGAGGGTTTGGCGTTATTTTCACGAACAGGAGGGAATCCCTCCAGGCCCTAAAGATAAAGGAGGGGCAACCAAGTGAGCAAGAAGGGTGTGCTTGCCTGTTTTATCTTTTTTGCCCTCCTGACACCATGGCTCGCAAAAGCTGAAGAAATAAAAGGGGATTGTTACAGCTTCCTCTTCGAGCCTACAGAGTTCCCCAGGGCCCAGGTGGAAGAGTTTGCCTCAGGGGCTGAGGAGAGATGCCGAGATCTGGTCTCCACATTGGGTCTGGCTCTTTCAGCCCCCATAAGAGTTTACCTAAAGCCCGGTGAGGGGATAAGCACCACGATCCCACATGGGAACAAGGCAGTGGACCTCTTCTTTGCCTTGCCCATAAAAGGCATAGAAGCACCTTTGGTGCATGAGACAACCCACATCCTTGTTGACTCGCCTCACCCAGTGCTTCGAGAAGGATTGGCAACAGCCATGGAACAGAAACTAGGAACCCTCAGGACCCATCCCACATACGGGCTTTCCACAGAGGAATGGATGGCCGCCTTGAGCTGCTCGGGCCGGTTGGCGCCCATGGGAGAATTGGAGCGGCTGGACTGGCGGGGCGGCTCTTGGGAAACAAACCTCATAGCCTACAACCAAAGCGGTTCTTTTTTGGCTTACCTGATAAGACAGTACGGCCTGGAACAAATAGTCAGGATCCTCAAATGGACCCAAAAAAAGGGCTGGATGGATCTGGAGAGGATCTCTCAGACCTGGTTTAAGGCTTCACTCAAGGAGCTGGAGGCCCGCTGGCTGGAAAGCCTAGGCTCCGAGGGGGACACCCCCCTTGCCAGAGAGCTTTGCACTGCTCTTATAGAGGGGAACCTAAGGAAATTTATCAGGGAAACCCTTGCCTCTGATAAAAAGCAATGATCAGCTGGGATTGCCGGGGCCGCTTGGATCAAAGCCCATGGCCCTGACTGCCTCCAGGTCCCCGGGCAGGCCTCTTTGCAAGAGGTGTAAAGCCACTTCTTTTTTGAGATCTTGAGCTTTTCCCTGCAAGAGATCGGCCTTGCCGGTCATCCTCTCGGGCTTTATCTCTACAACCTTGCAGGCCCTGTAAGGGGCAAGTTCCTGAGTCACGGGCTGGAAATCTTTGTCCCCTTCATGCTTGGCCACAAGCGCATTTAGCACCTCTGTCTTGAGCTGCCCGTCCGGCACAACCCTGGCCCTCCCCCGGATCAGCACAGATCGGTAAAGCTGGTGGGTCCTACAAGGGCTTTTCTCGGGGTTGAAGGCCACCTCCAGGTAGGCCAAGGGCTCGTCCACCTGGAAACAGACCCTGGGATCCCTCTCCATGTTCCTCAGCTTCTCGCCCTCAGGGGCCGAGTGGAAGTAAACGCAGCCCTTGTGAAACACGAAATTCACGGGCGTGATGTAAGGATAGCCTTCCTGGTCCAAGGTGGCCAGACGGCCTATCCTGGCTTTCTCCAGGATGCTCAGAATCTCCCGGGGGTCTTTTATCTCACATTGAGAGCGCCGCATGAGGCGGGATTTTAAGCCCTGCTGTTTTGAAGTTCAAGCTCCTCTTTGAGCCTCCAGGCTCCTGAGCAGGGGCCTTGGGTCTACCAGGTGTTTGCCGAGCCACTGCTCTGCCTTTTCTGAACCTGCGGCCAGGGCCAGAAGCTCCGTGATGTAAAGCACCGGCAGGGCCGGCGAGTCCTTCCCCCTCATCTCCAGGTTCATCTGGCACAGGGAGCAGAAGACCACCAGACAATTGGCCTTCGCCCTTGTGGCATAGTCCCGGATACGGTCCACAAGCCTGTCAGAGGTCTCGGGCTTTGTCACGGCCAGGCTGGCCCCGCAACACTGCTTGGCGTAGGGCCACGGCACCACTTCTGCCCCCAGTGTGCGCACCAGGTCTTCCAGGAACCTTTCATAGGGGGCGACGTCGAAACCGGTGATCCACTCGGGGCGGCTGAGCAGGCAACCATAGTAAAGAGCTGCCTTCAGTCCGGTAAGCGGTCTCTTCACCAGGGCCCTGAGCCCGTCCAGGCCGATTCTCTCCAGCACCTCCAGGAAAAAACGGAGCCTCACCTTACCCTGATAAGGCCGGCCAAGGGCTTGCTCCACCTCCCTGGCCTTGTCCTGGTGTTCCAGGATCTCCCGCTCGGCCTGTCTGAGCCGCACATAGCAGCTTGGGCACATGACCATGAGCTCCTCGGCCCCCTGCTCCTCTGCAAGAAGGAGATTCCTGGCTGCAAGAAGAAGCGCCCAGCGGGGATGAGTGGAATGGGCGGGGGTTGAGCCGCAGCAGCTCCAGTCCTCCAAGGGGAGCATTTCCAGCCCCAGCATCCGGGCCACCTCCATGAAGGATTCCCCCATCTCCCTCGCGCTGGATTCCAAGGAACAACCAGGATAGTACCTTATGGCTCCGTTAGCCTTTACCATTTCCTCCCCCCATCAGCTCTCTAAGCTCTGAGATCCCCTTCACCTTTTCAGGCAGGAGCTTGAATCGGCCCTTCCAAATGAGCCTAATGCCGGCCATGAAATCTTGAAAAAGCGTCCCGCTTCTGAGCTTGTATTTCACCCCAAGACCCAGCTCATAGACTCTACCTCTTTTCCTCACCTCTTCCAAGAACATTCTGTGAAACCCTGCAATACGGCCCTCGGGGGGCTCCACCCCGTTCTCCAAGGCCATTTCCCTGAGAGTGTCCATGAGGGCCGGGATGTGCACCTTGTTGGGACACTGGGACACGCAGGCATGGCAGCCCACGCACATCCAAATGGCGCGGCTCTTGAGCACCTTCTCCTTCTGCCCGAACTCCACAAGGCGCACCACCTGGGTGGGATGATAGTCCATGTCCTCCACCACAGGGCAGCCCCCGGCGCAGGTCAAACATTGAAAACATGCATCGAAACGCCGACCGCTTCGACGCTGTACTTCTTCTCGAAAACCCGGATCCACCTGCATGGCTCCTCCTCCCCGCACCACTAGTATAACCTTAGTCATCCACTATGCAATGGTATTCTCTGGCGGTGGGATTTGAAAAAGGCTCACCCTCTTTCCCTCAGAGCGGTTTGGCTGATCTGCTGCTTTTCTTGTGCTGGGGCCGCTCTTTGCAGCAAAGCATCTGCGGCTGACACAAGGTAGGCCACCCCAGATGCCTCTAGATCCAGGGCCAGAGCCTGGGCCAGGTCCTTCAAGTAGTTTTGGATAAAAACACGCGAGACGCGGGCCGCCGTCTCGGCTTGCTGGGCATCACCCAAGGCCTGCTTCAGCTTGAGGTACGCTATGAAGCCCGTCATGACAGCCACATGGTCAGGGGCCTCTTGGATATTTGGGCAATAAGCGAAAGCATCGTAGAACCAGGTGATTTCTGAAAGAGCTTGCCCGGGTGTGAGCGCCCGGCAGTGGCTGACCCATCTGGGTCTGGCCTTCCCGCCAGGAGAGAAAAGGGTATCGTAGCGGGCCCTTTGCCCCTCCAGGCAGGCACCCGCAGCGGCCGCCTTGAGCCCTGGGTCCTTCACCTCGGAAGCTATGGCTGAGATTTCACCCCTCCAGCCGGGCTCAGGCCGCGTGAAAAGAAGGCTTATGAGACGCCACTCGGCCGCACTTTGGAGAAGATCTCTATCCATGATTCACCCTCTGCAGGTATCCTCTTGGGCATTGCGCTTTTCACTTGGGGGGCATCTCCTGGGAGCGCAACGGGATCCATCCGGTGCGCATCTTTCTGCCGCCCACCTCCCTTTGAGCCCCGTCCCAGACTGCCAGGGCAACATGACGAGCCTTGGGGAGGCCCCTGGTCAAAACCACCGACCAACCCTTGTCCGTGCGTTTCCCGGTGCCGCTTGATGCCTGGGTCCTGGCGGGGCTCAGGCTCCCGGGACCTTCTGCCAGGTACTCCCCCACCGGGAGTTTGCGGGGCCCTCCCCTGTCGTTTCCAAGCGCCCGCGCGGGGAGATATCGGCCGGCCATTTCCTTCCCAAGGGCTGAGTCCCTCTCCAAAGAGGGAGCCTCGTGCGGATAGTGGTCCACCCATGCATTGGGATAAAGGGCCCTGAGCTGGTCCGGCCGGCCTTCGGCCAAAGCCTGCCAGTTGGCGCTCCAAAATAGTATCTCCACTGGCTTCCCAGGCTCACCCATTTGGGGCGCCGGAAGCGTGGGGCCGGCTTCCACAGGGAACTGCAAGGCGCAGGCATCGGAGAATCTCCCTGGTCCCGGCACATCATCCCTGGTGGGGTCCATCCACTCCAGCCTGAAAGCCACGAGCTTGCCGTTCTGCACTGCCCGCACGCGCAGCTCGGTGGTGGTGGCCTTCAACTGGCGGGGTTCCACTATGTCCTGCAGTAGCAGCTTTCCCACATATTCGGGAACTCTTTGCCAGACAGGGTCATCCGGCAGGGCAGGCAACCTCTCCACCCTGTTGGCCACTATCTCCGTGGTGGTGGGTTGCTGCTTTTCCCTGCAACCCACCAGGATGGAGATCCCCAGCAGGATCAAAGCCCACTTACCCGCCAAGCTTCTATTCCAGGACTGAACGAAATTCCCCAGGCACATGGCCTTCACCTCGCTCAAGGACAGTTAACCCTGGCAATCTGATATGTTTGGTCAAAAGCCTCTCTTATGTGCACCGGCTCCCGGACGGGCACCCGAACAATCTCCCGGCCGTCCTGTCCGAATCCCACAACTTCTTTCCCTTGACGTCTCCAGCGAGCCATGATCTGCTCGGAACAGCCGAAAAGGCACAGCACGGCCGCCAGGTCCTCATCCAGCACTGCCCCGGCATAGGTGTGAAGGGCTTCTTGGACGCCGGGGCCGAACATTTGTCTCAGGAAGGCGGTGGGAACGTGCACAGGGGGGATGTAGTAGACATTCGGCTCCAATCCGAATTGCGGATAAAGGGGCTTGGCCGCCTTCTTTATGTGCACCAAGAAGTCGATAGGATTCTCTGGGTCGGCTTGGGAAGGTAGGCTCACCCACCCGGTCATGCGGATTTTTCCTATGCAGTTGAGAAAACATTGAGGCTGAAAGCCTCCCTCGACCTTGGGGTAGCAGGCTATACACTTCTCGCTGGTGCCGGTGAAGGGGTTGAAAAAAGTCTTCTTGTAAGGGCATGCGTGCAAGCATTCCTGGTAGCCGTGACAACGGCTCTGGTCTATTAGCACGATCCCGTCTTCCTTACGTTTGTAGATGGCCCCCCTGGGGCAGGCTGCAAGGCAGGCCGGGAAAGTACAGTGGTTGCATATGCGGGCCAAGTAGAAGAACCAAGCCGGGTGGGGCATATGGATACCGAGACCCCTTTCCACCAGGCCTGAGCAGTCATCCTCCCCCACATTGGGGTATGCGTAATCCCTCTCTCCAGGGTGCCAACCTAGCACTCGCCTGCCGGCAGGGGCCGCCTCGAAAACGGTCTGGCCAGCATAGAGGCTCCCCCTCCACTTCTGCCCCCCCAACATCTGCAGCAGCCTCAGATCCCAGGCCAGGGGATAGAACCCGTAGGGTTTAGACTCCACGTTATTCCAGAGCATGTACTCCTGCCCCTTGCCTGAGGTCCAGGTGGTCTTGCAGGCCAGGGTGCAGGTCTGGCACCCGATGCACTTGTTTATGTCGAATACCGCGGCGAACTGTCTTTGAGGCCTTCTCTCAGGATACCAGTAGGCCATTTCCCGGTTGATTTGCCAATTGTTGACTCTCGCCATGATCAGGCCTCCTCCCTGTCCCCTTCTAGGAACTTCCCGGCCAGATATTTTTTCATCTCATCCGATTCGTACCCGGGCCTTATCCCCATCTCGGCCGGCCTCCACAGCCCCCGACCCCCTACGCCTCCGGGCTCGGCCTTGGTTATCCTCACAATGGCCTCCCTGGGGGCGCCCACCGGGCAGTGAACGTCAGGCAGGAAACCCTTGCCCAGAGACTGGCCGAACAAGCCTTTGCGAACCAGGGAATCGGTCATGAGGGTTGGTTTCAACCAGCCGCGGGTGGCGGACTGGTGGGAGCCGCTTCGGAACATGCCCTGGTACCCGGTGCGAGGGTTCTTGGCCAGCCCGTCGGGACGGCTCCTCTGTCCTTCCTGGGATCCCGGCGTGGTTCCGTACATGTTGAACCACATCCTTGTAACCCCCCGCGGGGTTCCCGGGTAGTAGCGGGCCCTGCAAAGCAACCTGGCAAACTCGTAGTCCCGGCGGTTCTCCTGCCAACCTCTGAAGGGCCGGTCCTCGGGGTCTGGATCGATCCAGACATAGTCTCCGTCCTGGATGTCCAGCTCCCTTGCATCCAAAGGGTTTATGTCCACATATCCCTCTGCCACAAAAGGAGAGCGTTTGTCCTGCCTGTGCAGATCCCCGAATGGCCCGAACAGCACCGCCACCATGTCCGTGTCTATGGGGGTGGTGTGGGCACCGTGGCGGTACTTGGGGGTGTGAAATATGAACCTGAAGCCTTTGGCCGCAAGGGGGTGAGGGGAGGCTTTAAGCTCCCTCCATGTCTTGACCACGTTTCTGGCGCAGCGGGCCTCCGAGGAAAGGTCCTCCAAGGCCACCCCGTAATCCTGGGGCTTGGAGCAGCGGATCGCCTCATGGGGAGGGGCCACTATCACGTTGGGCTCGTAAAAGGTTGAGTCCACGGGCTCCCTGTGCACAGGCAGGTTCTCCCCGGCCTCGATGAACTCCTCTTCTTCCCTGTAGAACTCCAGTCTCCCGCTTTTGGTGTACCAAGGCCTGGAATCCGCCACCTGCTCATAGCCCACGGCCTTGGGGGTGGTGCGGCTGTTCATCAAGGCAGGCACGCCTTCTTTGGCCTTGGCTTCCAGCTCCTGGATCCTGTAACCCTTGGTGTTGGTGGAATTCTCCAGAATGCGCTGCAGATAAGCGCTGGTGTTTCCCTCTGAGACGAACTTCCAGTAATCCCGAAACCTTGTGTCTCCCGTTAGGAGGGCGAGTTGGCCGCTCACCAAGGCCAAGACATCTATGTCTCCTAGGGTGTCGAAGATGCGGGGCAAGGGGGTGCGGGGGAAGACCTGGAGGAAGGGGTTGGTGACAGAACCGGTCATGTCAGGTTGTTTCAGCTCAGCCCAGGAGTCCACACCAAATACCACGTCAGCCCACTCGCAGGAGGCGGTCCACCACCACTCGTTGACCGCTATCATCTCTATGCGGGGGAGCACGTTCACAACGGTGTTGTAGTGCCACTTGACATTGCCCAATATGGAGTTGGCGTTGGCGAACCACATGGCCTTTGTGGGGCAGGGCATATGGGTCTTGCCGGTCAGCAGCCTGCTACCCACCCGCAAAGGGTGATCCTCGTGGTTGTAGTAGTGGGCGGATTCAGGCTTCCAGTACTGCCTGATTCGGGCGGGCTTGGATTGATCTAGTTCGATATTGAAGGGATCCTCGTTTATGTACTGGGGAGAGCCGTTGAAAAGGGCCACCCGGTAGTTGCCGGCGTAGCTTCCCACGTTGCCCCCTATCCTGCCCACATTCCCCGTGAGGGCTGCAAGCAGGAACACTGCCCGGTCCTTGTTGTCGCTGTTGAAAAATTGGTTCGGCCCCATGCCCAGGGCGAACAAGGTGGTGCCGGGCTCCTTGGATATGTGCCTGGCCAGCTCCTCCACCTCCCGGGCCGGGGCCCAGGTGAGCTCCTCGGTGGTGCTGGGATCGAAGTGCTCCACGTATTCCCTTATTAGATCGAACACAGGACGGCACCTGACCTTGCTCCCGTCGGCCAACCTCACCTCCACGGAACCCTCCAGGAGCGCATCTCCCACCGTGGAGTTGACTCCCACATGGTCCCTTGTCAAGGGCTTGCAAACACCGGCTGACTTGTCCCACCAGAGGTTGTCCCCCATTTCCTGCCTCAGCTCCTGGGAGATCAGGATCTCCTTTTGGGCCCATGGGGGCGGCTCCTTCTCACCAGGGGCCAGCACACGGGTCTGGTTGGAAAGAGGGGAGGCAGAGGTGCCGAAGACCTCCTGTGCCTTGAGAGTCTTGAGGGTGTCCATGCGCACGAGCAGAGGCAGATCAGTCCACTGCTTGATGTATTCCAGATCATAGAGCCTCTCTTTCAGGATCACGTGGGAGAGCCCCAGGGCCAGGGCCGAAGTGGTGCCCGGCCTAACCACGATCACCTGGTCCCCCTTGCTGGCTGTGGCCGAATACTCGCAGGCTATGACCACGACTCTGGCCCCTTTGAGGCGGGCCTCGGTGAGCCAGTGGGCGTCAGGCATCTTAGTGGTGATCCAGTTCATTCCCCACACCAATATAGTCTTGGAGTGCTCCACTGCGCTTAGGTCGAACTCCACGGTCTGCTGGCCGGTAACCATGGGATGGCCGGGGGGAAGGTCCGTATGCCAGGAATAATTGTCAAACCCGCGGCCCCCCAGGGCCTGCTCCGGCCCCACCCCCCGGATGTGATGGTCCAGCAGGGCCAGGGAATTGGCGAAACGGTAGAAACCGAACACCCTTGTGATTCCAAGCAGAGGCATTCCTCCCCGGAACTTTAGACACTGGGTGCCGGCCCCGTTCATGGCGGCTATGACCTCGTCCTCATAATTCTGGGCCTTAAGCAGGGAGGCCCCTTTCTGGCCCGAGTAAGTCTCGGCGATGTTCTTGATGGCTGAGGCCACGATCCTGGCGGCCTCATCGTGGGTCACCCGGATCCACTCGTCTCGGCCCCTGTTGAAATACTCCCTGGGCGGAAGCCCGCTTGCTTCCCTGGGGAAACCGGCTTCCACCCAGCCTTTGAACCCGGCCCTCACCATGCAGCCGCTGATGCGCCGGTCCCCGTAGATCCTCCTGGTGAGGGCAAGCCCCTTCTGGCAGATCCTGGGATCCCACCTGTGGGAGGCTCGGTTCCCCATCAGGTCCCGGGCCTCACCGTAGCGCATGGTGGGACCTATCCTCACAAGCACCCCGTTTCTCACATAGCCTCTCAAGAGGCAGTTGTGGGTGTCATTGGGGGCACACAGAAAGGTGAAGCTCCAGTCATGCTTCCACAGATCCCTGTAAGCTCTCTCCCATCCCCTGTCAGGATAGACGGCCAGGGGATTGCTCACCGCTTCGAGCCCCCAGGCCTTGACGGCTGAGGCGGCCAGGGCTCCGAACCCGGCGGCCCCCAGGCTTTTCAAAAACCCCCTTCTCGAAAACCCTCTCTCCATGGCTATCCCCCTCGCCCCTTTCTCCATGACTGCCCGCTCAGCCCTTTATTTCTCTTCCCAGGTGCGTATGTAGCTCACTATAGCCTCTATCTCGGCTGTTGAGAGAGCCGGATGAGCCGCCGTGGCCTTGGCAAAACCCTCCATCATGGTGGCCCTGCGGCCCCTGCTTATGGTCTCAAAGAGGTATGTGTCGCTCCCGGCCAAGAGGCCCGGGTTGTTCAGCGCAACAGCCACTGCCCCCTCCCCGTTGGGGCCGTGGCAACCCGAGCAGTGCATGGTGAAGAGCTTCTTGCCCGCCTTGGGGTCCCCTGCGGCCCAGCGCCGGGGCTCATCCCAGTGCGAGGGGGGAGCCACTGCGCCTCCCAGTGTGCGCAGATGGGCTACAACCTCTCTGATCTCCTCGGGCCTCAGCCCCCCCTCTTTCTCTCCCCAGGCCGGCATCCTGCGACCGGGCCGGCCGTGGGTGACGGTCTGGATCAGAAACCGGTCCGAGGCCAGGGCCAGGAAGTCCGGATTCCCCACCGAGGGGAACAAGGGCATGTCTGGGTAAAGCCTTCCTTGGCCTTGGGCGCCGTGGCACGCGGCGCAGAAGGTGCCGTAGAGGGTTGCACCGTCAGTGGCGAACTCCCTCTCCCCGAACCTCTCGGCCCTGACTCGATCTTTGGGCCAGTAAGCCTCCGGGAGATTGCTCTTGCGAAGTGAGAAGATATACATGGTAAGCTGTTCCAGCTGCTCCTCGCTGAGTCCCATGGCCGGCATGGCAGAGCCTGGCACCACCCTTGTGGGCTCGCTGAGATGTTCTTTTTGCCAGTTCTCCAGGGTGTGCTCCCCCCTGAGCCTCGAGAAATCCGTTCGGCCCGGATCCCTCTCACCGGCCTTGGTCAGCTCCGGGCCGTCGTCCCCTCCGACTCCATTGACCTTGTGACATCCCCTGCAACCCAGGGAGTGGAAAAGCGCCTTTGCCTCCACGAGCCCGGGTGCACCTACACGGGAGTCCAGGTAAACCTTGAGCTCCTCTCGGGAGGCTTGATCAATGGGCCCGAAGGTTTCCCTCCAGAGCGGAGGGCTTGCGTTATGGGCCTTGGCCAGGTGTTTCTCATACCAAGCTTGGTCGTAACCCGTGGCCCCGATTCGTGAAAGATCCGGCCCCTCCATGCCGTGCACCCCCCCAACGCGAAGGGTGCCTCCCCGACCGTCCACCCTGTGGCATGCCAGACAGTCCAGTCTCTCGAAGGCCATCCGGCCCTGCTCCAGGATTTTGCTATTGGGCACCTTCAGGCTGGTGTGGCAGCTTCCGCACCCTGCATAGGAATACTTCACAGGAATCATCGGGAGAGGCCAGAATTTCACCTCTCCATGGGCGTCCGCTTTCTCAGTGGCGTAGCCCTGACCCGAATGGCAAACAGTGCAACCCAATTCAGCAGGATCGTGCGCCATGGGCTTGTGGGCCGATGCCACCTTGGGTCCCGAGAGGTTTGATTCCCCAGGAGCCATGCCCACATGGCAAGTCACACAGCGGTCCACAACCCTCAATCCAGGCACCACTATCTGGCGCAGTCTCACCTCAATGGGACCGGCCTCACCTGTCACGGAGGCCTGGATCAACCGCCAGGGCTTGAGCAGGTTCTCCTTGGCGGCCGCGGCCAGCAGAAGCCCCAGACAGGCAAGGCTGGAGACCAGGATCAGGTACTTGTTTCTTCTCATCTCGCGCGCCCCTTTGGGACCTTTGAAGCTCCCGGCCGAATCTCCACAAAACTCAGTGCATGGGCCACTGGGACGGGGACCAGTAAAAGGCCCAGTTCGGACCTCTGAAATAAGCGCCTATGAAGGTCAGCACCACGTATCCGCAAAGGAAGCAGGTAAAAAGAGCCAAGGCACCCGCTCGAATCGAGTTGAAGCGCCGCACCACCCACACTGAATAGACGGCGTAGGTCCCTGCTATCAGGGTGCCGGGGTTGAAAAGCGTCACGGCCAGCTGGTGTATGTTCGGGAACCACTCCCTGAGCCAACCCTGGGAGATGACAAAGGCCTCTATTGCCGAAACCGCTGTCAGGCCCACTAGAGCAGCTTCCACAGCCAGCCTGGAGCCCCCCGGCCCTCCAAACCAAAGGCCGCTGCCCTCCTCCTCTCTATCCAGATAAGGAATCAGCCCCAGCCCCAACACCACGATTGAAGGGATGCCTATGCCGCCCATGAAAGCTGAAAATGAAACCAACTCCTGCAGGCCCAGGAAATACCAGGGCGCCTTGGCAGGGTTTTCGGGCACGTTGGGGTTGGCCAGCTCCTTGAGAGGGGCGTCCATCCAAAGGGACAGGCCTACACATATGAGTGTGGTGAGCATGAAAACCGCAAGCTCCGC
>CAYPWF010000051.1:0-25971 GCA_964414345.1 uncultured Desulfarculaceae bacterium
AGAGTGAAGAATGAAGAGTGAAGAGTGAAGAATGAAGAGTGAAGAGTGAAGAATGGAGAATGAAGAGTGAAGAGTGAAGAGTGGAGGGTGAAGAGTGAGAAGTGAGGGAAAGGGGGTAACATGGGAGCCGAGGAAATCAGGAAGGTAGCGGTCATAGGTGCCGGGGATATGGGCCACGGGATAGCCGAGGTGGCCCTGCTTGCCGGCTACACGGTCTTCTTGAGGGATATAGAGCAGCGCTTTGTGGACAGGGGTGTTGAGCGGATAGATGAAAGCCTCAAGAAGCTTGTGGAGAAAGGCAAGGTCACCAAAGAGCATTATGAGCTTATCCAAAGGGAGCTACTTCGGCCCTGCGTGGATCTGGGGGAGGCGGTCAGGGAGGCGGATCTGGTGATCGAGGCCATCCCCGAGATCCTGGAGCTTAAGAAAGAGACGTTTCGGGAAATGGACAAGCTGGCCCCCCCTCATACCCTGATGGCCTCCAACACCTCCACCATGCGCATCACAGAAATAGCAGGGGCAACCAACCGGCCTGAGAAGGTCCTGGGGCTCCACTACTTCAACCCTGCGGTGCTCATGAGGTTGGTGGAGGTGATCCGGGGGGAGCAAACCTCGGAGGAGACCATGCAGAAGGGCTATGACTTCTGCCTCAAAACAGGCAAGGTGCCGGTTCGTGTAGAAAAAGACGTGCCCGGTTTCATAGTGAACCGGGTGCAGGCCCCGGGAGGGGTTCTTCTGGGCTGTATCCTGGACCACGGGATCGCCCAACCAGAGGAGGTTGACGCCCTGCTTAAGAAGCTGGGGCTTCCCATGGGACCCTATGAGCTGATGGATTACACGGGCATAGACATCAACTACCACGCTGGCCTTTACTTCGCCCAGACCGTTCATCCGGACTTTGCCCCTGCCAAAGCGGTGCAGGAGAAGGTCAAGGCCGGGCAGCTGGGAAAAAAGACGGGTAGGGGTTTTTATGACTGGTCCAAGGGAAGACCAGCCATTGACCCGGCCAGGGCTACTGACAAGGTGGACCCCATGGACCTGCTGGCGGTTCAGATAAATGAAGCCACCAAGCTGTTGGAGATGGGGGTTTGCTCGGCGCAAGACATAGACAAGGCCATGGTGAACGGGACCGGAAACGTGGTGGGTCCCATGGCTGTTGCCAAGAGCCAGGAGCCACAGGCTTTGGCCGCAAGATTGGAAAGGCTGGCAGAGCGCTTTGGTAAGGAGATCTTCAGGCCCACCCGTACCATCAGGGAGGGTGCTTACAGATAACCTAGCCCGGATTCTTGTCCAAAGCCTGTGAATTTGGGGGCTACTCCCCCAAGCCCCAGGTAAACTTTGAGATATTCCGACTCAAATCCGGGCAAAACCTGGAACCAAGAATCAGGATGTTTTTGGCTGTGGATGGTTTTCCTTAAAAAATTCATATGATAGCCCGCATCATCCGCTGATTGAGAATCATGCGAGCTGGGGACTCCAAAGGAAGGGGGGCTCAGAGCGCCCCCCCGATTCTCACACAACCTTATTGTCCTATTCCTATGACAGACCTGCTTGTGCCACCTCCCCCGGTGAAGGTGACCGTTCCTTGGAAAGAGCCTGAGGCCGTGGGCGTAAATTCTATGGTCACAAGGGAGCTCTGGCCTGCTGAGAGGCTGTAAGGGCTTCCACTTATGACTGCAAATCCGTCTCCCGCCACGGTGGCCTCCCCATCCAACGTCCCGGCTCCTATGTTGGTCACGGTGAAAGTGCGCTGGGAGGAATCACCCACCTCCACGGCGCCAAAGTCAATGGACTCAGGGGTCACTGAAATAATTGGGCTTACAGGCTCTTTCAGTTTTGCTGAGATCTGAAACTTCCGGTCAGCCCTTATGGAAGCATTGAATTCCGGGGGCTTTGAAGCAGACTTGCGCAGGTTCCCCACTAGTGGGCCTTCCCCGATGGTCATGTCCGAGGTCTCCAGCCAGCCAAAGATGTTGGTTTTGCCGGACCCTGCCGCCGTGGGTCTTCTACCGAAAACACCAAGTATGATAACATCTTCGTCGCTTCCGTCCACACGCACAGATCCCCCGCCTGTCACAACGAAGAAAGGAAACTTCAGATCCTCTTCCTCTCCCACCACCACATCCAGGGTGCGACTCAAAAGACCCTGGCCCTTAAGAAGCCCTTCCTGGATGCTCCTGCCGGTCAAAACCGGGGGGGAATCAGGCATTCTTTCCCCTTTGATGCGCACGAACACAGGATCCAACCCGTCGTATGTGAGTAGTCCCTTGAGCCGCAGCTTTTTGAATTTGGTGTCAGTACCCCCTCCTGTTACCTCCAGCACCCCGACAGGGCCTACCCCCTCCATCTCCAACTGGAGCGTGCCTGTGATTCTTCCCTTAAAATCTATGCGCAGGGCCTGGCCTGCAGCCAGACTCACAGGAAACCCGCCCTCCAAAGTGATCAGACTCCCCGAGGCCTCGAACACCCCTGTGGCTGGCACCCCGAAGGTAAGAGCCCCGGCGCCTTTGTCAGCCCCTGCTATGCTAACCCACCAGTCTCCTGCCAACGAGGTCTCTTGAGCGGCCGCCTGCGCCGCCCCCAGCGAAAGCAGGATCAAGACCCCGACCGCCCATCTTCCAATGCTTCTCATGACCTTACCCCCCTGTTTCAAAACGGTCTGTAAAGGTTCTTCCTCCCACCTCCCCGTGTGGAACGCACCCTAGCAGAGACTCTCCCTCAGTGTCAAGCCGGAAGCCTTCTGCCGGTTGATTTCACAAGGAGTTTGTGCCACCATAAACCCCTGACCCTAGCTGAAATAGTAAGCCCCAAAAAGGACAACAGGGGAGAGATGGGCGAGGAAAACCTGGAGGCGCAGGCCATAGTTGTGGGGGCTGGTCCGGCCGGACTAATGGCTGCCCACAAGTTGGCCAAGGAAGGCCTTGAAGTAATAGTTGTGGAGCGGGGGCAGTACCCAGGGGCCAAGAACTTGAGCGGACTGCTTTACTCCACAGTGATCTCAGAAGCTGTACCGGATTTCCCTTCAAAGGCTCCCCTGGAGCGCCCGGTGTGCAAGAGGGCAATGGGGCTTTTAGCTCCCCAAAGCTTCACACTTCTCTCCTTTGGATCCAGTAAATGGAGTGTGCCTCCTCACAACCACACTTGGGTGGTCTACAGGGCTCAGTTTGACAGGTGGCTGGCCTCCCAAGTGGAGGAGGCTGGGGGGACAATCCTGGAGGGGACTGTTGTGGAAGAGCTCTTCTGCGAAGAGAAGGGCTCTACGACCAAGGTTTCAGGGGTTAGGATTCGGGGTGAAGAAGAGCCTTTTAGAGCCCCTGTGGTTATTTTGGCCGAAGGGGCTGTGGGGCTTGTCACAGAGCGGGCCAGGTCCCGCCTAAAAATGCGCTCTGGGGAGAAACCCCAAAGCTATGGTCTCGGGATAAAGGAGATCTGGGCTCTTCCGGCCTCCACCATAGAGGATCGCTTTGGGCTGGATCCTGGGTGCGGGGCTGCCATGGAGTGGGTGGGGAGCCCGTTTCAAGGGCTGGTGGGAGGCGGGTTTCTTTACACAGGAAAGGAAAGCCTTGCCTTGGGCCTGATAGTGAAGCTGGAGAGTATGACCAAGGCCAAGGTTTCCCCCCAAGATCTCATGGAGGGATTCAAGGCCAACCCTGAGATCCGTAGGTACCTGAAGGGGGGGGAGCTCCTGGAGTATGGGGCGCACCTGATACCTGAGGGAGGTCCAAGGGCTGTGGGGCAACTCTCCCAACATGGACTTCTCATAGTCGGGGACGCTGCAGGGCTGGTGAACGCTTCCATGTACCACGAGGGGGCAAACCTGGCCATGCTTTCAGGGCGGCTGGCTGCCGAGGCGGTGATCCAGGCCCACCTTCTGGGGGATTTTTCAAGGGAATCCTTGTCCCTCTACGATAGGATGCTCAAGGAAAGCTTTCTAATGGAGGATCTAAGCAGGCTCAAGAACATTGAGAGAGCCCATATGGTATTCCCTAGACTCATGGCAGAGCTGCCCAGCAGGTTTGCAAATCTTCTGGTTGATCTTTTCGAACAAGCGCCTGTACCCAAACGGGAAATCAGAAAACATGCTTTCCAGAGAGCACTGGATGGGCTTCCCAAGCTTCAAACTCTATTGGATCTCTGGAAGATGAGGGGGATGTTGGGTTGAGCCGAGACGAGGCGGAAAACAGGCCCTGGGAAGGGCCGAATTTGGCCCTGGAGGAAAAACTCTACAGGGTTCGATATGAGGTGGATCCTGACCACCCTCATATAAAGGTGGACCAGAAGCACTGCAGCACTTGCAGTGAGCGGGTATGCACCTTCATCTGTCCTGCAGGGGTTTATGCCGAAAGCCCCAGCCACCCAGGGCAGATACAGGTCAGACATGAGAACTGCCTGGAATGCGGAACCTGCAAAGTGGCCTGCGGCTGCGAGGGGATTATCTGGGATTATCCCAATGGAGGTATGGGAGTTCGTTACCGCTTCGGTTAAAAGGCCTTGATTTCCTCCCTTTCCGCAAACATTGAATCAAGGGGTTTCTAAAGCTCGATGGGTTGGGGGAAGGCAGGGGGGTTCTTGGGGGATCCCTGTTGGGGATGGGGTCTAGTGGGGCTGTCAAAGCCATGAGCTCTCAGAAGGAGGATCGACAGAATGAAAGTGGTGGTTTGGGTTCGAGAGATACCTGACACCAGGGATCTCATAGGAGAGCTCCTTGGAGCTGATTCCATGCCTAAATGGAGTGAATGGGACACTAGGTTGGACCCCGAGGACCTAAACAGCTTGGAAATGGCGCTTCAGTGGAAAGACAGGTATCCCCAGCTGAGCATTGCGGCTTTGACTGTTGGGGAGCCTAAGAAGCTGGATGTGCTTAGGGAGTGTCTGTATAGGGGTGTGGATCAGGCGGTGAGACTCTCAGGGGAGAGTAATTCAGGGGGCCTGGTGGGGGAGGCGCAGCTTGTGGCTGCGGCTGTAAGGAAGCTTGAAGCACAGGTGGTATTCACTGGGGTCCAGCTCAATGAAACCGAATCCGGCCACAAAGGGGTGTTTCTGGCCCGGGCTTTGGGTTGGCCAGTAGTGACTTATGTGGAGGCCATGGAAGAAGGCGGCCTAGAAGGCCCATTAAGGCTTAGAAGAGCCATGGAGCAAGGGCTGGAGCTTGTAGAGGCTGAACCCCCTTTGGTGGTATCTGTGGGAGTGGCGCTTCTGAAAGAGGATCCCAGGGCCCCTCGCAGCGCCAGGGCCAAGCTCAAGCTGCAGCACAAGAAGACTCCCATTCCCCAGTGGGGTTCCTCGGAGCTGGGGGGTCTCCTGGAACAGGGGGCCAGCTCCCCTAGAATTCTTTCATTCAGAGCCCAGCCTCAGAGGGATTTTCCGGCCAGACGAGTTGACGGCTCCAGCCAGGAGGAGCTTAAGGGCATGCTGGAGGAGCTTCGGGCTCAAGGACTGCTGAGGTAATCTCATGAACAAGAGCATTTGGGTTTATCTGCAAAATAACGGCGGATCAGTGGCCGAGGAAAGCCTGATGGGGCTTTCCCTTGGCAGAAGGCTGGCAAAGGAGTGCTCGGGTGTTTTGGAGGGGGTTTGTGTAGGGGAAATAGATTCGGATTTTCCTGGGGCCTTGGGAAAAATCTACCAACTCATAGGGAAGGATCTCCAGGCAGGTTATGATCTTGCCACCTACGCAGAGGCCATCCGGTTCTTATGGGAGAAAGAGCGTCCCTCCTTGATCATCTTTCCTTCCACCACCCAAGGCCAAGATCTGGCTTCCTGGTTGGGGGGCTGGGCCGGGGCCAACAGCCTGGTGGGGGCCAGGGGAATCAGCTTTAGAGACAACTCCTTTATGGCAGCGCGTCTTGAATTTGATGGAAAGGTGCTTGTGGAGTACCTCCTGGAAGGCTCACCTCTTGCGGTTTCCCTGGAACAAGGGGTGGGGGAGATTCCTGAAGCCCAGGATCAGAGTAAGCCTGATCTGCTCAAGGTGGAGGTGCCGGGAGGCCTTGGGAAGGGCTCCATAAGAGTCATCTCCTCTTCTGGAGGAGCCAAGAAGGTGGATCTTCGCTCGGCCAAGACCATAGTGGGTGTTGGGGCCGGGGTTGGTGGAAAAGAGGGCTTTGAGCAGGCCCGCACCCTGGCCTCTCTTCTGGGGGCGGAGTTGGGAGCCACCAGGGCTGCTGTGGATGCGGGCTGGTTGGGTCATGAGCACCAGATAGGCCAGACAGGTGCAAAGGTAAAGCCCGATCTGTACGTGGCCTGCGGCATAAGCGGGGCTGTTCAACACAGGGTCGGGATCATGGATTCAGGGACCATAGTCTCCATCAACCTGGATCCTCAAGCTCCCATCTTCAGATTCTCCCACTACTGCGTGGTGGGGGATGTGAAGCAGGTGGTTCCCAAGCTTTTGGAATTGCTCAGGAGGTGACAGGAGGCAATGGCTTCCCAGAATTTCTATTTGGACAACCGGGATCTCAAGTTCCAGGTGGAAAAGCGGGTGGATTGGCGCACCATACTGGAGGCCAGAGGGGATCTGGGTCAGCCGGGTTGCGCGTACGAGAGCCTGGAAGAGGCGGTGGAAACCTTCAGAGACCTCTTGACTGACCCTGTGGGCAGCCTTGCAGCAGAGCGTATTGCGCCCAGGGCGGCTCAGATAGACCAAGAGGGCTGCAGGCTTGAAGAGGGAAGGGTGATCCTGCCCAAGGCCATGGAGCAAAACTTGAGGGATCTTGCCGAGGCTGATCTCATGGGAATGACCCTTCCCCCCCAATACGGCGGGCTGGGATTTCCCACCACGCTTTACACAGCCGCCACAGAGATAGTCTCCCGTGCAGACGTCTCCCTCATGAACCTTTTCGGGCTGCAGGGCATTGCCGAGACCATAGCCAGATTCGGGGATGAGGAGCTAAAGTCCCGCTATGTGCCTCTTTTTGCCAAAGGAGAGGCCACCGGTGCCATGGTGCTTACAGAACCGGATGCCGGAAGTGACCTCATGGCGATTCAGACCAGGGCACTGGAGGACCCTTCTGCACCGGGGGGCTGGAGGATCAGGGGGGTTAAACGGTTCATAACCAACGGCTGCGGTGACATCCTCTTGGTACTGGCCCGAAGTGAGGATCCGGAGCGTTTCTCAGGGGCCAGGGGGCTCAGCCTCTTCTTGGTGGAGAAGGGTCCGGAGGTTAAGGTGCGGAGGGTGGAGGAGAAGATGGGGATCCACGGCTCCCCCACCTGCGAGCTCTACTTTGAAGGGGCTCCTGGTTATCTTATAGGCAGGAGGGGAAGGGGTCTGACTCAGTATGTGAACTGGCTTATGAATGCGGCCAGGCTGGGGGTAGCGGCGCAGTGTTTGGGCATAGGGGAGGCGGCTTACAGAGAGGCCCTCAGCTATGCCGGGGAAAGGGAGCAGTTCGGTTCAAAAATTATTGAGTTTCCCCCTGTAGCGGAGATGTTGGTTGAGATAAAGGCCACCTTGGAGGCCATGAGGTCTTTGGTGTACAGGACAGCCGAAGCAGTGGATCTGGATGATGCTTTGGGGGCCAGACTGGAGCTTCTGGACCGGAAAGAGGCCTCATACGCTAAGCTCAGAAAAAAGAGGGACGCAGCGGCCCAAGCTGCCGAACTCTTGACCCCAATGGTTAAGTTTTACACCTCCGAAGCTTGCATCCGCATCACCAATTTGGCGCTCCAGGTGCACGGGGGCAACGGTTACATGCGGGATTATCCGGTGGAGAGGCTTTACAGGGACGCGCGCATCACCAGCATCTACGAGGGCACTTCCCAGATGCAGGTGGACAGGGCCATGGCCAAGATCACCAAGGGGGTTCTGGAAGAGCTCCTAGAAACTTATTCCTCAAAAAAATTTGGAGCTTCGAGACTTGGGGAGCTGAGCCAAGAGCTGGGGGAAGCAAAGGCTATATTTCTGGAGTGTTTAGAGAGGGTTAGGTCGCAGAAGGGAGCAACCCCTCAGTCAAGTGAGGAGGCGGGGGCTCTTAGAAGTCTTTTTGCCAGAAGGCTTACCGAGATGGGGGCTGAATTGCTCATGGGGTATCTGCTTCTGGAAGAAGCTGAGCTTTGGGATAGAAAGGTGCCTGTGGCGGCTCATTTTATCGGGGAGGCTGTCTCCAGGGTGCACATGCATGCTCAGGTCATCCGCAAAGGGCGGGCCGTGCCCATAAGGGAGGCCCAGGCCGTACTGCTCGAGGGGTTTTGATGAAGCGGGCGGTTAAACCTGGGGGTAAGATCTTTGCCATAGGGGATATCCACGGGTACCTCAACAAGCTGGAAGCCCTGATGAGAAAGATACACCCGGACCCAGATAGGGACGAGCTGGTCTTCCTGGGGGACTATGTGGACCGGGGGCCCAACTCCAAGGAAGTGGTTGAGATGGTCCTGGAGATAAAGAAGAGTTTTCCCCGCACAACATGTTTGATGGGCAACCATGAGTTCACCTTGTTGGACTATCTCACTTACAGAAAAGACCCGTGGACTTTTTTCCTAAACGGAGGCATAGAGACCATACACTCCTACGATCTAACCGGAGATGACATAGAGTCCAAGATTCCTGCTGAGCACATCGCTTTTTTCAATTCCTTAAGGCCATATTATGAGACCGAGCATTACATCTTCGTGCATGCGGGTCTTAAGGAAGGGGTGCCTCTACATGAGCAGACCCTGGACGACCTGGTTTGGATCCGCAGAGAATTCATAGAATCCAAAGAAGATTTCGGGAAGCTTGTGATTTTCGGCCACACACCTTTTCCAAAACCGCTCGTGCACCCCAACAAAATAGGCATAGACACAGGAGCTGGCTATGGAGGGACCCTCACCTGTTTGGAGCTGCCGGATCGGGTCTTCTACTCCACCTACGGTGTAGAGCCTTGAGCAGCGGGGGAAAAGAAAAGCTCTTGGTCTCCTGCCCGAGCTGCGGGAAGAAAGTGCTCTGGGAGGCGTCTCCACACAGGCCCTTTTGCTCTGAAAGGTGCAAGCTGGCGGATCTGGGCAAGTGGTTGGATGAGGATTACAGGATCACTTCTCCCCTGGAGGATGAATCAGAGAAATCCCAGGAGAGTGAGGATCCCTAACCCGGATTATTCTCTAGAGTCCTTGAATTTGGGGGCTTGAGCCCCCAAGAGTCAAAGGCTTTGAAGAACAAAGCGGGTTGGATTTTCCTGGGGCACGCATAATGCCTTTGTTCCCAACGCCTTTTCAATGGATTTAGAACTTGATCCAGCATGCCATGGGTCTTTAAGGGCGGGCCGGAGCGTGGAAGTATTCCCTGATGCGGCCCAAAACTATCTTGGGGATGTCTTCCTTTTTTTCCACAGAGAAAATCCCCACGTTTTTCCTTAGAGCCATGGAACGGCGGAAAGTTCTTACGTGTTCGTTGTCTCCTATGTGAACCGCCGTGACCCTGTTTTTCTTCTCATTGAAATACTGTATTAAGGCCTCCAGGTTTGTTATCTGCATATCGGTGATAAGGAATATGTCAGGGGTGGAACTGGTTTGAAGGGACTCCACGTCTTCCACCAGAAGCTTGGTGCCCCCTCCGAAATAATGGCAAATGGTCTTGTATATGGACATGCGGTGTCTTGTGAAGGGAAGGATCTGGCTGCCCCCTGCCTTGGCGTCGCTGAAGTTGTAAACAGCCACCTGGGAGTCGTTCCTGAGGTAAGCATCGCAGGCACAGGCAGCTCCAAGCACGGCATAGGAAAGGCTCTGGCGGGGGTTTGTCATGCTCCCTGAGGAGTCAATGAGCACTATGCAGTCGGGTGTGCCTTCTTCCCTGCCCAGCACTTCTCCTTCCCTGCGCTCCCAGGTCTGAGTTATGCCCGGCATTATCTTGCCAAAGCTGGTCCAGGGATCTATGTCCTGAAAAGGCCTGCCCACTTCCCATGGAACATGGTGATGGGGATAGAGGGCCCCACTTTTTTCCATGGGTTTTCTTCTCACAGGCAGGGCATAGTTTTCGGCCAGTTTCATGTAGTAAAGGATGTCAGCGTCCAAGGAACGGCCCGGGCCAAGCCCCATACCTCTTTGATTGGGATCCAAGGCTTCCAAGAGTTCCTCCTGGAGATCCTCCACTATTTCTTTGAACTCGGCTGGGGTGGCCGCGTCCCTGGCGAACTGTTTGAGGCCCTGTTCTATCTCTTCTGGAGAGTACTGTTGCAACCCGTGCTCTCCCATGGGGTTGGGGCGCTCCAACCCTCCGAAGCGTTCCTCCACTTCCAGGAGGGATTGGACTATCTTGGAGAACTTCCTGACGGTCTCTGGCCATCTCCCCCTGTCCAAGTATGGAAGCCTGGAGAGTTTCCGAGCCACCTCCTCGTAGCCCCTGACCCCCAAGTCCAATCCCCAGATCTTCTGGTAAAGGGCGTGGACGGCCTCGTCCATTATTCCCCTCTTAAGGTGCTTGTAAAGCTCCGGGAGCATGCTTTCCTTCTGGCTCATGCATACTGTATCGGCCACCACATCCATGAAGTAGCCCGAGGCCTTTTGGGCCATCTGCTTGTCCTTCAGTACGAGTTTTGCCTCCCTGTAGAGTTTCAAATGGGTGGAAAGGTCCCACGGGCAGTGCAAATAATGTGATACTGCGTGGTCCAAAAGCCCCGAGGCCGCCTCAGCAGGCTCCATGAACTGAGAAAGCTCCTCCACGAAGGGTGCTGAAACCGAGATGCGCTTGTGCTTCATGTCTATGGCAACCCGCTCCTCCTCCTCAGCCCACTTGGGTTGGGGAAGCTCGGGATAGAGGTGCCTTTTGCGCACCTGCGCCCAAACCTCTTCCAGCATTCTTTCCCTTTCCTCTATTGTCTGCATCATTGGACCCCTGAGGCCCCGGCCGCATCAGAGAACGCTATTGGCAGGGTTACACTAGATATCCGGTTCTGTTTCCTGGGGCATTACCAGCTTGCCCCTTTGGAAAATTCGGCCTCCGAAGAGGGTCTTTCCAACGCTTCGGATCCTTCCTTCCACGTGGATCTCCCCGCCCCTCATCCACTCCCCTGTGTTTTGGCCCGAGTTCTCCATCACCTGGATCTCGCCCTTCATCATGCCGGCCCCGCACCAGTTTCCTACAGAGCCTTCCACAACGAGCCTTCCCCCTGAGAGCCCTGCCCCCACAAAATCCCCAACGTCGCCTTGAAGTATGAGGGTTTTTCCGTCTGGCAGGCGGTAGCCCACAAAATGGAAGGTGCGTTGGTAATCCTTTAGGGGAAGCACTATGCGATCCTCCTGGGCGTGGTTCACAAGGGCTGAGAGATATATGCCCGCAGGTCCGGAGATCATGTATGGAATCTTGTTGGAGCTGTCCAGTTCTGCACAGAATTCTTCTATATCGTCAGCATCGTACTGAAGATCCCTGATGGACTTCACCGCCGCACTGTAAGCCTTGACAACCCGGCTGTGCTCCACCAGCCAAACTAGGTCCTTGACCTCTTCCTCCACCAGCTTGAGGTACCCGTGGACCATTCGCTCCATGACCTCTTCCCGGGCCCGCACTATTCTCTCCAGGGGGAGCTCCTTTCGCTCCACAGACAGGGAGCCGAAATCCTGGAATGGGTTTTTCATGGTTCCAGGACCTCCTCTCCAAGATCCCGGCGGATCTCCCAAAATATCGGGTGATCCCCCTGGATGGGTTCCAGGGAAGCCCCATCCGCCACCTGACAGGCCACAGCCAGGGCGTTTTTAACCTGAGGACCCTGCTCCATGTAACGCCTGTGCATGTCCCTGACGCATTCCTTGGCCATGTAAATGGGAAGAGGATCGTTCCTGGGTTCTTTCTCACGCTGGGCCACCACATCCTCCTTCCACTGCAGCCTGTGGGCCAATGTGTATGGCAGCACTGCCTTGAGGTGCTCTATACCCACCGTCTGGTCCCCCAGGAACCAGGCCACAGCCTGGGCCATGCTTCTGACACTTATGGGAAATCTGTTGGAGATGCAGTTGCGGATCCCGTTACATACATAGCCTGTGAAGTGGCAACCCTCCTCACAGCTCTCGTGGGAGCGTTTTTGGCCGAAACGGTGGCAAAAAGACAACTCAGAGATCACCATCCTCAAGAAGGCATTGGAATCCAGATCAAATTGGATTTCGTCCATCTGGTTCCTTATGGTATCCCTCTCGGCTCTGGAGAGGCTTCTGATCCTGGCCGTGCTCATTATCAGCTCGCCAAATTTCTGGCACAGGGTCTCCAGTTTGGCCATGCGCACCTCATAAGGAGTTCGCTCCGCCAGGGTTTTGTGAAACTCGCCTTCCAGCTCCTCGTCTCTGAGGGCCGAGGTGGCGGGGCCTCTGGTGCCTATCATGTAGGCCAAATTCGCCCCAGGATGCTTTGACTCCACCATCAAATCAAATCTGTCCACAAGGGGCGCAATGATGGTGTTGGTGCCCCGGTCCTGGTAGTTGGCCGTAGCAAAAAGGCAATATTCCCGGTTAATAATGGCGTCGTTGAGATACTCCCAATTGCCCCTGTCAACCCCGTCCAAGATCATGCTCTGCTTGGTCTCCGGAAGACGATTTATCTCGTCCACTATCTTCACAGGCAGCATGGCAAAATGAGACCAGACCACCACCTCCTCGCCCAAATTCAGTTTGCCCAGATCCGGCCTGCCTATTATCTTCTCCTCTGTTTGTTCTGGGTGGCCTGCCACCTCGCTGCCCCAGATGGTTCCAAGGGGGACCCTATACAGCAGGGAGCAGACGTACTCGGCGGAAGTGGTCTTGCCCAGACCCGGCTCCCCGATAATGAGGGCCTTGCCTTTTCGAAGACCTGTCATCAGGCTCAGAAGAAGGGCGGAATTGTAACCCTTTCCTCTAAGGGAAAGGTCCGAACGGTTAAAGTAAAGATTCTCCCTTATGTAGTCGTGAATTTCATGTACGGCCTCTCGCAAGGCCCCGTTGGAATTGGATGCCATTACTCCTTTGCTCCCTTTTGAATTGCAGTGTTTGGACCTGTTTCAAACTTTGGCTACATGTCTTGCTTTAGGCTTCCGGTGCCTCTGTTTGACTCCAAAAACCCGACACTTACTTATAAGATTAACATATGGCCAGGTGCCAGACAACGAGCTGTTCTGAAACTGAAAAGCTTTTCCCGGGAGTATAGAATCCGGAACAAGCTTTTCCAGGGGAAAACTCCAGATCTCATAATTGGTTTTTACAATCGAGCTTGACACAACCAGCCCTGAGAAGATAAGATAGAAAAGTTGAGGGGGCGATCAGGCTCTGTGAGATAAGCTTTGGTTTTGGATACAGGTGACGCGGGGTGGAGCAGTTCGGTAGCTCGTCGGGCTCATAACCCGAAGGTCAGTGGTTCAAATCCACTCCCCGCTACCAAGAAACTACAAGGGGTGAGGCTGAAGCCTGACCCCTTTTATTTTCCCCCCAAAGTAAGAAACGCCTTTACCTTAACCAGGCGCGTGGGCATCAGGGCATGGGGCAGGCAAAGCTAGTAGCCAGGACTATACTTCAAAGCCCGTAACTTTGTGGGCTAAGCCCCCAAGCCCCCGGTGCACTTCAAGATATTGCGACTCAAACCAGCACCAAATCTGAAATGGAAAATCAGGTTGCTTTTGGGTGCTTAGTGGTCTGTACAAACATGTCAATGACATAACCCGCGTTATCCGCTGATGGTGAAAAATGGGGGCTGGGGGCCTCTGGGCAGAGGGTTGAGGCATTGATTATGCGTTTTGTAGGGGGAGCAGCTCGGGTTCAGGGGGAACCTTGGCCTGTGGGCGTTGACCCTGACAGGGTTTTCTGGTATGCGTTACCCATTGGGGGATGGAGGGCAATGAAAGCGGAGAGAGAAAGTCTGGAGAGCTACGAAGAGGAGTTTACTCTTTGCAATAAATTGGGGCTTCACCTCAGGGCCGCCAACAAGGTAGTAAGGGTGGCCAGTAGGTTCTCCTCTGATGTTTGGCTTTCCAGGGAAAACCTGGAAGTAGACGCCAAGAGCATCATGGGGCTTACTCTTTTGGCTGCTGCCTGCGGGACCCGCATCAAGGTGAGAGCCAAGGGAGTGGATGCCAGGGCTGCGGTAGAGGCCTTGGGAGCCCTCATCCAAAGCAAGTTCGAGGAGGAGGATTGATGACCCAAGGCTTCTCAGGAGAACAAGTTTTGCAGGGGGTTGCGGCCTCCCCGGGCATAGCCATCGGGAAGGCCTACCTGGTGGACCGCCGCAAGGCTGAAATCCCCAGATTTTTCCTGGTAGACCTTAGGTACGTGCCCGAAGAGGTGGAGAGATTCCACGAGGCGGCGCGGCGCTCTCAGGAGGAGCTCAGAGAGATCCAAGGCCGCATCCGGGACTCGGTATTGGAAGAGCATGCTCACATCCTTGAGGCCCATATCAGAATGCTTCAGGACAGGAGCCTCACCCAGGAAACAGTTCGCCGTATCCGGGAGGAGCGCATCAATGCCGAGTGGGCCCTCAGTAAGACCTTGGAAAGATTCAAGGCAGTGCTCATGGCATCTGAGGACGAGTATCTTCGCTCCAGGGTGGCCGACCTGGACTTTGTGGGGGAGAGGATTATTCGAAACATGGCGGGCCTCACCCAGGAAAGCGTGGCCCATATCCAGGAAGAAGTGATAGTTGTGGCCCATGACCTATCCCCCGCTGACACAGCCCAAATGAATAAGGAGGTAATAAAAGGTTTTGTGACGGACATGGGGGGCCGCACCTCCCACACAGCCATCATAGCCAGATCACTGGGGATCCCAGCGGTGGTTGGCCTGGAGAAGGTGGTGGAGGGGGTTCACACAGGAGACACCATAATAGTGGACGGGTTCCGGGGGGTGGTGATCATCTCACCCAGGGCCGAAACCATCAGGGATTATCTGGACCGAAGGAGCCGCTACCAGATAGCTGAAGAAGAACTCCTGGCCTTTGCCCGACTGCCCGGGGAGACCCTCGACGGGCATAGGGTGACCCTCCACGCCAACATAGAGATGCCTGACGAGATCCCTGTTGTATTGGGGCACGGTGGAGAGGGGATAGGTCTTTACCGCACGGAGTTTCTCTACCTGAACAGGGCTGATCTGCCCTCAGAGGAGGAGCACTACCAAATTTACAAAGAGGTGGTGGAGCGCACTGCCCCTTACCCTGTCACCATCCGCACTCTGGACATTGGTGGAGACAAGCTTCGAGTTGATTCGGGCGGGACGGGTGAGACCAATCCTGCCTTGGGCCTAAGGGCCATAAGGTATTCCCTGCGGGAGGTGCAGGTATTCAAGACCCAGTTGCGTGGAATTCTAAGGGCCAGTGTGCACGGAAGAGTAAGGATCATGTTCCCCATGATCTCGGGACTTTCAGAAATCAGAGAGGCCAAGAGGGTACTGGAGCAGGTCAAGGAGGAACTCATAAGGGAGGGAGTGCATTTTGACGATCAGATCCCGGTGGGGGCAATGATCGAAATTCCCTCTGCGGTGTCCATAGCTGACTTCTTGGCCAAGGAGGTGGATTTTTTCAGCATTGGAACCAACGATCTGATCCAGTACTGCCTGGCAATAGACCGTGTGAACGAGCATGTGGTGTACCTGTACGAGCCTCTCCACCCGGCGGTATTGAGAATGGTGCGCAGCACGGTTGAGGCAGCCCACCGCTGCGGCATACCGGTGGCCATGTGCGGCGAGATGGCCGGGGAGTCCATGTACATTCCCATCTTGCTTGGGCTTGGGCTGGATGAGCTGAGCATGAACGCCATGTCCATTCCCATGGCCAAAAAGGTTATACGTTCCGTCAGGATGCAAGAGTGTCACAGACTGGCCCAAAAGGTGTTCGAATTCGGCACTCCCGAGGAGATCCACCGCTGTGTCAAGGAAGCGGTGGGGTCCTGGTTTCCCAACGGGATCCAAAGCCTTCCTTGTAATTGATGGGCTCGGATGCCTGGAAAAGGCATGTTGTGCAAAGAGGGCTTTTCTTAATCTAGGCCAAGAGGATTCTTGTGTTCTGAAAGCCCCGGGCATCCATTGGGAGCGCATGACTTTGATGTAATTGGCGGGCTTTCTTAGTGAGATGTTTGGAGGAATCGGCCTATACTCAAGACACCCTGGTTTTTCGTTTCAGATTTGGTCCTGCTTTGAGGCAGAATGTGTCGAGGTGTACCGGGAGCTTGGGGGCTTGAGCCCCCAAAGTCACGGGCTTTAGAGAATAATTCGAGACAGGAATGTGAGCCGGGAGGCTTTTTGCCTCAGGGGTGGAAATGGAAACTCAAGGGAGTTTTTCCTCGGTGGAGGAAGTGGTAAAGAGTCTGGCAGCACAAAGATATGTTTGCTCCAAACAGGTGGCCACCACGGTTTTTTTGGCCGAGAAGATGGGAAAGCCCATCCTGGTGGAAGGTCCTGCGGGTGTGGGCAAGACAGAGCTTGCCAAGGCTTTGGCCGGGGCACTGGGTCAAGAACTTATTCGGCTCCAGTGCTACGAGGGTTTGGATGAGAACAAGGCGCTTTACGAGTGGGAGTACGCCAAGCAGCTGCTTTACACTCAGCTCTTGAAGGAGAAGCTGGGGGAGCTTTTGGCCGGGGCTAAATCCCTCTCAGAGGCTGTGGGAAGACTTCTTTCTCAGGAGGATGTCTTCTTTTCAGAAGCCTTTTTGCTGCCGAGACCTCTTCTTAGGGCCATCCGCTCAGAGAGACCCACGGTGCTTCTGGTGGATGAAGTGGACAAGGCCGAGCCTGAGTTCGAAGCCTTCCTATTGGAGGTATTAAGCGATTTCCAGGTGAGCGTGCCTGAGCTGGGAACCCTCAAGGCCAAGCATATCCCCATGGTGATCCTCACAAGCAACAATACCAGGGAGATAGCCGACACCCTAAGAAGACGTTGCCTGCACCTGTTCATAGATTACCCGGGCTTGGAGCAGGAAAGAGAAATAGTCAGGGCAAGGGTCCCGGAGATACCTGCCAGGCTCCTGGCTCAAGTGGTGGGCTTTGTGCAGTCTCTTCGGAGGTTGGAGATCCGCAAACCCCCCAGCATAGGGGAAACCCTGGATTGGGCCAGGGCCCTGGTGGTCTTAAACGCGCAGGAGTTGGAAGCTTCCCTGGTGGAAGAAACTCTGAGCCTGATCCTGAAGCATCAAGAGGACCTTCAGAAGGTAAGGGGAGAGATCCACAGGCTCGCGCGCCAGGCGGCGACACTTTGAGCAAACCAAGGGCAGAATAAGATATGGAGACCTCCATTTTGGAGTTCGTTCGTACGCTTCGCCGCTCTGACATCCAGGTCACAACCGGTGAGACTCTGGATGCCTTGAGGGCCGCTGCGGAGATATCTGTTTCAGACAGAGAGCTCTTCAGAAAAGCGCTTCGGGCCACCCTTGTAAAAAAAGCGGAGCAGTTTGAGGAGTTCGATAAACTGTTTCGGCTACACTTCTTCCATCTGGGAGAGAGGTCAAGTCCGGAAGAACCGAATCCAGGATCCTCCCAGGAGTTCAAGGCGGTGCCCAATCTGGAGGAGTTAAGGGAAAACCACATGCCTTCCTTGTCTGGCTTGGCCCTGGGCCTTATGAGGGGGGATGGAGCTGCATTGGAGAAATTGGCTGTATCCGCTGCCAGAGGCGTTTCTCTCTCTGAAATCGAGTTTCCTCTCCAGGCAGGCTCTTACATAAGGCGTATGAACGAGCATCTGGGCTGGGAGAGAGCTGGGAAGGAGCTGGAGCAGGCCCTAGAGGAGCTTCGCCAAAGGGGGGCAGGGGAGCATGAGCTGGAGCTGGCACGGGAGGCCATCAGGCATAACAAGGAAGCCTTTCAGGGGCTCTTGAGAGGGCTCATAAAAAGGGAAATAGAAAAGGGGGCCCGTTCAGTAAACGAGCGTTTCGTGAGGGACTCTCTTATGGGCAAGAGTTTTTCCTCCCTCTCAGACCAGGAGATCCGTGAGATGAGGGAGGTGGTGGCCCGTCTGGTCAAGCGGCTCAGAAGCAAAATGGCGCTTTTGGAAAGAAGAAGGCAGAAAGGAAGAATGGATATACGCAGGACCCTGAGGCGGAACCTACAGCACGGCGGGGTTCCCCTGGAGCTGGTTTTCAGGGTAAAAAGGAGAAGAAAGGCTGAGGTGATGGCGCTTTGCGATGTGTCCTCCTCTGTGTGGAACGCTTCGCGTTTCATGCTGAACCTGCTTTACGCCATACAGGACCAGTTCTCAAAGGTCAGGAGTTTTGTGTTCGTAAGCCAGATTGGAGAGGTCACTCATTTTTTTGAGCGGTACGAAACCAATGAGGCCATTCAGAAAGCCCTCAGAGAAGCTCCCATAAGGTACCATAGTTACTCTGATTACGGGGACGTCCTGTTGGAGTTTTACTCCAAGCATCTGGGGGAGACCACCACCCGTACCATCCTGATCCTTATAGGGGATGGAAGGAACAATTACCTTCCCCCAAGGGCCTGGGTGCTCCAAGAGCTGCGGGAGCGTGTTAGGAAGCTCATCTGGCTGAATCCTGAGCCGCGCTCCATGTGGGGCACTGGAGACAGTGCCATGCTGGAGTACGCCCCCTTCTGCACCTGTGTGGAGGAGTGCAGAAATCTCAGGCAGCTCTCTGAGTTCGTGGACAGGCTTATGGTATGAAGAAACCAGGAAGAATCGGAAGGATCCGCTCCAGGAGTCTCGGGCCGGAGAGGCCTCGGGTGGTTTTCCAAGACAGGGACATCCTGGTGATAGACAAGCCCTCTGGGCTGCTCTCAGTGCCCATTGCAGGCTCTTTAGCCCCCAATGCCCAGCAAATGCTGGCAGAGGAAATGGGGAAGGAGGGGAGATCTGTTTTGCCTGTGCACCGTATAGACAGGTACACCTCCGGCCTCATGGTTTTTGCCCTCAGCAAGACAGCCAGAAAAGAACTGGTAAGACAGTTCCTGTCTCATACACCCCTTAGGCTTTACCTGGCGGTGGTGCGCGGGGCGCCTCCAACCGAAGAGGGGGAATTGCGCCACTTTCTAAAGAAGGTTTCATGGGGGTTCAGGCAAGTGGTGGTGAGAAATGAAAAGCAAGGCGGCACCTTGGCCATAACCCGCTTTCGGGTGCTGGAGTTCCTGGAGGGTGCTGCCTTGGTGGAAGCCCGGCTGGTCACAGGCCTCAAGAACCAAATAAGGGTGCAATTCGCCCAAGCCGGCATGCCCATCTGGGGAGACCGTCATTACGTTTCGGAGGAGAAAGGGGCAGCAATAATGGATCGCCAAGCCCTGCATGCCTTCAGGCTGGGCTTTCAACATCCCAGAACGGGGGCCTACCTGGAGTTCCAGGCTGATCCTCCCGAAGATTTCCAAAAACTTCTGAGATTCCTTAGCTCACATTCACGAAAAGTGGAGAATGAGGGCTATCTTAATAACATATTCAAAAAAACCGGGTTATAGCCTGCGCCTTGGGCGCATACTAAAGTCTTCGCCTGAAGGCGAGGGTTTTCCTCCCATTCCCGGAGTGGGAGAATAATCCGGGCTAGGCAATCAAAGCCAGGGGTAGGAGGCTTAAAAGGCCCCTGAGAAACACTTGGGAAACAAGAAAGGCCGAGCTTGACAGGAAACAATCCACTTGTTATAGGATTGCGGGCCTGATAGAGGGCCCCCAAGGCTTTAGAGGTTCAGCCAAGGGGCATGATCACCCTCAAATATAACTTGTGGATCTTCCTACGTCGCGGGTCTGCAAGGCCGGAGGAAATTGCCCATGGAACGGGACAGAGTGTCTGCCAAGAGACTGGAGAAGATTCTGGAGCTCTTCGGTGAGATCCAAGATAGGGAGGACCCGGCCGCTTCTCTTCTGAGCCAGTTTCAGGAACTCTATTCAGAAATGGCCCGGGAGGAGCGCCCTGGGTTTTTCATTGAACTGTTGAGACGTTTTGAGACCAAGAGGTCTGAGATAGAAACCGATCTTGGGGCAGTCTTAAAAGATGAGGGGAATGACCCTGTGGGATGGAGCAGCTCTTTGAGCCGGCTTCGCCGCAAGTTGGAGTCCCCCAGAATGAGGGCTTTCAGGAGGTTCATGAACATCTCAGGAGGGCTCAAATTTCTCCTGGATTTCAGAGCCGATGTCTTAGCGGCCCAGAGACAGAGCCAGGTGAATTTGGGGCCTTTAGACGAGGAGATAGCGCACCTTTTTACCTCCTGGTTTCAGCAGGGTTTCCTCTTTCTGCAGGAGATAACACAGGACTCCCCTTACAGGCAGATCAGGTTTCTAAAGGATCATGACATGGTGCATCCCATGGCCAGCCTGGAGGAGATGGGGGATCGCCTTGGGGAGGACAGAAGGTGTTTTTCCCTGTACCACAGGGCCATGCCTGAGGAGCCTGTGGTCTTCATAGAGGTGGCCTTGACAAAAGGCATAGCTCGCTCCATTCACGACATAATCGGGGAGGAGAGGGCCAAGCTGAAAAAAAAGGGAGAGCCCGACACAGCCATATTCTATTCCATAAACAACACGCAAAACGGTTTGGCAGGCCTTGGGCTGGGCAAGGTGCTCATATTCCAGGTGGTGGACGCCCTAAAAAAAGGCAACCCAGAGATCAAGACCTTTTCCACTTTGAGCCCCATCCCTGGCTTCTGGGAAAGGTATCTGAGCAGAATCCTCAAAGGGGGGAAGCTTCCTTTTTCCCTTACACAAGAGAAACTGGAGAATTACTTTTCAGCAAAGGCCCGCCAAAGAATCCTGGAACTGTTTCTGGAGGAGACAGGAAACCCTGCTGAGAGTCTAAGCCAGGCTCTTCTGGGAGTCCTTTCCAGGCCGGACTGGATCCAGGACCCCCGCTGGGAGGATCTCCTCAGAAAGCCCCTTACGGAAATCACTTATTACTACATCACCCAGGAAAAGGATGCCCAGGGAAGGCCCCTGAACCCAGTGGCCAATTTTCACATGGGTAACGGAGCCACTGTCACGATCCGAAACATCAACTTTGGGGCCAACAGATTCAGAAGGGGCCTGGAGGAGTCCTGCAGCATGATGGTCAACTACGTGTACTCCATGAGCTGGCTGCAGCAGATAGGACGCACCATGAAATCTTTGCTGCCTTGGAAGGCGTAATGCTGGCCTGGAGGGGGGCTTGAGGGTCGGTCAGTTTTCCTGAGGGTCCCCAAGAATGTCTCTGAGGGTTTTAAGAAGGATGGAGATATCGAAGGGTTTTCTTAGAACCGCCATGGCCTTCAGGTCCGCTTCCTGCCCTAGAAACTGTTCCTCAGTGTAGCCGGTGGCAACTATGACATTGGCCTGCGGATTCGACTCCAGGATCCTGGCCATGGCCCATTTCCCATCCCTCACCGGCATGGCCAGATCCAGAATCACAGCCTGGAAAGGCTCCCCTGAGTTCATGGCTTGCAAATATGCTGATACAGCCTTTTCTCCATCTGGGACTGTTTCAACCCGGTATCCATGGGTTTCCAAGGCCTTCTTAAGGATTTCCCGGATCCTGATTTCATCGTCGGCCACAAGCACACGTTCTCCACTGCCCAGGGGAGCAGGAACTTCCTGATGTCGTCTCGAGGGCGGCTCCTGAGTGATTTCGGCCGGAGGAAGCAACACCCTGAAGAGACTTCCTTTTTCCTTACCAGGCGGAGGGCTCTGTGCCAAGATGAAACCGTTGTGGGCCTTAATGATGGAGTAAGAGACCGAAAGACCCAATCCAGTTCCTTTCCCGGCCTCCTTGGTTGTGAAGAAGGGCTCGAAAACCCGCTCAAGGTGCTCCTTGGGGATTCCAACTCCTTGGTCCTCAACAGAGATCTCCACAAAAGAGCCTGAGGGGATGTAAGGGTACCGGCTTCGCAGCTCGGCATCGGAAACGTTCAAGCCACTTTTGAACCTGATGGTTCCCCCTTGCGGCATGGCATCCCTGGCGTTCAGGGCCAAGTTCAACAGCACCTGCTCCAACTGGGTGGGATCAGCCATGACAAAGGGAAGTCCGCCTTTGAGATTGACTTCCACATTGATGCTAGGGGGCAGGGTCTGAGAAAGGAGCCTTTGGGTGCTATCAATGATTTGATTCACCTTCACCGGGTACCTCTCTCCGGCCTCCACCCTGGCCAGGGAGAGCATTCGGGCCGTCAAGTTGCCTGCTCTTTCGCAACTGGAAATTATCTCACTTATGTATTCTGAGCCTTCCTGGCCCTCTTGGACGGTGAAGCGCAGCAGCTCGGCAAAGCCCTGGATGCTGGCCAGAAGGTTGTTGAACTCATGGGCTACGCCTCCTGCCAGGGTGCCCAAGGCCTGCATTCTCTGTGAATGTTGAAGCTGTTTTTGCAGCAACTCTTGTTCTGTGACGTCCCGTACCACGGCTTGAAGTACCTGTCTGCCCTGGTAGTACACAAATGCCACTCTTACCTCCAAAGAAATTTCAGAGCCGTTCTTTCTTAGGGCTTTGACTGAAATAGGGCCCTGGGGAAGAGGCTTCCCATCCAAAACCTCTCCCAGCAAGCTGCGGAGCCTGGGTATCTCCTCCTGGGGCAACACGTCCCAGATTTGGAGCCTTAGAGCCTCTTGCGGGCTGTAGCCCATGATTTCACAAATGGACCTATTTACAAATGTGACCCGTGTGGAGGGTATTTCCGCCATGAAGATCCCGTCAGGGGAATTCTCCACCAAGGATCGGTATCTCTCCTCGCTCTGCCTCAGAGCTTCCTCGCTTTGCAGTTTCTCGGTGATGTCTGTAAGGAAGTTTAGAGTCGCCTGCCTTCCCTCCCAAAGAATTGGTACTGCCCTGATCTCCACCCACCTTATCTCATTGGCTGCCCTTAGCACGCGAAATCTGTAGGCTCTGGGTAGGGTCTTGTCTCCCTGAAGCCTGCGCTTGTAGCGCTCCATGACCATTGGCCTGTCCTCGGGGGAGATGAATTCCGAAAAAGGCCGTGTGGTCAACTCCTCCTTGGAGAATCCTATGAGATCCAGCATCCTTGGGTTCACGAACTTAATAAAACCGTCTTGCGCCACCAGAATCGCATCTTGAGCGTTTTCCACAACCAGCCGATATCGCTCCTCGGACTGCCTGAGCTCCTCCTCCATCTGCTTGCGCTCGGTTATGTCCTTTGCCAGGTGAACGCAACCGGTCACATTCCCCGATGAGTCCTTGATGGGGGCGGTGGTGACAAGCAGTGTCTTACCCAGACCGGTTTCTTCAAAGGTGTGCACCTCGCCACTCTTCATTGTCATCAGATGCGGACAACCCACAGGCGGGCTGCTAGTGCCGTGGACCAATTGGAAACAATGTTTCCCTACAAGTTCTCTCTCCTTAAGGCCCAGGAGAAGGGAGCCGGCTTGGTTGACCCTGAGAATCCTCTGCTCGGAGTCCAGAAGCCATATGGGGTCCGGAACCGAGTCAAAGGTGCGTTGCCAGGTCTTGGCCGCCTCGCCCAGGGCCTCCTCCCTCTTTTGGATCTCATCCACCATTTTTTCCAGCGCCCGGTGGAGCCCTCCCAACTCCCGGAACCCGGGCGGGCTGATTTTTTCCCAATACCGGCCTTGGGAGATTCGAGTGAACGCCCCGGTGAGCAACCTGAGCGGGCCCAGGAATTTCTGCCCCAATAGAAAGGCCATGACCATGGAGAGCACCAGCCCCCCAGCCACGGCAATGAGCAGGGCTGCAATGAGCCCCCTTGTGGAAGCCATGACATGGGATTCACTCTCGATCACCGCCACAGACCAGTCCAGTTCGGGCACCTTGGTCGCCCCGCCTATCCAGGTCTGTCTGCCCTCTTGGAAACTGGTCTTCCCCTCACTACCTTTCAGCACCATGGAGATGGGGGGAAGGCCTCCAAGGTTGAGCCTTTCAGCCACAACCAATGGGTCTTTGTGGGAGATTGCCACCCCTGCCGAGTCAGTGAGGATCAAGCGCATGGCCTCCCCATGGGCCGAAAGCATCTGAATCCTGTTGTTCAGAGGCCCCAGTGGGATCAAGCCCAAAGTCATGGTGGATCCACGGGGTATGGCAACGCTGACCATGGGTTCCATAAAGCCAGGAGGGATCTGCACGGTCGAGTATGCTGGCCGGCCTGTTTCCATGGCTTTTTGAAGTTCCGGTCTGTTTGATAGACCCAGTCTGAAAGGCTCTGCATGCTTTGGGTAGACGTCTATCACCCTGCCTTTTCTGTCGAGCGTTGCGAAGCTCTGGATTCTCACCCCTTGAGCGGCCAGGGCTTCCATGTGGTCCATGATCATGGCCTCTTTGAATCCAGGCTCGGAATCCGGTTCACTCAAGATGTTAGCCAAGTGGGCTAGAGCCACTTCGTGAGCTCTCAAAGTCTCCCTTATCTGAAAAGCAAGTGATTCTGCAAGGATCAAATGTTTTGCCTGTGCCTCATTGTGGGTATGCTTCCAGACAAGCCATATTGCCGCTGTGCCCCCGCCCAGAAGGGGAAGCATTCCGCTCAAAACGAAAAGACCGACCAGTCTTCTCCACAGGCTGGGTTCTTTGGGCATCACCAGGCCCTTTCCATCTTTGCGCCTTTTATAATCACCCTGAATTTTTCCCTTATGGGGTCGCCGAAGGGGTCCATGACTATCTTGGACTGAAGCCCCTGGAACTCCCCTATCTCAATTATGGCCTCTGCCAGGGCCCGTCCTGGGGCGCGGGCTTTTTCGTAGGCCTTGAAAAGCACCTGGGCCGCCTCATAGCCACATACGGCCGGAAAGTCAGGCTCTCTTCTGAACCTCCCCAAAAAGGCTCTTCTAAAATCTTGGTAACTAGTGGAGCTGTGATCAGGCAGGAATGGCACGATGCTATGAAGCCCCTCAACGGAATTACCCCCCTGCTCTAGAATTTCTTTGCTCATGGACCAAGGGGATGCGAAAGCCGTCCCTTCCCAGCCGGCCTTTCGCAGGGACTCTAGGACCAAGATCGTGTCCAGAGCGTTGTGCACTATCAGTAGAGCATCTATGTCGAGGAGCCTGAGGCTTTCTGCCATATCAATAATGTCTTCTGGCTTAGAGGACTCTGTGCCAACCGTGACCAAGAGCTGACCTCCCATGGCCCTGTACGCCTTCTCGAGCCTCTCCGCATAGTCCTTGGCATAAGCAGCGTTTTTGAGGTCGTATGTGGCGGCCATCCGCTTGATGCCCTTGCCATTTGCAATCCAGACAGCTAGATCCCTTACCTCCTTATCTATGGGCTCGTACACCCTGAAAAAGAAGTCCTTTTTCCCGCTCAACAAAGGCGAGGCAGTGGTGGGGCTCAACATTACTGTCTGGGTCTTGTCCAAGAGGGGCAAGGCGGCCATGGACATGGCCGAGGTCATGTGCCCGATGATGGCTATTACCCCGGAGTTAATGAGATCCTGGTCCACCTGGAGAGCGACTTGAGGGTCCTGCCTGTCGTCTCTTGTGAGTAGCTCTAAGGGCCTGCCCAGAAGCCCCCCCAAGCGGTTTTTCTCCTCAACGGCCAGGATCACTCCATCCCTCCCGGAGACTCCAAGGTCCGAGTAGCGGCCCGTGAGAGCGCCCACAAAGCCGATGCGGATGGGCTCTTGTGAGTCGTGGCAGGAAAACAGGGTGGGGAGGCTCAAGGCCAGAACAATGAAAGAAAATTTTGAGAGGAGGGGTAACATCTATTCTCGTCCTTCGAGAGTCCTAAACACTAGAAAAGCGGTTGGGAAGAAGAACTCTCTTCCCAGCCCCACTGATTTGGCCCCTGGGTTCCTGCTCCGCCCCTTGGAGCATTGGTGTCATGCACCGGCCCGCTTCCTGCATGACCAACTATCATGCCCATCGAATCCCTTACCTCTCTCATCCTAAGGCTTCGGCCTCGCAGGCCGATCTCTGCCCTCAAACCCCCCTGAAACGCTCCTCCGCCTCGTGCAGAGGGATCGACTCCTGGGGTCTCCTGGTTGGCCTTTCCTTCCCATTGCCCTTGGAGTCGCGTAGTTGGGCGCTGGGAGTCGGGCCTTGGGCGATCTTGGTTTCCCTATTCTTCATTTCCCTCTGGCTGATGCCAATTGCCATTTGCTTTTTGCCCTCAACCAGTGCCACAAGCTCCCCCACAAGCTCCCTCATGGCCTGGGCCTGGGCCTGGAGCTCCTCTGAGGCCGAGGCGCTCTCTTCCGCATTGGCCG
>CAYPWF010000052.1:0-25936 GCA_964414345.1 uncultured Desulfarculaceae bacterium
AACCCGCGACACCGAGCTTGGGAAGCTCGTACTCTACCAACTGAGCTATGCCCGCATCACAATATTATTTACCTCAACCAGGCTGAATTGTCAAGTCAAAAGCCTTTTGCCGCAGGTATCAGCTCCCCCCAAAACCCCTTGTCTTGGCAGGCAGATGGCAGCAAGAAGCCTTTTGCGAACCCTGTTTTAAGAGCTCTGCCTGGATCATTAGCCCACATTACTCAAGATGAGCGGATAATGCGGGCTATCTAAATGAAATATTTGGATAAACTGGTCCATAACTTAGTGCACATCAGTGCATTTTGCCCGATAACGCAGCTTAACCAAGCTCATCCCCTGCTATCAAAAAAGCGCTCCAGCGTCCTTCCTCCCGGCTTTCCAAAACTCTCATAGGGGTCTTCTCCAGAGCAGCCAAGAACTTCAGGTCCTGCCTTCCTACTAGCCCGGCCAGTATGCACCATGGGGTTCTCCAAAAGCTTGGCCTGGTGAGTATTTCCAGAAGGAGCTCCAGGTGCAGGTTAGCCATGATCAAGTCAGCCGAACCCTCCAAGTAATCCAAGGCATTCCCTAGAGTTACTTCCACCCGTGCTTCCAGGAAATTCCTGGCCACATTGGCCTTGGCCGTCTCAACCGCCACCGGCTGGCAGTCCACCGCGGTTACACGCTGGGCTCCCAGCCGGGCAGCAGCCAAAGCCAGAATCCCGGACCCTGTTCCAAGATCCAAAACCTCCATAGGGGTGGCGGCCCTATACAGGGAAACCAGAAGTTCCAAGCAAGCTCTGGTGGATCCATGTAATCCGGATCCGAAACTGACCCCTGGGTCCACCAACAAAGCTTTAGGGTCTTGCGGCACATTCCATGGCGGGGCCACACAAATGGAACCCACACAAAACGGCTGAAGAGGGACCCCGGCCTCCCAATCTTGGTACGGGATCACTGTTTCTGAACGTATTTTGTGCTTGGTCTCAAGCAGATCCTTCTCTAACTGCTCGCGGCTGGGCTCGGGAAAAAAAACAAAGGAGTAACCAGCCTCGTACCAGCAGCCCAGATAACCTCTTTTTCCCCATCCCTGAGGTATTTTCTCAAGGGTACCTTCTAGTTCGTAGATGTAAAGCCTCTGGTACGGACCACCCATTGATACCTCCGGCCTTCAGCTCCCCTTATTCCTGATCAGCCGACAAGAAAGGGGCTTGATGGAATGTTAGCACAAACCGGTAAATGCTCAACAACACCCTGGCTTTGGGTTTCGGATTTGGCTTTGCTTGGAGTCGGAAAATGCCAAGGCGTACCTGGGTTTTGGAGGCGCAACCCCAAGGTGAGCTGGCCGGGCCAAGAGTCCAAATTAGGATAGTAGGCTACTCAAGTAGGACATCTGATCCCCTATCAAGAGCAGGCCCAGCACAATCAAAACACCGCCGCTTCCCAGCCTTATCCAGAACATGAATCGACCGGCCGCCCTCAGACGAGGTAGAACGGCCCCTGTGGCTAGTCCCAAGGCCACAAAGGGAAGGCTCATACCCAAAGAGAAGAAACACAGCAGTACTACTCCTTGGGTCACCGTCTCCTGGGTGGAGGCGTAGGCCAGTATTGAACCCAAGACCGGTCCCAAACAAGGGGTCCATCCTGCAGCAAAAGCCACCCCCACCAGGAAAGCTCCCAGCCCATGGGAGGGCCGGCTCCCAAGGTGCACTCTTTTTTCTTTCAGTAAAAACCCTACCCTGATTATCCCCAACTGCTGCAGCCCAAAAAGAATCACCACAGTGCCGCCCACTATTTCCAGGACCCTGTGATGGGCTGCCAAGAGCCTGCCCAGGGTTGTGGCTGTCGCCCCCAGGATCACGAAGATAAGAGAAAAACCCAGGCAGAAAAAGATTACAGGGGGGAGAATTTCTTTTCTTACAGGCCTTTCCTCAAGAATCTCCTCTACCGCCTTGCCAGTGATAAAAGAGACATAAGCAGGCAGCAGCGGTAGGATGCAAGGAGTAAAGAAAGTCAGCACCCCGGCCCCCAATGCCAAGGCCCATGAAACCTCAGTCATCCCAAAGCCTCCTCCTTTTCTTACGCCTTAACAGGCAAACCCTCAGACAGCTTGACTGTTATTCGTAAACCAGGCAAGCCCTGTTCCCGTCCTTGTGTACAAAGCTTTCTCTCAAGTATGATACATGAAGTTAGCTCCGGAAAGGTGCAAGGATGGGGGGAAGGCCGACAGGAACAAGGCGTTTACTGGTAATGTTTACAGCCCTGCTGTTGGCGCAGCTGGCATTGAACGGGTGCGCCCCCACGGTGAAGAGGGCTGAGGAATGGTTTACTCCCTCGGTTAAGAGCGAGAAAGAGATGGGCAGGGAGTTCGCCCAGGAAGCCGCCAAGAGGCTTTCCCTTGTGGATGACCCGGACATCCTGGAATACGTTGCTCACATTGGGGCCCCCATAGTGGAGGCAGCCCAGCCCATGAGCTACAAGTTTAGGTTTCACGTGGTCAAGAGCCCCACTCTCAATGCTTTCGCAGTGCCGGGCGGGCACATATATCTTTACAGCGGACTCCTTCTCAAGGCTCGCCACGAGGGGGAGATTGCGGGGGTCATCGCCCATGAACTCTCCCATGTGAAGCACCGCCACAGCGCCCAGATGATGGGAAAAGGGACCCTGGTGAGTCTCGGGAGTCTGGCGGCTGCCATTTTAGGCGCGGCAGCCACGGGGGGAGAGGGGGGACAGGCCGTGATGGTGGGGGCACTGGGGGCCGGACAAACGGCAATGCTCGCCTTCACGAGGGAGTTCGAGGAGGAGGCAGACCGCTATGGCCTCTTTTACATGTATCAGGCAGGATATGATCCCAGAGGGCTCCTAGACTTTTTCGATATGATGATGAGAGAGCAGCGCTTCTCCACCAGCCGCATCCCTCCGTATCTTTTGACCCATCCCTTGAGGACGGACCGGATGGGTCAGATAGAAAGTTTGATCCACCTCCACAGGCTGGAGGTAGCCCAGCCAAGGGAGCTTGTTGATTTTCACAGATTCCAGGCCTTGCTCCAGGCAGAGGTGGGAGGGGCCACCCAGGTAGTCCCCCTTTTCAAGCAAAGAGTGGAGCAAGCCCCAGGAGACGCCAAGGCCTGGCACCAACTGGGGCTCATATACCTTCGTTACGGGTGGGTCCAAGAGGCCTTGGGAGCTCTGTCCAGATCCCTGGAGCTGGATCCGCGGCTGGCATCGGCCTGGGCGGACATGGCATTGCTTCAAGCCAGGATGGGGCGTTGGGAGCAGGCTCAAGCCATGTTCCACAGGGCATTGGAAATAAGGCCTGAGTACGGACCTTTTCTGGCCATGATGGGGGAGGCCTTGATTCAGAAAGGAAGTCCTAAAGAGGCTCTGGAGTTCTTAGACAGAGCCTTGGCGGTGGATCCCCTTCTCATAAGAGCCCATGAGATGCGCGCAAGAGCCAAAAAGGATCTTGGGGACGAGGGGGGCTTCCACGAGGATATGGCGGGTTTTCACGAAAAGATGGATCGCACTCTGGAGGCTCTAAAGCACTTCCGTCTGGCGATCAAAGCCTACGGAGAAAAGAGCCCAAAGGGTGAAGAAATGCAAAGAAGAATAGAGCAGCTCAAGGCCTCATGATCCAAGGTTAGTTTTAAGACCTTTTTAGGAGACCTATTGAGGTCTTGCGGCCCCCAGGACGCGCGGGTAGCCTCCTAAGAATTCCCCCCAACAGAGTTCTGTTGGGCAGAGGAGTACACTTAAAAGTCATGCAGACCCCCTTATCTGCAAGCCGCCGGGCATGTATCCAAGGAGTTGCAGCCCTGGGAGTAATTACAATTTGCTCGGCCGGCATGTTGCTTCGCCTTGAGCCCTTTGCCACCTGGTATTATGCCATGGCTTGGTGGCCCTTCATATTTATCCTGGATGCCATTGTGTTGTGGAAAAAGGGGGACTCCCTCTTGTGGAGGGATCCGAAGGAGTTCTTCTTCCTGGTTGGATTGTCGGTTCCTGTGTGGCTTTTCTTCGAGTTGTACAACCTGGTCATGCAGAATTGGTATTATGTGGGATCCAGCCCTTCCTGGGCAGCGCGCTGGGTGGGTTACACAGTCTGTTTTGCCACGGTGCTGCCGGCTGTATTCGAAGCCACGGAGATGATGGGTGCACTGGGGATAGTCCCTGAGGTGAGGGTCGGAGTTTTGCGTCAAGGAAGGCTCCTTGCCCCCTGCCTGATGGGCGCCGGGCTTGTATGTATGATTTTACCAATCCTGATTCCAGACTATGGTTTCCCGCTTGTATGGCTGGGCTTGATCTTCCTTTTGGACCCTGTAAACCAAAGGTGGGGGGAACCCAGCTTGCTTGGGGAACTGGAGAGTGGATCCATCACCACAGGGATGAGGCTTTTGGCAGGGGGACTGTTATGCGGTCTGGCCTGGGAGCTTTTTAATATTCAGGCCTCGTGCAAGTGGATCTATACGGTTCCTCATTTTGAGGAGTCCAAGCTCTTTGAGATGCCTTTGGCCGGATTCCTTGGTTTTCCCCCTTTTGCTTTGGAATGCTATGTTATGGTGCAGTTCGTAAAAGGGGCCATAAAGGGGATAAAAGGCCCCGCCATCAGATGGGCCCTGGTGGGGATCGTCTTGGTGGGTTCTTTGGGCATGTTCAGACTCTTGGATCTCTACACCGTGAACTCTTTGCATCCTCTATTGGAGGACTTGAGGGATCTGGCTCCCCAAGAGGCCCGGATTCTTGAGCAGGCAGGAGTCAAACGTCTGGACCTTTGGGTTTTGAGACCGGGCGCCAGAGCCAGAGAGTCCCTTGCCTTGGAGCTTCTGGGAGCCACACCGGAGGTGGTAGCCAAGTGGCGCACCTGGGCTGCCATGGCCGCCTTAAAGGGCATGGGTACCGGGAACCTACGGCTCATGCTGGAAGCAGGGGTAAGCAGGCTGGGGGATCTGGCCAAACAGGAACCCCAGACATTGGCCAAAAAGTTGAGGGAGATCCAAAAAGAAAAGAATTGGGCAAGACAACCTCCCAGAGAAGCGCAGGTTCGGCTTTGGGTTGGGGAGGCCAAGCGCGTCTGTGCTGGGGAGGTTGAACCCGCATGGCCCGGATGCAGGTAAGGAGGAGAGATGGCCGAGATAAAAAGCAGCATTGAACTGGCCATGGAAAGAACAAAGGGATTGACCTTTACCGATGAGGAACGCCGAAAACTCCAAGAGGAAAAGGAGAGGAGGCTGGCCCAGGCCGTGGTGTCGCAATATGTGCGGGGAGAAATAAGCCTGAGCGAGCTGGAGAGGAAAAGACTTGAGGCCTCCCCCTCAGCGCGTTTGGCCTTGGACAGAGCCCTGCTGGAAAGCTTGAGTTGGGGTATGGATAACTTCCCTTTGGTCCTGGAGGCCATGCAAAGGTTTCTGGGCAAGGGGCATCGAAAAGTGTTGCAAAGGCTCAAGGATCTTTCCATCGAGTGGGGTCAGCTACTTCAGAAGCGCAGACGAAAGCTGAAGGCAGAGTTGCGAGAGGAACTGGCCCGACGCCAAGTGGAGGGGTCTGCCGTGGAACCCCATGTTGAAGGCTCTCCACTTTGGGGAAAAGCTCTGCGGGAATTACAAGTACAATTCCAAGATAGGCTTCTGGAAGCTCAGGAGCTCATTGGGAAGGCTTTGGAGAGTCCGGAGAATCAAGCTTAAGAACTTATCCCAGGCAAGGCCCAGGAAGGAAAGAGGACTTCTACAAGTAAGGGTAATACATCTGGCGGATGATCTCGAAATTCTTTTGAATGCGACTCTTTCCCACCAGGGGGTTCCCGTGGCCTGGAAGCAGGATCTCCACATCCAAGCCTGCTAGTTTTTCTATGCTTGCCACCAAAGCCTTGCCGTCCCCGCCTGGGAAATCCGTCCGGCCCACTCCCATCTCAAAAACCACATCCCCGGTAAAAAGCGCTTTTTGTGCAGGCCAATATATGCAAATGGATCCTGGTGAATGACCTGGGGTCTCCAGCACCTGGAACCGTTCCTTTCCCAGGATCATTTCCCCTTCTTTGAGCAATATGTCCAATCTGATTTGTGGGGGGCTGACCCCCATCATCCTGTAGAAATCAGCCCCCACATCTCTCATAAAGGACTCATCCAAAGCCCCCAGGGCTGTCCAAACAGGCTTTTGAGCAAAGGCCTGGAGCCCTTCCAGGTGGTCTGGATGGGCATGGGTGGCTATCACCCCTTGGATGCTGTCCTCGTGAATACCGTCCAACCGCATGCTTTGAAAAAGATGATTCAAGAATTCCAGATGCCCGGGATCCAACAAAACCACCTGACCGGCTTTTATGATGTAAGAGTTGGAGTTGTTGGCAGAAGGATGGGTCCAGGGATACGCATACAGACCCTGGGTCAGCTTCATGGAGGGCCCCCTGAATCGAATCTTTCCAAAATCCCTTGGAAATCTGCATAGAGGCTTCCACACCCAGGTCAAAGGCCTGGTGCATCAGCCTCTCATTGGACTTCAGCTATTTCCCTTCCCTGATAAAGGCCGCGCCCCTCTCTATAGCCGCCTTGTTGAGTTGAAAGAACTTCTCTTTCCCTTCCGTGGCTTTGGCCATGCCTTTTACAGCTTCTTCAACCGAGAGAATGCCAGTGGCTGCCACCAGGGCACCCAGCATGACCATGTTGGCCGCCCTCTCGGAGCCCACCTCCCTGGCCAGCCCCACCGTGTCCACCCTGATTTCCGAGACGTCCTGGCGCCTTGTGGAACGGGAGATAAGGGAGGAATTTATTAAAACAGTACCCCCCTGTCGCACCGAGGGTTCGAACTTGTCCAAGGATGGAGCGTTCATGGCCACCAAGACATCTGATTCAGAGGCCACCGGGGAAGCTATCTGCTCATCAGAGACGGTCACGGTGCAGTTGGCCGTGCCTCCCCTCATCTCGGCCCCGTACGCAGGTAGGTATGTGACATTGAGGCCCTTGAGCATGGCCCCGTGGGAAAGCACATAGCCCATCAGCAACACACCTTGTCCACCGAATCCGGCAAAGGTAGTCCTAACCATCATTTCACGTCTCCCAGCCCGCTTGTATCTTTGATCACTCCCAGGGGATAAGTCTTTGTAAGAATGGACTCGGCCCATCTCCAGGCATCCGATGGGTTCATTTTCCAATTTGTCGGGCAGGGCGAGAGAAGCTCCACCAAACTGAACCCGAGATTGTTCAACTGCACCAGGAAGCTCTTTTTTATGGCCCTCTTGGCCTTCTGGATATGTTTCACAGAGGTGAGAGCGCATCTTTCGATGTAAACGGTTCTTTGGCAAACAGCCAGCATTTGGGAGATGTCTATGGGCGCACCATCCCGGTCCGGATCCCTTCCCCCAGGGGTGGTTGTGGCCACTAGTCCCACCGTGGTAGTAGGGGCCATTTGGCCTCCTGTCATCCCGTAGATGGCGTTATTGATGAATATAGTGCTTATCTTCTCCCCCCTGTTGGCGGCATGAATGGTCTCGGCAGTTCCTATGGCTGCAAGGTCCCCGTCTCCCTGATATGTGAGCACGAATTTATCCGGATGGACCCTCTTGATGCCCGTGGCCACTGCCAGGGCCCTCCCATGGGGGGCCTCCACCATGTCAAAATTGAAGTAGTTATACGCCAGAACTGCACAACCCACGGGCGCAACCCCTATGGTTTTTTCCCTGAGTCCCATCTCGTCCAGCACCTCGGCCACGAGCCTGTGAGCCACAGAATGCCCGCAGCCAGGACAATAATGCGTAAGGTTGGGTTTTAAGGACTCCGGCCTTGAGAAAAGCTTTTTCAAAGCTGCCTCACTCATATTTGCACCTTCCTTCCAACACGGCCGTCCCCTTTTAGGACAGAAACCGCAAACTCGGCCACATCGGCCGGCGTAGGTACAGGACCGCCAGGGACCCCCTGCAGATATATCTCAGAAAGGCTTCCAACCGACATCAATACATCCTCCACCATCTGCCCCACACTCAGCTCAAAGACCCCTATCTTGACTCCACCCCAGGCCAGAGAGCGAAGTGCCTCTTTGGGGTAAGGCCAAAGAGTGACCGGTCTGAAAAGCCCTACCTTAAGCCCCTCCCTGCGAAGCCTGTTGACGGCCCCTTTGGCGATTCTAGAGGCTGTCCCATAAGCCACCAAGATCACCTCTGCATCCTCCACCTGATAGGTGTCGTACCGGACCTCTTTGGCCGAGATGTCCTCATATTTTTTGTGAAGCTTCACGTTATGTTGGTAAAGAGTGGGCGGATCCAAGAGCATTGAAAAAACCGCCCTGGGTTCCCTGCCTTTGCAGCCGTCCAGGATGTAGTCTTTGGGAGGCAGCTCCCTTGGGTCTATGGGATCTCTAAACACCACCGGTTCCATCATCTGGCCCATCAGGCCGTCCCCCAGTATCATCACCGGATTGCGATACCTGTCGGCCAGTTCAAAAGCATCGAAGGTAAGCTCGGCCAGCTCCTGATTGGAAGCCGGAGCCAGAACCAGAACTCTGTAATCCCCATGTCCCCCTCCCCTTGTGGCCTGGAAATAATCGGCCTGAGAGGGAGCTATGTTTCCCAGACCAGGACCGCCCCTCATCATGTTTACGATGACGGCCGGAAGCTCCTGGCCGCACAGATAAGAAATCCCCTCTTGTTTGAGACTTATCCCAGGGGAGGAGGAAGAAGTCATCACCCTGCCCCCTGAGACCGAGGCCCCTATGACCATGTTGATGGAGGCTATTTCGCTTTCGGCCTGTATGAAAGTGCCTCCCACCTCCAGAAGCCTAGATGAAAGATATTCAGGCAGCTCATTCTGAGGTGTGATTGGATAGCCAAAATAGTATCGGCAACCCGCCCTCACAGCAGCTTCGCCCACCACATGGGCCCCACGCATCAACATTTTTTCACTCGGCACGGCTCACCTCTTACAGGTCCAAGATCAAAGCCCGCCGACGGCGGGCGCTTGCATTTCATAGTAGCTGGCAGGACAAAACCAAGTCAAGGGCCAATACAAGGAGTAGCGAGGGGGAATCCCTATTGTGTAAGCCCTCATGGTCCAGCCTTTCTGAAGTCAAAAGGCCAGCTCAAGAGCACCAAGAGACCTTCTCCTATGATGCAAGGCCCTCCAAGGATATAATGTCTGCATGAAAAAAATATTTGCTGAGCGTCTTAGTGTGGAAGCCGATTCTTCCATCCGGGAAGCTCCCAGGCTCCTTTTCGCGGACGAGAAGGGAGTCATCTACGAACACCCGGATCTTCTGGCCATGGGTATGTCAGGGCCCGAGTTGGTCCTGCCTGAGCCTGAGGAATGGATCCCTTTGCCTGAGATGAGCAGGCTTTTCTATATGCCGGGATGTCCACCGGTGGGCCTGGATCCTGCCCACGGCCGCCCCGTCTGCCTGGAGACAGAAAGGGTGGGGCGTAAAAAGGTCAGGTGCTCGGCTGTGGCAGCTTTTTTGGAGCCGGGATACGTAAGGACTCTTCTTCCGGCCTCTAAAACCTCAGACAAGAACTATGTGCTGCCCCTTTGGGCCTATACAGCAGTGGGATTCACCTCTAGGGGGTATGCTGCAGCTGCTTTCCAGGTGGAGTACAATCCCCGCTGGGATCCCAGGAATTTTGATGACAGAGAACTCCTGCCCAACGTGAAAGAGCTTTTGAAGGGGCCAGCCAACCCTCTTTTGCGCCATTTGTCCAACTGCGCCTTGATTAATCACTGCTTTGCCGCCAAAAACCTCTTCATGAGACGCTGGGAAGCACCACTTCCGGTCAGCAGGAAGTGCAATGCAAGGTGCTTGGGCTGTTTGTCGAGTCAGCCTAGGGGCTCCTGCCCTGCGGCCCACAGTCGGATTCGGTTCCGCCCCGAGCTCCAACATGTGGTGAACTTGGCTGTGCAACACTTGGAGCAAGCTGAGGAGCCTATCGTGAGTTTCGGTCAAGGATGCGAGGGAGAGCCGCTCACAGAGGCCCAACTCATAGCAGGAGCCCTTACCAGGATCCGGGCCCGCACCAAGCGGGGGACCCTGAACATGAACACCAACGGGAGTCTTCCCCAGGCCCTCAAGCAGCTGGTGGAAGCAGGGCTGGATTCTGTACGTGTAAGTTTAAACAGCGCCCGCCCTGAATTCTACAAGGCTTATTGCCGTCCCAGAGGTTTTGGGTTGGAAGAGGTGGAGGAATCCCTTGAACTGGCCAGGAAGGCCGGACTTTTCACCATGGTTAATTACCTAGTCTTCCCCGGTATAAGCGACCAGGAGGAGGAATGGGAGCACCTGAAGGGTTTGGTGCAAAGGACAGGAGTCCAGTTTTTGCATATGAAGAACTTGTGCATTGATCCCCAGATTTACTTGAAAGCCCTGCCCAGCTCCGGATCCGCCCCCATGGGCATGCGCCGGCTCTGGAGAAAAATCCGCCAGGAGCTGCCTCATCTGAGGCTAGGGTATTTCAACCAGCCGGTTCCAAAAACTCCACCCCAAACTCCTTCCTGAGCCTTTGGGAAACCTGCACAGTTAGATCCATGGCCAGTTCAGCCTGCTTCGGCTCCACGCTTCCCAAGCCGCAGGCTGGAGTTATGAAAGAACTCTCCAGGATTCTCCCCAAGCCTGCCCGCCCTGCTTCCAGCCATGTGGCTTTCTGGATCCACTGCTCTGCCAGGATTTTTGCGGTCGTCTTCACGAGCTCTTCCCCTCTGGTTGGGACTATGCCCCAAGCCAGGACTCCTCCCCTGTCAAGGAAGGCCATCACCTCTTGCTTAAAGAGAGCCACCCTCTCGAAATAAGAGTATGCATCAAAGCTCAAGACCCGGAGCTCTTTGAGGGCCAGAAGCTGCCCCCAATCCGCATTGGCGCAAACATGCACTCCAGGCCAGCCTCCTTCTGCCTCCACAGCCGCCAATATTTCCCTTAGGTCTTCCAAGGCAGCCTGAGGAGATATGTTTATCAGTGAAGAGCTGCCCAGACTCCCCAAAGTGGGCTCATCCACGAACAAGAGCGTTGCTTGCCCCACCTGCCTTAGTTTCCTGGTTTGCCAGCGTGCCCTGAGGCACAAGAGCCTCACCATGGCTTCCCTTACCCTATCGTCATGATAGGCCCGGCGTGACTCCGAGTCCTGAATCCCTGTAAGCACGCTCAGGGGCCCGCTCAACTGTCCTTTTACAAAAGCCACAGGTCTGAGAGGCTCCAGAACCTCAATCAACCTGTAAAGCCCTGGGGCAGCCTGCCGGCTGATGGCAAAAAGGGATGAATCCAAGTCCTCTCTCCCCTCTGTGACAGCCAGGTAATTCTCATAGAAAACCAACATCTCCCTCTCGAAATCCTCACCCTGGTTCTGCACCCAGACATGGGAGCCCACCCTCAAGCCGGGCAAACCTTCTGAGAACTGAAGCAAGAACCCCTCGCTGGGGTGCACAGGCAATTGAACCCAGTGAGGACTATGAGGAGTCCGTCTCAAGACCTCTTCCAGCGCCTTTTCATGATCCCGAAAAGGAAGACTTCCTATGAAAAGCGCAAGTCCCATGGGCTTTTGAGCCTGAAACTCTTTTTTTAGACTCATTTTCATGCCCCACAATTTGATCTTCAAAGCCCCAGACCCTTGGATCCAGCCTCAGACCCCCAAAAAAGAGAAACGTAAAAGCCAGCCCGCCGAGTCTGGGAAAGCTTATCCCTAGCCAGAATCATTCTCCAAGGCCTGTGACTTTGGGCGCTACACCCCCCAAGCCCCGGCACACTTTAGCATATTCAGAGTCAAACCCGGGCAAAACCTTAAACCAAGAATCAGGGTTTTTTTGGCCATGGATTACTTTCCCCAAAATGTCTATACAATACCCCCATCATCCGCTGATCGCGAACAATGAGGGCTAGACTTTCATAATCCTTGCAGGCCTTCTTTGAGCTCCGATTCCTTCAGATAGACTGATTTTCCAAAGATCATGGCCACCCAATGGGCATCTCAGTAGGAGCACCTTTTCACTTTAAAGATTTTCCCTTGCGCATTCAAGGAGCTTCTGGCACCATTCGGATGGAATCTTGTCTCCGGTCTGGCTCTGAGCAAGAGGCCTTTTGCGGCATGGGCGGCTTTATGCTGTTGGGTTCACTGGAGGTGAGCCTTTTGCCGAACGCAAACCCTCCCTCGAATACTAAGGTTTTGGTTCCGAGGTGCCCAAGATGCAAAGAAAAGCTCTCACCCCACACCTTGGAAGAGCTTGAGCTCCAAATCTGCACCTTGTGCGGAGGCCTCTGGATTGGCTTAAAGGAGTTTCAGGAGGCGGTAAGGAAGCCCCCTCCTCAAGGGATGGAAAATCAAGAAGAGGAAAGCCTAGGTAAAGCCGTTTGGGAAGAAAGCAAACTTGAATGCCCCATATGCGGCCTTCTTATGAGCAAGGGACGCTATGCCTATTCCAGTGGGGTGATAATAGATCGATGTCAGAACTGCGGTGGTATCTGGCTGGACAGGGGGGAGCTGGCCAGATTGAGGGCTTTTGTGAACAGGCCTGTTCCCAAAGATCGGGTTCTCATGGCCCAGATGCAGGCTCAGGCTCTCAAGAGGAGAGCCCAGGCCAAGGAACTGGCACAAACAAGGGAGATGTCGGGAGGGGTCTCTCTGGGGCAAATCCTTAAGTTGCTCAAGGATATCCTCTCATGATACGTACAGAATATACCCCTTGCCAGGGCGTTTCGGTCCCCAGGAATTCCCCAGATAGGAGGGAGTCATGGCCAAAAATTTTGCTTGTTGGCCCAGGGGTTGGCCCAGAAGCCTCAATTATCCGGATCTGCCCGTTCAGGCTATCCTGGAGAATACTGCCAGAAGGGTGCCTGACCGCATAGGGATGATCTTCTCGGGCCTGGAGCTCACCTTCGGTGAAATGCTTGAGCTCTCCAAGAGGTTCTCGGCGGCCCTCATCCAACTTGGGGTCAAAAAGGGTGACCGGGTTGCTATCCACCTGCCCAATTCTCCCCAGTTCGCCATAGCCTACTATGGCCTGCTCAGAGCAGGGGCCGTATTCACGCCTTTGAGCCCCTTGCTCTCACCCAGGGAGGCGCAACACCAGCTCTCTGATTCCGGGGCCGAGACCCTCCTGTCCCTGGATCTGCTCTTCCCCACAATAAGACCCATACTGGGAGACACCAAGGTCCAAAGAATAATCACCACCAGCCTGGCCGACTGTTTCTCGGCAATAAACGCTCCTCTCAAACCCATAGGGAAGATACCTGTGCCAGACACCCTGGACATGGCTAGCCTCCTGGCAGAAAACAGAGGGGAAGCCCCCCAAGTACCCATAGATCCCCGCGAGGATCTGGCCCATCTGGCCTATACGGGCGGCACCACAGGGTTGCCCAAGGCCGTGATGCTAACCCATTTCAATGTGGTATCAAATGTGTTGCAAGTCTCCCATTGGTTTAGCGGCTCGGAGCCCGTCTGGGAAGGAGGTGTTCTAAGCAGCAGACCTCCACATGGAGCTGATGAATCTGTGACAAGCACAACCCAGGCAGACCAGGAAACTGCCTTGGTTGTGGTTCCATGGTTTCACGCCATGGGTGTTGTAGGGTATTTGAACAACCAGGTTTACAGCGGAAACACCATGGTGGTTTTTCCCAGGTTCGATGCCACGGAGTACCTGAAGGCTGTATGGAAGTACAGGGCCACCATGTTGGGAGGGGCGCCTCAACTCTATATTCCTTTGGTGAATCATCCGGATTTTTCAAAAATTGACCTTTCCTCCATAAAGGTGGCAGCTTCAGGTGCCGCACCTTTGGCCCGCTCGGTGCTGGACCGCATGATGCAGTCCTTCTCAGGAGTGGTGGCTGAGGGCTATGGCCTAAGCGAGTGCACCATGTGCGCTACCTTCAATCCCCCTTTCCGTAACGCTGTGAGGGCAGGAAGCGTGGGATTGCCCCTTTTCGACACAGAGATCAAGATAGTGGATGTGGCAACCGGACAAGAGCTTCCCCCTGGGCAGGACGGGGAGATCTGTATAAAAGGCCCTCAGGTTATGAAAGGTTACTGGATGAGGCCGCAGGAGACCGAGAGGACCCTCGTGGAAGGTTGGCTGTTGACAGGGGATATAGGCCACCTGGATCAGGACGGATTCCTGTATATCACGGACAGAAAGAAGGATATGATCATTTACAAGGGTTACAATGTTTATCCAAGAGAGCTGGAGGAGATTCTTTTCACACACCCGGCCGTGGAGCAATGTGCGGTGGTGGGTAAAGAGGATGAGGAAGTGGGAGAAGCACCTGTAGCCTTTGTGAAGCTCAGGCAGGGTCTGCAAGCCGCCTCGGAAGAGCTCATGGAGCATGTGAACCAGCAGGTGGCTAGGTATAAAAGGCTTAGGGAAATTATACTGATAGAACAGATCCCTGTGAGCGCTGCCGGCAAGGTACTAAAGAAGGAGCTGCGAGAGTGGCTCAGGGAAAGAAGTAAGAAGGAGATCTCCAAGGGATGAACCTCCAGGCAGAAACAGGCAAAGAGCCTCCTGCAAGCACCAGCACTACGGCAGATAGCAACTCCAGAGGAGGCGGGTGGAAGGCTTTTGGTTTCCTGCTCCTTTTGGTTCTGGCCGCTTTGGGACTGATTCTTTATTTTTGGGAAGATATTGGCCGCCGCATCAGTCAACCCCTCCTGGACGAAGAGAGGGCCAGGTGCGAAGCAAGGCTTGCCTCTTTGCGACACAAGGTTCCTGAATCCCAGCAGCCAGCGGTGGGAGAGAGGCCCTCTGAGGCTGCCAGACGCTGGACCGAGCTTACAGGCTCTTACCCCCAGTGGCCTGGAGATCTCCTGGAGCTGGCAAACTGCACAGAGGTGGAAGAGGATTTCAAGGCTCTTTGCCATGAGCTGGACAGAAGAACTTACCTGCAAGGCAGGCTGCCGGCAGGAGGAAGCCTCAGCCTGTTTTCAGGGACAGCGCGGCAGCTCTCGGCCAAGCCTCCTTTGGCATCTGGAGAAATGCGGTTCCCGGAAGCAGTTGTGGCCAATGTTTTTCATCTCTTCCGAGTAGTTGGTAAGGAGCCTTTGGAGCTCTTCCAGCAGATCATGGCTCAAGAGCAGGCTTTGATTGAACCTGCCGCCATAGTGACTTACAAGTACCTTATGGCCCAGGAAAGATGTTGGAAGGAGAACGCTATTGCACCTCGAGTCGCCTTGGAAGAATACGCAGCCTTTTTCCTTAACACCTTAGGGGGTCAAGGATATTTGAGGAGGCGTCCCCCGAAAGTTGCCGCACTTGCCGGGTTTTACTCCCTGGTGATTCTGGATGGGGCAGTCTTGGCGGGCAGGAATCCACACGGACTGGATTTGAGAACCCATATTGCCTTTTACCGGGAACTCATAAGAAGTCAGGAGTTTCTTTTCAAAGATCGTTACCTGGAGACTCTCTCCAATATGGAGGCCCGCTGGAAGGATTTCTCCAAGCCGGAATCTGAGATGAGACGTCCTTGAGGAACTCCTGTTCCCAAGCGCCCGGGAAGCCTTTCGCTGCTTCAAAGAATCTTACATGTCGCAGGTCGATAAAACACACAAGAGGACATGCTTTGAGAAATTGGACCATACCCCAAGAAGTATGGCTCTGGGATCTTTTTTTAGAACGGCTCTTCATTTTGATTTTGCGAGATCTTTTGGGGGATTGGAGTATGAGCTCCCCAAGCCTGCCTGCCAGGGCGAATAATTCGAGCAGCGCATGTACGGTAATGTCATAGTTGCTCTGGCCGTCATCCTGATGTTGGAGTTGCTGCCCGGCTCTGCCTCTGGAGAAACACTTGGAGCCTTCAGCAAAGTATGCCTTATGGCAGGGGCCGGGGGAGTGTACCTTCTTTTTGTGCGAACAACTTTTCTTTGGTGGAAAAGGAATCGTGGGTCTACTTTGGACCTTGAGACCTTCCCGATTTTTCACTCTTCTTTTGTACAGCGCTTTGTCATTGCTGGAGCTATTCTCTACGGTTTGCTCTTGTACTGGCTGGGCTGGAGAGGAACCCTTGAGCAGCTCTCTTTGGGAGGCAGCGATGTGGCGCGTGGTCTTTTGGGAATTGCGCCATTTGTTCTGATCCTTTTGGGTGTATGGGCCGCCTGTTTTCCGGGGGGCAGGTTCAGCCGCTCAAGCCTGGGCTCATATCTTTGGACCCAAGCCAGGCTCTTTCTGCCGGTCCTGGTGCCTTGGGCGGCCATACTGGCCTTCATGGATCTAATGGGGCTCTTGGCTCCAGGATTCGAAAGAAGAGTACAGGAGAATGCCCTTTGGGGCCTGGGTGTTTTCGGGGTGCTCCTCCTAATGCTGGCCTGGGGGTTCCCCACCTTGGTGATAAGGTTGTGGAAATGCTCACCCATGCCCCCCGGGCAGGAAAGAAGTTCTCTAGAACATTTCTTCCGCGAACACCGGTTCCGCTACAAGGAGCTGTTCCTCTGGAATCTGCTTCAAGGCTCCACAGCAACCGCGGGGATAATGGGCATTTTCCCAGGCTCCAGATACATTCTGCTTACACCTTCCCTGCTGAGCCTCTTGCAACCTGAGGAACTCGAGGCTGTGATGGCCCACGAGATGGGCCATGTGCGGCATTTGCACATGGTATTTTATTTGGCTTTCATGTTGGGGCTTACCTTGCTTCTGGATCTCTGCTTGAGAGCCGCGCCCTGGGCCTTGGTGGGCACACTTCTAATGACAAGGACTGCCTGGATCCCAGGGGAGGCATGGTGGAAAGGAGGTTTCTTGGATTCCTCTACAACAGGCCTTGCAGCCTCTCTTGTGTTTGTAGGACTGGCGGTGGTTTATCTGCGTTTTGGTTTTGGCCTATTTTCAAGAAACTTTGAAAGACAGGCAGACCTCTATGCCCTTGAGGTTCAAGGCAGCCCCTTGCATCTCATCAGATCCTTGGAAAAAATAGGCGGATTTCACCCCTTGGTGCGCTCCTTGCCCAGCTGGCACCATTACAGCATTCAGGAGCGGGTCTCTTTTCTGATTAAATGTCAGCACTTCCCAGGTCAAGCATTGCGTCACCATAGAAAGGTCAGGAGGCTGGTGGGTGGGTATTTGTTACTGCTGCTTGTTCTTCTCTTCTTGGTAGTAGGTTGGAGATCTTTTCATTGGGACAGACATCTTGGCTTAAGATTTCAGGCAACTTTCTTGGACAAGATGCTGGAGCAGGAGCCGGGGGATCCGGTGCTCTTGTTTCTTGCAGGCTCCATTGCCATAGAGAGAAACGATCTGGTTCGAGCACAAAAATTTCTGGAAAAGTGCTTGGAGCTAAGACCCGGAGTTCCAGAAGCTTTGAACAATCTGGCCTGGCTGTATGCAACGGCCCGGGACCCCAGATTAAAAAACCCGCCAAGAGCCCTGAGCCTGGCCTTGGAGGCAGCCAGGCTGAAGCCCGATGAACCACATATTCTGGATACTCTGGCAGAAGCATACTTCCTAAACGGTCACATTGAGGAAGCCATAAAGGTAGAGCAAAGGGCTCTTTCTTTGGCAAGACATGCCCCTGAGCACTACTTGCGCCAACTGGATCGGTTCCGCAAGGCGTTGCCCGAGGGCCCTTAAGGAAGTACAATCCGGGAGCTTGAAGATTTTTAGTAAGAAGAGACTCTATTAAGAGGCTCTTGCCCGTGTTTCTTGGGCTGATCATTGCGGCGGGGGGAGTCCCTGCCGGCAGCTCCAATTGTTTGAACACATCCGGAGGAGGCCCTTTGTTTTCCAGAGGAGGGCAAGGAATTGTCGAATAAGTGGTCAGTGGAGCAAATCTTGGAAGCAGCTCGCTCGTTTCAGGTGAGCAGACTTATTCTGAGTGCAGCCGAACTGGATCTGTTTGGGCTTCTGGAAAAAGAGCCCAGATCTTCGCGGGAAATTGCCCAGAGCTTGGGTTTGGACCTTCGGGCTGCAAACATTTTTTTGGATGCTCTGGCAGGCCTTGGTTTATTGGAAAAAGGAGACTCGGGTTACCGTGTTCCAGAGGGCTTAGGTCCCATCCTGTCCGGAAGTTCCTCAGAAAGTGTGTCACCTCTTTTGAGGCACATGGGAACTTTATGGAAAAGGTGGGGGGCCCTCAACGAGGTTCTAAAGACAGGTATGCCCCTCCAGACTGGCTCCTGGGAGCAAAGATCCCCGCAAGAGAGAGAGGCCTTTATCGAAGCCATGCATGTCATCGGGAGACAGATGGCTTCTGAGATCATAAACTCCATTTCCCTGGAGAGGGTCAAGAGGATCCTGGATGTGGGAGGAGCCTCGGGAACATACGCCATAGCGTTTCTTGAAAAAATCACGGATCTTAGGGTTACGCTTCTGGATCTGCCTTCTGTGATTCCCCTTGCCAGAAAACGTTTGCAGGAAAAAGGCTTACTAAATAGAGTTGACTTGGTGGCAGCCGACTTCGAGCAGGATCCCCTTCCCCCAGGCCACGACATGGTGTTTCTCTCCGCCATAGTGCACCAAAACGACAGAACTCAGAACAGAAACCTTTTTGCCAAGGCAAGAGAGGCTCTGAATCAAAGGGGCAGGATTTTGATCAGGGACCACGTCATGGATCCCTCCAGGACGCACCCCCCGGCTGGAGCCCTTTTTGCGGTAAACATGCTGGTATCCACCCGCGGTGGAACCACCTACACCTTCCAGGAGTTGCAGGAGGACTTGGAATCAGCTGGTTTTGGACAGGTGCGGTGGATCCGTGTTGGTGAAAAAATGGATTCCCTGGTGGAGGCCATTCGCATGGACGATCAGGCTCCATGATCTCTTTTGGACAAGACACACGCAAGTATCCACGCTATCGAGTAGCCCTGCCTATGCGCTTCAGCCTTATCAGCGGTGAGGATCGCCGTTGTGTTTCTCGTTTTTACCGCACTACCTTGAGAGATCTTGGTTTGGGAGGAGTCTCCATCGTAACGCCTGTCTTAAAGCTTGACGGCATACACCTTTTCTACAATTCGATCCCTACGGTGCGTAATCAGATAATGATGCAAATATTCCTGCCCGGGGAGGATCTTCCCCTGGTAGCCCTAGGATATGCAGCTCAAGGCAGGGTGGTCAGGATCAAAGATAAGAAGGCGTATCTGGTGGGCATAAATTTCCTTCAGATCAATGAGACCCAGGGTCAGAGGCTGAGGAGATTTCTTGAGAAGCTCCTCCCAGAAAAGTAGCCTCCGGCCCTACTCTTTGTTTTGGTACCATCGGATCCATAGATCCATGGCCCGAAGGCTCCTGGGCATATCTGGAAAAACAGGAATCCGGGCCTGGATTATGGTTTTTTCCAAAGCCTGACGGTCTTTATCCCCGCGGTTGTGAGGCATAACCAGCACAAAGGGATGTTTCAGATTTCTTGCCGCCTCCAGGCAGGTGCGAAGCGTCTCAAGGGTTATGCCGGGGAAGCGCAGTTCAGGGATATGGAAGTACTCCAAGGCCAGCACCATCAGAAGCACATCCACTTCCCCTGATTCATCCAAGGCTTTGAAAATCTCAGGGAAAAGGGGCCACCTAAAAAAACCGGCCGCCAGATCCAGGGGGTTTTCCAAACCCGTGCCAGGCAGGTCTAGTATGCCCCGGAGTCTCTTGAGAAGCCTGGGACTTAAGTGCGGCACCTGGAATCCGGCATCAGAGGCTTGGTCAGTGTAGTTTACGCTAAGACCACCGCTTACGCAGATCAGGGCCAGGCGTCTACCTTTGGGCCTCCCAAGCCATTGCAAACACTGGCTGGCTCCAACCATTTCCTCAAGATCTCCTGCTTCCAAGGCCCCTACCTGTTTTAGGAGGCCTTTCCATACATCCCTGGAACCCGCCATGGAGCCCGTATGGGAGTGGGCTGCCCTCTTTCCTGTTGAGGTGTGTCCTCCCTTTAAGATCAAAAGAGGTTTTTGGGCAGCCAAATTTGACATTGCCCTGAAAAGCTCCCGGCCGAAACGCGTTCCTTCTAGATAGAGCCATACAAGCTCGGTAGCCTGGTCTTGAGCCAGAAAATCCAAGAGCTCCCAACTGCTCAAGTCCGCCTCGTTTCCATAGGACACAACCTTGGAAAATCTGAGCCCTTTAGCACCTCCCAACAGGACACCAGAAATGGTCATCCCGCCGCTTTGGGAAACATAACCAATGCTACCAGGTTCCTTGGGGAAATCCGGTCTGAAGCTGAGCCGGCTTTCAGGGCAGTATAGTCCCATGCAGTTGGGCCCGATGAGTCGGAAGGGCTGCTGTTTCACCCAGTCTCGAATCCTCTCCTCCAGCTGCCTTGCATTTGGATCCCCTGATTCGGAAAACCCTGAGGTGAATACGGCCACTGATCTTACTTTTTTGGCTGAAGCATCCTGTAGCACATCCCAAACCGAGGCAGCAGGCACCGCCACTATGACATGGTCCACAGATTCAGGGATATCCACCAGGCGTCTATATGTTGGGACCCCCTCCACAGGCTGCCCCTTGAGGTTCAAAGCATACAGTTTCCCCTGAAAGCCCATGTCTCGAAGGGACTGAAGGAAAAACCGATTCACGTTCAACTCCTTGGGAGAGACTCCCACCACAGCCACTGAACCGGGCCGGAATATCCTCTCCAGCTCGGTTTGGGTTCTTGCCTGGGACATCCCAGGGGCTCCTGCCAACTTAATCTCGTCCATTTGGCTCCTTCAAACCTCCTCTTGGAAGTCCTGGCACAGCCTCAAGAAAATAGGACAGCCCAGGGCCGATACGCAAGAGGAAGTTGATGTTTGAGTTGAGATGCAGGGCACAGCCCTGGGTTCTGGATTTGGGGTTTCCCCTGGCATTCAATCCGGGAATCATTGCCAAGGCTTTCCCCAGGCGGTATACAAGCTTAAGGGGAAGGCAAACTCCCCGTGAACTCTTGGCCTTCTTTGTGTAAGGTGAGGAGTAATTCCGAATGAGCAATACGCCTGAGATGATACTCGTGTATCCTCCTTTTGTAAGACCCTCCGAGCCGCCTTTGGGGCTGGCCACAGTGGCAGGAGCCCTCAAGATGGCAGGTGTGGAACATGAAGTCTTGGATCTAAACGCAGAGGCATTCCATTTCTTGCTGCATGCGGATTTTACAAGCCCAAAACCCGCGGACACATTCTCTAAAAGAGCCCTCAATAGGCTGCAGGACTTTGTGCACAAACTCTGTTCCCCCGGCATTCTAAAGGAACCCAGAGAGTATGCCTCGGCTGTAAGCCACATTCAAAGAGCCCTTTGGTTGCGAACTGCAGGTTCAGGAGGCCCGAGGGTCACCCTCAGTGATTTCAAGCACCCCAGGCTATCACCCCTATCAGCCCAAGATCTTTGCCGCATGGCCTTGGAGAGATCCATGGGCCCTGTGGGTAAATGGCTGGAGCAAAGACTGCTCCAGTGCCTTGGGTCCACAAAAGCCAGGTGCTTGGGGATCTCTCTTCAGTATCTCAGCCAGGCCTTGCCTGCCATGGCTTTGGTCGGAGCTGTGAAGGAGGCGGCTCCTGGGGTAAAAATAGTAATGGGAGGAGCACTGGTGAGCAGTTGGGCCAAGTTGGGCAGGCTGCCCCGGCTCAGCCCTTGGGTGGACCTGCTTGTGCCAGGGCAGGAATTGAGTCCTCTGGCTCAAATCCTAGGCGTGGAGCCCAAAAGGTTCAAGACGGATTTGCCTATTCCTGATTTTAGAGGATTCCCCTGGGGGTATTATCTTTCTCCGCAAAGAGTGGCGCCCATGTTCACGAGTCTCGGGTGCTACTGGGGCAGGTGCAGCTTCTGCCCGGAGGCTGAGAATGGAAAGAACTTCAGATTCATTGCTCCAAAGGCTATCCCGGACCGCATGGGAAGGATCCTGGAACAAACACAAGCCCAATGGATCCATATCACCGACAATGCAATCCCACCCAAGAGCTTGGCCGGCTTGGCTAAAACTCAGCTCGGAGTTCAGTGGTTCGGGTTTGCAAGATTTGAACCCATTCTATGTGGCGAGTCACTGGCCCGTGAGCTTTACGGGTCAGGATGCCGCATGTTGCAACTTGGTTTGGAAAGCGGCTCCCCCAGAGTATTGGAAAGGCTGGGCAAGGGAACCGATCTGGAGACTGTTTCCAGAATTCTAGCCAACCTGCACGGAGCAGGCATAGCCACATACGTTTATGTGCTTTTTGGAATCCCGGGCGAGACCCTGGAGGATGCAAGGCAAACCTTGAATTTCGTTATAGAAAACGCAGAATTCATAGATTACCTGCATTGTTCCATCTTGAATCTACCCAGAGCAGGAAGATTTCCGGGAAATCTGGAACTAATGGAATTGGGGGAAAGACAAGGCCAGGACCTCAGCTTGTACACCGGATTCCGCACAGCCGAGGGCATGGACAGAAAAACCGCTAGGCTCTTCCTTCAAAGAGAATTCAGCAAGCAGCCTAGAATCTCAGAAATTCTCCGAAGGGATCCTCCTGCCTTCACCTCAGCTCATGCCGCCCTTTTTCATGCGGCCGGCAACAGGGGGAAGGCAAATTTTCCCCTTGACTAGGATACGCGGTTATTGTATGAGGATTCGCATTGTGGGATCGGGTCTGGCGGCGTCCATGCTTGGCGTTCCCGCGCCGCGCGCTTTGGGAGGATAGGTCCTTTGCCAGAGCGGTGACCTGAGGTTGGGCAAAGAGGAACGGTCCAGAAACAGAAGGAGGTTGGTGCTTTGGCAGAGGGTACGGTTAAATGGTTCAACGAGAAGAAGGGGTATGGTTTCATCCAGCAGAAGGATGGCCGGGATCTGTTCGTCCATTTTTCCTCCATCGACATGCCGGGTTTCAAGACCCTTACAGAGGGGGACCGGGTGGTGTTTGAGGTGGAGGAAACCGACCGGGGGCCACAAGCCAAGAACGTTAAGAAAGTGTAACAAGGTCCTGTCACAAGCAGGGGTGTCTCAAAAGTCGGTAGACACCCCTGCTTTTGGTTGGCTTTGTTGCAAGAGCTTCTCGTTGACTTGGATGCCGTGGGTGAATAGACTCTTGCCTTAGGCGGCCATATCCCCAGAGGAGCCATGCGACTGACGGCCAACCATCTCACTCTTTTACGCCTGGCGCTGATCCCCATACCTTGCGCCCTTTTGCTGGGCGGGGCGGTATACAAGTCCTTAGCCTTGGCTTTATTTCTATTGGTAGGCCTTACCGATTACCTGGACGGGTATCTGGCCAGGAAACAGGGTCCTACACTCTTAGGGGCCTTGATGGACCCACTAGCGGACAAGATATTCGTTGCTGCGATGTTCGTGCCTTTGGCCCATCAGGGTTCTGTACCCTTGTGGATGGTCTGGCTGGTTTTCTTAAGGGAGTATGCTGTCACGGAACTCAGGAGCATTCACGGCTCCCGCAGGACAGCTTTCCGTACTTCGGAGCTGGCCAAGTATAAGACCACCATCCAGATGATAGGAGGCGGGGTAATAATCCTTAACGACATCTTCGGTCCCAGCCCTTGGGTTTTCTTTCCCCTGGGTGTCCTGTTTCTCTTTACGGTTTGGGTGGCTTGGCAGGTGCGCAAGGCAGGGCTCAGATCCGGTTTGAGGGGGCTGACCTTCATGGTGCTTGTGGCCTGGGCCTTGGCCATGAGGTGGCAGTTTCCCTATGAGCAAGCAAACTGGGCCATAATGGCTTTGGTCACCTCAGTGACGGTGATGAGCGGTCTTCACTACGCTTACCATACCTGGAGGTTGATGGGCTCAGAGCTGTCCAGCTCTTTCAACTGGGGAGACGGTATGGCGTTCTTGGGGGTCAGCTTGATCTTCCCCTCCATTTTTGTGGTGGCTGCGGGTTTGCCTCAGGCCTCCATATGGCTTGTGCTGGCGGTGCTCGCTTCTGAGATGCTGGTGGGAGGCCTTAACAATCTTTCCGTGGTCTCGGATGCGCCCATGCCTTATGCACCCGGGAGGGTGCGTATGGCTATTTTGAACGCTACGGGCTTTGTGGGTCTTATGTTCATGGCATTTGGTACGAAAACTTGGCATCATGACTTAGGAAACCTGGCATTTGGGGCCTGCTTGTGTGCCAGCCTTGTGGGATGTGCAAAAGCAGCATATATCCATCGACGGACACTTCTAGAGAGCCCGGCCAAGGCTTCCTGAAGTCTTGCCCAACTCTGAGGTACAAGGTTGCACCGAGTCTTTGACTTTGCACACAGGAGGAATGCTTTTTTGAGCATCTCTCAATGGTTCGCATATTACAAAAGGATTCTGCCTCATCAGACCGGGATGGGACAATGATCAGGGGCTTTCTGGTAATGGAACGCGGGTTGCTTGAAGAGCGGGTTTACCCTCTGGAAGAACGCCTTACCATCGGCCGAAGCCCTCTCAACGTGGTCCATTTGGCAGATCCGAGCGTCTCTAGGAGGCATGCCGCCCTTTACAGCCTAGGAGGAAAAACCATAGTAGAAGACTTGGGCAGCCATAATGGAACCTATGTAAACGGTGAGCGAGTCTTCAAAGCCGTGCTCAAAAACGGCGACACCCTTCGCGTGGGAAAGGTTGTCCTTCATTACCGGGAAGAATACAGCCCCGATGAGGAGCCTACGGAGGCCACCCAGGAAATTCTTAGGACCACACAGGAGCTGCTCCAAGGCAGCGACGATATAGCGCATGTGCGGATTTCCATGGGTGAAGGAGAAGGGGCCAGCCTTTCTCATCGCTCCAGGAGACTCTCTGACACTCTTTCCCGCATTCCAATTTTCGCCCCCCTGGACGAAGACACCCTGGCTTTTGCGGCCCAATCAGCCAGGCTCCTGGTTTTCGACAGGGGAAGAACTGTATTCCGCCAGGGTGACCGAGGCAACTCCCTTTATGTGGTGCTGGATGGAAAAGTGCGCGTGGTCACTTATGACCATGAGGGGAGAGAGCTGCAACTGGCGGTGATCGGAGAAAATCAGTTTTTCGGGGAAATGGCTTTCTTCTCAGGCAGGCCCAGGAGTGCCACGGTTCAGGTAATGGAAGAATCCCTTTTGTGTGAGTTGAGCTTTCAGGTAATGGGCGAGGTGGTGCGCAGAGTTCCCCAAGTCCGCGGTATCTTGGAAACTTTTTACAAAGAAAGGCTTCAAGACACAGAGGCAAAGAAAAGAGCCTCAGGCATAGTGGACAGGAGGAAACAGCCCCGGCTAAATGAGCGGCTTCCAGTTAGCTTTTCTGTGGTGGGAAGCATTCCGTCTCAGCTAAGAGGCCGGGTTTTCAGGTCCACCTCCCAGGACATCTCACAAACAGGGATAAGAATAAAGGTCCAGGACCGGATTCTTATGAGCCTTCCCGCAGGATGTCAGCTTCGTTTAGAGATCGGGCTTTCCCAGGGTTGGGGCCTCATAAAGGCTCTTGGTATCCTGCGCAACATAGTGGACGGCAAAGAGGGGGGAGATCTTGGCTATCTAGGAATAGAATTCCAGGAGATGGCCTCGGGACACAAAACCAAACTCTTGAATTTCATAAGGGGTGAAGCACTCCCTCAGTGATTCTTCCGCTCAGCTGATAAACTGCTCAGGAGGAAACGAGAATCTTCACCTTTCTTTCTTGACGTGTAGTACGCTCTCCCAGTGAGCTTCCACACCGAACACAAAGATATTCGTGCAACTCTCCATCAGGGAGCACCAAGAGAAGTCTCTCTCTGACCGGCATGGCAGCCTTGCATCTAGGGCAGTACAATTCCGAGGCCTCAAGCCCTGTTTCTGTTCTAGAGGACAGCGCTCTTTTCTGTCCGAGAGGATTCTGGATGATTCCCTCGCCCCTGTAGTAAGGAGCCCCTCCACGCATACTCAGCCTCCCTAAAAAGGACTTTCTGTCACTTTAAGAATCCTGCCCAAGCTGTGTCAAGGAGCTGCTGAGACGATAAATGGAGGCAGGATCCTCCACACCCAATGAGACATTTTATATAAAAAAAAAACAACATCTTGCACTGGAAGCCAAGAGCCACTGCGGATGGGTTGGTGGGATCACCTTGACCCAGGGGCCAGCTAAAGAATAATCTATTTTCCATGCCTAGCCCGTGAGGCTAGTATTTTTGTAAGTGATCACAGGGTGGCGGCGTTTCTCGGAGCGGCTTGGCGGAGGCGCTTCG
>CAYPWF010000053.1:0-25189 GCA_964414345.1 uncultured Desulfarculaceae bacterium
GCGTAGAAGAGGACCTGGAACACGGCGTTGAAGGCCACCAGCCCCACGGCCAGCTCCCTGTCCCCCTCAGCCAGCTCGTTCCAGACGATCACCATGGCAATGCACCTGGCAAGACCCACCAGGATCACCCCTATCATATACTCGGGGTAGTTCCTCAGGAAGAGGATCGCCAGCAGGAACATGACCACGGGCCCCACGATCCAGTTCTGGATCAGGGAGACGGCCAGGAGCCTCTTGTTCTGGAAGACCTTGCCCATCTGCTCGTATTTTACCTTGGCCAGGGGGGGGTACATCATGAGGATGAGACCGATGGCAATGGGCACAGAGGTGGTGCCCCACTGGAGCCCTGCTATGAACTGGGTCACCGAAGGCGAGAGATACCCTATCCCCACCCCCACGGCCATGGCCAAGAATATCCACAGAGTCAGGAACCTGTCCAACATGGAGAGCTTCTTTCCCGATGGATCTGTCATGTTTATCCCACCTCCTGATGGATTCTTGCTCCGGCCCTTGGGCCGTCACCGAAATTGCCCTGGGAAGAGCTCGGCCAGAAGCTTTGGGAGCCCCTCCACAAACAGGCGGATCTCGTCCCTTATCCTTCTGTAATGGCCCATGGCCTCCTCCCCGTCCCTGGCCGAGAGGGCCAGGAGCGGGGGGTCCTGGAATCCCCGGTGGATAACTCTCACCCGCGCAGGGAATACAGGGCAGCTCTGCCGGGCCTCATCGCAAAGCGTGATCACGTAGTCGAACTCGGTTTGGGGTAGCTCATCCACGTGTTTGGAGCTCTGGCCCGAGATGTCTATCCCCACCTCGGCCATGGCCTTCACAGCCCTGGGGTCCAGGCCCGAAGGCGCCACCCCGGCCGAGTACACCTCCACCCGATCCCCCAGCAGTTTGCGGGCCCACGCCTCGGCCATCTGGCTTCGGCAGGAATTCCCGGTGCAAAGGAAAAGAACCCTGGGCCTTGTGCCGGTCGCATCGCTCTTCATAGGGAAACCTCCCTGGTTGCCTGCCCCCTCTTGCGCCAGGAGGCGCCCTTACAGATCTCCTCCCGCTTGAGGGATCGGGCCCGCTCCAGCAAAGAGCGAATCCCATGATCCTCTTCCAGCCAACCCTCCAGACCCTTCAAGAGAGACCGAGCGTAGGGGCTGGAAGGGGCAGAGTTCCACAAGTAGTGGATCCAGACCCCTTCTCTGTGCGATAAGACCAGCTCGGCCTCGGCCAGGATACGCATATGCCTTGAGACACTTGGCTGGGATATCCCCAGGGCCTCTGCCAGCTCGCACACGCACATCTCCCTTCTCTGGAGCATCTTCATGATGCGCAACCGGTTGGGATCTGAAAGGGCTTTTAGGACCCGCATGAGTTCCCGCATGGTGCATGCCTCCACTGTATTTATAAATAGCTAATCGGCTATATAAAGTCTAAGCGAATCCCTGGGCCCCGGTCAAGCTTCTCTCTCCTGTTTTTCTTTGTTCTTGTCCCGGCGCAGGCTCTCTGCAAGAATGCATCACGTGGCTTCCTGAGGAGGGAGCTTCTCTTGGTCTTCAAGAAACGCGTTGGGGGAGGAGCAGCATGGAGAGCCTCAGGCTTGGAGAGTCTCCTTTGAGCTTGGCCCAGCTCGTGGATGTGGCGCGAGGGGCTAGGCCGGTTCAACTCTCACAAACCGCTGCAAGGCGAATTCGACAGGCCCGGGAGCTAATAGAGCGCTGGGTGGCGGACGGCCGACGGGTCTATGGGATAACAACCGGTTTCGGGGCACTGGCGGATGTGGCCATCACCCCCGACCAGGTGCGCAAGCTCCAGAGAAACGTGCTTCTGAGCCACGCAGCCGGGGTGGGTGAGCCCTTTCCCGCTGAGGTGGTCCGCGGGGCAATGCTCTTGAGGCTCCAGGATGCCTGCCTGGGGCGCTCGGGCCTTAGCCTGGAAGTGGTCCAACGGATCGTGGACTTCCTGAACTTGGGAGTGGTGCCTGTTGTGCCTTCCAAAGGCTCGGTGGGGGCCAGCGGGGACCTGGCCCCCCTGGCCCATATGTTCCTGCCGCTCATGGGGGAGGGGGAGGTGGCTTACAGGGGCAAGAAGCTTCCGGCTGCCCAGATGCTCAAGGAGCTCGGGATGAAGCCTCTGGAACCGGGGCCTGGAGAGGGACTAGCCCTCATCAACGGGACGCAAGTCATGACGGCCGTGGGGGCTCTTGCCGCGTGGGATGCACTTCAGCTAGCCCGCACGGCGGATGTGGCCTGCGCCATGAGCCTGGAGGTGCTGCTTGGAACCCGCACCGAGTTCGACCCCAGGATCCACAAGGCCAGGCCCCACCCCGGCCAGGCCCTCTCAGCCCAAAACATGCTTCGCATAACAGCAGGAAGCGAGATAATCTCTTCCCACAAGGATTGCTCAAGGATCCAGGACGCCTACACCCTTCGCTGTTCGCCCCAGGTTCATGGCGCAAGCCGAGACGCTGTTTCTTACGCTCTAAAAGTTGTTGAGACTGAGATGAATTCCTCCACCAACAACCCCCTGGTCTTTCCCGAAACCGGGGACTATCTCCTGGGTGGGAACTTCCACGGTCAACCCGTGGCCCTGGCCCTGGACTTCCTGGCCATAGGGGTCTCAGAGCTTGCAAATATCTCCGAAAGAAGGATCGAGAGGCTGGTGAACCCCCAGTTGAGCGGGCTTCCGGCCTTCCTGATCCAAGAGGGGGGGCTCAACTCAGGCTTCATGATAGCCCAGTACACGGCGGCGGCCCTGGTCTCAGAAAACAAGGTGCTGGCCCACCCCGCCTCGGTGGACTCCATCCCCACATCGGCCAACAAGGAGGATCATGTGAGCATGGGCACCATAGCCGCCCGCAAGGCCCGAGAGGTGCTCAGAAACTCCCAACAGGTACTGGCCATAGAGCTGCTGTGCGCAGCCCAGGCCCTGGATCTTTTCACCGACATGAGAGCCGGCCAAGGCACCCAGGCCGCATACAGGGTGATAAGGCAGAAGATTCCCCACATGGGTCAGGACCGGTTCCTCTCCAAAGACATGCAAGAGGCGCAGCAGCTGCTTGAATCAGGGGAAATATTGCGGGCTGTGGAGGAAGTGGTGGGGTGCCTCGACTAGTTTGCCTCTGCCAAAGCGTAAGCGGGGGCCTTGGGGGCTTTAGCACCCAAACTCCAAGGTTTTGGAAAATAAGCCTGGCTGGGTGCCGTTGACGAAAGCCCCCCGAAATGGTTGAATAAAAAATATTTTCAATCCTTGGGATTTTGCCCGGGAATGCGGCTTCTGAACAGGTTGGTGGGAATACGGAGGAAGACACATGAGTGAAAGCCCTCGGGAAAGGCTCATCCGTGAGCTCAGGATAGGGTGCGGGGGACCAAGGCCTGTCAAGGCCCCGCGTGGAAGGGAGCTTCACTGCAAGGGATGGCACCAGGAGGCGGCTCTCAGGATGCTTCTCAACAACCTGGACCCGGACACAGGTGAGAGGCCTGAGGAGCTCATAGTGTACGGGGGATTCGGCAAGGCGGCCCGCAACTGGAACTGCTTTGACGCCATAGTGATGTCGCTTCTGGAGTTGGAGGCTGATGAGACCCTGCTTGTGCAATCCGGCAAACCCGTGGGGATCCTAAAGACCCACTTCCACGCCCCCAGGGTGCTTATAGCCAACTCCAACATCGTGCCCCACTGGGCCAACTGGGAGACCTTTCACGAGCTGGACCGCCGTGGCCTCATGATGTACGGGCAGATGACCGCAGGCTCCTGGATCTACATCGGCACCCAGGGGATCCTGCAGGGCACGTACGAGACCTTTGCTTCCTTGGCAGAGCAGCATTTCGGCGGAACCCTGGCCGGGAAGATAGTGCTCACGGCCGGGCTTGGGGGTATGGGAGGGGCCCAGCCCCTGGCAGTGACCATGAACGAGGGGGTGGCCCTCTGTGTGGAGGTGGATCCGGCCAGGATAAAAAGAAGGCTTGAGACAAAATACCTGGACCTCCAGGCCAGGGATCTGGAAGAGGCCCTGGGAATGGCCAGGAAAGCTGCCCAGGAGAAAAGGCCTCTTTCCATAGGAGTCCTGGGTAACGCGGCCGAGGTGCTCCCAAGGCTCCTTCAGATGGGCTTTGTGCCGGATGTGGTCACAGACCAAACCAGCGCCCACGACGAGTTAAACGGTTATGTCCCCTCTGGTATGTCTTTGGATGAGGCTCTGGCCTTGAGAAAGGGGGACCCCAAGAAATACATGGAGCTTGCTTTGGATTCCATGGCGGTTCACTGCAGGGCCATCCTGGATTTTCAGGCCCGCGGGGCAACAGCCTTCGACTACGGGAACAACTTGAGGGGTCAGGCCTTAAGAAGAGGGGTGGCCAATGCCATGGATTACCCAGGCTTTGTGCCTGCGTATATAAGGCCCCTTTTCTGCGAGGGAGAGGGGCCTTTCCGCTGGGCAGCCCTCTCGGGGGACCCCCAGGACATAACCGTCACGGATCACGCGCTGATGGAGGCCTTCCCCCAGAAGAAGCGCATGTTGCGCTGGCTGAGCATGGCCGAGGAGAGGGTGGCCCACATGGGGCTTCCTGCCCGCATCTGCTGGCTGGGCTACGGGGAGCGAGACAAGGCCGGCAAGCTCTTCAACGACCTTGTGGCCTCGGGCGCGCTCAAGGCCCCCATAGTCATAGGGAGAGACCATCTGGATTGCGGCAGCGTGGCCTCCCCTTACAGGGAGACCGAGGGCATGAAGGACGGCTCTGACGCGGTGGGGGACTGGCCCCTTCTCAACTGCATGGTGAATGTGGCCTCTGGGGCGAGCTGGGTATCCTTCCACGATGGGGGCGGTGTAGGCATCGGCTATGCCCTTCATGCAGGGCAGGTCACGGTGGCGGACGGCACTGCCGAGGGGGAACTCAGGGTCACCACTGTTTTGCGCAACGACCCTGCCACGGGCATCCTGCGCCACGCCGATGCCGGATACGAAAGAGCAATAGAGGTGGCCCGGGAAAGGGGAGTTAAGATCCCAATGCTGAACATGCTCAGGTAAGCGGCCCCTACTGTGATCTGCTCTTGAGACAGACCGAGGCTTGAAGCTGGATTTCAGAGGTTCTCCTGTGGATGCGGGTGAGAAATGGATCTATTTCTGGAACAGGTCCTAAACGGGCTTGCCATAGGCGCCCTTTATGCCCTGATCACCCTGGGGCTGGCTCTTGTTTACGGAATTCTCAGGATCCTGCATGTGGCCCACGCTGCCGTGTACAGCGTGGGGGCCTACCTGGGACTTTGGGTTTTCAGTTGGAGCGGAAGCCTGCTGGTGGCTGCGGTCTTGGCCATGGCGGGTTGCGCTCTCTTTGGGGTGGCCATAGAAAGGCTTGTTTACTTTCCCTTGCTCAGGTACCCCCCTTATGTGCCTCTCATAGCAAGCATAGCGGTGCTGCTGGGCACCGAAGAGGTCTGCAGACTGATAGCCGGCCCCTATATCTTGGCTTTCCCGGCCCAGCTGCCCTTTCCATCTTTGAAGTTGGGCCCCCTGGTCTTCTCTCCGCCTCTTCTGGCCGTGTATCTCATGGCAGGGGTGGTGCTCTTGGGACTCTGGTACATCGTAGGCCGCACCGAGCTGGGCCTGGCCATGAGGGCAGTATCACAGTCCAGGGCCATGGCGGACGCCCTGGGCATGAACAGCCATCTCATCATCACTTTTACCTTTGTCCTGGGCTCAGCCATAGCCGCCCTGGCAGGAATCCTGGTGGGCATCTACTACAACCAGGTCTACCCCACCATGGGAGCTGTGCCGGCTTACAAGAGCCTGGCCATAATAGTCGTGGGGGGACTGGGCTCTGTATCCGGTTCTGTGGCAGCAAGTCTTCTGCTGGGATTGGCCGAGACGCTTCTCATAGGCTTCGCCGATATACCCCTTCCCCGTGATGCACTGGCCTTCATGGCCATGATCGGGGTGCTCATGTGGAGGTCCGAGGGGCTTTTCGGCTCCAAGTGAGTTGTGAGTGGAGGCTCTGGTTACATGAGCGGATATTTGGTCACAGTGCTCACAGTCATAAGCATCCAGGCCATAGCCGCCTGCGGGCTCAATGTGATCGTGGGCTTTGCAGGGCAGATATCCTTGGGTCATGCCGCATTCATGGCCCTTGGGGCCTACGGCACGGCCATGCTTTGCACCAAGGCAGGGCTTGGGTTTTGGAGCGCCCTCCCCCTGGTGTTGATTCTGAGCGGAAGCATAGGGCTTCTCCTGGGGCTTCCCAGCCTCAGGGTCAGGGAGGATTTTCTGGCCATCACCACTATAGGGATCAACTTCATAGTGGAAGCGGTCTTTCTTTACACCCCGTTTTTTGGTGGAGCTTTGGGCATCTCTGGGATCCCCCGCATATTCTTCCTGGGCCAGCCCCTCAAGGGGATGGGATTCCTGCTCCTCTGTGCGGGCTTCCTGGCACTGGTGATGGCACTTTGCTGGTGGTTCACCCGCTCTTTTGCCGGGCTTGCGTGCTTTTCCCTAAGGGAGGAGGAGGCCGCGGCATCCAGCCTGGGCATCTCGCCTGTGAGGTTCAAGCTTCTGGCCTTTGTGCTGGGGACCATGATGGCGGGGCTGGCCGGGGCCCTTTACGCTCACTACATGCGCATGATCAATGCCACGGATTTCAATTTCCCTTACTCGGTCATGATGCTTTCCATAGTGGTCCTGGGCGGGATGGGCACCCTGTGGGGCCCCTTGCTGGGGGCAGTGGTGCTGGGAAGCCTCCCGGAGATCTTCAGGCCTCTTGTGGATTATAGGATGCTGCTTTACACGGCCCTGCTCCTTCTTATGATCCGCTTTCAGCCTGGGGGGCTACTGGGTGAGCCCAGTCTGGGCAAGAAGCTTTTGCGCAAGATGGTTCCCGGAAGGGGGGCCGAGGAGGCGGCTTGAGCAAGACCCTCTTGCAAGTAAAGGGAGTTCGAAAGCGCTTCGGCGGGCTTCAGGCCGTGGACGGTTTGGATCTGGATCTGCAGGAAGGAGAGATCCTGGGCCTTATAGGGCCCAATGGGGCCGGCAAGACAGTCACCTTCAACCTGATAAGCGGGGTCTATCCCCCGGATGAAGGGGAGGTGCTCTTCCAGGGCCAGAGGATCAACGGACTGGGGCCGCACCAAGTGGCGGCCTTGGGGATAGGCCGCACCTTTCAGATAGTAAAGCCCTTCTCAGAGCTCACTGTGCTGGAAAACGTGATAGCAGGCCTGGGGATCAGACATTACGGTAGCCTAAGGGCTGTATGGGGAAGGTGGGATAGGGCCTCTTACAAGGGGGAGGCCATGGAGAAACTCCGAAGGGTGGGCCTAGAGGGCTTTGCCCATAGGAAAGCGGGGCTTCTCCCCCTGGGGAACCTAAGGAAACTGGAGATAGCCAGGGCTCTTTGTGTGACCCGCAAGTGCCTTCTTCTGGATGAGTCCTTCTCCGGGCTCAGGGAGCAGGAGATAGAGCAGATAGAGAAACTGGTGAGGGGGATAAGGGAATCGGGTGTGGCCGTGCTCTTGATAGAGCACAACATGCGTGTGGCGATGGGCCTTTCAGATAGAGTGGTTGTGCTGGACCATGGTAAGAAGCTCTGCGAGGGGCCCCCCGGGGAGGTAAGCCGGGACCCCAGGGTCATAGAGGCTTATTTGGGAGAGGCTGGGGGCGAAGATGCTCCTTGAGGTGCGCGATCTGAGGATCTCTTACGGCAATCTGGAGGCTGTGCACGGGGTCTCTTTCCATCTGGAGGCCGGAGAGCTGGTTTCCATAATAGGGGCCAACGGGGCGGGCAAGAGTTCTATTCTAAACGGAGTCATGGGTCTGGTGCGGCCTCGGGGGGGGCAGGTTCTTCTGGAGGGCAGGGACATAACATTCTTGCCAGCCTTTCGTAGGGCCAGGCTGGGCATGAGGCTGGTGCCGGAAAGAGGAGTTGTGTTTCCCCTTCTAAGCGTTTATGAGAATCTCATGGCCGGGCTCTACGGAAGGGGCAAGCAGGTGGAGCTTCGGGAAAAACTGGATTGGATCTACGGACTTTTCCCTGTCTTGAAGGAGAGAAGCTCTCAGAGGGCCAAGACTCTTTCCGGAGGTGAACAGCAACAGCTGGCCATTGCCAGAGCCCTTATTTCATCCCCCAGGCTGCTTTTGGTGGACGAGGTCTCCATGGGCCTCATGCCCAAGCTGGTGAGCCGTGTCTTCGGGGTCTTGAAAAGGCTGAACCAGGAGCGTGGATTGAGCATCCTGCTGGTGGAGCAAAACGCCCTGGCCTCTTTGAGGATATCCCACAGGGCTTACGTGTTGGAGACAGGGGAGCTGGTTTTGGAGGGCAGCGCTCAGGAGCTCATGGATCAGGAGAAGGTGAGAAAGGCCTATTTGGGCCGGTGATGGAGGTGGGAGCAGGGCCCTATGAGGGCCCGACTTTGAAGAAAAGGAGGAGTGTCATGCGAGGCATCAAGGCAGGGTGGTTGGTTGGTTTGGTGGCCCTGGCGTGGCTTGTGGGTCCGGCCATGGCTGCGGATGAGATCAAGATAGGGCTCATGGTGCCCTTGACCGGACCTGCTGCGGCCGACGGCCTGAGCGCGTCCAATTCGGTCAAGCTGGCTGCCGAGAAAGTAAATGCGGCAGGCGGCATCTTGGGCAAGAAGGTTGTCTTGGTGGAGTATGACGACAGGGCCGATGCTAAGGAGGGCATCGCCCTGGCCAGAAAACTGGTGGAACAGGACAAGGTGGTGGCTGTGGTGGGAGGCTCCTACTCGGCACCCAGCCGGGCTGTGGCCCCGATTTTCCAGGAGGAGGGGGTGCCTTTTGTGGCCGCCTATGCCGTTCATCCGGATGTGACCAAGGCAGGGGACTACTGCTTCCGAAACGGCTTTCTGGGACACGTGGAAGGAGGGGCTGCCGCGTACGTGGCAGTCCACAAGCTGAAGGCCAAGAGGATCGCCCTTCTGACCACGGACAACGATTTCGGCCGCACCTTGGTGGAGGGTTTCAAGAAGTACCTGGCCAAGCACGCCAAGGATGTGCAGGTGGTCTCGGAGCAGGTTTACCCCTTTGCCGAGAAGGACTTCAAGGCCTATCTGGCCAAGATCAAGGAGGCCAACCCTGATCTGATCCAGGTATCAGGCTATTACTTCCACACCGGGCCTACCCTCAAGCAGGCCAGGGAGATGGGAATCACCGCCACCATTATGGGGGAGGAGGGGGCCGACTCACCCAAGCTCTTCGAGATAGCCGGCCCGGCTGCAGAGGGTTTCCTCATGGTCACCAACCTGGACCGGGATGATCCCAGGCCGGTTGTCCAGACCTATATAAAGGAGTACAGGGAGCGCCACAAGATAGCCCCAGACATGGTGGGCGCCTCGGCCTATGACGCCTTCATGCTCATAGCGGATGCCATAAAGAGGGCCAAGAGTTTGGACAAGAAGGCCATCCGCAAGGCCCTGGCCGAGACCAAGGATTATGACGGGCTCACCGGGGTGATCAAGGGCTTTACCCCCGAGCGGGAGGTGATAAAGAACGTGCAGGTGCAGGTCGTAAAAAATGGGGAATTCAGGCACTTCGGAGTGGTGACGGATCCTGAGGTCATCACTCCGTGAGCTGAGCCACCAAGCAGGGGGTGAGTTCCATGGGCTTGGGCTGGATAGAGTGCGTTCCCAATTTCAGCGAAGGCAGGCGACAGGAGGTGATGGAGGAGATCCTGCAGCCTTTTCGCACCACACCTGGCTGCTTTCTCATGGACCAGAGGCCTGACAGGGATCATAATCGCCTTGTGGTGAGCCTGGTGGGAGAGCCTCAAGCGGTCTGCCGGGCTCTTTTGAATGCTGCCAAGGTGGCCGTGGAGCGGATAGATTTGAACCAGCACACCGGGGCCCACCCCCGCATGGGTGCAGTGGATGTAGTGCCCTTTGTGCCACTGCCGGGCACCAGCATGGAGAGCTGCATACAGCTGGCCAGGGATTTTGGCCGAGTGCTTCACCAAGAGACGGGAGTCCCGGTCTATTTTTACGAGGAAGCTGCCTTGAGGCCCGAGAGAAAAAGATTGGAAGTCGTGCGAAAGGGACAGTTCGAGGCCTTGCGGGAGGAGATCTCCAAGCCTGAAAGGCAGCCGGATGTGGGGGCTCCCAGAATTCACCCCACGGCCGGGGCCACGGCCGTGGGGGCAAGGAAGTTTCTCATAGCCTTGAATGTGAACCTAAGGAGCCGGAATCTGGGAATGGCCCAAAGGATAGCAAAGGCTGTTAGGGCCTCAAGCGGAGGGCTCTCCCATGTCAAGGCCATGGGGGTGGATCTGGCCGAACAGGGCATGGTCCAGGTCTCCATGAACCTGGTGGACTTCGAGAAAAACCCCATATACAGGGTTGTGGAGATGGTGCGCACAGAGGCAAGGAGATGGGGCGTGGAGGTGGCGGGCTGCGAGATTCAGGGGCTTGTGCCCACAGCGGCACTCTTGGAGAGTGCGGCGTATTATCTCCAGTTGCATGACCTGGAGCCCTCCAGGGTTATTGAAATCGCTTTGCTGGGGCTTCTAGGGCAGGAGAGGGAAAAGGGCTCGAAGCAATGATCCGCAAGCTCTTTCGCAATGCCAGGATCTTCAGCCCTTGGGATGAGGGTAGCCCTGCCCGAGGCCGGGAGCAGCAAAACTCCGTGCGATTTTGGCCCGAGGCTGGCCTCATCGTGACCGACGGGCTCATAGAGGCAGTGGGAGAGGAGAGGGAGATCCTGGAGCTGGCGGCCTCTGAGGAGATTCACCAGGAGGTGGACTGTGGGGGCATGTGTCTGATTCCCGGTTTTGTGGATCCTCACACCCACATGTGTTTTTCGGGAAACAGGGAGGGGGAGTTCAAGGAGAGGCTCGCTGGGGTCTCTTACCTGGAGATTCTGGCTCGCGGGGGTGGGATCCTCTCTACGGTAAGGGAGGTCAGGAAGGCCACTGAGGAGGAGCTTCTGGATGAAAGCCTGGCCAGAGCCTTGAGGGCCTTAGAGCTTGGGACCACCACCCTGGAAATAAAGAGCGGCTACGGGCTTGAGACCAAGGCCGAGCTCAAGATGCTGAGAGTGATCCAGAGGATCTCCATGGAGACTCCCCTGGATGTTCTCTCCACTTTCCTCGGGGCTCATGCAGTGCCCGAGGAATACAGGGGGAATCCAAAGGGTTATTTGGAGTTGCTCCTGGAGGAGATGCTCCCAGAGGTCTCACGCCAAGGGATCGCCAGGTTCTGTGATGTTTTTTGCGAACAAGGTGTTTTCTCAGCGGAGGAAAGCAGAAGGATACTGGGGCGTGCCTCCCAACTGGGATTGGGGCTCAAGATCCATGCGGACGAGGTGCAGGATACGGGCGGAGCGGCTTTGGCTGCGGAGCTGGGGGCCGCCTCTGCCGAGCACCTCCTGGCTGCTTCCCAGGAGGGGCTCAGGGCAATGGCAGGGGCGGGGGTTGTGGCAGTGCTGCTTCCGGGCACGGCCTTGAGCCTCAAGAAACCTTATGCCAGAGCCAGGGAGATGATAAAGATGGGGGTCCCGGTGGCCTTGGCCACTGACTGTAACCCCGGCTCCTGCTATTTGGAGAGCATGCCACTGGTTTTTGCCCTGGCCGTTTTGGGGATGGGGCTTTCTGTGGAAGAAGCGCTTACCGCAGCCACATTAAACGCTTCATATGCTTTAGGCATGGCCTCCAGGGTTGGGAGTCTAAACCAGGGGAAGCAGGCCGACTTTGTGTTGCTGGATGGGGATTCTCCGGCGGTCCTGGCTTACAGGCTTGGAGCTGAGTCCTGCATCCAGGCGGTCTATAAAAGGGGAGAGCAGGTGGCATGAGCGCCAAGGAGCACCTTCCCGGGCCTTTCCAGGAAGGCATAAAGGCTCTTCTCAGGGTGCTTGACCCCGAGGACAACTCCACCGGGGGAGGAACCGCCTCGGCCCTGGCGGGCGCTATGGCAGCAGCACTTCTGGCCATGGTGGGAAGGCTTTCCATCGGAAAGCCGGGCATGGAGCCCGAAAGCTTTTATAGGCCCCTTGTGAAGGAGGCCCAGGGTCTTGCCCGGGAGCTCATGCAAGGAGCCCTGGAAGACGCGGCGGCCTTCGATTCAGTGATGGCGGCTTACCGCATGCCGAAAAAAGATGAACAAGACAGAGTGAGACGTAATAAGGCCGTTCAAGAAGCCTTGGAGAAGGCGGCCTGCGTGCCCTTGAAAAACGCTAGGGCCTGCTCCCGGGTGCTTGAGCTCTGCGATCTTCTGGGGCAGCGGTTCAACCCCAATGCCTCCTCAGACTTTAACTGCTCCAAATACCTGGCTTTGGCAGGACTAAAAGGCTGCCTGGAAAATATAAGGATCAATCTTGCCCACCTGAATGACCCCCAGTTGGTGCAACAAATGAGCAATGAGGCCCGGGAGCTGGAAAAATGGGTTGTCAGCTCCCCATTCCCGAGCAAAAAAAAGGGTTGACTTTCACGGGTGTTTCCAGATATATATCACAGCCACAATGTGGCACCAGGGTTGGAGTCAATGGAAAGACTTTGGGGGGAGGGGTGAGATGGCAACTACACGGCTTCTTTTCTGGATTGCGGCCGGTTTCGTCGGCCTGGGAGCCCAGGCTATGGCCCACGGGCACAAGGACATGATAAAAGGTCCTTTCAAAGGAGGCTCCGAGGTCACAGCCACATGTCTTGGCTGCCATGATAAGCAAGCCAAGGACTTCATGAACACCGTGCACTGGACATGGTCCAGGACCCAGGAGGTCCCTGGAAAGGGCAAGAAGGAGCTGGGGAAGAAAAACGCCATCAACAACTTCTGCATTGCGCTTCCCAGTAACTGGCCCCGCTGCACCAGCTGCCACGCCGGCTATGGCTGGAAGGATGCCGGCTTTGACTTCTCCAAAGCGGAGAATGTGGACTGCCTGGTATGTCACGACACCACGGGCACTTACAAGAAGACCCCAACAGGAGCAGGCATGCCTGACCCCTCGGTGGATCTTGAGAAGGTGGCCCAGAGCGTAGGGAAAACAAGCCGGGCCACGTGCGGGGCCTGCCACTTCTTCGGAGGCGGCGGAGACCACATAAAGCACGGGGACCTGGACAGCTCCTTGATTGCCCCTCCAAAGGCCATGGATGTGCACATGGGCGTAGACGGGAAGAACATGAATTGCTCCTCCTGCCACAAGGCCAAGGATCACGTGATCCCGGGGCTGGCCCTGTCGGTTTCGGCCAAGGGGGAGGCCACCCTGGGCTGTACGGACTGCCACACCCCATCTCCCCACAAAAACGCAGTGCTCAACAAGCACTTCGAGAGGGTGGCCTGCCAGACCTGCCACATTCCCTCCTTTGCCAGAAGCCTTCCCACCAAGGTCTGGTGGGACTGGTCCAAGGCCGGCCAGGATGTGGCAGAGCCCCCAAAGGATCAGTGGGGCCAAAAGCTCTATGACAAGATGAAAGGTGAGTTCAAATGGGCAAAAGACGTTGTGCCCACCTATCTTTGGTTCAACGGCTCCACCGAAAGATACCTCCTGGGAGACCCCATAGCGGATCCCACCAAGGTGCTCCATTTGAACCTGCCCCTGGGAAGCAAGGAAGACAAAAACGCCAAGATATGGCCTTTCAAAGTGATGCGCGGGAAACAGCCCTATGATGTGGGCAACAAGCTCCTGGGTGTGCCTCATCTTTTTGGGGGCTACTGGAAGCACTATGACTGGGGCAAGGCCATGGAGAGCGGCATGGCAGCGGCAGGTCTTCCTTACAGCGGTAAGTACGACTGGATAGAGACAGACATGTTCTGGCGAGTGACTCACATGGTGGTGCCCAAGGAACAGGCTCTTAGGTGCACCGACTGCCATGGCCCTAAGGGCCGCCTGGACTGGAAAGCCCTGGGCTACCAGAAAGATCCGCAGAAGAAAACCTGAGAGAAACCTCAAACCCACAAACAACCGGGACGGGGAGGAAAAACTTTTCCTCCCCTTTTTTTCGGTGCCTGATATTACAACGGAGTTAAGTTATTGTTTTTATTGACGGGCATGTTCATTTCTTAACCATTTAGTGCCTGGCACCAAGTATAAGGGCTAACCTTCGGTAAGGACAACCGGCCCTGCCACGGCCACCTTTTTTTGTGGCAGCGGGGCAATCCCACTCCTGCGGCTACCAAACAAGCGCCTTTATCCCCAAGACAAGTTCTTTTGAAGAAAGGCATTGGAGCTGCCCCTTGTTTAGAGAGACCGGGACTTAACCCCAAAAATACTATCCAGCCTATCGCTATTTGTGTACGTAAACTCAAGTGCCCTCATGTTCAACAACATGACTTGTTCCGGTCACCATGCTGTCACATAAGACCTTTAAGCTTACAGGCGATGGATCAAAGCAATTAGGTGTTAAAGGGCATCACCCAATAAAGAGGGAGAGGTTTATGGAAGAAAAGGATGAGCTTAGATGGCTTTTTGTAGAAGCTTCCAAAGATGCTCTAGAGGGTTGGGTACAAGAAATGGAGTCAAGAATGGAGGGAATTGAACTGGCCGGTCCCCCTAAAAAAATGCTTTGTATGGCAGTGGCCGAGGAATCTTTAGAAAATCAAAAGTTTTGCCTCGGAGAAGTCTTGTTAACAGAGTGCGAGGTGCTCTACCAGGGACATCGTTTCCTGGGGAGGTCCCTTGGGGAGGAGCCGCTTCGTGCTTTGGCCACAGCCGTTCTTGAAGCAGCGCTGGCGGAGGCCCCCACGATTCTGGAGAAGATGAGAAGATCCTTTGATGCGGAAAAGGCAAGGATAACAGAAATGGCGCAGAAAGCCTCCAAAGCTCTCGGGAGCACAAGGGTCCGGTTTGAAGCGATGAGACCCACGTGATAGGGGGAGACGGGCTATGTTTGAACTAAACCCGGATGTCTTGGGTGCACAGAGCTGCTACAAGACTTTGCTTTCAGCCATTAGCAGGCCTGGAACCATAAACAGAATCAAGTTCGAGAGACTTTACAAGGAGCGGGCCTGCCAGGTCCCATGGGGGCTGCTTGCAGCCTGCGAATGCTTGCTGGACGAGCAGGTGACGATCGGTGGGTTGAAGGAGAATGGGGAAAGATGGGCCACAGAGATCTCCAGCCATATGAAAGTGCCTTTCAGGGATCCAGGCCAAGCCGATTTTGTGTTGGCTGACAGGATCCCAACCGCCCATGAAATGGCGACCATGCCTCATGGGAGTCTGTTAACCCCCGAAAAGGGTGCCACCTTGTTTTTCTATGTGGGGGAAGGGATCCAAGGAGAGGCAGGCTCTCTGGAGTTCCAAGGCCCCGGGGTTGCAGGCAGTTTGAAGCTGAGGGTGTCAAGAACCGTCTTGGATTGGGCTTTTGCAAGGCAGGGCATTTGCTTCGAATACCCAATGGGGATAGACACTTTCCTGTTCGACGGGGAAGGAGAAGTTTTGGGTGTCCCCCGTACCTGCTCGTTGAAAGTGTGCGACTGCAGGAGAGACTGAAATGGCTTACGTGGCTGTTAGAGGTGGAGAAAAAGCAATCCTTAACGCAGAAGATTTGCTCGGTGCCAAGACTTTCGGCCACCAAAGTAGGCCCTTGGAAGCAGACCAGATTCTGGAGCAGTTTTCCCTCGGTGTGGACAGAGTAATGGGTGAGGGTGGGCTCTACTGGCCCAAAGCGGCGGCATACGCCTTGAAGCAGGCTCTTGGTGACCCTCTGGAAGCCGCCTTTTTGGTTCGGGCCTTCCGTTCTTCCATCCCCAGACAAGGATATACAGATCCCATAGATACCAGAAAGATGAGGGTGCAGCGGAGGATAAGCGCAGCTTTCAAAGATGTTCCAGGGGGGCAAATACTTGGGGCCACTCCTGACTACGGTCTTAGGTTTATCCGCTTCGACCTTTTTGAGGACCTGGATCGGGCGCGGATTCAGGCCAAGAAGGCACTCGAAGGACTCGTGGATTCTGGAACGCCGCTCCCAGAGAGCTTCCCCAAGGTAGTTGACATCCTTCGCGAAAGAGGTCTTCTAACCTCGCCTTTGTCAAAAGAACAAAGCCTGTGTGATGTGACCCTAGAGACTCTCTCATTCCCGGCAAACCGAAGTGCGAGACTTCAGTGTTTGGCAAGGGCAGAGACAGGAGGCCTTCTAGCCCTGGCTTATTCAAGCATGCGCGGTTACGGCCAGATCCACCCAGCCGTTGGGGAGCTCAGGGTGGGCGAAGTTCCCCTATGCATTGAGGGCCGTCCTATTGGTTGGATAAAGGTAACTGAATGCGAGGTTATAAGTCGAATGGAAAAAGCAAAAGGACAGAATAAACCCTTTTTCACGATGGGTTACGGCCTTTGCTTCGGACAAAATGAAGTAAAGGCAATCAGCATGGCGGTACTTGACAGAATAATGCAATCAGACGTCGCAGTACATCCTGCTCAAGATCAGGAATTCGTACTTCTACATACAGATGGTATTGAAGCAATGGGATTTTGTCTCCACTATAAATTGCCACATTATGTTACATTTCAAGCGGATCTCAATCAGTTAAGGGAGATAAGATGCGAGTAATAGCAAAGATAAGTTCTATCAAAGAAGGTGGTATAAGAAGATATCTATCTGACAATAACCGAATCGGCTATAACTTTGCATACTTGAACGAATCTATAAAACGTGAGATCAGGAGGAAAATTCTCAAAGCCATCGCTATCCCAGGACACCAGGTTCCTTATTCCAGCCCTGAAATCCCGATAGCTCGGGGCTGGGGCACAGGCGGATTGCAAGTCACCCTTGCCATCGTAGGCCCTGAGGATGTTCTAAAGGTAATAGACCAAGGGTGTGATGATTCTATTAATGCAGTCAACCTGAGGCGTTTTATCTCCATGACCACCGGGTGCGAGACCACCACACACACCCGTAAAGCCACTCTCATTCAAACCAGACACAGAGTGCCTGATACGCCCTTGCAGGAAGGTCAGATTCTGGTCTTTCAGGTGCCAATCCCGGAACCCCTGAGGGAAGTGGAGCCCAAGGAAGAACTCACCTGTCGGATGCACGCCGAGGGGGACTATGGCCTGATGTGGGTAAAGTTGTACGAAGAAATCGTGCGATGGGGAAGGGTAACCGTGGGTGCAAGATATCCGGTCCTGGTCAATGGACGCTACATCATGGATCCATCCCCAATTCCGAGGTGGGACGTGCCCAAACTAAATCAAAGCCCGGCTCTTTTGCTCTTCGGGGCGGGAAGGGAAAAAAGAATTTATGCGATTCCTCCCCACACTGAGGTGGATCCCCTGGCATTTCAAGACATGCCTTTTTGTGTTGAGAACCAGTCAGGCAAAGCCTGCCGGCTATGCGGTTCAAAGGAGTCTTTTCTCGACGAGATTCCCAATGAAGATGCTTTTGCTTCCAGTTGGGTTTGCTCCGACACCGACTACTGTTTTGAAAAAAGGTCCAACAGTTCCCCTGTGAGAAGTCCTGTTCTGGTCAAGAGGAAAGAGCTATGCAAGCCGGATTGAAAGCGAGGATCAGCTTATGAAATCAACAGCACCCCCCATACTGGAGGTTCAAGGGTTTTCCAAATTCTTTGGGCCCGGATGTCCGCAGTGTATCGAAGCTACCGGCCCCGAGCAAGGTAATAACGTGTGTGATAGGTGTTCCACTGTAGTTGCGTGCCATGGTATCAGCTTTCAACTGTACGAGGGAGAAGTTCTGGGCATAGTGGGTGAGTCAGGGTCGGGCAAATCCAGCCTCCTCAAATGTATGCACCTGGACGAGGTGCCCACATTCGGCTCCATGTATCACAGGGAAGTCGGGTTGGGAAGGATCGATCTTTTCCAGTGTTCTGACCAACAAAAGAGAGCTATTCGCAACAGACTGTTAGGCATTGTTTATCAATCACCCCATTTGGGGCTTCGCATGGAGCTCAGTGCTGGGGCCAACGTGGCGGAACCCCTGCTGCTTCAAGGTCTCCGCCCCCGTTTTAGTCCTATCCGGGCAAGGATAGTGGAGTTGTTTAGCCAAGTTGAGCTGCCTGTTTCCAGGCTGGACGAACCGGTCCGTTACTTCTCTGGGGGCATGCAACAGCGTGTTCAAATAGCCAGGGCACTCGCCCCTAGTCCTTCCCTTCTATTGCTGGATGAGCCCACCTCAGGTCTGGATGTCTCCGTCCAAGCTTCTGTTTTGGATTTGATCAAACGGATTCAATGGGACACTGGTCTGCCCATTGTGGTAGTGAGTCATGACCTGGCGGCAGTGCGCCTTCTAAGTCAGAGGATCCTGGTCATGCGCCATGGACGGGTGGTGGAGTCGGGCCTTACGGATCAAGTTTTCGCAGATCCTCATCATCCTTACACCCAACAGCTGGTTGCTAGCGCCCTTTCGTGAGTACATGAGGACACCAAAAATGAAAATCAAGAAAAAAATACTGCTAGTCAGGAACCTTAAGAAGACATTTACCATGCATCTTCTAGCCAGCCTCAAAGTGCAGGCCCTCAATGGGCTATCCTTCGAGCTTGAAGAAGGGGACTTCGGGGTATTGGTCGGCCCAAGCGGGGTTGGAAAGAGCACTGTCCTTCAGTGCATTTTTAGAACCTACAAACCCAGCAGTGGGGAGATTTTGTACCTTACCCGGGAGGGCCGATGGGTCAACCTGGCCCGTTGCGAGGAAAGAAACGTCTTGGAACTGCGCCGAGACGAGATCTCATACGTCACCCAGTTTCTCCATTGCCCCCCGAGAGTACCTGCGGAGTTTGTAGTGGCAGCCCCCTGTGTCTTGCAGGGCCGACCTGTAGACCAAGCAGTGGGGGAAGCCAGGGAAATGCTCAGGAGATTAAGGGTGCCTGAAAAGCTATGGAAAGCTTATCCCATGACCTTTTCCGGGGGGGAACGCCAACGCGTAAACCTGGCTAGAGCTTTCATTTCCAAGCCAAAACTGCTGCTAATGGACGAGCCTACGGCAAGCCTAGATGCCAAGGCCATAGAGTCGGTAATTGAGGTGCTCGAGGATATGAAAAAGGAAAACACAACAGTCCTGGCCGTTTTCCACGATAAGGGCCTTATCGAGCCTTTGGTGACACGGGTCGTTCCTTTGGTTCCCAAAAGCGCTGAGGAAAAGCCGTATGAGGGGCTATGTCCACCTCGTTCCTATGGCCAAGGCGTATGGAGGTAGTGTTAATGAGCAATGTTTTGGGACTCTATGGAGGTCCAATCTTCGATGGGGAACGCTGGATGGAAAAGGGCTGGATGACCCTTGAGAGGGGCCTGGTCTGTGAGCTGGGTGAAGGGAACCGGCCCCCACTTAGGATCAGATGGTACAATGCAAAAGGAAAATTGATTTGCCCCGGTTTGGTGGACCTTCATTCAGATGCTTTAGAGAAATGGATCGAAATGAGGCCGGGTGTTAGATTTGACCATAATTTCTCATTAATAAATCTAGATATTCGATTGGCAAGCTGTGGAATAACAACATTTTGTCATGGTGTTAGCTTTGCAGATAGTGAATTTGGGCTTAGATCATGTGAGTCGGCAAAAAAACTTGTCAAGCTTATAAATTCGTTTGATAGACATAACAAAGGCAAAATTCGTCATAAAATACACCTTAGATATGAGATAACAAATGTAGAAGGCTTGTCTCTAGTTATAGATCTAATTTCCAAAGCAATTATCGATGTGGTGTCAATTATGGATCATACCCCTGGTCAAGGCCAATTCCGGGATTTGGAATCTTACCTTCGTTATGCGACCGGGACCTTCAAGGTCACCAGAGAGGAGGTGTTAAAGATTACCGAGAGAAAGAATTTGAAGAGGGAGGAAGGGCTAAGAAGGTTGGAGACTCTGTTCGAAGCAGCCAAGCAAGTTCATATCCCCGTCCTGAGCCACGATGACGACACATCAGAAAAAGTCAAGTTCGTTAAATCCCTGGGAGTTACGGCCAGCGAGTTTCCCGTGACCTTGGAAGCTGCCCTCGAGGCCAGATTCCTGGACATGATGATTTTCATGGGGGCACCCAATATGGTGAGAGATCGGTCTTCAAACGGGCACTTGCGCGCTTCCGAAGCCCTCAGGGCTGGAGTCTGTGACGGGCTCATGAGCGACTACTACCCCGAGTGCTTGATCCAAGGGGCCCTACTTGCCCACCGTAGGGATAAATTGTGCTTGGAAAAAGCTATGAAGTTGGTTACCTCCGGCCCGGCAAAGCTCCTGAAGGATTCACACGGGACTGGCAGGCTCATAGAGGGAGGGCCGGCGGATTTCCTGGTTGTGGATTTAAACCAGGATTGGGCACATGTTTTGGAGACATGGGTCTCGGGAAGACGAGTTTATGTTTCTCAACCTATGACAAAGGAGGGAGGTTTGGCATGCAGGATGGAAGCTACGCGCGGCGCGAGCAACCGGCACTACAGGTGCGGGGCTTGAACAAGACCTTCGCAAGGGGAATCCGGGCCTTGGATGATGTCAGTTTGACCATAGGAAAAGGTGAGATGGTAGCTCTTTTGGGACCCTCGGGCTCTGGGAAATCCACTCTAATCCGCCATCTTTCGGGTCTTGTCACGTCTGACCCAAAAGGAGGCCATGTGGAGGCAATGGGATTGACCGTGCAGTCACAAGGCAGGCTTTCAAACAATGTTAGAGACGTTCGATCAAGGGTTGGTGTGGTCTTCCAGCAATTCAACCTAGTGGGCAGATTGTCGGTCATGACCAATGTGCTTACGGGAAGCTTAGCACGTGTTCCTGATTGGAGAAGCCTCACCTTTCTCTTCGATAAAGAGGAGAAAAGGCGTGCCATGGCGGCATTGGAGAGGGTAGGCCTAGCTCAGTTTGCCTGGCAAAGGGCCTCCACCTTGTCCGGGGGCCAACAGCAGAGGGTGGCCATTGCTAGGACCCTTATGCAGGACCCGGAGATAATTCTTGCGGATGAACCCATTGCCTCCCTTGATCCAGAGTCGGCCACAAGAGTTATGGAGCTGTTGCTGCGCATCAATAAGGAGGATGGCATAACCGTTGTGGTCTCCCTTCACCAAGTGGAGTTTGCTCTTAGATACTGCAGGAGAGTAATTGCACTACAGTTGGGCCGAGTGATCTACGACGGTCTGACTCGTTCTGTAACCCCTTGTTTAATCCGGAGGATTTATGAAGGGAAAGTCTCCTCCCAACATGAGGAAACCGTTGGGCGAGCCTTCATTCATGGGGGAGGCATGATGCAGCAAAGGGCATGGGAGGACAATGAGGAGGATCTGCACACGGCATGGGCCGGTATGGATTAGTGATGAAGTCAGCAGTGCATGAGTTCGTGAAAACCCTAATGCTCACCCGGCAGTCCAGATGCCGGCAAGAAGAATCCATAAGAGAGGAGAAAGATTATGGTAAGAAGGCAATTTATTAGGCTTGCAGTGGTGGCTGTGATAGCAGCTTTGGCCTCGGATTTCAAGGCCCATGCTGCCGGCCCTTCAGAACTCAACTTCGGGATCATTTCCACAGAGAGCTCCCAAGCCTTGGAAAAGGGTTTCAGACCCTTCTTGGATGACATGGCTAAGGCCCTAAGCATGAAGGTGAATGCTTTCTTTGCATCGGATTATGCAGGGGTTATCGAGGCCATGCGTTTCGGGAAAGTCCACATTGCATGGTTTGGTAACAAGTCTGCGATGGAGGCGGTGGACAGAGCAGGAGGGGAAATATTTGCTCAGACCGTTGACCTAGACGGAAACCCAGGATACTGGTCTCTCCTTATTGTGCATAAAGACAGCACTATCAAGACATTGGAAGACTTAATAGCTTCCCCGGGTAAGTATACCTTCGGAAATGGAGATCCCAACTCCACCTCCGGCTTTCTGGTGCCCGGCTATTACGTATTCGCTTTGAACCGCATCGATCCCAAGACCCACTTCAAAGCCGTCAGGACCGGGAATCATGAAGCAAACGCTTTGGCAGTGGCCACTAAGCAAGTGGATGTGGCTACAAATAACACCGAAAGCCTAAGTATCCTGAAAAGAAGGGCACCAGAGAAATATGAACAGCTAAGAGTGATATGGAAATCTCCTCTTATCCCCAGCGATCCTCTGGTGTGGAGAAAAGACCTTCCCCAAGAGCTTAAGGAAAGAATCAAGGAGTTCGTTCTTTCTTATGGCGTAGAAGGTCCGGAGGCCGAAAGGCAGAGGGCGGTTCTAGCCGGGATGAGTTCGGGTTGGGCTCCCTTTAAGGCATCGGACGACAGCCAACTCCTACCTATTCGACAGCTAACGCTGTTTAGAGAGAAGCTGAAGTTGGAGGGGGATGAGAAATTGGCTGCAAACGAGAAACAGGCTCGACTCTCCGAGTTGGATAGGAAACTCAAGGAGCTGCAAAACGAGGTGGAGAAGACTAGCAGAACCAATTGAGGCTGTGGCGAACGGGCCCGGGGGTAGGGGCTGGAAGACCCGGGTCCTGGCCTTTAAATCTGGGGGAGAGTGAGTCTTGAAATTATCCACTGTCTTGAAAGGATACAATGCCTTTGAAAGCTCTAGCCCTGCTGTTACCTGGAGAGAAAAACGGGCTTCTTTGTTTCGTGTCCTGGCATGGGCTCTTCTGGCGGCGGTCATAGTTTGGTCTTGGAGAGGATCTGAAGTCCGCTTCACAGAGCTCTTCAGGCATGCTGGAAACATGTGGACGTTTTCCAAGGATTTCCTCCCTCCGAACTTCTCGGAGTGGAGGACCTATCTCAAGGAAATGGTGGTGACTCTTCAAATAGCAGTCACAGGAACTTTTCTGGCAGTAGTTGCCTCGATCCCTCTTGGGCTTCTTTGCGCGGAGAATATGGTTCCCTCATGGATTTACCAACCCATTAGGCGGCTTATGGATGCGGCCAGGGCCATCAACGAAATGGTTTTCGCAATGCTTTTCGTGGTTTCGGTGGGCTTGGGCCCGTTTGCAGGGGTTTTGGCCCTTTTTGTGCACACAACTGGCATTTTGGCAAAGCTATACGCCGAGGCAGTCGAGACGATAGATCCAAGGCCGGTGGAGGGCATAAGGTCTACGGGAGCGGGCCGACTGGAGGAAATACTTTACGGAGTCTTGCCTCAGGTGCTTCCCCTTTGGCTGTCCTATTCCTTGTACCGCTTCGAGTCAAATGTGCGTTCGGCCTCTGTTGTGGGAATGGTGGGTGCTGGCGGGATAGGCATGGTGCTGTGGGAGGTCATTCGAGGCTTTTATTTTGCCGAAACGGCAGCAGTGATGTTAATGGTCATCCTTGCTGTCACTGTCACGGATCTAGTTTCAGCTCAGATCAGAAAGGTGGTCATATAACAATGATATCTCTTGGGTGCAAGATAGATGAAGTGCGAACGGACGGGGATCTAAGAAGTTTGGTTCGGGATCTGCGGGTATTTAAGCAACTGGGAGCCCAGGCCGTGGAGATACCTCCCCATGGCTTGGACTTGATCCTAAACGGCAAACTCAGGGAGCCCCTAGCTCGTGAAGTCAAAAGGATCTTAGGAGATTATCCATTTCGTTACAGCGTGCATGCTCCGAACCCCATAAACCTTATGGACCGGCAGGAATCAGCCTTACATGAATCGGCATTAGAAGCTACCTTGGAGTTTGCTTGTCTGATCAGTGCCGAAGTCGTGGTCTACCATGCAGGACGTTTTATCCCAGAGGAACGCTTCCCTGTAATTCATCTTGAGGCCGAGCTGGAATGGATCGAAAAGAAAAGGATGTGGGATTTGGAAGTTGAGAGGCTTGACCGATTGGCAGGGATGTTTCCGGATTTGATTATTGGGATAGAAAATGCCAGACCTTATCCGGACTACAGCCCCTATTGCTACGGGGAGAGAACCGATTTTCTGAAGGAAATGATTTTGGCTGTAGGCAAGGAAAATGTCGGGGTCGCTCTTGATTTGGGACATCTCTGGATGGCCTCACGGTTTCACCGCTTTGATCCTTTTGAGGGGGCGTGCCTATTGGCTCCTTGGGTCAGGCATATCCATGTTCATGACAATTTCGGTGTCGCTGCGTACCCGCACGAAAAACAGCAGACCCACCAGATCCCACTTGGCAGAGGTGACTCCCACATGCCGATAGGTTGGGGAGAGATTCCGTTTAAGGAACTCTTGGGCAGACTCATTCCTCCTTTTGATGGGATCATGATAGTCGAGCTGCGAAGCAGATATTACCGCTTCACGGGGGAAACCTTGACGGCATTGAGGCAACTGCTTGAAGCTCTCGAGTCTTCTTCCAGGGAGGGTAAATCCCAATGCGTCTGCGCTTGACAGAGGAAGAAGAAGCGCTGGGTCTAGCCGAGCTTGAGGAGCAATTGATCCTTGGCGAGGATCCGGTTGTACACCCAAGAGCCAGGTTGAACAAGAGCTATCTTGGGAATTGGTGTTTCGTGGACGAAGGGGTAGAAATGCTGGAGTCGTCCTTGGGCGACTACAGTTACGTAATGAAGTTTTCATCCCTAGCATACACCAGTGTAGGCAAGTTCTGCTCAATAGCCTCGTTTACAAGGCTTAATCCCGGGAATCATCCGATGGATAGGGTCACCACCCACCATCTTACCTACCGTCGAACCATGTATCGACTGGATGACCTGGACGAAGAGTCCTTCTTCCAATGGAGGCGGTCTAACTCGGTTGAGGTGGGCCACGATGTTTGGATCGGACATGGGGCGATTGTGCTTCCCGGAGTAAAGATCGCAACAGGGTCGGTGGTGGGAGCAGGAAGCGTAGTGACAAAGAATGTTGCTCCCTACCAAATAGTAGCCGGGGTACCTGCAAAGACTATCAGGTCCCGCTTTCGCAAAGAAGTGGCTGAGAGACTCATGGCCACTGCTTGGTGGGACTGGCCTCGGGAACTCCTGGAAAGACGCTGGGAGGACTTTGATGAGGTTGAGCTTTTCCTCGAAAAGTACGGGCCCTCTTGAACTCGACTTTCCAAGATAATCCTGTAAAAAGGGGGTAACCTTTTGGAATAGCTGGCTAAAAAGGGCACTAGCCCTGTAAGACCCAACCTTCTTTGAGCTGGTACCCCCAGGGCTCGGAGTGTGAAGAGCTGGGCTGGCCTCTTCCAGAATGCTGAGGGCCTTGCGCGACCCTATGCGCCCAAGCTCTTGTTCTCCCACCAGCCCCCAAGGTGACAGGGTAGCCCATGCGCCTTTTGTCCATCAACTCATCATAGCCCCGACGCTCGCAGCGGAGCTTCCAGCTTGCGCATCTGAGGATCAAAGATCCCCAGGACCCCAGCTGCCTGATACCACTTGAGCCTGCCGTCCATGGCCCTCAAAATCACCTCCTGAATCTTCATGGCCCGCCCCACCATCCCCCCCTCAC